>CAWBRS010000021.1:0-743095 GCA_963791345.1 uncultured Thermoleophilia bacterium | reverse complement strand
GCTCGCAGGCGCCGGTGATGCGCGTCGACGACGACACCTACGGCAACCTGACCGCCGACCAGACACGCGCTATCGTGCACGAGCTCATCGCCGAGCTGGGTCTCGAGGTCGACCGGCCCGGCGGCGCCCCGGAACCGGCCGCCGAAGGCGGTGAACGGTCGTGAGCGCCGGCGTCCCGAAGGACGGCGTACGCGTCGAGGTCGCCGGCGGCGCGAACGGTCGGCGCCGGATCTCCGTCTGCGCCGGCACCGCCTGCGTCTTCGCCGGCTCGCTCAAGATCCGCGACGCCTTCGTCGAGGAGGTCGCGGCCGCCGGGCTCGACGACCGGGTCGACGTGCGCGTCAGCGGTTGTCACGGCCTCTGCTCGCAGGGCCCGCTCGCCGTGGTGTCGGGCGACGACACCTACTACCCCCGCCTCAAGCTGCGCGACGTGAAGCGCGTCGTCGAGGAGCACCTCGTGGGCGGCACGGCGGTCGAGAAGCTCCTCTACGTCGACCCCGTCACCGGCGAGCGCGTGCACTGTGCCCACGACATCCCGTTCTACCGGCAGCAGCGGCGCATCGCCCTGCGCGACGTCGGCGTCATCGACCCGGAGAGCCTCGACGAGTTCCTCGCGCGGGGCGGCTACGAGGCCGCGCGCAAGGCGCTCACGACGATGACGCCCGGGGCGATCATCGAGGAGATCCTCGCCTCGGGCCTGCGCGGCCGCGGTGGCGCGGGGTTCCCGACGGGGATGAAGTGGAAGTTCGCCCGCCAGTCCCCGGGCGACGTGAAGTACGTCATCTGCAACGGCGACGAGGGCGACCCCGGCGCCTTCATGGACGCCTCGATCATGGACGGCGACCCGCACGCCGTGATCGAGGGCATGCTCATCGCCGCGTACGCCATCGGCGCGCGCGAGGGGTACATCTACGTGCGCGCCGAGTACCCGCTGGCGGTCCGGCGCCTGCGCCTCGCGATCGCCGCGGCCGAGGGGCGCGGCCTCCTCGGCGACGACCTCTTCGGCTCGGGCTGGAGCTTCCACCTCAAGATCAAGGAGGGGGCGGGCGCCTTCGTCTGCGGCGAGGAGACGGCGCTCATCGCCTCGATCGAAGGCCGCCGCGGCATGCCGCGCACGCGCCCGCCGTTCCCCGCCGTGCGCGGCCTCCGGGGCAAACCGACCAACATCAACAACGTCGAGACCTTCGCCAACGTGCCGTGGATCATCGCCAACGGAGCCGCTGCCTACGCCGCCGTGGGCTCGGAGACGTGCAAGGGCACCAAGGCCTTCAGCCTCGCCGGCAAGATCGTCAACGGCGGCCTCGTCGAGGTGCCGATGGGCTCCACCCTGCGCCACGTGATCTTCGACGTGGGCGGCGGGGTCAAGGACGGCAAGGCCTTCAAGGCGGTCCAGCTCGGCGGCCCCTCCGGCGGCTGCGTGCCGGCGGCACTTCTCGACACCCCGGTCGACTACGAGAGTCTCGCCGCCACGGGGGCGATCATGGGCTCCGGCGGCATGGTGGTCGCCGACGAGAGCACCTGCATGGTCGACCTGGCGCGCTACTTCCTCCACTTCACCCAGAGGGAGAGCTGCGGCAAGTGTGTCCCCTGCCGGCTCGGCACCAAGCGTATGCTCGAGATCCTCGAGCGCATCACCGCCGGCGAGGGTGAGGACGGCGACATCGAGCGCCTCGAGAAGCTGGCCACGACGATCAAGAAGACGAGCCTGTGCGGCCTCGGTCAGACCGCGCCGAACCCCGTCCTCACGACGATCCGCTACTTCAGGGACGAGTACGTCGCCCACATCGACGAGCACCGCTGCCCGGCCTGCGCCTGCGACGCGCTCATCGTTTTCTCGATCGACCCCGATCTGTGCACCGGCTGCACGCTGTGCGCGAAGAAGTGCCCCGTCGGCGCGGTCACGGGCGACAAGAAGCAGGCGCACCGTATCGACCAGTCGCTCTGCGTACGCTGCGACTCGTGCCGCGCCGCCTGCCGTTTCGACGCCGTCAAGGTGGTCAGCGGCCCCGAGCAGATCGCCGCCGCCCTGCGCGCCGAAGGCGGCGGCTGAGAATCGCGCCGGCGGGGCCGCCGGGCTCCGTCCCGGCGGCCCAGAGCCGGGCGGCTCGGCCTTGCCCGCTCCAGGGTCGGCCTCGCCCACGGCGTTCGCTCCGCCGTCGCTGGCGCCGTTCTCAACGGCCGCTCCAGCCGCAGCGTGTCGGACTGGCCTGCGGCGAGCCTGCGGATCTCGCACATCGTGATCCCACCCGGCGGCCGCGGCACGGCCTGCGGGTTCACGAGCGAGTGCTCGAGGCCTGCGAATATGGTAAGCCAGCCGGTTAGCTTGCGGTCGCCGGCAGGAGCCCGAGGTCGCTTCTCCAAGCGGCTCCGCGCTCGCAGCTGCGATATCGCGCCGCATTCTCTCCTGGTTTGACGCTATTCGAAGCAGATTGTCGCTTGCGCCGGCCCGCGAAGCTGTAGGATGGGCGCGCTTCCTCAGGGAGCGGCACTGCCGGCACGAGTGGGGGAGGTGGCACCGGAAAACGAGCGACTGGGGGGGAGCCGCCCGCTCGCGGGCGGCGGAATGTACTGCGAAAGGAGGCACAGGATGGCGGAAGAACTCGCGTTCGCCCGCAAGGCGAGCGGCCTTGTCCGCGGCCTGTCGATGACCGACGCGTTCGCCGTCGGCTTCATGAACCAGGGCATCACACCGAGCATCTGGACGATGATCACCTGGGGGCTGGGGACCTATCTGACCGGTAACCTCTTCTGGGCGACGGTCATCTCGCTGGTCATGGTCGGCTTCGGATTCCCGCTGGTGTGGGGCATCCTCTCGGGCAGCATGCCGCGGTCGGGAGGCGAGTACATCTACAACTCGCGCATCATCCACCCGGTCGTGGCCATCGCGGAGAGCTTCGGCAACGCCTTCGTGATGATCTTCTGGGTCTACGTCCTGGCGCCGTGGGTCGCCGACCCCGGTCTCGTGATCATCGCGGAGTACCAGGGTTGGAACTGGCTCTACAACATCGACAGCGGCGAATTCTTTGGGCTGTTCTCTTATGAGTGGGGCGTCTTCATCGTGGCGACGATCACCAACATCATCGCCTTCCTCACTATGGTCTTCGGGGTCAAGATCTTCGCCCTGATCCAGAAGGGCGTCATGATCTTCGCCCTCGGCGGCGCGGCGGTCGTCACCGGCGCGCTCACCTTCACGAGCAAGGCGAGCATCGTCGAGAGTTGGGACTCGTTCGCCGCCGAGTACGACTCCCTCACCTACGCCGAGGTGGTGCCCGCGGTCTCCGCGGCCATCGGCGAGGCGGTGCCGACGAGCTCGACGCTCTACGGCACCCTGGGCGTGATGGTGGCCGGCTCGTGGCTCTTCGCCTACGCCTACTTCTGCGTGTTCGTGGCGGGCGAGGTGAAGCGGCCCGACAAGACCCTGATCGCCGCCAACTTCGTCGCCGTCCTCGTGCCGGCGCTGCTCATGATCTGGACGTCGCTCGCGATGTACCGGGTCATGGACTTCGAGTTCATCTCAGCCACGGCATGGATCGACAACAACGGCGGGCTCGACGGCTACAACCTGCCGTTCCTGCCGAGCTACATGAGCCTCGCCTACATCGCCCACTCCAACTGGTTCATCGCCCTGGCGGCGGGCGGGTCGTTCATGCTCTTCTGCTTCTGGTACGTGGCGCTGTCGTACCTCGCCTTCCCGCGTATCATCTTCGCCTGGGGCATGGACCGCATGGGCCCGAAGTGGTTCACCGACATCAGCCCGCGCTGGGCGTCGCCGGTCAAGAACTACATCCTCTGCTTCGTGCTCTGCCAGGCCGCGATCGCGCTGTACACGTTCTGGATCGGCGAGTACATGCAGGGCCTGACCGTGACCGGCATGGAGATCGTCTCCGTGTGGGGTGTCACGACGATAGCGGCGCTCATCTTCCCCTACGTGAAGCGCTCCAAGGGCATCTGGGACTCCTCGCCGTACAAGAGCTGGAAGTTCCTCGGCGTGCCGCTCGTCTCGTGGGGCGCCCTCGTCTCGCTCGCCTACCTCGGCATCCTGTTCTACTTCCTCATCATGACCGAGGAGATGCGCGACTCGAACCGCGACTCGTGGATCCTGTACGCCGTCGTCTGGGTGATCGGCATCATCTGGTACTTCGTCTGGGCCGCCCGCAGCAAGCGGGTGGGCGTCGACGTGTCGATGACCTACGGGGAGCTGCCGCCGGAGTGATCCGGGGCACTCTTCAAGCTTGACGGGCGGGGCGGCCGACGGCCGCCCCGCCCTTTTGCCGCCTCGGTCACTGCGGCGGCCTACGACGTCGTTTCGCGACACGGAAGACGGTCATCTTTGCCGATTCCGACCAATTCCGAGCCCCGTATGGCTTGACTTCGCGCGCTGTCGGGTGTCGTAATAACGCGTCATCGGGGGTCGGCGAAGACCGGGGGGTCTGGGTGCCGTTCAGTCTCGATACCATCGACCGCAAGATCGTCTCGCTGCTGCTCGAGGACGGGCGCATCTCCTCGGCCGAGATCACGCGCCGCATCGGTCACGTCTCCGAGCGCGCCGTGCGCTACCGCATCGAGCGCCTGATCCGCTCCGGGGTCATCCGCATCAGCGCCATCGTCAACCCGCAGTCCGTCGGCTTCAGCGTCATCGGCGACGTACTGGTCGACGTGGCGCCAGGCAAGCTCCAGGACGTCGCCGCCCAGCTCGTCGAGTTCGACACCGTGAGCTACGTGGCCGGCTCCGTGGGCGAGGGCGATCTGAGCCTTCAGGTGTACGCCCGGGACACCGAAGAGCTCCTGCGCTTCGTCAACGAGGTCATCGGCAAGATCCCCGGGGTCACCCGCACCAAGACCTACATGGTGCCGTGGAAGCTCAAGGACGTGTACGAGTGGCACGTTCCCGTCGAGGCCCCCGAAGAAGGGAGGGCGACAGGCTGAACCATCGGTCTTCCGGTTGACGTCCCAGTCACACCGCCGGCCCGGACGCACAGGCGCCGGCCGGCGTGACGTAGAAGCGAAGAAGGGGGAATTGTGGCCGAAGAGCTAGCCTTTGCCCGCAAAGCGAGCGGCCTGGTCCGGGGTCTCTCGATGTGGGACGCATTCGGCGTCGGCTTCATGAACCAGGGGCTCACGCCCTCGATCTGGGTCATGACCAGCCTCGGCGTCGGCATCTATCTCGGCGGTAACCTGATCTGGGCGACCATCGTCTCGGTGGTCCTCGCCGGCATCGGGTTCCCGCTCGTCTGGGGCATCCTCGGCGGCTCGATGCCGCGCTCCGGCGGCGAGTACATCTACAACTCGCGCATCATCCACCCGATCGTCGGCATCGGCGAGAGTTTCGGCAACGCCTTCGTGTGGATCATGTGGATCTACGTGCTGGCGCCCGTGGCTGGCCGACCCCGGGTTCGTGATGCTCTCCCAGTTCATGGACTGGAGCTGGGCCTACGACGCCGAGGCCGACACGGTCATCGGTCTCTCGTACTCGTGGGGCACGTTCGTCATCGCGTCCATCGCCAACGTCATCGCCTTCCTCTTCGTGGTGTTCGGCATCAAATGGTTCGCCCGTATCCAGAAGGTCGTCATGATCTTCGGCATCGGCGGCTGCATCGTGCTGCTCGCCGCGATCTCGATGTACAACCAGACCGAGTTCAAGGAGGGCTGGAACGCGATCGCCGCCCAGTACGGCTCGCTCGATTTCGACGCCTTCCAGGCGGCGATCGAGGCCGACGCCGGCGGGGCCATGCCGAGCACGTGGAACTGGTCCGACACTCTCGGCGTGATGGTCGCCGGCTCGTGGCTCTTCGCCTACAGCTACTGCATCACCTTCATCGCCGGCGAGGTGAAGCGCCCCGACAAGACCATCATCCTGTCGAACCTGTTCGCGATCCTCGTGCCCGGAGCCTTCATGCTCTGGGCGGCCGTCGCCCTCTACAACATGGTGCCGTTCGACTTCTTCTCGGCGACGCAGTACTTCGACAACAACGCGCCCGAGATCGACGGCTACACCGTGCCCTGGTCGACGCACTTCCTCGGCCTGCTGGCGATGGTGAACCAGAACAAGCTGCTGCTCTTCATCGCGGTGCTCTCGTTCCTCGCCTTCGACCTGTGGTGGGTCGCGCTCTCGTACCTGGCCTTCCCGCGCATCATCTTCGCGTGGGGCATGGACCGCATGGGACCGAAGTGGTTCACCGACATCAACCCGCGCTTCGCGAGCCCGGTCAAGAACCACGTCCTCTGCCTGATCCTCGGCCAGATCGGCATCGCCCTCTACATCTTCTGGCAGAACGACACCATGCAGGGCCTCGCCGTCACGGCGATGGAGATCTTCTCGGTCTTCGGCGTGACGGCCATCGCCGCCCTGCTCTTCCCGTACGTGAAGAAGTCGAAGGGCATCTGGGAGGCCTCGCCCTACCGCAACTGGAAGCTCGCCGGCATCCCGGTCATCACGATCGGGGCGCTCGTCAACATGGTCTACCTGGGCATCCTGGCCTACTACTTCTTCTTCATGCCCGACCCGGCCAAGCGGCTGGAGGGCTTCACGAGCAGCACGATCGGTCTGATCGTCGTGACCTGGATCATCGGCATCGCCTGGTACTTCTTCTGGAGCTGGCGCAGCAAGAGCGTCGGCGTCGACGTGTCGATGACCTACGGCGAGCTGCCGCCTGAGTGAGTAGGTAACACCCCTATGCGGGGAGCGGGAGCGACGCTCCCGCTCCCCGCGCGTTCTGGAGAGTGTCAATGATCAAGCTGTTCTTCGTCACCGATATCCACGGGTCGAACGTCTGCTATCGCAAGTTCCTCAACGCCCTGCCGATCTACGGGGTCGACGTCGCCATCCTGCTCGGCGACCTGACGGGCAAGGTCCTCGTGCCGCTCGTCGCCAAGGGGAGCGAGCAGTGGGAGTGCACCCTGATGGGGCAGTACCGCGAGATCAGCGGGCAGGAGGAGCTCGCGGCGATCAAGAAGACCACCGAGAACGCGGGCTACTACTGGGTGCACCAGACCCGCGAAGAGTTCGACGAGACCCGCGCCGACCCCGCCAAGATCGACGCCCTCTTCAAGCGTCTCGTGCTCGACCGCGTGCAGGAGTGGCTCGACCTCGCCGACGAGCGCCTCGAAGGCAAGCCCTTCCAGATGTACATGGCGCCGGGCAACGACGACTGGTTCGTGATCGACGACATGATCGACGCGGCCAAGCTCGTGCACCCGTGCGACCGTCGTCTCGTCGACCTCCACGGTCACGAGATGATCACCAGCTCGGCCTCCAACCCGACGCCGTGGGACACCCCGCGCGAGATGAGCGAGGAGGACCTCGAGAAGCACCTCTACGAGCTCTGCGGCCTGGTGAAGAACTTCGAGACCGCGATCTTCAACTTCCACGTGCCGCCGCACGGGTACTCGCTCGACCTCTGTCCGAAGCTCGACGAGAACCTCACGATGGCCGCCGACGAGAAGATCCACGCCGGGTCGCTCGGCGCCAAGAAGGCGATCGAGGAGTTCCAGCCCCTGCTCGGCCTGCACGGGCACATCCACGAGTCGCGCGGCGCCCAGAAGGCCAAGCGCACGCTGCTCATCAACCCGGGCAGCGAGTACTCCGAGGGCATCCTCAAGGGCGTCCTCATCATGCTTGACAAGAAGAAGGTGAAGGACTACGTGTTCACCTCCGGGTGAGCCGTCTCCCCGTCGTGCCACGACCGTGCCACAACTCAGCCTGAAAGGGGGTCGATAGATGGCGAAGGAGTTCATCCTCCCGAAGGACATCCCACTCGACCAGTACCCGAAGCCCGAGGTCTTCCTCGAAGAGGGCAAGCGCCTGGCGGTGGAGGGGCAGCAGCGCGGCATCAACCTGCGTGTGATGGGCCCGCTCGCCCTGCACTACTACTTCCCGGAGCAGGTCGAGCTGTACGCCAAGCTCGAGCGTCTCGGCGACCGCTACTTCACCGACATCGACTACGCCGTCGTACGGCAAGACGCGCAAGAAGATGATCGACTTCATGAAGGAGCATGGGCTACGAGGCCGACCTGCACACGATGATGGTCTCGGGCAAGACCCGCCACATCTACTTCGGCGGCGCCGTGCCGATGATCGACGTGTTCTTCGACAAGCTCAACTACTGTCACGAGGTCGACTACGAGGGCCGTCTCGACCTCGATCCCTACAGCGTCTCGCAGGCCGACATCCTGCTGCAGAAGCTGCAGATCTGGGAGATCAACGACAAGGACCTCAAGGACATCGAGTACCTGTTCACGGTGGCCGACTTCGGCGAGGACGACGAGAAGAAGGTCAACGTCGGCTACGTCGCCCGGCGCTTCGCCGACGACTGGGGCTTCTGGTACACGGGCACGACCAACCTCGACCGCGTGAAGACGCACGTCGACACGGTGGACGTGCTGAGCGACGACCAGAAGGCCAAGGTCAAGCAGGTGGCCGACCAGGTGCGGGCGCGCATCGACGAGGAGCCCAAGACCAAGGGCTGGAACAAGCGCGCCAAGAAGGGCGCCGACAAGATCTGGTACAACCAGGGCTTCTCGGACTGGTGAGCGAGGCCGCATGACGGCCTTCTCGACAGGCTGTGGCGCGGGGCGACGCCGTCGGCGGGCGCCCCGCGCCACACGCGTCTCGGGGGCGAGCCCGCGCCCCGCGGTGCGCGGCGTCCGGGCCGCGGGAGACGCGCGATGAGCGCTCCGGTCACCGCCGTCGCGCCGCGACCTCACGCCGCTCTTCGACCCCCGGTCGATCGCCGTCGTCGGCGCCTCGAGCGACGCGTCGAAGTGGGGCGGCGACGTGGCCGCGCGCCTGGCGCGCGGCGACGACCGTCGCCGCCTGTTCTTCGTCAACCACCGCGGCGGCCAGGTACAGGGGCGCGAGTCGTACCGCTCGCTGCGCGAGCTGCCCGAAGCGCCGGACATGGTCATCCTCGCCGTGCCGGCGCAGGCCTTCGAGGCGGCGCTCGACGACGCGCTCGCCGTCGGTGCGCGCGCCCTCGTCGGGATCCTCGCCGGGCTCGGCGAGACCGGCGCCGGCGGCAAGGCGCGCGAGCGCGCCGCCGTCGCCCGCCTGCGCGCCGCCGGCGCGGTCATGATCGGGCCGAACTGCATGGGCGTCGCCGACACGGCGAGCGGCCTGCAGGCGGTCGCCTACCTCGATGTGCCGGCCGGCGGTCTCGCCTTCGTCTCGCAGAGCGGCGGTCTTGGTGAGGAGATGGTCGATGCGGGCGACCGAGCAGGGCGTCGGCTTCTCGCGCTACGTGACGCTCGGCAACCAGGCCGACCTCACGATCACCGAGGTCCTCGAGTCCTTCGTCGACCACGAGTCCACGCGGGCGGTGGCGGTGTACGGAGAGGACCTCGGTGACGGCCGGGCCTTCGCCCGCGCCGCCCGCGACCTCGTCGCCGCGGGCCGCCCCGTCGTGCTGCTCAGCCCGGGCCGGAGCGCGGCCAGCGCCCGCGTGGCGCGTTCGCACACCGGCTCGCTCGCTCCCGACGCCGCCGTGCTCGACGCCGCCTGTCACGCCGCCGGGGTGGTGCGGGTGGCGACCGTCGGCGAGCTCTTCGACGCCGCCGTCTGCCTGCTGCCTGGGCGGCGGGCGCGCGGCCGCCGCCTCGCCGTCGTCTCCGACGGCGGCGGCCACGGCGGCTTGGCCGCCGATGTCGCGGCGGCGGCCGGTCTCGAGGTGAGCCCGCTCGCGCCGGAGGTCGTCGCCGAGGTGCGCGCCGCACTGGCGACCAGCGTGGGCGAGAACCCGTTCGACTTCGCCATCGGCACGGTCGAGCCTCAGGCGTACGGCGCCGTCGTCGACGCGCTCGTCGAGGCCGACGGCGTCGACGCCGTGCTCGCCGTCGGCCAGCTCGGCTACTGGGGTGCGCGCTTCGCTCACTTCACCGACCAGGTCGCGGCGGAGCGCGCCGGCGCACGGAGGATCGGCGCGGCCGCGGCGCGCTCGGGAACGCCGGTCGTCGTGTGCAGCACCTACCCGAGGTCCCCTGCCGCGGCCGCACTGCGCGAGAGCGGCATCCCCGTGTACCACGAGACCGACGCCGCGGTGACCGCGCTGCGGCATCTGGTGGCCGTGCACGAGGCCGAGGTGCGGCTTGCCGGGCAGCGCGAGGGGCGGCTCGACGACGGTCTGCCCGAGGTGCCGCCGGTCGCGCCGCCGCTCGCCGGTCACGTCACCGAGGCGGGGGCAGGAGCAGGGTCCTCCGACGCCGGCGTCGCAAGCGACCCGGCGGCGATCGCGGCAGACTACTGGCTCGCACGGGAGGCGCTGGTCGCGGCCGGCCTCGAGCTGGCCGGCGCCCGCCGCGTCGTCGACGGCGATGAGGCCGTGGCCGCCGCCGCCGACCTCGGCTACCCGGTCGTCCTCAAGGCCCTCGGCGTGCTGCACAAGTCCGACGAGGGCGGCGTGGCGCTGGGGATCGACGGCGACGTCGAGCTTCGCGCCGCGTTGCGCGACATGCGCGCTCGGCTGGCGCCGCCGGAGTTCGCCGTCGAGCGTATGGCGCCGCTCGCCGACGGCGTCGAGCTCATCGTCGGCTGCCGCTGGGACCCGCACTTCGGTCCCGTCCTGCTGGTCGGGCTCGGCGGTCTGTACGCCGAACTCCTGCAGGACGTGCGTCTTGCCCTGGCGCCGGTCGAGCGAGGCCGGCGCCGCGGAGCTGCTGGGGCAGCTCCGCGGCGCCCCGCTGCTCACCGGCGCCCGCGGCCGGCCGGCGCTCGCGCTGGCCGCGGCCGCGCGCGCGGCCGCGGCGCTGTCGCGCTTCGCCGCGGCGCACCCCGAGTTCGCCGAGCTCGAGGCCAACCCCCTGCTCGTCACGACCGACGCCGCCCTGGCGCTCGACGCCCGGCTCGTCCGCGCGCGGCCGCCGGCGGCGGCGAGCGACCACGACCCCGAAGGGAGCAGCGATGGACGCCTGAGGGCATCGGCAGCGAGGGCAGCGGCACCGAGCGGCGGCGCGGCGCGGCGCGGGTGCTGGTCACGGCCGCGGCGAGCGGCATCGGCCGCGTCGTCGCCGAGCGGTTCGCTGCGGCCGGGGCGAAGGTGCACGTCTGCGACGTCGCCGACGAGGCGCTCGCCGCCTTCGCCGCGGAGCACCCGGAGATCGGTGCCTCGCGGGCCGACGTCGCCGATCCCGGAGACGTCGACCGCCTGTTCGAGGAGGCGCTCGCCGGGCTCGGCGGCCTCGACGTCCTCGTGAGCAACGCGGGCATCGCCGGTCCGGTCGGCCCTGTCGAAGACATGGACGTCGAGGGCTGGCGCCGGACGCTCGACGTCAACCTCACCGGCGCCTTCCTCTGCGCGCGTCGCGCCGTCCCGGCGCTGAAGCGCTCCGGCGGCGGCTCCATCGTCCTCATGTCCTCGAACGCGGGGACCATGGGCCTGCCGTACCGGGGCCCTTACGTCGCCACCAAGTGGGCCCTGATCGGCTTCGCCAAGACGCTGGCCATGGAGCTCGGCCCGTCCGGCATCCGGGTGAACGCGATCTGCCCGGGGGACGTCGACGGAGAGCGCATCCGCAGGGTGATCGCCCTCGAAGCCGAGGCGCGGGGCCTCAGCGAGGAGGAGGTCGTCGCCGAGCGCGTCGCCGCGGTCTCCCTGCGCACCATGGTCACGGCCGACGACGTCGCCGAGCTGATCATGTTCATCTGCTCGGCGGCGGGGGCGAAGATCTCCGGCCAGGCGCTGCTCGTCGACGGCAACGCGGAACGGGCGTAGCCGGCCAGGCGCTGCTCGTCGACGGCAACGCGGAACGGGCGTAGCCGGGCAGGCGCCGCAGCGCTCCGGCGCCCGCAGCGCTCCGGCACCCGCAGCGATCAGGCGGGCGTGGTCGTCGGACGAGCGTGGTCGCGCGAGGGCGCTGCCGTCCGGCGGGCGAAGGCGACGGGGGCCGGCGCCACAGGCGCCGGCCCCCGTCGCTCCACCATCCGCCGGCCGCCGGGCGAGCGGCGGTCGCGGCCGGCTCAGTGCAGGCTCGGTGAGCTCGCCCTTGAGGTGCTTCTCGCGGGTCGCCACGAGGACGCGCTCGACGCGCTCGACGACCTGCTCCATCTGCTCCTGCGTGAGCGTCGCCGGCGGCTCGATGCGGAAGGTCTTCGCGTTGAACAGCGTGCCGCCCACGAGCACGCCCTCGCCGAACAGGCCGGTGCTCATCGCGTAGCCGAACTCGGGGGTGACGAACTCGAGCCCGATGAGCAGGCCCAGGCCGCGCACGTCCTCGAGGGCGTCGGGGTACCGCTTCTGCATGTCCTCGAAGCGCTCCTTCAGCCAGGCGCCCTTGGTCGCCGCCTGGCCGGGGATGTCCTCCTCGAGGGTGGCGTGCAGCGCGCCGATGAGGGCCGCCGTCGCCATCGGGTTGCCGCCGAAGGTCGTCGTGTGGATGTACGGGTTCTCGAACATCGCCTCGAAGACCTCGGGCGTGGCCATGAAGTTGCCGACCGGGATGACGGCGCCGCCGAGGGCCTTGCCCATGGTCATGATGTCGGGCGGGCAGTCCCAGTGCTCGATGCCCCAGAGCGTGCCCGTGCGGCCCATGCCGGTCTGCACCTCGTCGACGATGAGCAGCACGCCCCACTTGTCGCAGACCTCGCGCACCGTGGGGAAGTAGTCGTCGGGCGGCACGATGGCGCCGGCCTCGCCCTGGATGGGCTCGACGATGAACCCGGCGATGTCGAGGCCGATCATGTCGCAGATCGCGAGCTCCTTGTCGAGCGCGTCGGCGTCGCCGTACGGGACGAAGCGGACGCCCGGCAGCAGCGGGTAGAAGGCGTCGCGGAACTCGCCCTTGCCGCTGACGCTGAGGGAGCCCATCGACTTGCCGTGGAAGCCGCGCGTGCAGGCGATCATGCCGTTCTTGTGGTCGGGCTTCTTGTGGTTCCAGTAGAGCTTGGCCAACTTCATCGCGCCTTCGTTGGCCTCGGTCCCCGAGTTGCAGAAGAACGAGTACTGCAGCTTGCCGGGCGTGGTCATGGCGAGCAGCTTGCTGGCGTAGCCGCGCATGGGGTCGAGCAGCTCCTGCGAGTGCAGGGCCTGGTGCTGCAGCTGGGCCTGCACGGCGTCCTTCACCGTGGGGTGCCGGTGGCCCAGCATGTAGATGCCGAAACCGCCGAGGCAGTCGATGAACTCGTTGCCGTGGATGTCGTAGAAGCAGTTGCCCTCGTCGCGCCACTCGACGGCCGCGTAGTCGGTGGACACCGACTTGCGGTACTCCAGGATGCCGGGGTTCACGTACTTGTCGAAGTTCTCGATGCAGTCGGCGATCACCGCCTCCTGCGTCTCGGGCGTGACGTCGCGCGTCTGCATCAGGTCGAGCGCCTTGCGCGTCTCCTGCAGGGCGAGGTCGCGGGTGCGGTCGTCCATTCAGTCCCCCAATCCTGGTGTGTCCGCCGGCCGTCGGCTCTCGAATACCCTGTTTTGCGGTATAATTCGTACAACCGACCGAGAATCGCGGGTAGCATATCGCAGCACACCCGCGCACGCAACGCCCGAGGGGGAGCACGTGGACGACGGCAGGAGGCAGGGAGCGGCGCGCGAACTCTCTGGCGTGCCGTCCGCCGACCAGCCAGCCGATCGCCGCAGCGTCGAGGACCCCGTCGCCAGCCTCTCGCCGACGGCCCGCCGGCTCGTGGCCGCCGCGCGCCGGGTGCTGGCCCGCGGGGGCTTCGAGGCGCTGACCGTCGAGGCCGTCGCCGCCGAGGCCGGCGCCTACCGTGACGCCGTGCGCTACTACTTCGGCGACAAGGCGGCGTTCGTCGCGACGGTCGTCGACTCGCTGGCGCACGACCAGACGGTCGATGCTTTCGAGAAGACGCGCGAGCTGCCGACCGGGGTGGCGCGCGTGCACGCCCTGGTCGACGGCGACCGCGTGCTGGCCGACGACACGGCCTCGTTCCGCGACTTCTTCACCATCGTGCCGCACGCGCTGCGCGACGAGGAGTTGCGGCCGCGGGTCGCGGCGCTCTACGACTGGTACCGCGACCTCTACGTCCGTGCCCTGGCGGACGGCGTCGGGGGCGAGGTGCGCGCCAGCCTCTACGAGCACGCGCACCTCATGTCGGCGGTCACCGACGGCCTTGCCCTGCAGAAGGCGCTCGACCCGGACCGGGTCGACCTCGAGCGCCTCTTCGGCCTCTGGGAGCGCATGCTGAGGGCCTCACTCGAGGAGCTGCTGTCGCGGTGAAGGCCCGCGCCGCTGCGGCCGGCGCGGCCCCGAGGAGCCCTCCGGCGGCGCCGACTCGAGGGCGTGCACCCGGTCAGTGGGTCTCGGGCCTCGCCGGCCTCGGGTGTGTCCGCGGGGGCTGCGCCGAGGCCGCCTCTCACGGCTTCCCGCGTGCCCGCGCGGCGTGCGCGCGAGCGTGGCATTTTACATTCGCGCGCGCAGCGGTATACGCTTCGCTTCGTGTAACCGCCGCCGGACATGTGGCGGCCGGCGGCCGCCGTCGCGGCCGACACGCTGTTCTGTACGAGGAGGGAAGTTCGTTGGCGCAGGGGACCGTGAAGTGGTTCAGCAATGAGAAGGGCTATGGGTTCATCGAGCGGGAGGACGGCGATGACCTCTTCGTCCACTTCTCGGAGATCGCCATGGACGGCTACAAGACGCTGACCCAGGGTCAGCGTGTTGAGTTCGAGATCACCGAGGGTGACAAGGGGTTGCAGGCGTCGCGCGTCATGGTGGTCGAATGACCTGAGCGCCGGCCCGCGCGTATGCGCACTCGGCGATCGATCGGAGCCCGCCGGCCGACAGGCCGGCGGGCTCCGTTTCTCTCTGCACCCGTCTCCGCACCGGCGCCGCGCCCGCGTCGCCGCCCGGCCTGCTCGTCCGCGCGCCCACCGCAGCCTCTGGCCGCCGTTCTTGTCCCGCCTCCGGGGCTGGAGTAGGATAGCCGTCCCTTTCGGCCGTTTCGGCAGGGGAGACCGACGATGATCACCGACGACGACGTCCGCTACGTGGCCCGCCTCGCTCGCCTGCGGCTCGAGCCCGGCGAGGCCGAGCGCATGACCGGCGAGCTCGCCAAGATCCTCGAGCACATCGACAAGATGTCCGAGCTCGACGTCGCCGGGGTGCCGCCCACGGCGCACGTCCTCGACGTCGTCAACGTGCAGCGCGCGGACAAGGTGCGGCCGAGCCTCGACCGGGACGATGCCCTGAGGAACGCGCCGGCCGTCGCCGACGACTCGTTCCGCGTGCCGAGGATGGGGTGAGCGGCGTGCTCGACCCCCTGCGCCTGAGGGCGCGCGAGGCCAAGCGGCTGCTGGTCGACGGCGAGGTCTCGGCCGCCGAGCTGACCAAGGTCTACCTCGACCAGATCGCCGCCGTCGAGGACCGCGTGCGCGCCTACGTCCTGGTCACGGCCGACAACGCCGCCAAGTACTCGACCAAGGTCGACCGCGAGATGCAGGCGATGCGTGGCCCCCTGGCGGGCCTGCCCCTGGCGGTCAAGGACAACATGGTCACCGAGGGCGTGACGACGACCTGCGCCTCGCGCATCCTCCACAACTACGCCCCCGTCTACACCGCCACCGCGGTGCGCAAGCTCTGGGACGCCCACGTGGTGATGCTCGGCAAGACGAACCTCGACGAGTTCGCGATGGGGTCGTCGACCGAGAACTCGAGCGTGCAGGTCGACGCGCAACCCCTGGGACCTCGCCACCGTGCCCGGCGGCTCGAGCGGCGGCTCGGCCGCCGCGGTCGCCGCCGGCGAGGCGCTCTGGGCCCTGGGCTCGGACACCGGCGGCTCGATCCGTCAGCCGGCCGCCCTCTGCGGCATCGTCGGCATGAAGCCCACCTACGGCGCCGTCTCGCGCTACGGCCTCATCGCCTTCGCCAGCTCGCTCGACCAGATCGGGCCGCTGACGCGCTCGGTCTACGACTGCGCCCTGCTGCTGCGGCACATCGTCGGCAAGGACCCGCAGGACGCGACCAGCGTCGAGCTGCCCTTCGAGGTCGAGCTGCCCGAGGGCGACCGCCTCGACGGCCTGACCGTCGGCATCCCCCGCGAGTACCTCGCCCTCGGCATCGAGCCCGGGGTGCGGGCGCGCTTCGACGAGACGGTCGCCCTGGTCGAGGAGCTCGGCGGGCGCTGCGTCGAGATCGGCCTGCCGCACACCGAGTACGCCCTGCCCGCGTACTACATCATCGCCCCCGCCGAGGCGAGCGCGAACCTGGCCCGCTTCGACGGCGTGCGCTACGGCCACCGCGCCGAGGGCGCCGAGGACCTCCTCGAGATGTACGAGCGCACCCGCGGCGAGGGCTTCGGCGCCGAGGTGAAGCGGCGCATCATGATCGGCACCTACGCCCTGTCGGCCGGCTACTACGACGCCTACTACGGGCGCGCGCAGCGGGTGCGCACCCTGGTGCGCCGCGACTTCGCGCGCGCCTTCGAGGGCGTCGACCTGATCGTCTCGCCGACCACGCCGACGGTGGCCTTCGCCGCCGGCTCGCGCACCGACGACCCGCTGGCGATGTACATGAGCGACATCTGCACGATCCCGGTGAACCTCGCCGGCCTGCCGGCGCTCTCGATCCCCTGCGGGCTGAGCGAGGGGATGCCGGTCGGCTTCCAGCTCATCGGCCCGGCGTTCAGCGAGAACCGCCTGCTCGACGCGGCGCACGCCCTCGAGGGCGCCCTCGGCTTCGAGACGGCGCCCTCGTTCCGGGACTCCGTCGCGGCGCCCGCCGCCGCGGACGGCGCCGCGACGGCGGCGCCCGGGGAGGCGTCATCGTGAGCGCCTGGGAGCCGGTCATCGGCCTCGAGATGCACGTCGAGCTCGACACCGCAGACCAAGATGTTCTGCGGCTGCGCGCGTGACCAAGGGCGACCCGCCCAACACGCACACCTGCCCGGTCTGCCTGGCGCACCCCGGCGCGCTGCCGGTCGTCAACCAGCGCGCCGTCGAATACGCGACGCGCATCGCCCTCGCCCTGCACTGCACCGTGCGCCCGCGCAACGTCTTCCACCGCAAGAACTACTTCTATCCCGACCTGCCCAAGGCGTACCAGATCAGCCAGTACGACGAGCCGCTCGCCGTCGAGGGCTGGTTCGAGTACTGGGTCGGCGACGGAGAAGCTCCGCTGCCGCATCAACCGCGTGCACATGGAGGAGGACGCCGCCAAGCTCGTCCACTCCGGCGGCGAGGCGGGGCGCATCGCGGGCTCCGACTACTCGGTGGTCGACTTCAACCGCGGCGGCACGCCGCTGATCGAGATCGTCACCGAGCCCGACATCCCGCTCGCCGGCGGCGGCGCGCGAGTTCCTCCAGCAGCTGCGCGCCCTGGTCGTCGAGCTCGGCGTCAGCGACTGCAACATGGAGGAGGGCCAGATCCGCTGGGACGCCAACATCAGCGTCCGCCCGGAGGGCAGCAGCGAGCTCGGCACGCGTACCGAGCTCAAGAACATGAACAGCTTCCGCTTCCTCCAGCAGGCGCTCGAGGCCGAGCTGCCGCGCCAGGTCGAGATCCTCGAGGCGGGCGGGCGGATCGAGCAGGAGACCCTCCACTTCGACCCCGAGACGGCGACCACCACTCCGCTGCGCTCGAAGGAGGAGGCCCACGACTACCGCTACTTCCCCGAGCCCGACCTGGTGCCGCTCGAGATCGACCCCGCCTGGGTCGAAGAGGTGCGCGCCGCGCTGCCGGAGCTGCCGGCGGCGCGCGTCGAGCGCTTCATGGCCCAGTACGGGCTCTCGCGCCAGGACGCCGCCGTGCTCGGCCCGCAGGGCTCGCTGGCGGAGTTCTACGAGCAGGTCGTGGCCCAGGGCGTCGACGCCAAGCTCGCCGCCAACTGGACGATGGGCGAGTACCTCGCGCACCTCAACGCCACCGGGCTCGAGCCCGGGCACGGCCCGGTGACCCCCGAGCGGCTGGCGAAGCTCGTCGCGCTGGTCGCCGGCGGCGCCGTCTCGACCAGCGCCGGCAAGGAGGTCTTCGCCCACATGGTCGAGGACCGGGCCGAGCCGCGGCGAGGTGGTCGAGAAGTACGGCCTCGGCCAGATCTCCGACGAGGCCGAGCTCGAGGCCCTGGCGGCGCGGGTCGTCGCCGAGCACCCGGCCCAGGTCGAGCAGTACCGCGCCGGCAAGCAGCAGGTGCTCGGCTTCTTCGTCGGCCAGGTCATGAAGGCCACGCAGGGGCGCGCCAACCCGAAGCTCGTCAACGAGCTGCTGCGCAAGGCGCTCGACCGCTAGGCGACGGCCGTGCGGCAGCCCGACGTCGACCCGCACGGCCTCAGCGACGCGCCCGAGCGGCGCCGCCGGCGTCGCCTCCCGTACATCGTCGTCGGCGTCGTCCTCGCCGCGCTGATCCTCTTCGTCTGGCTGCGCGACCGCCAGCCGGCGCAGTGGGAGAACCAGCAGTACGGCATCAGCCTCGAGTTCCAGAACCGCTTCCGCAACGAGGGGTCAGACGACCTCGGACCGGCCCCGACCGGCACGGTCTTCCGCAACGGCTGGCTCGTGCGCGGCAACCCGGGCTGGGACGAGGAAGAGTGGGAGGTGGTCGCGTACCTGGGTCTTCCGCTCTACTTCAACGGCTTCATCGTGTCGGTCGTCGAGCCACCCGACGGAGTCTGCGCGGAGTGCCCGCCGAACGAGATCACGCTGGGCGACGACTGGCCGCCGGCCGCGGCGGCGGCCTCCGCCGGGCCCGTGCCGGCGACGGTCGGCGGGCGCCCGGCGCTGCGGTACTCGCTCGACCGCGAGCACGAGCGGCGTCCTGTGGCGGCGCGAGACGTGGCTGGTCCCGGTGGGCGACCTCTGGTACGAGGTGCTCCTGCAGGCGCGCGTGAGCGACTGGGAAGAGGAGTCCCCGTCGCTGACCGAGGCAGCGCGCTCGCTGCGCATCGCTGCGGGCGCCGGCGACTGCTCTCGCGTCGCCGGCGCGGGCCCGCGGCTCCGCCGCGCATCGCGCCGGCTCCGGCGATCCCGCCGCCGTCGGGCCGCATCGGCCCGCCGCGCGGCGCGCTCAGACCACGAGTACCAGCCCGCTCCAGCTGAACTTCTCCCTCGAGCCCATCTTCAGCTTGAGGCCGGCGTTGTGGTACGTGCTGAACACGTCGATGCCGGCGGCCTCCATCGAGGGCCGCGCCTCGTAGGGGTGCTTGCAGAGCTGCGTCGTGTCGCAGTAGCCGACCGGGTCGTCCGGGCGGTAGCAGAGGTAGCAGGTCGAGGCCACGTAGCCCACGGCGAAGAAGTAGCCCAGGTTGTGCGCCCGGCGCTCGATCTCCATGACGACGTCGTGGAGCCTGGACCAGAGCGCCTGCTGCACGCTGCGGTCGAACTCGATGGCGCGCTCGTCGTACTGCAGGCGGCAGAGCGGCTGGTCGCCCTGGATCAGGTCCCAGTACTCCTGCGGCAGCTCCATCGCGACCTCGGTGAGGATCGCGTGC
This sequence comes from uncultured Thermoleophilia bacterium, assembly GCA_963791345.1. Classification (GTDB taxonomy): domain Bacteria; phylum Actinomycetota; class Thermoleophilia; order UBA2241; family UBA2241; genus UBA2241. The sequence goes on along the minus strand of CAWBRS010000021.1, from coordinate 723,731 downwards.
TCGTACCTGGCGACGACCTTCGCCGTCTCCTCGGCGGTCGGCGAGAACGGCGGGTCCATGAGGCACTGCCCGTAGCACTCGCAGGGCGGGATCTTGCACTTCAGGGTGACCCGCTCGTCGGTCGCCACGTGACGCGCGGAGATCAGCCTGGCGAAGTCGGCCCCGCGCTCCTCGGCGGCGGCGCAGATCGCCGCCATGTCCCGCTCGAAGGCGGGGACGTCCTCGCCGGCGATCGCCCAGGTGTGCTTCGGGTAGACGGGCTCGTATCGCGTCATCGCGCGCTCCCTTCGGGCGCCGCGCCCGTCGGGGGCGGCGCGCCGTCCGTGTCGTCCGCCGCGCGCCGCCCCGGTCGGCCGGAGCGGCGCGAGGCCCGGTGACGCCTCACGCCGCGATTGCACACGAGCGGCGCGGCGCGGTCAAGGCGCGCCGCGCTCGCCCCGTGCCGACCTTGCCAAGTCCGTCGAGCCTGTGGAACAATCGTCGTCCGGCCCGCGCCGCGGGGAGCACGCCTGCGACGCGGCGTCTCCCTCCACCCGACCTCACGGCAGCGGTGTCATCCTCCCCGGGGCCGCCTCGGGGCCAGCGAAACGGCAGGTGCAGAGTGATGGACGACCTCTCCAGCTTCGAGATCCCGAGGGAGCGGCTGCAGGCCGCCGACCCGCCCGTCTTCATCGACGACACGACCCTGCGCGACGGCGAGCAGACGGCGGGCGTCGTCTTCTCGAACCACGAGAAGATGCGCATCGCCAAGCTGCTCGACGAGGTCGGCGTCCACCAGATCGAGGTCGGCATCCCGGCGATGGGCGGCGACGAGAAGAAGGTCATCACGGAGATCGTCGAGCTCGGCCTCGACACCTCGATCCTCGCCTGGAACCGCGCCGTCGTCGCCGACGTGCAGCACTCGGTCGACTGCGGCGTCGACGCGGTGGCGATCTCGATGTCGGCCAGCGACATCCACATCGAGCACAAGCTGCAGAAGTCGCGCCAGTGGGTGCTCGACCAGATCCGCGAGTGCGTCGCCTTCGCCAAGGAGAAGGGCCTCTACGTCTCGGTCAACGCCGAGGACGCCTCGCGCGCCGATCTCGACTTCCTCCTGCGCTTCGGCCTCGCCGCCAAGGACGAGGGCGCCGACCGCCTGCGCTTCTGCGACACGCTCGGCATCCTCGACCCGTTCGACACCTACAACGTCATCAGCTTCCTCAGGAAGCAGGGCGTCAGGACGATCGAGATGCACACCCACGACGACTTCGGCATGGCGACCGCCAACGCGCTGGCCGGCATCAAGGCCGGCGCCACCTACGTCAACACCACCGTGAACGGTCTCGGCGAGCGCGCCGGCAACGCCGCCCTCGAAGAGGTCGTGATGGCGCTCAAGCACATCGGCAAGGTCGAGGTCGGTCTTCAGACGCACCGCTTCCGCGAGCTGTCGGAGTACGTGGCCGCCGCCTCGGCGCGCAGCATCCCGGCGTGGAAGTCGATCGTGGGCACCAACGTCTTCGCCCACGAGTCGGGCATCCACGCCGACGGCGTCATCAAGAACCCGCTGAACTACGAGGCCTTCTCGCCCGAGGACGTCGGGCCTCGAGCGCCAGATCGTCGTCGGCAAGCACTCGGGGACGCGCACCATCTACCGCAAGTTCCAGGAGTTCGGGCTCGAGCTGAGCCAGGACGACTGCGAGGCGATCCTCGAGATGGTGCGCAAGACCGCGGTCGAGCTCAAGCGCGCGCTGTTCGAGAAGGAGCTCATGTACATCTACCGCGACTACATCACCCGCCTCGGTGAGGCCGTGCCGATCGGCAACGGCGGCGCCCGGCGAGCCGGCGGCCGGGGGCGCCGGGTGAGCTCGCTCACGCTGGCCGAGAAGGTTGCTCGCCGCGCACGCCGGCCTGGACGAAGTGAGGCCCGGCCAGATCGTGGTCGGCGACGTCGACGTCGCCATCGCCCAGGACGGCACCGGGCCCGCTGGCGATCCAGCAGGTCGACGAGCTCGGCGCCGAGTGCGTGCAGGGCGCCGACCTGCGTCTTCTTCATCGACCACGCGGCGCCGGCGCCGCGCAGCGAGCTCTCCAACGCGCAGCGCACGATCCGCGAGTTCTGCGCCGAGACGGGCGCGACGCTCTCCGACGTCGAGCTCGGCGTCTGCCACCAGCGCGTGGCCGAGTCGTACGCGAAGCCCGGCGACATCGTGATCGGCGCCGACTCGCACACCTGCACGGCCGGCGCTCTGGGCGCTTTCGCCACCGGCATGGGCTCGACCGACGTCGCCGTCGGCATGGCCACCGGCAAGACCTGGCTGCGCGTGCCCGAGACCTTCAGGGTCGAGATCGCCGGCGAGCTTCGGCGAGCGCGTCGAGGCCAAGGACCTGATGCTCACGCTGATCGGCCGGCTCGGCGCCGACGGCGCCACCTACAAGGCGCTCGAGTTCGGCGGCGAGGGCGTCGGCGCGGCTGCCGATGCACGGCCGCCTCACGCTCGCCAACATGGCCGTCGAGGCCGGCGCCAAGGCCGGCCTCTTCGCCAGCGACGAGACGACGCGCGCCTTCCTCGCGGCGCACGGGCGCGAGGCCGACTGGCGCCCGCTCGCGCCCGACGCCGGCGCCGATCTACGAGCGCGTCGTCGAGCTCGACGCCGCGCGCGGTCGTGCCGACCGTCGCCGCGCCGCACACGGTCGACAACACGGCCCCGGCCGCCGAGCTCGGCGACGTCGCCGTCGATCAGGTGCTCATCGGCACCTGCACCAACGGGCGACTCGAGGACCTGCGCGCGGCGGCGGCCGTCCTCGACGGCCGCCGCCGCGCGCCCTCGACCCGCCTGATCGTCACGCCGGCGTCGCAGGCCGTCGCCCGCGCGGCCGTCGCCGAGGGCCTCCTCGAGGTCTTCATCGACGCCGGCGCCGTGGTGACCAACCCCGGCTGCGGCGCCTGCGTCGGCGTCCACGAGGGCATCCTCGCCGACGGTGAGGTCTGCGTGAGCACGGCCAACCGCAACTTCAAGGGCCGCATGGGCAACCCCGCGGGCCGCATCTACCTCGCCTCGCCGGCGACCGCGGCGGCCAGGCCGTCGCCGGTCACATCGTCGACCCGCGCGAGCTCTGAGGCGGCCCCGCCGCCCGGGAAGGAGACCAGCATGACCAAGTCCTACGACCGCCCGCCGGCGCTGGTGATCGACCCCGCCAAGCGCTACACGGCGACCATCGCCACCGACCGCGGCGACATCGTCGTCGAGCTCTACGCCGAGAAGGCGCCCGCAGACCGTCAACAACTTCGTCTTCCTCGCCCGCGAGGGCTTCTACGACGGCGTCACCTTCCACCGCGTGATCCCCGGCTTCATGGTGCAGGGCGGCGACCCCACCGGCACCGGGCGCGGCGGCCCCGGCTACCGCTTCGAGGACGAGTTCCACCCCGACGCTGCGCCACGACGGGCCGGGCGTGCTCTCGATGGCCAACGCCGGCCCCGGCACCAACGGCTCGCAGTTCTTCATCACCCACGGCCCGACGCCGCACCTCGACGACCGCCACACCGTCTTCGGCAGGGTGGTCGAGGGCATGGACGTCGTGCTCGCCATCCCCGAGCGCGACCCGATGACGGCGCGCGAGCCCGGACTCGCCATGACCAGCGTCGACGATCGCCGAGAGCAGGATGGCCTGAGGCGGCGACTGCGGCCGAGCTCGCGCGGCCGCGCCTGGACGTTCGGCGACGACATCTCGACCGACCACATCGCGCCGGGGCGGCTCTTCCACCTGCGCACCGACCTGCCCGAGCTGGCCAAGCACGTGATGGAGGACGCCGACCCCGGATTCGCCGCGGCGATGAGCCCCGGCGACTTCATCGTCGGCGGGCGCAACTTCGGGCTCGGCTCGAGCCGCGAGCACGCGCCGCGCATCATCAAGCTGGCCGGCGTCGGTGCGGTGCTGGCGCAGTCGTTCGCGCGCATCTTCTTCCGCAACGCGATCAACGTCGGCCTGCCGGTGCTGCAGTGCGACACCAGCGGCATCGAGCAGGGCGACGAGCTCGTCGTCGACCTGACGGCCGGCGAGGTGCGCGACGTCACGAAGGGGCTCGTCGTGCCCTTCGTCCCGCTGCCCGCGGTGATGGTGACGATCCTCGGCGACGGCGGGCTCGTCGCCCACGTCAAGAAGCACGGCGGGTTCGCCCTGCCCGGATCGTGAGGCGAGCCGCCCGCCGTTCAGCCCTGCCGGCACAGTCCCCGTCCCAGCGACCACGCGGAGGCCCATGGCGCACACAGTGACCCTCATCCCCGGCGACGGCACCGGCCCCGAGCTCGCCCAGGCGCTCGAGACGGTCATCGCCGCGACCGGCGTGGCGATCGAGTGGGAGCGCCAGGACGCCGGCCTCGACGTGATGGCCCACTACGGCACGCCGCTGCCCGAGCACGTGCTCGCCTCGGTGCGCCGCAACCGCGTCGCCATCAAGGGGCCGATCACGACCCCGATCGGCACCGGCTTCCGCAGCGTCAACGTGGCGCTGCGCAAGGAGCTCGACCTCTACGCCTGCCTGCGGCCGGCGCAGTCGCTCGAGGGCGTGCGCAGCCGCTACCGACGACGTCGACCTCGTGATCGTGCGCGAGAACACCGAGGACCTCTACGCCGGCATCGAGCACATGGTCGGCGAGGACGCCGCCGAGAGCATCAAGATCATCACCCGCAAGGGCAGCGAGCGCATCGTGCGCTTCGCCTTCGAGTACGCCCGGCGGCACGGCCGGCGCAAGGTCACCGCCGTGCACAAGGCCAACATCATGAAGTGCACCGACGGCCTCTTCTTGCGCGTCGCCGGCGAGGTCGCCGAGCGCTACCCCGACATCGAGTTCGAGGACCGCATCGTCGACAACATGTGCATGCAGCTCGTGCAGAAGCCCGAGCTCTACGACGTCCTCGTCCTGCCGAACCTCTACGGCGACATCGTGAGCGACCTCTGCGCCGGCCTCGTCGGCGGGCTCGGCGTCGCACCCGGGGCCAACATCGGCGACGAGGTGGCCGTGTTCGAGCCCGTGCACGGCAGCGCGCCGAAGTACGCCGGGCAGGACAAGGTGAACCCGACGGCGCTGCTGCGCAGCGGCGTCCTGATGCTCTACCACCTCGGCGAGGACCAAGCGGCGGCGCGGATGCAGGAGGCCGTCGCCGCCGTGATCGCCGAGGGCAGGGAGGTCACCTACGACCTCGGCGGCAGCGCCGGCACGCAGGCGATGGCGGCCGCCGTCGCGCGCCGGATCGAGGGCTGAGGCCGGCCGGATCGACGGCTGAGCCCGGCCGTCCCGCAGCGGGCGCCAACGAAGGAGAGGAGGCGCGATGGACGCAACGAACGGCGCATCAACCTGCACGCCACGCCGGAGATGATGGCCGGCGTCTACGCCAACTTCGCCAACGTCAGTCACTCCGAGTACGAGTTCTCGATCACCTTCGTCCGCCTCGACCACGAGAGCGAGGAGGACGACCAGGTCAACGGCGTCGTCGTCAGCCGGGTGAACATGTCGCCGCGTTTCACGAGCGAGCTGCTCGACGCGCTCCAGGACAACTACGCGAAATGGGCGACGGCGCAGAGTATCCGCGACCTGCCCGAGACGCCGCCGGACGAGCACTGACCTCGCCGCGCGGCTCCGGGAGCTCTCGTCGCATGGCGTCCACGCGATCCAGCCCGTCCGCCACCCGCTGCCGCCGCGGCTGCCCGCGTCGCCGCGACCGTCCGCGTCGCCGCGGCTGCCCGCGTCGCCGGGCGTGCAGCGCTTGGTCGTGTCCCGTGAATGACGTCTCGTTCTGGGTCTGGGTCCTGCTGGCGTTCGGTGCGGCCGCCGCCTGGGGGCTCACCGTCGTCGTCAACAAGCGCACGCTGCAGTACGTCGACCCGTTCGCGCTGAACCTCATCATGCGGGTGCCGACGATCGCCCTCATCGCGTCTCCGCCACCCTCCTCACGGTCACGGACGCCTGGGACCTGGGGTTCGGGGTGACGTGGTCGTCGTTCGCCTGGATCACCGCCTCCGCCGTCGTCACCTGGCTCATCGCGTTCAACGCGTACTACCTGGTGCTGCGTCTCGGCGCCCTTGGCGTGGTGACCCCGATCATGGCCACCGACCCGCTGTTCACGGCGGTCTTCGCCGTGATTCTCCTGAACGCCGTCCCGGGGCCCCTCGTGATCGGCGGGCTGGTCCTCTCGACCGTCGGCGTCGTGCTCATCTCGCGCTGGATGGAACCCCGTGCGGGCGCGTCGTCGATCGCCGTGGCCCTCGAGCCGTTGGCCGACGTCGGGCAGGCGGGGCCGCCACCGGTGGCGTCGTTCCCCGTCGAGCCGGCGCCGCCGCTTCCAGCGGAGACGGCGCCGCCGTCCACGGATCCGGCGGCGCCGCAGAAGTCGGCCGCGCGCCTGCGCTTCGACGTCATCGCGCTCGCGCTGCTGGCCGCGGTGGGGTGGGGTCTGGGGCCCGTGTTCATCGAACTGGCCACAGAGTCGCTCGGCGCCGCCAGCGCCACCATGATGCTGCAGAGCCAGACGATGGGGCTGCTGATGCTGCTGCCGATCGTCTGGCGGCGACACCGCGTCGTCGTGCGCCGCCTGACCCGCCCGGAGTGGCGGCTGGTCGTGCGCTTCGTCCTCATCGCCAGCGTGCTCGAGGCCTACTTCGCCGTCGCCTACTACCTCCTGATCGACGAGATCGGCTCCGTCCTGACGGTGCTGATCATCGCGTCCTCGCCCGTCTTCGCGATCCTCGGAGGCATGCGGTTTCTCGGCGAGCGCTACAGCTGGAAGCTTGCGATCGGCGCCGCCGTCACGCTGGTCGGGGTGGCGATCGCGACGCTCGCAGGGCGTCTGAGGTGGGCAGCGCCGGGCTCGTGAGCGCCTGCGGCAGGAGTACTCCCTCTGGACCGTCGGACGAGCGCGCGCCTGACCTACGACCCTTGACGTCTGTCCCTGCGGGTGAGTAGTGTGCTCGGCATCATTCGAACGCAGGCTGGCGTGCACGTCATGCGGCCTCGTTCGGGGCCCGAGTGGTAGACCTTGAGTCGGCATCGGTCTCGGCTCAGCCGCGTCGCTCGCCGGCGCGGCGCCAGCGGGCCCGAACTGCCGACTCCGAGTGTGACCAGAAAGGGGAGTCGCTATGCGTGATTGGGGTAGGGCCATCGCAGTCGTGCTTGCCTTCGTGCTGGCTCTGGGCATCGTGGCGGGATGTGGGGACGAGGGAGACGGCGAAGAGACGGCGGCGCAGGAAGAAGCGACGATCGTCTTCTGCAGCTATGGCGGCACCTTCCAGGAGGCTCAGACGCAGGCCTGGATCGATCCGTTCATGGCGGCGAACCCGAACATCACGGTCATCCAGGACGAGCCGACCGACTACGCCAAGATCCAGGCGATGGTGGAGTCGGGCAACGTGACGTGGGACGTGGTCGACGTCGGCAACGACTTCGCCATCGGTGAGTTCGAGGAGCTGTGCGAGCCGCTCGACCCGGCCGTCATCCCCTTCGATGAGCTCCAGCCGGACGTCTTCGCCACCACCGGCTACCGCGTCCCGGTCATCGCCTACTCCGTGGTCCTCGGCTATCGGCCGGACAAGCTGAACGGCAACGTGCCCACGAGCTTCGCCGACTTCTTCGACCTCGAGAAGTTCCCCGGCAAGCGGGGCTGCTACAACTACTTGAGCGGTGGTCTCCCTGAGATCGCCCTGCTGGCTGACGGCGTCGCTCCCGAGGAGCTCTACCCTCTGGACATGGAGCGCGCCTACAGGAAGCTGGACACGATCAAGGACCAGATCGTCTGGTGGGATACCGGGGCGCAGTCGGCCCAGCTCCTTGCCGACGGTGAAGTGAGCATGGGGATGAGCTGGAACGGTCGCCTGAGTGAGGCTCAGGAGGAGGGCGCACCGATCGAGATCATGTGGGACCAGCACATCCTGACCGCCGACTACCTCATGATCCCCAAAGGCTGCAAGAACATCGACGCGGCGATGCAGCTCATCGCCTGGATGACCTCGGCCGAGAACAGCGCCGAGATCAGCAACTTCATCAACTACGGGCCTCCCAACATCAATGCGATCCCGAAGGTCGACCCCGCGATCGCGTCAGGACTTCCCACGGCGTACGTCGACACGGCCGTCGGCTTCGACGACGTCTGGTGGGGCGAGAACTACAGCACCCTCAACCCCGACTGGCAGAATTGGGTCCAGCAGTAACCCAGCCCGCGCCGCAGCCGGCGCCGGGGAGTGAAGGCAAGGCCGGCGGGGCGCGCGCAGCGCGCCCCGCCCGCCTGCGCTTCAACGCCTGGGCGGTCACGATCGTCCCGGGCCTCGCGTTCCTCACCGCGTTCTTCCTGATCCCGCTCGGCGGGATGATCTACCGGAGCTTCACCGACCCTGGCCCCGAGACCTACCGGATCTTCGTCGAGAACGAGATCTACGTGCGCGTGCTCTGGACCACCCTTCGCACCTCGGCCATCGTCACCGTCGCCACGCTGCTGCTCGCCTACCCGTACGCCTACGTGATGCTGCGCTCGGGCTTCCGGATGACGGCCGTGCTGGGCGGCCTCGTGCTGCTGCCGTTCTGGTCCAGCATCCTCGTGCGCACCTACGCGTGGACGGTGCTGCTCCAGGACAGCGGGGTCATCAACTCAGCGCTTCAACGCCTGGGGCTCATCGACGAGGCGCTGAGCCTGATGCGCAACGACCTCGGCGTGACCATCGGCATGAGCCACATCCTTCTGCCGTTCATGGTCTTTCCGATCTACGCCGTCATGACGCGGATCGACCCGGATCTCATGCCGGCGGCCGAGAGTCTCGGGGCGCGCCCCTGGCGCGCCTTCGTCAGGGTCTTCTGGCCGCTCAGCCTGCCCGGTGTCTTCGCGGGGAGCCTGCTCGTGTTCGTGCTCTCGATCGGCTTCTACATCACTCCCGCCCTGCTCGGCAGCCCGGCGAACACCATGTACAGCGTGCTCGTCGTCGACATGGTCAGCCGCCAGCTCCAGTTCGGCGTCGGGAGCGCCATGGGGGTCGTCCTGCTGCTCGTGACCCTGGCGTTGCTGTGGATCGGCACCCGCGTGGTCCGGCTCGGTGACGTGCTGGGCGTGGAGATCGGCCAATGAATCGCCGACCGCACCCGCTGCTCATCTCCGTGGTCGTGCTGATCGCCATCTTCCTCATCCTCCCCACGGTCCTCGTCATCATCATGTCGTTCTCGTCGCTCAGCTCGCTGCGCTTCCCGCCGCCCGACTTGAGCCTGCAGTGGTACCGCAACTTCTTCGAGAGCCCGCAGTGGACGGACGCCCTCTGGACCAGCACCCAGGTCGCGCTCCTCGCGACCCTTACCGCCACCGTGCTCGGCACGCTCACCGCGCTCGGGCTCATGCGCGGGCGCTTCCCCTTCAAGAGTGCCGTGACCGCGCTGATCCTGAGCCCGATGATCGTGCCCATCGTCATCGTCGCCGTGGGCACCTACCTGGTCTTCGTGGACTGGCGCATCCAGGGCACGCTCTTCGGCTTCGTCGTCGCCCACGCCGCCCTGGGGATCCCCCTCGTCGTGGTCAACGTGGCCGCGAGTCTCCAGACGCTGGACCGCAACCTGGAGATGGCGGCGCAGAACCTGGGTGCCGGCCCGTTCCGGACGTTCTTCAAGATCACCCTCCCGCTGATCATGCCCGGCGTCGATCGCGGGGGCGCTCTTCGCCTTCATCGAGTCGTGGGACGAGGTGGTCGTCTCGATCTTCTTGTCCAGTCCGCTTCGTGCGGACGCTGCCGGTCGTGATGTGGAGTGTGGTGCGCAGCCAGATCGATCCGACGATCGCCGCCCTCGCGGGCATGCTGACGGCGTTGACGATCGTGCTCCTGGCCGGTGCGCTGCTGGCTCGGAACCTTGGCAAACGAGGGAAGTGAGATCCGTGGCGCAGATGTCGAACGAAGAACGTACCGCCCCGACCAAGGGCGCCCTGTCGCTGCACGACGTGACCAAGCTCTACGGCGACCTGCGGGCCGTCGACGACGTCTCGCTGGACGTCGCCCCCGGTGAGTTCGTCACTCTGCTCGGCCCGTCGGGTTCGGGCAAGACCACGACCCTGCGTATCATCGGCGGGTTCATCAAGCCCGACGTCGGCACGGTGGTGCTCGACGGCCGCGACCTGACGAAGGTCCAGCCTTACAAGCGCGACATCGGCATGGTCTTCCAGAACTACGCCCTCTTCCCGCACATGACGGCCGCCGAGAACGTCGGTTTCCCGCTCTCGATGAGGCGTGTTCCCAAGGCGCAGATGAAGGAGCGGGTCCGCGAGGCCCTTCGTCTCGTGCGCCTCGAGCAGCTCGGGGACCGCTACCCGAAGCAGCTCTCCGGCGGCCAGCAGCAGCGCGTCGCCCTGGCGCGATCGTTCAGCTTCAACCCCCAGCTGCTCCTCATGGACGAGCCTCTGGGAGCCCTCGACAAGAAGCTCCGCGAGGCGCTGCAGCTCGAGGTCATCCGCATCAGCCGCCAGCTCGCCGTGACCGTCGTGTACGTGACGCACGACCAGGAGGAGTCACTGGTGATGAGCGACCGCATCGCGATCTACAACGAGGGCCGCATCGAGCAGATCGGCAGCGGCGAGGACCTCTACGAGCGGCCGGTCTCACGCTTCGTCGCCGACTTCGTTGGCGACTCGAACATCTATCGCGGCACGCTGCAGTCGGAGCCGTACCCGTGCATCGCGCGTGCCGAAGGCCCTGCCGTGCGTGTACCGGCACGCGCCGGCGAGAGGGTCGGGCTCTCCTCGGGCGACAGTGCGGCCGTCGTCATCAGGCCGGAGCGCATGAGCATCCGGCAGGGTGGAGCCGGCGACGGGCCCGCCGCCGACGACGCGGCGGTCGCGCGGCTGTCCGGGCGCCTTCGCGAGCTCATCTACCTGGGGTCTGACCGCAAGTACGTCGTGGATCTCGACGGCGGGGCGACGGCGGTGGTCCGGGTGCAGGCGGGCACTGAGGGCGTCGACGCCGTCGTCGGTCCTGAGGTGACGGTGAGCTGGGCCGTCGGCCACAGCGTCGTCGTGACCGACAGCGGGTCGCATGACGGGGCCGACGCCACGCCGTCGGAGGACGTCGTCACGCCGGCGTGACGGCCGGCTGACTGAAGGGGCCCGCCCCGGCGCGAGCGCGGCCGCGCGCAGCCGGGGGCCGCAGGCCTCTCCTCGCACGCCCCCGCGGGCCGACCGGGTGGTCATGAGTCGGCCGCCACGGTCCGCACGATGAACGGAGGCCGAGAGATGCGCGCAGTCGTGTTCAACGGGCCCGGGCAGCCGCTCGAGGTCGAGGAGCTGACACTGGCGGCGCCGAAGGCCGGCGAGGTCCGCGTCAAGCTCGTCGGCGCCGGCGTCTGCCACTCGGACCTGCACGTCTTCAAGGGCGACTGGCACCACAAGACGCCGCTGGTCCTCGGTCACGAGGGCGCCGGTGTCGTCACCGAGGTCGGCCCCGGGGTCTCATCGCCGGCCGTCGGCGACCACGTCATCCTCTCCTGGATGCCCTCCTGCCGCGAGTGCCGCTTCTGCGTCTCCGGCAAGCCCCAGCTCTGCGAGACGGCGATGAACGCCGTGGGCACCGACATGATGTTCGACGGCACCACGCGTCTCGCCCGCGCCGACGGCTCACCGGTCTACCACTACCTCTCCTCGGCGGTGTTCGCCGAGGAGGCGGTGGTCCCCGCCGCCGGGGCGATCACGATCAGAGACGACGCCCCGCTCGAGAAGGTCTCGATCGTCGGCTGCGCCGTGGCCACCGGCTTCGGCGCCGTCGTCAACACGGCGAAGATGGAGTGGGGATCGACGGTGGCGGTCATCGGCTGCGGCGCCGTCGGCCTCTCGGCGATCCAGGCGGCCCGGCTCTCGGCGGCGACGCGGATCGTCGCCGTCGACGTCGTCGCGGCGAAGCTCGAGGCGGCGCGCACCTTCGGCGCCACCGACGTCGTCGACTCGACGACCGACGACCCCGTCGCCGCCGTGCGCGAGCTCAGCGGCGGCGGGGTCGACTACGTCTTCGAGTGCATCGGTCTCGCCGACACCTGCGAGCAGGCCGCGGCGATGCTCGCCTTCGGCGGCACTGTGGTCGTCGTCGGCCAGCCCAAGGCCGGCACGCGGCCCTCCTACGACGCGCTCCTCCTGAGCTGCTACGAGCAGCGCATCATCGGCTCCAACTACGGCAGCATGCGGCCGAGCGTCGACTTCCCCCGGCTCGTCGACCTCTACATGAGCGGCCGCCTGATGATCGACGAGCTCATCACCGGACACCGGCCGCTGGGCGAAGCGCAGCAGGCCTTCGAGGACCTCATGGCCGGACGCGCGATCCGGACCGTGCTCGACTGTGGCGCGTGAGCACGCCGGTCCGGCGCAGAAGGAGGCGGATGCCCATGTCTGAGAGAGAAGTCGATGTCCTGGTGATCGGCGGGGGCATCATCGGCGCCTCGTGCGCCTACTACCTGGCGCGTGCCGGCAGGGAGGTCACGCTCATCGAGCGCGACGAGGCGGTCTGCCCAGTGGGCGCCAGCAGCTACGCCAACGCCGGTCTCGTGATGCCGAGCGACCCGTACCCACTGCCCTCCCCGGGAGTGCTCGGCCAAGGGGTGAAATGGCTGCTCGACAGCTCGAGCCCCCTGTACATCAGGCCGCGGCCCAGCCCGGCGCTCGCGCGCTGGCTGCTGGGGTTCGTCGCGGCCTCCCGCGAGAGCCGCATGCGGCGCGGGATGCCGGTGCTGCGCGCCCTCGGCGTCGAGGGGCTGAAGGCGTTCGAGGAGGTCTGTGAGTCGGGCGTGGTCGACGCCGACTACAAGCACACCGGGATCCTCAGCCTGTACCTCACCCAGGCGGCGCTCGACGCGGCTGCGGCCGGCGCCGCCCCGATGAAGGAGTCGTTCGGGGTCGAGGCCGAGGTCTGGGATTCGGCGGCCGTGCACGCGTGCGTGCCGGCGGCGCTACCCGACGTGACCGGTGGCGTCTTCACCGCCGAGGACGGCCACGTCGACCCGCTCAAGCTCACCCGGGGGCTGGCCCGTGCGGCGGAGGACCTGGGTGCGACCGTGCTGACCGCGACAGAAGCGCTCGGCTTCACGCGCGCCGGCCGCTGCGTCACCGGTGTCATGACGACGCACGGCATGCTGCGGGCCGAGACGGTGGTCCTCGCGGCAGGCGTCTGGTCCGGGCGGCTCGCGCGCGGCCTCGGCGTGTCGCTTCCCCTCCAGCCGGCGAAGGGTTACAGCGTCACCGTGCCGCGCCCCGAGGGCGTGCCGGCCGATCTCGCCCTCTACCTGCCCGAGGGCCACGCCTGCGTGACGCCGTTCGGCGACGGTCTGCGGTTCGCCGGCACGCTGGAGCTCTCGGGCATCAACGACCGCGTGCTCACGAACCGCGTCGGGGCCATCCGCCGCGGCGCAGGCCGCTACTTCGCCGGGGTCGAGACGGCGGCGCCGACCGCGCTCTGGCGCGGGCTGCGCCCGATGACGCCCGACGGGCTGCCGATCGTCGGGCGAGCGGCAGCCTACGACAATCTCGTGGTGGCGACGGGCCACAACATGAACGGCATCATGTACGGTCCCGTGACCGGCAAGCTGGTGGCCGAAGTCGCCGACGGGCTGGAACCGTCCGTCGACCTGGCCCTGCTGAAGCCCGAGCGTTTCGGCATCCTGTGAACCACGGAGGTGCAGCATGAGCGACGAGACCAGCCCGCAGATCAGGGTCATCGGTCCGGACGACGTGGTCTGGAGCGAGGCCGCGCGCAACCCCGAGGAGACCGACCCGCCGGGCGGTGAGTTCACCGCCGCCGGCTCGCCCGACGGCAAGTTCCACGTCGGCTACTGGCAGCGGGACCTGCAGCGCCGGCCGTTCACGCGTCCGTACCACGAGGTCGCGCTGATCCTCGAGGGCGAGGTCGAGATCGAGCTCGACGACGGCACCGTGGTGCACGCCGGCCCGGGCGACATCCTCGACACGCCGAAGGGCAGCAGCGGCTTCTGGCGCAGCCTGAAGCCCGTGCGCAAGCTCTGGGCGATCTACGAGGACTAGTCACCCGGTGGGGGGCGGAGGGCGGTGCCCTCCGCCCCCCACCGGCGCCGCCAGCGGGCCGCTCCGACGCCCGTATCGCATTTGCGGAGCGCCCGCCGTTTGCTGGCCTTTTCGGACACCCGTCCGAGCCCGGTCTCACGCGTCGTCAGTTGCTCCCGCCACCGGCCACTGGCTAGAATGGCAGTCGCCTATCCCCCGTCAACCACGCAGCATCGCGGGGCACGAGTCAGCGAGTCTCCCGGGAGGACGCCTTGGACTTCTACAAGGGCAACGTGCTCAGGGTCGACCTGAGCGCCGACACGACGGCCGTCGAGCCGCTGAACATGGAGTGGGCCGAGCAGTACATCGGCGGCAAGGGTCTGCTGCTGCGCTACATGTGGCAGGAGGTGCCGGCGAAGGTCGACCCGTGGGCGCCCGAGAACCCCATCATCCTGATGACGGGGCCGTTCGCGGGCACCGGCGTGACCACGGCGTCGCGCCTCGTGGTCGGATGCAAGAGCCCGACGACCGGCATCTACACCGACAGCTACGTCGGCGGCTCGTTCGCGCCCGAGCTCAAGTTCGCGGGCTACGACGCGGTCATCATCACGGGCAAGGCGGCGAAGCCGACGGTCGTCGTCATCAAGGACGACGTCGTCGAGTTCCGCCCGGCCGACAAGTACGTGGGCATGAAGACCTCCGCGGTCGAGGAGGCCATGCGCAAGGACGTCGACCCCGACGCCAAGACGCTCTCCATCGGCCCCGCCGGCGAGGCGAAGATCCCCTGGGCCTGCATCTCGACCGACCAGTACCACAAGGCCGGCCGTGGCGGTCACGGCGCCCTCATGGGCGACAAGAACCTCAAGGCCGTGGTCGTGCGTGGCACCGGCTCGGTCCCCGTGGGCGACGCGAAGGCGTTCCTCGACCTCATCTACAAGATGCACGAGGAGTACATCCTCACCGAAGACAACCTCTGGGCGCACGAAGAGGGCACGCCGGTGCTGGTCGACGTCATCAATGGCGGCGGCGCCTTCCCGACCCGCAACTGGTCGGCGGGCTCCTTCGAGGGCGCCGCGAAGATCAACTCCGAGTCGTTCCAGAAGATCCGCACCAAGAAGCGCGCCTGCTACCAGTGCGCGATCGGCTGCCGCAACTTCCACGCCACGACCTTCGAGCGGCGAGGAGGTCCGCGGCGAGGGTCCTGAGTATGAGACCATCGCCCTCTGCGGCGCCAACTGCGGCATCGACGACATCGACGCCCTGATGAAGTTCAACGAGCTCTGCGACGAGCTCGGCCTCGACACCATCTCGAGCGGCGCCGTCGTCGGCCTCGCCATGGACCTGACCGAGAAGGGCATCAAGGACTTCGGTCTGCGCTTCGGCGAGGTCGAGGGTTACGTCGCGGCGCCGACGCTGATCGCGCAGCGTGAAGGCATCGGCGCCGAGCTCGCCCTCGGCACGCGTGCCCTGGCCGCCAAGTACGGCCATCCCGAGCTCGCCATGGAGGTCAAGGGCCTCGAGCTCCCCGGCTACGACCCGCGCGGGTCGTTCGGCATGAGCGTCGGCTACGCGACCAGCGACCGCGGCGGCTGCCACATGCGCACCTATCCCACCGGCGACGAGCTCGTCGCCGGTACCTCGCCGCCGAACGAGCTCGACCCCGACAAGGTCGAGCAGATCGTCGTCGGCGACTCCTCCAAGGGCTTCATCGGGCAGAACATGAGCTCGATCAAGTTCAGCGGCATCTGGTGCGACTTCTGGGCGATCACGCCTGAGCAGATCGTGATCCTCTTCAAGGAGCTGTGGGGCCGCGACTTCACCGAGGACGAGGTCCTCGAGATCGGCGAGCGCGTCTGGAACCTCGGCCGCCTGTTCAACCTGCGCGAGGGCGTCGAGAAGGACGACCTGCCGAAGAAGCTCTACGCGAAGTCGGGCGCCTTCGCCGACGGCCCGTCGGCGGGTCAGGCGATCGGCGAAGACAGGTTCAACGCCATGATGGCCGAGTACTACACGCAGCGCGGCTGGGACGCCTCCGGCGTCCCCTCCGAGGCCAAGCTCTCCGAGCTCGGCATCGACGTGCGCCTCTAGCCGGCCGGTCCACGAGAGACGAAGGGACAGAAGACCATGCCTCACGTGATGATCAGCTCGAAGAAGTGCACCGGCTGCCACATGTGCGAGCTCGCCTGCTCGGCGCAGCACGAGGGCGCCTACCGGCCCTCGGTCGCCCGCCTCTTCAGTCGAGGTCAACCCGACGACGGGGCAGATCAAGGGCCACACCTGCCTGCAGACCGCCTGCGCCAAGTGCCAGGACGCCTGCCCCAAGGACGCCATCGTGACCCGCGAGATCACGCTGCGGGTCAAGGGCGACTACCCCTCGAAGGCGAAGAACGGCGAGCTCGTCCGTGGCTACGTGCTCGTCGTCGACGAAGAGAAGTGCACGAACTGCGGCGAGTGCTACGAGGTCTGCCCGACCGGGGTCATCCACGAGCACCCCGAGAGGGAGGTCGCCTTCAAGTGCGACCTCTGCGAGGGCGAGCCCCAGTGCATCGCCTTCTGCCAGAACCCGCACGTCCTCGCCGTCGACCTCAAGGTCGACAAGATGGACCGGGAGCTGCAGGGCTAGGCGCATGGCAGGGGTCAGCGTCAAGCTGCCGGTCGGGATGACGACCGCCGACGGTCGCCGCGAGGTCGAGTGTGACGCGGCGACCGTCGGTGAGGCCCTCGAGCAGGCCGTCGCCGTCGAGCCGCGGCTCAGGCCGCGGATCTTCCGCGACGACGGCCGCATGTGGGCCGGCGTGTTCCTCAACGGGCGCAACATCAACGCCCGCGAGGGGCTCTCTACGGTGCTCGAGGACGGCGACACGATGAAGGTCGTGCCGCCGATCTCCGGCGGCTGAGGCGGTCGGCGCGAAGCGAGGGACGACGGGGCGGGCGGCCCACCGGGCCGCCCGCCCCGTCGCGCCCTCGGAACCGGTAGCCCCGTCGCGGTCTCGGGGTCGCAGGCCCCGTCGTGATCTCGGGGCTCCGCCGCGTCCGTTGACTACTCTGGTAGCATCCCCGGCATGGACGAGACGGCCTGTGGGCACTTGCTCGAGGGGGTCAGCCTCTCCGCTGCGGTCGAGGGGCGCTGCAGCGTGCGGCGCTTCCTGCCCGACGCGGTACCGCGCGACGACGTCCGCGCCATGGTGGCCTGCGCGACGCGGGCCGCGAACGCGGGAAACGCTCAGTGCTGGCGCTTCGTGGCCGTCGAGGACGAGGCCACCCGCCGTGCCATGGCGACGGCCGTCGACGCGGCGCTCGACGAGGTCGCGGCCTGGCCGGAGTGCGCGGGCCGCGCCGCCGACGTCAAGGCGATCAGGGCGTACGCGACCTTCTTCGTCGCCGCGCCCGTGGTCATCGCCGTCTTCGTTCTCCCCTACGAGTCACGCGGCGATGAGCTGCTGCGACTCCGCGGGCTCTCGCGGGAGGAGCACGACCGCCTGCGCCAGCGGCCCGACCTGCAGAGCATCGGCGCCGCCGTACAGGTCCTCTGCACGGCGGCCCACGCGATGGGCTACGGGAGCTGCTGGATGACCGGCCCGGTGATCGCCGCCCCGGCGATCGAGGAGCTGCTCGGCGTCGAAGCCCCCGCTTGCCTGGTGGCCGTCGTGCCCGTCGGGCGCCCGGCCGGACGCCCGCGGCGCGGACCGCGGCGCCCTGTAGACGACGTCCTCGAGTTCCGCTGAGGAGGGCCTGGGCCCGCCCCGCCGCGCACGCTCGCCTCAACGACCGCCTGGCTGTGCCCGCCGGCCGCCGCGCACGCTCGCCGGTAGCGCTTGGACGACGACGCTTCCTCACGCTCGCGTGGGCGCGAGTGTTGCGCGCCCGTCGGGGCCGTCGGTACACTCGGACGGCGGCCGCGGCCGCGCCTCCACCCTCACGCGGTGGGCGTCAGCTGAACGAGGGAGGACCGTGACCACCCCAGTCGCCGAGATCCGCGAGCTGTGCGCGCGGGCCCTCGAGCGCGGTGCCCTCGGCGAGGCCGCTCTGGGGCGGCTCCTCGACGCCGACGACGAGGGCGCCGAGGAGCTCTACGCCGCCGCCCGCGAGCAGCGCACACGCCACTTCGGCGACGCCGTCTTCCTCTACGGCTTCGTCTACTTCTCGACCTTCTGCCGTAACGCGTGCACGTTCTGCTACTACCGCGTCGGCAACCCCGAGAGCCCGCGGTACCGCAAGAGCCCCGACGAGGTCGTCGCCATCTGCCGCGACCTGGCCGGCTCGGGCGTCGACCTTCTCGACCTGACGATGGGCGAGGACCCCGTGCTCCTTCGAGACGGCGCCGCGCGGCTCGTCGAGCTGGTCGGCGCCGTGCGCAAGGCCACCGGGCTCCCGGTCATGGTCTCGCCGGGAGTCGTCGACGACGAGGTGCTCGGTGAGCTGCGGCGGCGCGGCGCCGACTGGTACGCGCTCTACCAGGAGACGCACTCGTCGGAGCTCTACGCGCGCCTGCGCGTCGGCCAGCCGTTCGCACGGCGCGTCGCGGCCCGCGCCGCGGCCCGCGCCGCCGGCCTCCTCGTCGAGGACGGCCTCCTCACCGGCATCGGCGACGCGGTCGCCGACCGCGCCCGATCCATCGCCACGATGCGCGCGGGCGGCTGGCAGCAGGTGCGCGTGATGACCTTCGTCCCGCAGGCGGGGACGCCGCTGGCGGGGACCCCGCCGCCGGACGACGGCGACGAGCTGCGCACCATCGCCGTCATGCGGCTGGCGATGCCCGACCGTCTGATCCCCGCCTCGCTCGACGTCGACGGCATACGCGGTCTCGAGCGCCGTCTGCTGGCCGGGGCCAACGTCGTCACCTCGATCGTGCCGCCGACGACGGGGCTCGCCGGTGTCTCTCAGTCGGAGCTGGACATCGAGGAAGGTCACCGCACCGTCGCCGGCGTCCTGCCGCACCTGGCCAGGCTCGGCCTGCGCCACGCCGGCGCGGCGGCCTACGCCGCATGGGTCGAGGAGGCACGCCGCGGGGTCGGCACCGAGGTCGCCAGGCCGGGGGCGGCGTGGGAGGCCCGGGCGTGACTCGCGGGGTCAGCGGCGGGGCGCCGAGGCGGGCGGGGGGAGGTCGGACCGCGTGAGGCTCGCGATCGTCGGCGGCAAGCTGCAGGGGACCGAGGCCGTCTACCTGGCGCGGAAGGCCGGGTACGAGACCGTCCTCGTCGACCGCCGCGAGGAGGCGCCGGCAGCGGGCTTGGCCGACCGGGTCGTGGCGCTCGACGTGACCGCCGACGAGGAGACGAGTCGCTCCGTCCTGTGCGCCTGTGACGCGGTGCTGCCGGCTTGCGAAGACGACGAGACGCTCGCCTGGCTCGACGCCCACGTGGGGGCTTGGGGTGTGCCGCTCCTCTTCGACCTTGCCGCGTACCGGGTGACCGCGTCCAAGCTCGCCTCGAACCGGCTCGCGGCCGAGCTCGGCGTGGCCGGGCCGCGGGCGTGGCCTGGGTGCGGCTTCCCCGCCGTGGTCAAGCCCTCCTCGGCCAGCGGCAGCGAGGGCGTCACGGTGGTCGACGACGAGGCAAGCTTGAGCGCGGCACGGGCGCGTCTCAGCGGCGCCGGCCACGAGGTGGTGGTCGAGGAGTTCGTGGCCGGGCCGTCGCTGTCGATCGAGGTCCTCGCGGCGGGCGGCCGGGCGGTGCCGCTGCAGGCGACGGGGCTCGAGTTCGACGAGGGCTACGACTGCAAGCGCGTCGTGGCGCCGGTCGGGGAGGCGGCGGCGGGCACGCTGCCCGCCGCCGCCTCCCCGACCGCTTCCGCCGACTGGTCGCGCGCCGTCCCGGCCGGCACGCTCGAGGCCCTCGACGACATCGCCGTGCGGCTCGCCGAGGGCCTCGGCCTCACCGGCCTGATGGACGTCGAGGTGATGGTGGCGCCCGACGGGCCGCGGCTGCTCGAGATCGACGCCCGGCTGCCCAGCCAGACTCCGACCGCGGTCCTGTGGTCCAGCGGCGTCAACCTGCTCGAGGGCCTCGTCGCCTGCGTCGCGCGCGGCGCGCCGCCCGTGCTCGACCGCGCGCCGCGCGCCGCCTGCGTCTACCAGCACGTGCACGCCGCGGGCGGGCGCCTGGCCGTGCTCGGCGAGCACGTCATGGGGAGTGCCCGCCCGCTGCGCCTCGTCGAGGGCTTCTACGGCGCCGACGAGGCCCTGACCGACTACGCGCCCGGCGCCGCCTCGTGGTCGGCGACGCTGATCTGCGCCGGCGCGACGGTCGCCGAGGCGCGGGCCCGCGCCGACGAGGTCACCCGCGACCTGGCGCGGCGCGAAACGCTGGATCTCGTCGCGCAGGAGGCGCCATGACCCGCCTGACCGAGGACGACGTCAGAGCCTTGACGGCGGGTCTCCTCCGCTTCGAGAGCGGGCTGGTCGAGGTCTCCGGCCTCACGCTGCGCACCCTCGCCGCCCGCACGGTGGCCGCGGACGCGGCAGCCCCGAGCCCCGGTCACCCAGCAGCCCTTCCCGCCGCTGCCCCTTCTCCCGCGTCTGCTTCCGGTCTTCGGAGTGACGCCGCCTTCGCCTGCGTGCCGGTCACGACCGGTGAAGGTCTCATCTCGGGCTTCAGCGAGTGCGTCGCCGTCATCCTCCGTCACATGGGGTGGAAGGCCACGGTGACGGCCCAGGCCGACGTGCGCGGCATCCAGGAGGCGGTCGACGGCGGCGCCGAGGTGTTCTTCATGGCCGACGACCACCGCTTCGTCGCCGTGAACGTCCGTAAGGGACGCTGCGTCGACGACGACCCGGCGACGGCGCACGGCTACGTGACGGCGCTGGAGGCGGCCGCGGGCGGCCTCGCCGGCCGGCGGGTGCTGTTGCTCGGCCTCGGGCCCGTGGGCTGCGCCGCCGCGGGCCGACTCCTCGCCCGCGGCGCCCGCCTTTCGGTGGTCGAACCCGACGGCGAGCGCGCCGCGCTGGCCGCGGCTCGGGGGCTGGCGTTCGAGCGCGTCGAGCTCGCCGAGGGCCTGCGCGGCGTCGACCTGGTCTTCGACGCCACCCCGGCGCCGGCCGTCATCGACGAGGCGCAGGTCGGGCCGCGCACGATCGCCGCCGTCCCCGGTGTCCCGTCGGCCTTCACGGGCGCGGCGCAGGCCCGGCTCGGCGTGCGCCACATCCACGAGCCGCTCGCCATCGGCGTCGCCGTCATGGCGGCGCGGGCCCTCGCCTGAGTGCGGGCGCCCGTCTGACCGCACGCGTCCCTCGAGGCCGCGCCCGCCGGGCCGGCGCCGCGCGGCGTTGGCGGGCGCGGCGATGCCGGACCCGCAGAGAACCGAAGGGGCCGCCGGGCGTGAACGCCCGGCGGCCCCTTCGGCCTTGCGCCGCCGCCACCGAGGCGGGGGCGCGTCTCCTCAGTCGCCGTTCTCAGGCGGCCTTCGGCTTGCGTGCGATGAACACGATGCCGAGCACCAGGAGAAGGGCGCCGGCGACGATCCCGATCAGCGGCAGGGTCATGCCGTAGAGCTGCAGCATGCCGGCCGCGTCCTCGGCGTCGGCCTTCGCCTCTTCGACCGCGACGTCGGTGGCCGTGTAGGTGTAGTCCAGGATGGGCACCTGCAGGGCGCCGAGCTGCTCGGCGGGCAGCAGCTCGAGAGCCGTCCCCACGATGCCGTCCGGACTCAAGCCGACGGTGCGCGTCTCGCGCTTCTCGGTGTCGACGATGATGCCCGTCGCGGGGTCGACCCAGTACGTGCCCTCGTAGTCGTAGTAGTAGCCGAGGGGCACCGTCTCCGGAAGCTGCTCGAGCAGCGTCGGCAGCAGTGCCTGGACCGCGGGGCCGAGGTCGACGCCGCCGAGCAGGAGGGCGAGCTGTGACTTGGGCAGCTCGGTGGGCAGCCCCATGCCCTGGACCATCTCGGGGACGATGGGCTGCGCGTCGCTGGCCGAGGTGAACTTGTACAGCGTCATGCCGCTGCGCTCGTGCGTCGTCTCCTCGACGAAGGTCAGCGGCACGGTGCTCATGTAGTCGTCGCTCCAGCCCGTGTAGTCGCTCTGCTGGGTGTCCATCGGCCAGCCGATCACGTTGCCCTCGCGGGGCCAGAAGCCCTCGTTCTCGGCCCACTCCTCCGGGTAGGCGTCGCTCCACTCCATGGTCACGCGGTCGACGGAGTAGTGGTTCACGCCCTGCTGCAGCGGCTGGCCGCCGCTCGTCATCGCGCGCTCCTCTTTGACGAGGGCGAGGCCGTCGCTGGTCTCGACGACGAAGAAGCGGCGCTCGAGCTCGATCGGCAGGTCGGTCATCATCTCGAACGTCGCCGGGTTGAGCATGGACGCCATCGTGCCCTCGTACGTGCGCGTGGTGTCGGTGTCGGCGGGCAGCTGCTTCATCCCCGGCACGACGACCAGCATGACGACCAGCCCGGCCGCCACGAGGACGACCCCGACGATGGCCAGCAGCCACCCCAGTCCCTTGCCACCCATGAGTACCCCCGTTCGCATCGTGGACGCCCGCGGCCCCGGTCGCGCTTCGCGCCGACGTCGGGCCATACGGGTGATGGGCAACTCTACGCGGATGTGGGCCTGCGCCGCAATGGTCACGACGTCGCCCGCGCTTCCCGCTGCCTGCGCGAGACGGTCGCCGGCGGGCGGCCTGGGCGCCATCGCGGTATGATCGGGACGGCGCGGGGGCTCGATCGGAAGGATCAGCACGGGCTCTAAACCCGTGTAGAGGGGTGTGACTCCCCTAGTCCCCGCCACCTGCTTCTCCTCGCGCGTCCTGTCGTGGAATGTCTGCTCGGCTCGAGGCACGCTCGGGCGAGAACGGTTTGGCGCACGTACCCTGCGGGGTATGTCGCGCGGCAAGTGCCGCATCGGGTGCGCAAGGGGCGCACCCCGCGTCGCGTACGCTCCTCCAGGTCGTGAGGCGCCTGCGACAGGGCGCCGGGCAGCCACGGCCGGCGACCCACGGAGATCGGCGGGCCGCCCTGGCCGGGGTGATCTCCGGTCCTGGCATGAATCGGCGCCGCGGATGCGCGGCGAGAAGAGGAAGGTGGTCTTTGTGAGAGGACGTTTGGTCGTAGTGGCCGGTCTTGTGGCGCTCGCGACGGCGTGTCTGGTCCCCGTGGCGAGCGCGGCGCCGACGCCGGCATCCGTCGGCGAGCAGATCTTCTTTGACACCGATCTGTCCTCGCCGCGCGGGCAGTCGTGCGCCAGCTGCCACGACCCGGGAGCCGGCTTCGCCGACCCGGAGATCCTGCTTCCGGTCTCCGAGGGCGCCGTGCTGGGTCTTTTCGGCGCTCGCAACGCGCCGAGTGCCGCGTACGCCTCGTTCACTCCGATCCGGAGCTTCGACGAGACGCTCGGGACGTACGTGGGCGGCCAGTTCCTGGACGGCCGCGCCCCGACCCTCGAGGAGCAGGCGAAGGAGCCCTTCCTCAACCCGCTCGAGATGAACATGGCGAACAGGCGGGCGGTCGTGAAGCGTGTCGCCGCGTCGGAGTACGCCGACGACTTCAGGGCGGTCTTCGGTCGCCGCAGCCTGTCGCTCACCGACGTGCGCCGCGCCTACGACCGCATCGTCGGGGCGATCGCCGCCTACGAGCGGAGCACCGAGCTCAACTCCTTCACCGCGAAGCACGACTACGCCATGACCCTGATCGGCCCCCCGCGGATGATGACCTTCACGGCCGACGAACGCATGGGCATGATGCTCTTCAACGGCGCGGCGCAGTGCTCGGTCTGCCACGTGAACCCGATGAGCGGACTGCCCCCGAGCGAGGCCAGCACCATCGTGCCGACCGAGCCGATCCTCTACAGCGACTACCGCTTCGCCAACCTCGGCATCCCCAAGAACTGGGCGAGTCCCTTCCTCACGCTGCCGGCGCTCTTCAACCCGGACGGCGCCGAGTACATCGACCACGGTCTGGCGGCCGACCTGCCGGGCGGCGTCGAGGCCAACCCGCAGTTCGACGGCATGTTCAGGACGCCGAGCCTGCGCAACGTGGCCCACACGGCCCCGTACGGTCACAACGGCTACTTCAAGACCCTCAAGGACATCGTCCACTTCTACAACACGCGCGACGTGCCCGGCGAGGGCTGGCCGGAGCCCGAGGTGGCCGACAACCTCGAGACGGCGACGATGGGCGACCTGGGTCTGACCCCCACCCAGGAGAACCAGATCATCGCCTTCCTGCTCACCCTGAGCGACGGCTGGTGGGCCGGGCAGTAACCCGGCCCGCCCGGCCCGGAGGACTGCGCTGTCGGAGCCGGCGGCGGTCGTCACGACCGCCGCCGGCTCCTTCGTGCGCCTCGGGTATCGTGAGGCCCCGGGGTGAGCCCGGCGCTCAGGCCGGCGGCAGCGCGCCGAGGGCGAGCTCGACGGCCTCGGCGGGCGAGCCCGCCCGCACCACGCCGTCGAGCTCGCCCTCGTCCGTCCCGGAGCCCCCGGCGGCGTCGCCCGGGCCCCCCGGCGGGCGCAGCTCCCAGCTCTCGAGCAGGACGACCTGTCGGCCGAGATTGCGCGCCAGCGCGATCTCGCTCAGCGTGCCCCAGGCGCCGCCGACGGCGATCACGGCGTCGCCGCTCGCGACCACGGCGAGGTTGCGCGCCCAGCCGATGGCGGTGGGGATCGAGAAGGTGAGGTCGGGGGCGGCGCGTGAGCGATCGGCCTCCGGGAGGAGGCCGATCGAGACGCCGCCCTCCGCGGCCACGCCGCGCGCGACGGCCTCCATCACGCCCGAGCGGCCGCCGCAGACGACGACACAGCCGCGGCGCGCGAGCAGGCGGCCGAGCTCCTCGGCCTTGGCCGCGAGCTCGGGGCCGCAGCGGCTCGCGCCGATCACGCTGACGTAGAGCTCTGACGCAAGGGATCCACCCCGCATGCTACCCGGGGAGATCGTAGTCGCCGCCGCGTGCTCGAGAGGCGCGAGGGGCGGGCGCTATGCGCCCGCCCCTCGCGCTCGCTCCGCGCTCGCTCCGGACCGCGGGCGGTGCGGCCCGGACGCGGCCGGTCGGCTCCGTCAGGCGGTGACGGTGGGCATCGTCACTTCGCGAGGATCTCGATGTCCACCCAGGAGGCGGTGCCGTCGGCGTTCATCTCGGACTTGAACGGCCACTCGCTCTCGGTCGCGCCGTCGCGGATCGAGTCGGTCTGGTCGAGGGCGGTGATCACGGTGTTGCGCGTGACAGTGACGGTGTCCCACGTCGCCGTCGGGTCGAGGCTGAACATGACCCGGTAGTAGCCGGCGGCGAGCCTCAGCGCCTTGGCGTCGAGCGTGTACCCGTACAGGACGTAGCCGCCCACGTTGACCTCGGCGCCGAAGAGGCCGGGACCGTCGGTGCCGTACTTGTCGGCGACCGGCATCGAGAAGATCGGGTCGCCGACGACGGCGCCGCCGATCGCCGTCGATCCTGCACAGCGTCAGCCGGGCGCAGTTCGAGTAGACCGTCGTCTCCGCCGGGGCGAACAGGTGCGGCCCGCGCTCGCCTCGAGAGCGCCGATCGCGGACGCGTCCGCGGCGCCCCAGACCTCGTCGAGCCCCGACCCGGACAGGTGGTTCATGCCGTAGCCCTTGAGGCCGGCCGAACCATCGCTGCTCGTGAGGTCATTGGTGCGGTAGAGGCGGACCTCGAGGCGGATCTTCGATCGTACGGTCCACGCCTTGCGAGAGCAGGCTGTCGCCCCAGTCGAGGCGGGTGACGCCGACCGTGGTCATGGACGTCTCGGGATCGGTGGCGTCGACCCACTCCGCCTGCCAGGTGGCCTCCGTCTTCTGTTCGTAGAACCAGTTGGAGAGCAGCGGGTTGCCCGCCAGGTCCACGGTGAGACCTGTCTCAGGGTCGGTCACGCCGAGGAAGCTGAGCGGCGCGTAGGTGGTCAGGGCGCCGAAGTTGTCGACGAGCTCGGTCGAACGGAAGCCCGATCCGACGAGGGGATCGCTCACGTCGCCCCCGACGATGTTGTAGCCCTCGGAGAAGATGACGGGCACCGACACGTTGTTGCCGAACTCGGTCGCCGGCGTCGGTCTGCCCTTGCCGGAAGCCGGAGCGGCGACGACAAGTGCCGCGACGAGCAGTGCGAGGAGCGCGCATACGAGCGCACGAGAACGAATGGCCATGATGGACCCCCTTGAGTTCCCCCCACCGTCCGCAGCCGCTGTCGGCCTTCGGCCGAGGCTCCCGGGGCGGCGCTTGCCGCGGCGGACGGGCTTCTCCTTCATCCGGCCGGCTCGCTGGCGGCGACCGAACGTGGTGTGCTGTGCGGCTCACCTCCCCGCTCGTCGCCCCTGTGTCCCAGCGAGCGGGACGCGTCCCTTGGGACCGTCTATACCACACGACACGTCGGGGGTTGTCAAGGCCGCGCTCACCTTCGACCGCGGCGTCGCTCGATGCGCCGTCTCACCGGGCCCGGCACGACCCGGCGACACGAGCGTTGCGCTCAGGCGGAGTGAGCCCCGGACGGGTCGCCGGGCGGCGCGAAGCGCCCGCGCCCGGCCTCGCGGTCGGCCGCCTCGCGACGCAGGCAGGCCCACGGTCTGCGCCCTGGGGAGCCGTAGTAGATGTGGAAGTCGTGGCGGTAGCCGCGCTGCTCGTAGAAGCGCGCCGCGTCGTGGTTCGCGGGGTCGACGCCGATCTCGACGTCCTCGATGCCGCGGCGCTCGAGCTCCGCGTCGACGGCGTCCATGAGCGCCGTGCCGACGCCGGCGCCGCGCGACCCGTCGGCGACGCTCAGGTGGGCCAGCACGGCGTGGCTGTCGCCGGTGTACCAGACCGCGTCCGGCCCCTCGACGAGGACGTAGGCGTAGCCCAGGACCTCGCCGCCGCGCCGTGCGGCGAGCACGAACGCCCCGCCGGCCAGCGCCTCGAGCATCTCGGCGCGCTCGATCGGCCACGACTGCTCGAACGGGCGCACCGGCACGACGGCCCCGGGCAGCACGGCGATGTGGTCGAGCAGGGCCTTCCACAGCGGCGCCACGTCCTCGATGTCGGCGGGGTCGAGCGGGGCGATGGTGATGTCGTCCGGCACGCGTCTCCTCGTCAGGTGGCAGTGCCCTCGGCCGGGCGCGGCACGGGCGGGCCCGTCCCGGTCGCCGCGGAGGGCTCGGCGTCGTTCGATGCCGGTCCCACCGACCCTGCGCCGGGCCCCGCGTCGCCGGCGAGCACCGCGTCGAGCAGCCGCACCGCGCCGGCCTTGCTGAGCGGCTCGTTGAGGTTACCGCACTTCGGGCTCTGCACGCACGAGGGACAGCCGTCCTCGCAGGGGCACTCGGCGACCAGGCGGCGGGCGTCGGCGGCCAGCTCGACGAAGGCGTCGTGCGCGCGCCGCGAGAGGCCGATGCCGCCGGGGTAGCCGTCGTAGACGAAGATCGTCGCCAGGTCGGTCTGCGAGTGCCACGGGGTCGAGAGCCCGCCGACGTCCCAGCGGTCGCACATCGCGTAGAGCGGCAGGAGGGCGATGAGGACGTGCTCGGCGGCGTGCAGGGCGCCGGGCACGTGCGGGGCGGGGTCGGCGATCTGCCCGGCGCCGGCGCGGCGGCGCGACGCCGGCCTCCTCGTCCGCCAGACCGGCCAGTGCCCCCTGCAGCAGCTCGGGCGTGAGCGTGAGCCACAGGGCCTCGGTCGTGAAGACCTGCTCGGGGAGCTCGAGCGGGGTCGTGTCGAGCACGCGCCCGTCGCTCACGTCGCGCTTCTGGAAGGCGATGACCTGCTCGCTGACCTCGATCTCGCCGAAGAAGAGCGAGGCGCCCTCGGCCAGCGGCTGTGGCAGCCCCTGGCCGGCGATCAGCACGTGCTTGTCGACCTTGGCCTGGGTGTAGTAGGCGCCGGGGAAGTCGTCGACGAGCACGAGCCGCTGCTCGAGGTCGAGACGACGCACGAGGTAGCTGTCGCCCAGGTGCAGGTAGACGGCCCCCGGGTGGGCGAAGCGGAAGACGCGCTCCGCCTCGAGAGTGCCGAGGATCGCGCCGTCGCGCGACTCGACGATGGCGAAGCGCTCGGTGGAGGCGCTGCGCAGCGAGGTCTCGGCGGCGGGCGAGTGCGGCCTGGCCCAGGCCAGGCCGTCGCCCCGCCGCCGCAGGCGCCCGCCCTCCGCCAGGCGTTCGGCGAGAAGGAGCCCGCGCTCCCCGAAGTAGACCTCGTCGGCGGCCGTGAGCGGCCGCTCGTAGGCGGCGGCCTCGAGGTGCGGCGCGCTGATGTGCGGGTTGTGAAGGTCGATGACGGCCTCCTCGACGCTCCGGCCGAGGAGGCGCTCGGGCTCGCGCATGAAGTACTGGTCGAGCGCGTCCTGGCCGGCGACGAGCACGGCGTAGCCGTGACCTCGCCGGCCGGCCCGGCCCCAGCGCTGCCGCAGGCTGGTGACCGTGCCGGGGAAGCCGGTCACCAGCGCGACGTCGAGCTCGCCGACGTCGATGCCGAGCTCGAGGGCGCTGGTCGCGACCACGGCGTCGAGCTCGTGCTCGAACAGGCGGCGCTCGATCTCGCGGCGCTGCTGCGGCGTGTAGCCGGCGCGGTAGGGCCGCACGCGTTCGGCGGCGGCGGGGTCGCGTTCGTCGAGCCGGCGGCGGACCGCCGCGAAGACGAGCTCCGCCGCCTTGCGCGTCGGCGCGAAGGCGATCACCCGCGCGCCGCCGAGCACCGCCTCGCTCGTCACGTAGGCGGCCTCGGCGAGAGCGCTCCGCCGGGTGCCCTGGCCGGGGTCCTCGAGCGGGGGGTTCCAGAAGACGACGGCGCGCTCGTGGCGCGGGGCGCCGTCGTCCTCGATGGCCTCGAACGGCAGCCCGACGAGCCGCTCGGCGAAGGCCTGCGGCGCGGCGATCGTCGCCGAGGCGAGCACGAAGCGCGGGTCGGCGCCGTAGGCGGCGCAGAGCCGCCGCAGGCGCCGCACGACCTGGGCGACGTGCGAGCCGAACACGCCGCGGTACACGTGCGCCTCGTCGAGCACGACGTAGCGCAGGTGGTGGAGGAACTCCGCCCAGCGCTCGTGCGCCGGCAGGACGCCGACGTGCAGCATGTCGGGGTTGGAGAGGAGCACGTTGACCGTGCGGCGGATCGCGGCGCGCTGGTCGGCCGGCGTGTCGCCGTCGTAGACGGCGGGCGACGCGCCGGGCGCGCGCAGCGCGCCGAGCTTGCGCAGCTGGTCCTGGGCGAGCGCCTTGGTGGGGTAGAGGTACAGCGCCCGCGCCTGGGGGTCGGCGGCGATGGCCTGCAGGGTGGGCAGCGTGAAGGCCAGCGACTTGCCGCTCGCCGTGCCGGTCGCGAGGATGACGTTGGCGCCGCTCTCGAGCAGGTCCCACGCCGCGCGCTGGTGCGCGTACAGCCGGGTGACGCCGGAGCCCTCCAGCGCGGCGCGCACCCCCGGGTGGAGGTCGCGCGGCAGGTCGGAGAGGCGCGCCCGCCGGGCGGCCTCGTGGGCGATGGCGACGACCTGCCCGTGACGGCCGGGGTCGAACAGGCTGCGCAGGGCTTCGCTCGGCGGGAGCATGCGCCCATCCTACCGAAGGACGGCACGCGCCCGGTGTCGAAGGGCGGCACGCCCCGGGCAAGCGTGGGGAGCGACGGCGGGCGACCGTCAGGGGCGCGCGGCGCCGGTCACGGCTGGTTCTGCGCCGCGTAGGCGATCAGCGGCACGAGCAGCGCGGCGAGCAGCGCCGACACGGCGATGACGAGGGCGGCTCTTGCTCTCAGGACTCTCATCACGACTCCTGTGCGCGGGCGCGTCGGTTCGCGCCCGTCAAGGGACTTCACTCTCTCTATCGGCTCCCGCAGCGGCGACCTCAAGCGTTGTCCCGGGCGGCGACCGGGAGGCCGGCGACGGTCGCCGCGATTTGCCCCTTCCCGAGGGTCGCGGTAAGCTGCCGGGCGTATGTACGGCCTGACCACTGACCGGCGGCGAGCCCGCGACGCCCGCCGCAAGCAGATCAGGCGCCGGCGCTTGGGGGTGCTGGTGCTCGCCGTGACCCTCGTTTCCTTCGCGATATGGGCTGCGGCCGCGTTGCCGACGGCGACGCCGGCCCGGGTGCCGCAGACGGTCGTCCACCCCACGTTCGGCGCCACGCCGGCCGGCGACCAGATCGTCATCGCCCACGTCGGCGACGTGCCCATCGTCCTGCCCGTCCCGGGCGAGGCCACGACGGCGATCGCCTTTCACCCGGTGGGCACGCCGGAGGCCGTCGCCTTCTCGCCGCAGGGTGAGTGCGTCAGCGGCGGCGGCATCGGCCGTCGTCTCGCCGACATCTTCAAGAGCGGCGGCGGCGTGCAGTACTACCTGATCGAGGGCGAAGGCGGCGACGCCTCGGCCGGCACGGCCGGCCTCTCCGTCGGCGCCGCTCCCGGCTCGAGCATCGTCAGCCCGGTCGACGGCGTCGTCACCGCGGTCAAGGAGTACGACCTCCTCGGGCGCCACCGCGACGTCCAGGTCGACATCCGGCTGGCCTCCGACCCCACGCTGCTGCTCGTGATCACGCACGTCGCCGACGTACGTGTCGAGCCCGGCGAACAGGTCGTCGCCGGCGAGACGCCCATCGGCGAGGTGCGCGCCTTCGCGCGCGAGCTCGACCAGGCGCTGCGCCAGTTCACCTCGGACAACGGCGACCACGCGCAGCTCATGGTCCTGAGCGTGGCCGCCGAGCTCGGGGCGTTCTGACGTGACCGCCGGCGTCCCCACGGCGGGGCTGGCGGTCATCGGCGGGTCCGGCTCGTACACGGCACCGTTCCCCGAGGGTCTCGACCCGGCGGTCAGGGTCCTCGAGCGCGACCTCGTCATCGAGACCCCATGGGGCGACAGTCCTCCGTTCGTGTTGTTCGAACTCGACGGGCGGCGCGCGCTCCACGTGGGCATGCACGGCTGGCGGCCGGGCGTGTCGCGCGGGCGCGCCTCGCGCCAGGTCTTCAGCGTGCTCCACCGGGCCGGCGTGCGCCGCATCCTCTCCGACGCCGGCGTCGGCAGCCTCGACCACCTGCTCGATCCCGGTGACCTGGTCGTGCCCGACGACTTCGTCGACCTGACCACCGACCGCGACCGCCTCGGCATGGTCGTGGGCGACCATCTGCTGATCATGCGGGAGCCGGTGTGCGCGACGGGGCGCGAGGCGCTGCTCGCCGCGGCCCGGCGGCTCGCGCCCGAACGCCGCCTCTTCTCGCGCGGGGTCTACGTGGTCACCGAGGGCCCGCGCTTCGAGTCGCCGGCCGAGGTGCGCCGCCTGCAGACCATGGGCGACATCGTGGGCCAGAGCTTCTCACCCGAGGTCTGGCTGGCGCGCGACATCGGCGCCTGCTACGCGGGCCTCTACGTCGTCGTGAACTACGGCGAGGGGGTCGTGCGGGACTGGGAGCACGAGGAGCTGGCGCGCATCTTCCGCGACGACGGCCCGCTGATCGGGCGCGTCCTCCTCGAGGCGCTGCGCGCCCTGCCCGCGGACGACGACTGCCACTGCCGCACGCTGCGGCGGCCGACGCTGCTGCGCTGACCCCGCCGCACGCCGCGGCGCCCGACGCTGCTGCGCTGGCCCCGCTTCGGCGGCCGGACCGCCGCTCGTCTCGTCAGACCGGCCTACGCCACACCCAGCGCCCAGACGAGCACGGCCAGCCCGTTGAAGATCGCGTGCATGGCGATGCTCGTCCACAACGACCCCGTGCGCTCGTACACCCAAGCGAGCGCGACCCCGAGGGCGAAGATCGGCACGAAGACGGTCAACTGCAGGTGCGCCATGCTGAAGACGGCCGCCGAGCCGAGCGCCGCCGGCCACCAGCCCCAGGAGTTCCGGAGCCCCTTGTAGACGAAGCCGCGGAAGAAGATCTCCTCGAAGAGCGGTGCGAAGACCACGGCGATGACGACGAAGAGCGCCCCGCCGGCGACCGTGCGCGGGAACTGCTCGACGATGTCCTGGGGCGGGGGGTTCGACGATCTCCTCGTGCACGGCGGAGACCGCGTAGCTCGCCACGAGGGCGACGGGGATGGTCCAGAAGAAGGCCGCACTCGGCCTGGCGAAACCCCAGCCGGCAAGGCCCTGACGGCCGATCCGCAGCGAGAAGAGCCAGGCGGCGGCGGTCTGCCATCCGTACAGGACGAGGGTGGAGACGATGACGACGCCCGCGCTGAAGAGGGTGACCTCTGCGATCGTCGTCTCGGTCTCGAGGGCGCCTCCGTACAGGGCCGCCACGTAGAGCAGGACCTGGGGGCCGAAGCCGACGACGACGCCGAGCAGCGCCTCCGGCCAGCCCCACGCCCTGGCGCTCGAGCGTCGGGGTCGCCGCGGACCGTATCGGCTGGGCGCCGGTGGGCGGCTGGGTGTAGACGGGCGGTCGGGTGCCGGCGGGAGCTTCGCCACCGGTCATCGGCTGGGGGCCGGCCGGCGCGACGTAGGGCGGCGGCGGAGGCACCGGGTGGCGTCGCGGCGACGACGGCGGAGGGACGCTCTGGCCCGGTGGGGGCGGTGGTGGAGGCGCGGGGCGCCGTGCGAGCGGCGGCGGCACGACGTGAGTCGGCCGTGGCGGGGGCGCCTCCGGCGGCGCCGGGACCGGGGTCAGCGGCGCCGGGATCGGGCCTTGGGCGCCGTGACCGGGCCGGGGGGCGCCGAGACCGGGTCCGGGGGCGCCGAGGGTGTGTCGGGCGGTGGCGGCGGCGAGCCGCCGGCCCCGCCGCCACCGCCCGTTCCGCCGGCGCCTGCGAGCTCCCTCATGTCGTCGTCTTCGGCCATGGTGCGTGAGGACACGATACCCCATCGCGCGGCGGGCGCAGGCGCCGGTGGCGCCCGCCTTCGGCCGGTCGCCTGCCCCGCCCGGCCGCGACGTGCCCCCGCCCGGCCGCCGGCGGGCGCCCGCCGGCGCGGCGGCACGGGCGCGCCGCCCGCGCCCGGTTCGCGCCCCGGGCCCGCTCTGCTATACTGGCGCGCCGTGCGTCGGCCCCCGCCGCGTGCGTCGCGGTCGCGTTGACCGGTCTCTCGGGGTCGGGGTATCCTTACGTGCTTTCGCAGAAAGGGTGAGACGTGCGCCAGATGGTCACGCTCGCTTGCCAGGAGTGCAAGCGCCGCAACTACCACACCAACAAGAACAAGAAGAACGACCCGGACCGCATCGAGCTCAAGAAGTACTGTCGCTGGTGCGGGACGCACACCGTCCACAAGGAGACGCGCTAGCGCCTCCTTGGGCTACTAGGGCTGTAGCTCAATTGGTAGAGCACCGGTCTCCAAAACCGGGGGTCGGGGGTTCGAGTCCCTCCAGCCCTGCCAACGATCATCGGAGCGGTTGAGTGGCTAAGGCCGTCAGGAACAAGCAGAGCAAGACCCGCCCCACGCAGGGCACCGGCAAGGCGTCCGACAAGGCCGGCCGCGCGAGCGAGGCCAAGAGCGGCGGCAAGGCCGGCAAGTCGACGCGGGCGCGGGCCCAGACGAAGTCGTCGGCCCGCAGCGGGCGGGAGAAGCGCAGTCTCCGCAAGTTCATGCGCGAGGTGCGCATCGAGCTCGGCAAGGTCTCGTGGCCCAGTCGCCGCGACCTCATGCAGTCGACGCTCGTCGTGCTCGTCGCCGTCGCCATCGCCGCCGTGTACGTCGCCGGGCTGGACGCCGCCTTCTCCGAGGTGGTCGACCAGATCCTCAACCTGATCACCTGAGGCGCGCATGTTCCAGTGGTACGTCGTCAACACGTATTCCGGTCACGAGAACAAGGTCAAGGCCAATCTCGAGCACCGGCGCCAGTCGATGAAGCAAGAGGAGCGCATCGTCCAGATCGTCGTGCCGACCGAGCAGGTCGTCGAGACGAAGGACGGCCAGAAGGTCACCCAGGAGCGCCGTGTGTTCCCGGGCTACGTCCTGGTCCAGATGGAGCTCACCGACGACACCTGGTCGGTCGTGAAGAACACGCCCGGCGTCACCGGGTTCGTCGGCGCCAACAACAAGCCCGTGGCGCTCTCCCGCGCCGAGGTCGACCGCATCCTCCACACGGCCACCGTCGAGCGGCCCAAGCAGAAGGCCGAGTTCTCGGTCGGAGAGGTCGTGCGCGTCACGTCGGGCCCGCTCTCCGACTTCTCGGGTGAGGTGGTCGAGGTCAACCTCGACCAGAGCAGGCTCAAGGTGATGGTCTCGATCTTCGGCCGCGAGACGCCGGTCGAGCTCGGGTTCGACCAGGTCAAGAAGACATCCTGACGACGCACGACGAAGCGAGGAAGCAGTGGCCAAGAAGGTCCTGACGCTCATCAAGCTGCAGATCCCCGCCGGGCAGGCCAACCCAGCGCCGCCGGTCGGGCCGGCCCTCGGCCAGCACGCCGTCAACATCATGGAATTCTGCAAGGCGTTCAACGCCCAGACGCAGGCCCAGGACGGCACCATCATCCCGGTCGAGATCACGGTCTTCGAGGACCGCAGCTTCAAGTTCATCACGAAGACGCCGCCGGCCGCCGTCCTGCTGCGTGAGGCGCTCGGCATCGACAAGGGCTCCGGCGAGCCCAACCGCGTCAAGGTCGGCACCGTCTCGCGCGAGAAGGTCCGCGAGATCGCCGAGCTCAAGATGCCCGACCTCAACGCCAACGACGTCGACGCGGCGATGAAGATCATCGAGGGCACGGCGCGCAGCATGGGCGTCGAGGTCGCCGACTGACGTAGACATGGCCGCGGCCGTACCGCGGCGAGGAGTGGGAGGCGACCTCGGGTCGCCGCTCGGACCACAGGAGGTTCAGCACCATGGCCAGAGGCCGCACGTACACCACCGCCCGGCGCGCCATCGACGGCACGCATCTCTACAGCCCGCTCGAGGGCTTCCGCCTGCTCAAATCGCTCGAGGGCGCCAAGTTCGACGAGACCGTCGAGGTGCACTTCCGTCTCGGCGTCGACGTGCGCCACGCCGACCAGATCGTGCGCGGTACGACTGTGCTGCCGCACGGGACCGGCAAGGAGATGCGGGTCGCGGTGTTCGCCGAGGGCGACAAGGCGCGCGAGGCGCAGGAGGCCGGCGCCGACCTGGTCGGCTCCGCCGACCTCGTCAAGCAGGTGCAGGAGGGCAAGCTCGACTTCGACGTCGCCATCGCGACGCCCGACATGATGGGCACGGTCGGCAAGCTGGGCCGCATCCTCGGTCCGCGCGGCCTCATGCCCAACCCGAAGTCGGGCACCGTCACCTTCGACGTCGCCAAGGCGGTCGGCGACGCCAAGGGCGGCAAGGTCGAGTACCGCACCGACCGCTCGGGCATCATCCACCTCTCGATCGGGCGCAAGTCGTTCGGTGAGTCGCAGCTGCTCGAGAACTACGGCGGCGTGCTCGACGAGATCGTGCGCGCCAAGCCGGCGGCGGCGAAGGGCAAGTACCTCAAGAGCATCCACATCGCCACGACGATGGGGCCGAGCATCGCCCTCGACCCGGCGCGCACGCGCGACCTGGCCGAGGACTGAACCGCGCGGGCCGCCCGCCCGAGGGGTTGCCGCCGCCGCCCCCGGCGTTCTATACTCCGCCCTCGCGGCGCCACCGGCGCCGCGGCCGATGAAGGTCGGCGCTCCCTCCGGGGAGCTTAATGGGCCGCAGGGCCCGCCACCCGAGGCGATGAGCGTGCCGCACCCGCCGCCGTGCCCGCTCCCGTCCCCGGGAGTGGGCTTTCTTGTCGGACAGCGAGGTCGAGATGCTGAGAAGTGAGAAAGAGGCTGTGATCGCCGAGGTGGCGGAGCTGCTCGAGGGCACCGAGACGGTGTTCGTGAGCGACTACCGCGGCCTGACGGTGGCCCAGCTCTCGGAGCTGCGCGGCACGCTCCGTCAGAGCGGGGCGCGCTTCAAGATCGTCAAGAACACCCTGGGGACCCTCGCCGCCGAGCGCGCCGGCCGCGAGACCCTCAAGGACCTGCTCAGCGGGCCCACCGCCGTGACCTTCTGCGGCGACGACCCGGTGGCGGCGGCCAAGGCGATCGCCGACTACGCACGCACCCACCCACAGCTCGAGGTGCGCGGCGGCCTGATGGCCGGCGCGCTGCTCGACGCCGGGCAGCTGCGCGCACTCGCCAGCCTGCCGCCGCGCGACACCCTGGTCGCCCAGGTGGTCAGCACTCTCGCGGCGCCCATGACGGGTCTCGTCACGGTGCTGCAGGGCACGATCGGCGGCTTCGTGCGGGCGCTGAACCAGGTAGCCGAGCAGAAGGCGGCGGCCGGCGAGGCGTGAGCCCCGGCGCCCCCTCCGCACAACGACGACAAGCCAGAACGGCGAGGTGAAGTGACGATGGCAGGCAAGACCCTGACGAAGGACCAGCTCATCGAGGCCATCAAAGGCATGAGCGTGATCGAGCTCTCCGAGCTCGTCAAAGCCCTCGAGGAGGAGTTCGGTGTGAGCGCGGCGGCCCCCGTGGCCATGGCGGCCGCTCCCGCCGGCGCGGCTCCGGCCGAGGCCGAGGTCGAGGAGCAGACCGCGTTCGACGTGGTCCTCACCGCCTTCGGCGACCAGAAGATCCAGGTCATCAAGGTCGTCCGCGCGCTGACCGGCCTCGGCCTCAAGGAGGCCAAGGACGTGGTCGAGGGCGCGCCCAAGACGATCAAGGAAGGCGTCACCAAGGACGAGGCCGAGGACGCCAAGAAGCAGCTCGAGGACGCCGGCGCCACCGTCGAGCTCAAGTAGCTCGCGCGGCGCGCTTCATGTCTGACGCGGGGGCCCGGGCCGGCGCGCCGGTCCGGGCCCCCGCGCGTCTCCGCCGCCTGCCGCGACCGCCGCCCGCCTCGAGCGTGGCCGTGTCCGCGGCGCGTGCGCCGGCCGTCTCCGTCGGCGCGCGGACGCCGGGTCACGGCGCCGGGTC
The DNA here is from genome assembly GCA_963791345.1 of uncultured Thermoleophilia bacterium. Lineage (GTDB taxonomy): Bacteria > Actinomycetota > Thermoleophilia > UBA2241 > UBA2241 > UBA2241. Next base: position 687,021 of record CAWBRS010000021.1, on the reverse strand, counting down.
GCGATGGGGTGTTGTCAGCACGGGCAACACCGCGGACCGGTCGCGGGAGTCTGTGACCGTGCGGCGGCCGAGCCTTGCACGCCCTTTGGCCGCGTGGTATTCTACGTGGCTGTGCGTCGTCTGCGACCGTGCCATGATCCCGGTGGCGTGGTGAGCTTCTTTTCCCTGTTCCGCCGTCATCAGAGGAGACTCGCTTGAACGAGCCCCGGTCCCCGCGCGTGCGCACGTCCTTCGCCAAGCTCGATCAGCCGCTCTCGCTGCCCAACCTGATCGACATCCAGAAGACGTCGTGGGAGTGGTTCCTGCGCGACGGTCTCAAGGAGACCATCGCCGACATCAACCCGATCAAGGACTACTCGGAGAAGCTGCTCGTCGAGTTCGGCGACTACGCCTTCGGCGAGCCCAGCAAGCCGATCGCCGAGTGCCGCAACAAGGACATGACCTTCTCGGCCCCCCTCACGATGGAGGTCCGCTTCATCAACGAGGAGACCGGCGAGATCCGCGAGCAGCGGGTCTTCATGGGCGACTTCCCCATGATGACCGACCGCGGCACGTTCATCATCCACGGCACCGAGCGCGTCGTCGTCACCCAGCTCGTGCGCTCGCCCGGCGCCTACATCATGGAGCCCAAGCAGGCCGAGCGCGAGAAGCAGGTGCTGGTCGCCAACCTCATGCCCCAGCGCGGCTCGTGGCTCGAGCTCGAGATCGACAAGAAGGGCGCCGTCAACGTCCGCATCGACCGCAAGCGCAAGTTCCCGGTGACCGTGCTGCTGCGGGCGATGGGCTACGGCGCCGACGACGAACTCCGCGCCCTCTTCGACGACTCGCCCTACATCGCCAACACCATCGAGCGCGACACGACCGGCTCGCAGGAGGAGGCGCTGATCGAGCTCTTCCGCAAGCAGCGCCCCGGCGAGCCGCCGACGCTCGACGGCGCGACGAGCATGCTCAAGGGCCTCTTCTTCGACCCCAAGCGCTACGACCTGTCGCGCGTCGGGCGCCACAAGCTCAACGTGCGTCTGCACGGCCACATCCCGCCCAAGGAGCGCGCCGACGGCGCGGTCCGCGTGCTCGTCAACGAGGACATCGTCGAGCTGATCCGCCGCCTCATCTCCCTGCCCGGCAGGCTCGGGGTCGGCGCCGACGCCGAGGGCAACGAGGTCGAGGTCAAGGACTACGCGGCCGAGGCCCAGAACCTGCTCCTCTCGAGGCGCGAGGAGATCGCCTTCGAGCTCGACGAGTACGAGCACTTCGGCAATCGCCGTCTGCGCACCGTGGGCGAGCTCGTTCAGGACGCCTTCCGCATCGGCCTGGCGCGCATGGAGCGCGTCATCCGCGAGCGTCTCACCACCGAGGACCCGGACACCATCGTCCCGGCCACCCTGATCAACATCCGTCCGGTGGTGGCCGCCCTCAAGGAGTTCTTCGGGTCGTCGCAGCTCTCGCAGTTCATGGACCAGACGAACTCGCTCTCCGGCCTCACGCACCGCCGCCGGCTGAGCGCCCTGGGCGCCGGCGGGCTCACGCGCGAGCGCGCGCCGATCGAGGTGCGCGACGTGCACCCGACCCACTACGGCCGCATGTGCCCGATCGAGACCCCCGAGGGCCCGAACATCGGCCTCATCGGCTCGCTGGCCTCCATGGCCAGGGTCGACGAGTTCGGCTTCATCCGCGCGCCCTACCGCAAGGTCGTCAAGGGGCGCGTGACCGACGAGATCGTCTACCTCGACGCCTCCGAGGAGGAGGCCAAGGTCGTGGATCCCGTCACCGGCGAGGAGCGCTACCTGATCATCGCCCAGGCCAACGCGCCCTTCGACTCGAAGACCGGCAAGTTCCTCAGCGAGAGCGTCCTCGCCCGCGCCTACCCCAAGAGCGACGTGGTCGACGCGCACCCCGACCAGATCGACTACATGGACGTGAGCCCGACGCAGATCGTCTCGGTGGCGACGGCGCTCATCCCGTTCCTCGAGCACGACGACGCCAACCGCGCCCTCATGGGCTCGAACATGCAGCGTCAGGCGGTCCCCCTGCTGCGCACCGAGGCGCCGTACGTCGGCACCGGCATCGAGTACCGCGCCGCGGTCGACACCGGCGACGTGATCCTCGCCGCGCGCCCCGGCAGGGTCGCCTTCGTCGACGCCGAGCGCATCGAGGTCGAGGCCGCCGCCGGCGAGGTCGACACCTACGAGCTCATCAAGTTCACGCGCTCGAACCAGGGCACGCTGATCCACCAGAAGCCGCTGGTCGACGTGGGCGCCAAGGTCAAGGCCGGCGAGGTGCTCGCCGACGGCTCCTCGACCGACAACGGCGAGCTCGCCCTGGGCCGCAACCTGCTCGTCGCCTTCATGAGCTGGGAGGGCTTCAACTTCGAGGACGCGATCATCATCTCCGAGCGCGTGGTCAAGGAGGACATGCTGTCCTCCATCCACATCGAAGAGTACGAGATCGACGCCCGCACGACGAAGCTCGGCGACGAAGAGATCACCCGCGACATCCCCAATCGCTCCGAGGAGTCGCTCAAGGACCTCGACGAGCGCGGCATCGTGCGCATCGGCGCCGAGGTCGGCTCCGGCGACCTGCTCGTCGGCAAGGTCACGCCCAAGGGCGAGACCGAGCTCACGGCCGAGGAGAAGCTGATCCGCGCGATCTTCAAGGAGAAGGCGCGCGAGGTGCGCGACACCTCGCTCAAGGTCCCGCACGGCGAGGGCGGCAAGGTCATCGACGTCAAGATCTTCAGCCGCGAGAACAACGACGAGCTGCCGCCGAGCGTCAACGAGCTGGTGCGCGTGTACGTCGCCAAGAAGCGCAAGATCGCCGAGGGCGACAAGCTCGCCGGCCGGCACGGCAACAAGGGCGTGATCTCGAAGATCGTCCCCGAGGAGGACATGCCCTGTCTCGAGGACGGCACCCCGGTCGAGATCATCCTCAACCCGCTCGGCGTGCCGAGCCGCATGAACATCGGCCAGGTGCTCGAGACGCACCTCGGCTGGGCCGCCCACCTCGGTTTCCAGGCCGACGGCGAGCGCCTCAACCACCCGGCCCGTGTGGCCTCGCCGGTGTTCGACGGCGCGACCCTCGCGGAGATCGACGAGCTCCTGATCCGCTCGACCGAGGAGCGGCCCGACAGCCCCGTGCAGTTCAAGGTCAACAAGAAGGAGCCGCCGGGGCGGCGCTGCTCGGGCAAGGTGTGGCTCTACGACGGGCGCACCGGCGAGCGCTTCGACAACAAGGTGACCATCGGCTACATGTACATCCTGAAGCTGCTGCACCTCGTCGACGACAAGATCCACGCCCGCAGCACGGGTCCCTACTCCCTGGTCACCCAGCAGCCGCTGGGCGGCAAGGCCCAGTTCGGCGGCCAGCGCTTCGGCGAGATGGAGGTCTGGGCCCTCGAGGCCTACGGCGCCGCCTACGTGCTGCAGGAGATGCTGACCATCAAGTCCGACGACACCGTGGGCCGCGTCAAGGCCTACGAGGCGATCGTCAAGGGCGAGAACATCGCCCGGCCCAACATCCCCGAGTCGTTCAAGGTCCTGATGAAGGAGATCCAGAGCCTCGGGCTCGACATGCAGGTCCAGAGCGAGGAGGGCGCGATCCTCGAGGTCCGCGAGGAGGACGACGACCTCCTGCGCGCCGCCGAGGAGCTCGGCATCGACCTGGCCGGCGTGCGCAAGCCGCAGGCCGAGGCCGCCGACGAGGAGGACGTCGACAGCGACGCCCTGCGCGACGTCATCGGCGCCGGCACCGAGCCCGACGCGTTCGACGAGGTCGAGGAGATCGACGGCGACGCCGAGCCGGCGCCCGTCGACGACGAGGCCGAGGAGGGTCTGGCCGGCGCCGCCGGCGGCCTGCTCGAGAGCCTCGGGTTCGCCGCCTTCGGCGACGACCTCACGGTCGACGAGGCCGCACCGGTCGCAGAGGCCGAAGAGGTCGAGACGGATGAAGACTGACGCCGCGACGGCGAGAGGGAGCGATCAGTGATCGACATCAACAACTTCGATTCCATCCGCATCGGCCTCGCCTCCCCGAAACAGATCGAGGCCTGGTCGAAGGGCGAGGTGACGAAGCCCGAGACCATCAACTACCGCACGCTCAAGCCCGAGCGCGACGGGCTCTTCTGCGAGCGCATCTTCGGTCCCACCAAGGACTGGGAGTGCTACTGCGGCAAGTACAAGCGCGTCCGCTACAAGGGCATCATCTGCGAGCGCTGCGGGGTCGAGGTCACGCGGGCCAAGGTGCGCCGCGAGCGCATGGGCCACATCAGGCTCGCGGCTCCGGTGAGCCACATCTGGTTCTTCAAGGGCGTGCCCTCGCGCATGGGCTACCTGCTCGACATCGCGCCGAAGGAGCTCGAGAAGGTGCTCTACTTCGGCGGCAGCTACGTGATCGTCTCGGTCGACGCCGAGCGGCGCGAGAACGACCTCGTCTTCCTGCAGGAGAAGGTCGGCGAGATCAAGAGCCGCTACGAGGTCTACGCCGAGGACCGCGAGCGTGCCATCCGCGCGATGCACGACGAGGTCGTCGAGATCCTCGACGGCGCCCGCGAGCCCGACGACTTCCACACCTCCGAGGAGCCCGACGACGAGTTCGGCTTCTTCAACTACTTCGACGTCTTCGAGTCCTGCCGGCGCATCGCCGTCAACGCGCCCGCTCTGAGCAAGGACGAGATCAAGCAGCAGCGCACCAAGGTGGACAAGCTGCGCGACGACTACATCGACCGCGGCTTCAAGGCGGTCGAGAACGCCAAGGAGCACGTCGACAAGGCCTGGGAGCTCTTCAAGACCATCGCCCCACGGCAGGTCGTCTCCGACGAGACGCTCTACCAGCAGATGGAGCGCATGTTCGGCCGCGACCCGGGCTACGAGCCGGAGAGCTTCGGCCGCTACTTCGAGGGCGGCACCGGGGCCGAGGCCGTCCGCGAGCTGCTCGGCGGCGTCGACCTCGACCAGGAGGCGATCGACCTGCACGAGACGATCCGCACCGCCAAGGGCCAGCGCCAGGCGCGCGCCGTCAAGCGCCTCAAGGTCGTCTCCGCCTTCCTGCGCAGCGGCAACCGGCCCGAGTGGATGGTGCTCGACGTGATCCCGGTCATCCCGCCGGAGCTGCGCCCCATGGTCCAGCTCGACGGCGGCCGCTTCGCGACCAGCGACCTCAACGACCTCTACCGGCGCGTCATCAACCGCAACAACCGCCTCAAGCGGCTGCTCGACCTGCAGGCGCCCGACATCATCGTGAACAACGAGAAGCGCATGCTGCAGGAGGCGGTCGACGCGCTCTTCGACAACGGCCGGCGGGGCCGGGCCGTGACCGGCCCGGGCAACCGGCCGCTCAAGTGCCTCTCCGACATGCTCAAGGGCAAGCAGGGCCGGTTCCGCCAGAACCTGCTCGGCAAGCGCGTCGACTACTCGGGGCGCTCGGTGATCGTCGCCGGGCCGCACCTCAAGATGCACCAGTGCGGCCTGCCCAAGATGATGGCCCTCGAGCTCTTCAAGCCGTTCATCATGAGCCGGCTGGTGTCGCGCAAGATGGTGCAGAACATCAAGGCCGCCAAGAAGATGGTCGAGTCGATGGTGCCCGAGGTCTGGGACATCCTCGAGGAGGTCATCACCGAGCACCCCGTGCTCCTCAACCGCGCGCCGACGCTGCACCGCCTCGGCATCCAGGCCTTCGAGCCGCTGCTCGTCGAGGGCAAGGCGATCCAGATCCACCCGCTGGTCTGCGCCGCCTTCAACGCCGACTTCGACGGCGACCAGATGGCCGTGCACCTGCCGCTCTCCTGGGAGGCGCAGGCCGAAGCCCGGCTGCTGATGCTGTCGACCAACAACATGCTGTCGCCGGCGCACGGCAAGCCGATCGCCGTGCCCAGCCAGGACATGGTCATCGGGGTCTACTACCTCACCTACCACCCCCAGGACGACCTCAGCGGCGTCACCCCGGCCGACTTCGACGAGCCGCTCGCGGTGTTCTGCAGCTACGACGAGGTCCTGCGCGCCTACGAGCAGCGCATCCTCGACCAGCGGCAGGTCCCCACGCAGCGCGCGGCGGGCATCGCCGAGTTCACGCGCCGCGCCATCGTCCTGCGGCGCCCGAACGGCGAGCGTATCGTCACCACGGTCGGGCGCGTGCTCTTCAACCAGCAGGTCCAGGAGGGGCTCCGCGAGGTCCTCGGCGAGGACTTCTCCGAGGCCGAGTACAGCTACATCAACTACACCATCACCAAGAAGACGCTGGCGTCCTTCATCAACGTGCTGGTCGCCAAGTACGGCGCCAACAAGGTGGCCCGCGTGCTCGACGTCTTCAAGGAGGTCGGCTTCCACTTCGCGACCCGGGCCGCGGTCACGGTGTCCAAGAACGACGTCGTCATCCCCGAGAAGGAGAAGGCCAAGATCCTCGCCGAACATGAGGCCATGGTCGCCGACGCCCAGGCGCAGTACAGCGAGGGCTTCCTGACCGAGGAGGAGCGCCGCGGCAAGGTCGAGGAGATCTGGCGCGAGGCCGACGTGCAGATCACCGCCGCCACCAAGGCCAACTTCAACCCGCTCAACCCGATCTACATGATGGCGACCTCCGGCGCCCGCGGCGACATCAAGCAGATCCGCCAGCTCGCCGGGTGGCGCGGCCAGATGGCCAACCCGAAGGGCGAGATCGTCGAGCAGCCGGTGAAGTCGAGCTTCATCGAGGGCCTCTCGGTGCTCGAGTTCTTCATCTCGACCCACGGCGCCCGCAAGGGTCTCGCCGACACCGCCCTGCGCACCGCCGACTCGGGCTACCTCACCCGCCGTCTGGTCGACGTCTGCCAGGACATGACGGTGAGCGAGGAGGACTGCGGCACGCAGGAGTGGGTGCCCATGTCGCCGTGGTCGCGGCGGCGCGAGGAGAACCCCCTGCTCGAGGGCACGACCCTGGCCGAGAACGTGGCGCGGCCGCGCAGCGACCGCACCGTCCTCAAGAAGGGCGTCAAGATCGGCGCCGCCGAGCTCGGCCTCCTGCGCGAGGTCTTCGCCGACATGCCCAACGCCAAGGTCAAGGTCAAGCAGGGGCGCAGCGCGGCCAAGCCCGAGGCGGTCTGGCTGCACGACCCCAACGAGAACCTGCTCGGCCGTTATCTCGGCGCCCCGGTCATCGAAGAGGCGACCGGCGAGGTGGTCGTCGACCGCGACACGTTGATCGACGTCGCCACCCGCGAGCAGATCCTCGACGCCCTGCAGCGCGGCTCCGAGGCCGACCCGATGGTACCGGTGCGCAGCGTCCTCAAGTGCGACGCCGAGTCCGGCGTCTGCCAGCAGTGCTACGGCTACGCGCTGCACAACAACGCGTCGGCCGAGATCGGTGACGCCGTCGGGCACATCGCGGCGCAGTCGATCGGCGAGCCGGGCACCCAGCTCACGATGCGCACCTTCCACACCGGCGGCATCGCCGGCGCCGACATCACGCACGGCCTGCCGCGCGTGGTCGAGCTCTTCGAGGCGCGCAAGCCGAAGGGCGTCGCGCGCATCGCCGAGTGCTCGGGGCGCGCGGCCATCGAGAAGACCGAGCGCGGCTACCACGTGCTCCTGCACCCCGAGGAGGGGAGCCCCAAGGAGTACACGTTCCCGCAGCGCACCCACCTGCTGGTCGAGGACGGCGACTGGGTCGACGAGGGCACGCCCCTCACGCCCGGCTCGCTCTACCCGGCCGACCTGCTCAAGCACGCGGGGATCGACAAGACCGAGCGCTACCTCGTCGACGAGGTGCAGGAGGTCTACCGCTCGCAGGGCGTCGAGATCAACGACAAGCACATCGAGCTCATCGTCCGGCAGATGATGAAGAAGATCCGCGTGGCGACGCCGGGCGACACGCAGTTCCTGCCCGGCCAGCTCGTCGACCGGTACGCCTTCCGCACGAGAACGAGCGCGTCGTCGCAGAGGGCGGCCAGCCGGCCGAGGCCGAGGAGATCATCCTCGGCATCACCAAGGCCTCGCTGGCGACCGAGAGCTTCCTCTCCGCGGCCTCCTTCCAGGAGACCACGAAGGTGCTCACCGACGCCTCCATCGAGGGCAAGGTCGACACCCTGACCGGCCTCAAGGAGAACGTCATCATCGGCAAGCTCATCCCGGCGGGCACGGGCCTGCGTCGCTACCGCGGCGTCGAGATCTACCCCGCGGGGCGCGGCGAGGCCCTGGCCGAGGCGACCCGCCTCATGGGCGGCGACACCTGGGACGGCGGCTACAGCGACCTCGAGGTGCTGCGGCGCATCGGCCTCGAGCGCGAGCCGGACGCGGCCGGCGGCGTCGGGCCGGGGGTCGACGCCGACGCCTTCGGCGAGGCCGATACCGTCGACGAGGGCGGCCCGGCCGAGTGACCTGAGCTCAGGGGCGGCGGCCGCCGCACGCGCTCCGCGCTGTTGCGGCCGCCGCCCTCAATTGCTAGACTACGTGGCCGCTGTCCGAAGCCGGCCTGACCAGAGAGGGTAGATGACGACGATCAGCCAGCTCGTCCGTAAGGGGCGCGAGCAGAAGACCAAGCGGGCCAAGACCCCCGCGCTCAAGGGTTCGCCGCAGAAGCGCGGCGTCTGTACGCGCGTCTACACGGCGACGCCCAAGAAGCCCAACTCCGCCCTGCGCAAGGTCGCCCGCGTCAGGCTGGTGAACGGCATGGAGGTCACGACCTACATCCCGGGCATCGGCCACAACCTGCAGGAGCACTCCGTGGTGCTCGTGCGCGGCGGCCGCGTCAAGGACCTGCCGGGCGTGCGCTACAAGGTCATTCGCGGCACGCTCGACACGGCAGGCGTGTCCGACCGCAAGAAGGCGCGCTCCCGCTACGGCGCCAAGGGATCGAGGTAAGCCATGCCGCGTAGAGGCACGATCACGCGGCGGGAGGTCCTCCCCGACCCCGTGTACAACAGCAAGCTGGTGACCCAGGTCATCAACAAGGTCCTGCTCGACGGCAAGAAGTCCACGGCCGAGCAGATCGTCTACGGCGCCCTCGAGATGGTGCGCCAGAAGACCGGCCGCGACCCCGTCGAGGTGCTGCAGGAGGCCGTCCAGGCGCTCACCCCGCACCTCGAGGTGCGCAGCCGGCGCGTCGGCGGCGCCACCTACCAGGTGCCCGTCGAGGTGCCCGGGCGCCGTGCCCGTACCCTGGCCATCCGCTGGCTCGTGGCCTACTCCCGCGACCGTCGCGAGAAGGTCATGACCGAGCGTCTCGCCGACGAGATGCTCGACGCCCTCCAGGGGCAGGGCGGCGCGTTCAAGAAGAAGGACGACATCTTCCGTATGGCCCAGGCCAACAAGGCCTTCGCGCACTACCGCTGGTGACCCGCAAAGGCCCCTGACCCGGCCGCCGGCCGGTCAGGGGCCTTTGTCACGACCGCGACCGGCCGCCCGGCGGCCCGAGACAGGAAACATGCGGCAGTACCCGCTCGACAGAACGCGCAACATCGGCATCATGGCCCACATCGACGCGGGCAAGACGACGACGACCGAGCGCATCCTCTACTACACCGGCAAGACCCACAAGATCGGTGAGGTGCACGAGGGCGCGGCGGTGATGGACTGGATGCAGCAGGAGCAGGAGCGCGGCATCACCATCACCTCGGCGGCGACCACCGTCTTCTGGCGCGACACGCAGGTCAACATCATCGACACGCCCGGGCACGTGGACTTCACCGTCGAGGTCGAGCGCAGCCTCCGCGTGCTCGACGGCGCCATCGCCCTCTTCTGCTCGGTCGGCGGCGTCGAGCCGCAGTCCGAGACCGTCTGGCGCCAGGCCGACAAGTACGGCATCCCGCGCATCGCCTACATCAACAAGATGGACCGCATCGGGGCCGACTTCTTCCGCGGCCTGCAGATGCTGGTCGACCGCCTCGGCGCCAACCCGGTCGCCCTGCAGCTGCCGATCGGCGCCGAGGCCGACTTCCGCGGCATCATCGACCTCATCGAGATGAACGCCATCGTCTACCTCGACGAGCTCGGCACGACCTTCGAGACGCAGGCGATCCCCGACGAGCTGCGCGAGCGCGCCGACGAGTACCGCCAGAAGCTCATCGAGGCGGTGGCCGACCACGACGACGACCTGCTCGAGACCTACCTCGAGGGCCGCGAGATCACCGTCGAGCACCTGCGCGAGGTCGATCCGCCAGGCGACGCTCGACATCAGCATCACGCCCGGTGCTCTGCGGCTCGAGCTTCAAGAACAAGGGCGTGCAGCCGCTCCTGGACGCGATCGTCGACTACCTCCCGTCGCCGCTCGACGTGCCCCCGATCGAGGGCGTCAAGCCCGAACGGCGACGACGGCCGCACCGCAAGCCCGACGACGACGGCGCCGTTCGCCGCCCTCGCCTTCAAGGTCGTGACCGACCCGTACGTCGGCAAGCTGACCTACTTCCGCGTCTACTCCGGCACGCTCAAGGCCGGGTCGTACGTCCTCAACTCGACCAAGGGCAAGCGCGAGCGCATCAGCCGCATCCTGCAGATGCACGCCAACCACCGCGAGGACCGCGACGAGCTCTACGCCGGCGACATCGCCGCCGCCGTCGGCCTCAAGTCGACCGGCACCGGCGACACGCTCTGCGACCCGTCCAAGCCGATCGTGCTCGAGTCGATGGAGTTCCCCGAGCCGGTGATCGCCGTCGCCATCGAGCCCAAGACCAAGGCCGACGAGGAGAAGCTCGCCGCCTCGCTGCAGCGCCTCGCCGAGGAGGACCCGACCTTCCGGGTGCGCACCGACGAGGAGACCGGCGCAGACCATCATCTCCGGCATGGGCGAGCTGCACCTCGAGATCATCGTCGACCGCCTGCTGCGCGAGTTCGGCGTCGACGCCAACGTCGGCAAGCCGCAGGTCGCCTACCGCGAGACGATGCGCCGCGCGGTCCAGAAGGTCGAGGGCCGCTTCGTGCGCCAGACCGGGGGCCGCGGCCAGTACGGCCACGTGTACATCGACCTGGAGCCCAACGAGCCCGGCGGCGGCTACGTGTTCGAGAGCCGCATCGAGGGCGGCGCGATCCCGCGCGACTACATCCCCGCGGTCGACGAGGGTATCCAGGAGGCCATGAGCACCGGCGTCCTCGCCGGCTACCCGATGGTCGACCTCAAGGTCACCCTCATCGACGGCAGCTACCACGAGGTCGACTCCTCCGAGATGGCCTTCAAGATCGCCGGCTCGCTGGCGCTCAAGAACGCCGTGCACAAGGCGCACCCGGTGCTGCTCGAGCCGATGATGGCGGTCGAGGTCGTCGCCCCGCTCGAGTTCATGGGTGACGTCATGGGCGACCTCAGCGGGCGCCGCGGCCACATCGACGGCATGGAGCAGCGGGGCACGGCGCAGGTCATCGAGGCCACCGTGCCCCTCTCCTCGATGTTCGGCTACGCGACCGACCTGCGCTCGACCACCCAGGGCCGGGCGACCTACACGGTGCAGTTCAAGCACTACGCCGAAGTGCCGGCGCAGATCGCCAGCGAGATCGTCGCCAAGGTGCGCGGATGATCGCTTCACGCACGCGGTCCGATGTTTGCCCTCGCGGCCGCGCCTGCTGTATACTGCCGTCCTTTGGTGCGGCAGGCACTGGGTGCCGGCCGCGCCATCCTTGTGTGACCACCACCTTCACGGTGTCGGCAAAAGGAGAGTAGGAGCGATGGCGAAGCAGAAGTTCGACCGCAGCAAGCCGCACATGAACGTGGGCACGATCGGGCACGTCGACCACGGGAAGACGACCCTGACCGCGGCGATCACGCTCGTCCTCCACAATCGCGGCATCGGCAACACCGAGTTCACTGCGTTCGATCAGATCGACAAGGCTCCCGAAGAGCGCGAGCGCGGCATCACCATCGCGACCGCGCACGTCGAGTACGAGACCGAGAAGCGGCACTACGCCCACGTCGACTGCCCCGGGCACGCCGACTACATCAAGAACATGATCACCGGCGCCGCCCAGATGGACGCCGCCGTCCTCGTCGTGGGCGCCGACGACGGCCCCATGCCGCAGACCCGCGAGCACGTCCTCCTGGCCCACCAGGTCAACGTGCCGCACATCATCGTCTACATGAACAAGGTCGACCTCGTCGACGACCCCGAGCTCATCGAGCTGGTCGAGATGGAGGTCCGCGAGCTCCTCAGCGAGTACGAGTTCCCGGGCGACGATCTGCCGGTCATCAAGGGCTCGGCGCTCAAGGCGCTCGAGTGCGGCTGCGGCAAGCCCGAGTGCGAGTGGTGCAAGTCGATCCTCGAGCTCACCGACGCCCTCGACACGTACCTCCCCGAGCCCGAGCGCGACGTCGACAAGCCGTTCCTGATGCCCGTCGAAGACGTCTTCACCATCACCGGCCGCGGCACCGTCGCCACCGGCCGTGTCGAGCGCGGCATCGTCAAGGTCAGCGAAGAGATCGAGATCGTCGGCATGCGCGAGAAGCCGATGAAGACCACGGTGACCGGCGTCGAGATGTTCCGCAAGCTGCTCGACGAGGGCCGCGCCGGCGACAACATCGGCGTCCTGCTGCGCGGCACCAAGCGCGAAGAGGTCGAGCGCGGCATGGTCTGCGCCAAGCCCGGCAGCATCACGCCGCACACGCACTACAAGGCCCAGGTCTACGTCCTGTCCAAGGACGAAGGCGGCCGCCACACGCCGTTCTTCAACGGCTATCGGCCGCAGTTCTACTTCCGTACCACCGACGTGACCGGCGTCATCACCCTGCCCGAGGGTGTGGAGATGGTCATGCCGGGCGACAACACCGAGATGGAAGTGCAGCTCATCACCCCGATCGCCATGGAGGAGGGCCTCCGCTTCGCCATCCGCGAGGGCGGCCGCACCGTGGGCGCCGGGGCGATCTCGACCATCATCGACTGACCACACGGAGAGAACGGGACGGGCGTGCCGCGCACGCCGCGGCGGCCGACACGCCCGGACCCGTGAACAAGGGGAACGAAGCCGGACACGGCGAGAGCGAGAAGACGAGAGTGGCTCAGCAGAAGATCCGCATACGGTTGAAGAGTTACGACCACGAGCTCATCGAGCGCAGCGCTCAGTCCATCGTGGAGACGGCTCAGCGCAGCGGTGCGACCATCTCGGGTCCGGTGCCGCTGCCCACCGAGAAGAACGTCTACTGCGTCATCAAGAGCCCGTTCAAGGACAAGGACTCGCGCGAGCACTTCGAGATCCGCACGCACAAGCGGCTCATCGACATCCACCAGCCGACGCCCAAGACGGTCGACCAGCTCATGCGCCTCGACCTGCCCGCCGGCGTCCACATCGAGATCAAACTGTGACGAGGATGAGCGGCATCATCGGCAAGAAGATCGGCATGACCCAGCTGTTCGACGACGACGGCAACGTCGTGCCGGTCACCGTCATCCTGGCGGGGCCCTGCCCCGTCACCCTCGTGCGCACTGCCGAGAAGGACGGCTACGACGCCGTCCAGCTCGCCTTCGAGGAGTGCAAGGACAAGCACCTGACCAAGCCCGAGCTCGGCCACCTCAAGAAGGCCGGTCTCAAGCACGGCATGCGGCACCTCGTCGAGTTCCGCGGCCCGAGCGCGCTCAAGGTCGGCGACACGGTCACCGTCGAGGCGTTCGCAGACGGCGAGACGGTCAGCGTCTCCGGCGTCTCCAAGGGCAAGGGCTTCCAGGGCACCATCAAGCGCCACAACTTCTCGCGCGGCCCCGAGACGCATGGCTCGCACAACGTCCGCCAGGCCGGCTCGATCGGCGCCAGCGCCTACCCGGCCCGCGTCTTCAAGGGCATGCGCATGAGCGGGCACATGGGCGCGCACCAGGTCACCCAGCGCGGCCTCCGCATCGTGCGCCGCGACCCCGAGAACAACCTGCTGCTCATCAGGGGCGCCGTGCCGGGCGCCAAGAACTCCGTCGTCGTCGTCAAGGGCAGGGCGTCGTGACCGCCGACGAGACCAAGAACAAAACGACCGGCGACGCGGCGCTCGACGCCGCCGAGAGCACGGCCGCGAAGGCTGCCGACGAGGCGCCGCAGGCCGACCAGACCGCCAAGGCCGACGAGCCGGCCGCCAAGCCGAAGCGCGCCCGCGCCGCCAAGCCCAAGGCCGCCAAGCCCAAGGCCGCGAAGGCCGACGCGCCGCAGGCCGACGAGACCGCCAAGGCCGACGAGCCGGCCGCCAAGCCGAAGCGCGCCCGCGCCGCGAAGCCCAAGGCCGCCAAGCCCAAGGCCGCGAAGGCCGACGCGCCGCAGGCCGACGAGACCGCCAAGGCCGACGAGCCGGCCGCCAAGCCGAAGCGCGCCCGCGCCGCCAAGCCCAAGGCCGACAAGGCCGCGAAGGCAGAGACCGCGCCGGCCAAGCCGCGCCGCCGCGGCAAGGCCGCGGCCCCGGTCGCGCCGGTGCGCGCCGAGCGCCCGCCCAAACCGCCCAAGCCGGCCAAGGCCGAGCGGCCCGAGCCGCGCCGCGGCGTCGCCGGCAAGGCGACGGTCGTCGGCCTCGACGGCAAGGAGATCGAGTCCCGCGACCTGCGCCCCGAACTCTTCGCCGTGCCCGCCGACGTCGGCGTGCTGCACCTCGCCGTGCGCGGCGAGCAGCTCGCGCGGCGCCGGGGCACCGCCTCCACCAAGACGCGCGGCGAGGTCAGCGGGTCGACCGCCAAGCTCTTCCGCCAGAAGGGCACGGGCCGCGCCCGCGCCGGCAGCGTCAAGTCGCCGGTGCGCACGGGCGGCGGCATCGCCTTCGGGCCGAAGCCGCGGAGCTTCGCCATCAAGGTCAACCGCAAGGTCGTGAAGAAGGCGCTCGCCATGGCGCTGTCCAACCGCGCCGAGAACGGCCACGTGTTCGTCGCCGCCGGGCTCGAGCTCGACGGTCCGAGCACCAAGCGCGTGCACGAGTTCCTCGTGGGGCTCGACATCGCCGCCCCGGTCCTCGTCGTCACCCATGACGAGCCGGTGCTCACGAAGTCCGTCCGCAACCTTTCCTACGCGGAGAGCGTCGAGGTCCGCGGCCTGTCGACCGAGCGCGTGCTGCGCAGCCGCTCGCTGCTCCTGACCGAGAAGGCGTTCGCCGCCCTGAGCGAGGCGTGACCGATGGTAGAAGCTGAGAAGATCATCATCCGGCCGGTCATCTCCGAGAAGAGCTACGCGCAGATCGACCACAACCGGTACACCTTCGAGGTGCACCCGGACGCGCACAAGACCATGATCGCCCAGGCGGTCGCGCAGCTCTTCAACGTGACCGTCGTCGGCGTGGCGACCGCGCACGTGCCGAGCAAGCCCAAGCGCCGCGGCTGGAGCCGCGGGCGCACCCCGGGCTGGAAGAAAGCCGTCGTCCAGCTCCGCGAGGGCGACAAGATCGAGTTCTTCGAGGGCAGGTAATGGGCATCCGTAAATTCAGGCCGACCTCACCCGGCCGTCGCTTCATGACGGTCGAGACGTTCGAGGACATCACGCGCACCGAGCCCGAGCGCTCGCTGGTGGCGCCGCTCAAGAAGAACGGCGGCCGCAACGCCTACGGGCGCATCACGACGCGCCACAAGGGCGGCGGTCACAAGCGCCGCTACCGGATCATCGATTTCAAGCGGGACAAGGACGGCGTGCCGGCGAAGGTCGCCCACATCGAGTACGACCCGAACCGCTCGGCGCGCATCGCCCTGCTCCACTACGTGGACGGCGAGAAGCGCTACATCATCTGCCCGCGCGGGCTCAAGCAGGGCGACACGGTCGAGTCCGGCCCCCAGGCCGACATCAAGCCCGGCAACGCGCTGCCGCTCGAGAACGTGCCGACCGGCACCACGGTCCACAACCTCGAGCTCCAGCCCGGCCGTGGCGCGCAGCTCGTGCGCAGCGCCGGCGCCAGCGCGCAGCTCCAGGCCAAGGAGAAGGGCTACGGCGTCGTCAGGTTGCCCTCGGGCGAGCTGCGCCGCATCAGTCTCAAGTGTCGCGCGACGGTGGGCGAGGTCGGCAACTCCGACCACTCCAACATCTCCGGTGGCAAGGCCGGGCGCACGCGCTGGCGGGGCGTCCGCCCGACGGTGCGCGGCACGGCCATGAACCCGGTCGACCACCCGCACGGCGGCGGCGAAGGCAAGACCACCGCCGGGCGTCACCCGGTCACGCCGTGGGGCGTGCCGACGCTGGGGTACCGTACGCGGCCCGGCAAGAAGCAGTCCGACAAGTTCATCATCCGCGGCCGCAAACGCGGCAAGCGTGGGTAAGGCGGGAGGCGAGCGATGAGCAGGTCAGCGAAGAAGGGCCCGTTCGTCGACGAGCGCCTCATGCGGCGCATCGTGGCGATGAACGACAGCGGCCAGAAGAAGATGATCAAGACGTGGTCGAGGGCCTCGACGGTCTTCCCGGAGATGGTGGGCCACACCATCGCCGTGCACGACGGGCGCAAGCACGTGCCCGTGTTCCTGACCGAGTCGATGGTCGGGCACAAGCTGGGCGAGTTCGCCCTCACGCGCACGTTCCGCGGGCACGTGCGGGGCGACCGAGCGGCGCGAAGGTGAGCTGAGTGACGATGGCAGTACAGGCACAGGCGAAGTACGTCCGGGTCGCGCCGCGCAAGGCGCGCGAGGTCGTCGACCTCATCCGCGGCAAGTCGGTCGCGGACGCGCGCAGCACCCTGTTCTTCGCCAACCGCAACGCCGCCCGCGTGGTCAAGAAGGTGCTCGACTCGGCCGTGGCCAACGCGGAGAACAACAACGACATGGCCGCCGACGACCTGTTCGTCAAGGTGGCCCGCGTCGACGAGGGGCCCACGCTCAAGCGCTGGAAGTTCCGCGCCATGGGCCGGGTCAACCGCATCCGCAAGCGCACGAGCCACATCACCATCGCGGTGGATCAGAGGGAGGTCCGTTCCTAGTGGGCCAGAAGGTGCATCCCGGCGGGTTCCGAGTCGGCGTCATCCACGACTGGAAGTCGCACTGGTATACGGAGAAAGAGTTCGCGCACTTCCTCGCGGAGGACGCGGCCATCCGCCGGCACATCCTGCGCAAGCTGTCGCACGCCGGTCTCTCGCGCATCATCATCCGCAAGGATCAGAACAACGTGACCATCGACATCCACACCGCGCGGCCGGGCATCGTGATCGGCAAGAGCGGCTCCGAGGTCGACGCGCTGCGCAAAGAGATCCACGCGATGACGCGCAAGAACGTCCAGGTCAACATCCTCGAGGTCAAGCGCCCCGAGCTCGACGCCGTCCTCGTGGCGCAGTCGATCGCCGAGCAGCTCGAGAACCGCGTGAGCTTCAGGCGGGCGATGAAGCGCGCCCTGACGAGCGCGATGCGCTCCGGCGCCGCCGGCATGCGCGTGCGCTGTGCCGGCCGCCTCGGCGGCGCCGAGATGGCGCGCTCCGAGCACTACAGCGAGGGCCGCGTGCCGTTGCACACGCTGCGCGCCGACATCGACTACGGCTTCCGCGAGGCGCGCACGACCTTCGGCCGCATCGGCGTCAAGGTGTGGATCAACAAGGGCGAGATCCTGCCCGAGGGCTACCCGATGGACGAGGCCAAGGTGCGCCAGGAGCGCGACGACCGCGCCCGTGACGACCGTGGCCGCGACCGCCGCGGCCCGCGCCGCGACGGCCCGGGCGGGCGCCCGAGCGGTCCCGGCAGGCCCGGTGGGCGCCCGAGCGGCCCCGGTGGCGCGCCCGAGCGGCCCGCCCGGTGGTCGCCCGAGCGGCCCCGGTGGTCGCCCGAGCGGCCCGCGCCGCGACGGCCCGGGCGGTCGCTCCGGCGGCGCCCCGCGCCCCGGCGGCCAGCAGCGCCCGGCCGGCAGGCAGCCCAGGCCGGCCATCAAGCCCGACGTACCGAAGACCGACCAGCCGACGCCGTCCGCTCCGGCCGGCGGCGCGCCCGCCGAGGGCGCGCCGGCCGCGGAGAGCTGACGGGCACGAGAGACGAGACACGATGCTCCTACCAAAGCGAGTCAAACACCGCAAGCAACAGCGCGGCCGTATGGCCGGCGCCGCCAAGGGCGGCACCGAGGTCGAGTTCGGCCAGTACGGGCTCAAGGCCCTCGAGTGCGGCTGGATCACCAACCGCCAGATCGAGGCCGCCCGTGTCGCCATGACCCGTCACATCAAGCGCGGCGGCAAGGTGTGGATCAACGTCTTCCCGCACAAGCCGGTCACGCGCAAGGCGGCCGAGACGCGCATGGGCGGCGGCAAGGGCTCCCCCGAGACGTGGGTGGCCGTGATCAAGCCCGGCAAGGTCATGTTCGAGCTCGCCGGCGTCAGCGAACCGGTGGCCCGCGAGGCCATGCGGCTGGCGTCGCACAAGCTGCCCGTGAAGACCAAGTTCGTGACGAGGGAGGGCAGTCTCTTTGAAGGCTAAGCAGCTCAGAGAGCTGTCGGACGACGAGCTCGTCGTGCACCTGCGCGACGCGCGCAAGGAGCTCTTCAACCTGCGCTTCCAGCACGCGACGGGCCAGCTCGACGACGTGCACAAACTGAACATGACGCGTCGCGAGATCGCGCGCCTGCTCACGCTCCAGAACGAGCGGCAGCGCGAGCGCGCGGCGGCGGGTGGTGAGGGCTGATGGCGACGAAGAAGACCGACAGCGGCAAGCCCGCTCCGAAGCAGAGCGCGGCACGCAAGCCGGCGGCCAAGAAGGCGGCGGCCGCCAAGGCGGCCAGGAAGACCGCGGCGGCCAAGTCGGGCGCGGCGGCCAAGAAGACCGCGGCGGCCAAGACCGCCGCGACGAAGGCCGCCCCGAAGAAGACCTCGGCCGCCCGCGCCAAGGCCAAGGTCGCCCGGCCGGCGCCCGAGCGCGTGCCGGGCCGCAAGGAGCGCCGGGGCATCGTCGTCAGCGACGCCATGGACAAGACCATCGTGGTGCGCATCGACGTGGTCCAGAAGCACGAGCGGTACGGCAAGGTCGTGCGCCGCTCGACCAAGCTGCACGCCCACGACGAGCACAACACGGCCGGCGTCGGCGACCTCGTGCGCCTCGTCGAGACGCGGCCGCTGAGCGCCACGAAGCGCTGGCGGCTGCTCGACGTCCTCGAGAAGGCCAAGTGAGCGCGGACAGCGCCGGCGGAGACAGCAGATGATCCAGGTAGAGTCGAGACTGAAGGTCGCGGACAACACGGGCGCCCGTGAGATCCTCTGCATCCGCATCAGGGGCGGGTCGAGGCGCCGTTACGCGACGGTCGGCGACATCATCGTCGGCACGGTCAAGCAGGCGACCCCCGGCGGGGGCGTCAAGAAGGGCGACGTGGTCCGTGCCGTCGTCGTCCGCACCAAGAAGGAGTTCGGCCGCAAGGACGGCACCTACATCGCCTTCGACGAGAACGCGGCCGTGCTGATCGACAACCAGGGCAACCCGCGGGGTACCCGCATCTTCGGGCCCGTGGCGCGTGAGCTGCGCGAGAAGAACTTCATGAAGATCGTCTCGCTCGCGCCTGAGGTGCTCTAGCGCGGCGGCGCGAGGGAGCGTTCATCGAGATGGATAAGTCGAAGATCAAGAAGGGCGACCAGGTCAGGGTCGTGAGCGGCAAGGAGACCGGCAAGACCGGCAAGGTGATCCGCGTCGACCGCGAGCACCGCAAGGTGTTCGTCGAGCGGCTCAACATGATGAAGAAGCACACGAAGCCGCACCCGAAGAAGAACCCGCAGGGAGGGATCATCGAGCGCGAGGCGCCGATCGACATCTCCAACGTGATGCTGGTCTGCCCGGCCTGCGGCGAGCCGACACGGGTCGGCTACCGACTGCTCGCCGACGGGGGCAAGGTACGCGCCTGCCGGCGCGCCGCCTGCGGCAAGGACATCGACAGGGTGTGATGATGGCGAGGCTCAAGGACAAGTACCGGAAGGACGTCGTGCCGGAGCTCATCGAGGAGTTCGGCTACGACAACGTCATGCAGGTCCCGCGCATCGCCAAGATCACCCTCAACATGGGGGTCGGCGAGGCGAAGACCAATGCGAAGCTGCTGGACGACGCCGTCGAGGAGCTCGCCCTGATCGCCGGCCAGCGGCCGTCGATCACCCGGGCGCGCAAGTCGATCGCCGGCTTCAAGCTGCGCGAGGGCATGGCGATCGGCTGCCGCGTGACGCTGCGCGGCGAGCGTATGTACGAGATGCTCGACCGGCTGGTCTCGATCGCGCTGCCGCGCATCCGCGACTTCCGGGGCATCGACCCCGGCCAGTTCGACGGCCGTGGCAACTTCGCCATGGGCGTCCGCGAGCAGACCATCTTCCCCGAGATCGACTACGACTCGGTCGACCAGACCCGGGGGCTCAATGTCGTCATCGCAACGACGGCGAAGACCGACGACGAGGCGCGTTCGCTCCTCGCTCGGCTCGGTATGCCGTTCCGCGCCAACCAGGAGTAGCTGAAGCATGGCCAAGACATCACTGGTGGTGAAGGCCTCGCGCCGGCAGCGCTACCGGACACGCGAGTACAACCGCTGTTCGCGCTGCGGGCGGCCCAGGGCGTACTACCGCAAGTTCGGCGTCTGCCGGATCTGCCTGCGCGAGCTCGCCCATCAGGGCGTCGTGCCGGGCCTGACGAAGTCGAGCTGGTGAGGAGGCGAGCGCGATGTCCATGACCGACCCGATCGCCGACATGCTGACGCGGGTGCGCAACGCGAGCGCCCAGCGGCACTCGCGCGTCGAGATGCCCACGTCGCGCATGAAGCTCGAGATCGCCCGCATCATGACCGAGCAGGGCTACGTGTCCGGCTACGAGGTCGTCCAGGGCGAGCACGGCGACGTGCTGCGCATCGAGCTCAAGTACGGGCGCAACCGCGAGCGCGTCATCTCGGGCATCAAGCGTGTGTCCAAGCCGGGGCGCCGCATCTACGCGCGCAAGGACTCGCTGCCGAAGGTGCTCGGCGGTCTCGGGACGGCCGTCCTCAGCACGTCCCGCGGCCTCGTGACGAGCGCCGAGGCCAAGAAGCTCGGCGTCGGCGGCGAAGTCATCTGCTTCATCTGGTAAGGACGGCTGATGTCGAGGATAGGAAGAGCACCGATCACGGTCCCCGACGGCGTCGAGGTGGTCTACGACGACGCCCTCGTCACCGTCAAGGGCCCGAAGGGCGAGCTGAGCCAGCGCGTGCCGCGCGAGATGCTCGTCGAGCAGAAGGACGGCGTCATCACGGTGATGCGGCCGACCGAGTCGGGCCGGCACCGCTCGCTGCACGGCCTCACGCGCACGCTGATCGCCAACATGGTCGACGGCGTCACGGCGGGGTTCGAGAAGCGGCTCGAGATCGTCGGCGTGGGCTACCGCGCCACGCTCAAGGGCGACACCCTCGAGCTCGCCGTGGGGTACAGCCACCCCGTGGTGGTCGAGCCGCCCGAGCATGTGAGCTTCGAGACGCCGCAGCCCACGGTCGTGCTGGTCAAGGGCATCGACAAGCAGGTGGTCGGCGAGGTCGCCGCCAAGATACGCGCCGTGCGGCCGCCCGAGCCGTACAAGGGCAAGGGCATCCGCTACGCCGGCGAGCACGTGCAGCGCAAGGTCGGCAAGCGCGCCTGAGTGAGCTGAAGACGAGAGGACCGCGAGAACGATGAGTGCAGTGAACGTGAGAGAGGCGCGCGCGCGACGCAAGCGGCGCGTCCGCGGCAAGATCTCGGGCGTGGCCGAGCGGCCGCGCCTCGCGGTCTTCCGCTCCAACAAGGCGATCTACGCGCAGATCGTCGACGACGACGCCGGCCGCACCCTGGTCGCGGCGCGCTCCGCCGAGGTCGACACCAAGGGCCTCGACAAGAGCGCGGTGGCGAAGAAGGTCGGCGAGCTGGTCGCGACGCGGGCCAAGGACAAGGGTATCGCCAGCGTCGTCTTCGACCGGTCAGGTTATCTCTACCACGGGCGCGTGAAGGCGCTCGCCGAGGGCGCCCGCGAGGGCGGCCTCGAGTTCTGACGACGGAAGAGAGGCAAGGTGGCTCGAGGAGTCTATAGCGAGGGCAACGAGCTCAAGGAGCGCGTCGTCGACATCAACCGCGTGGCCAAGGTCGTCAAGGGCGGCCGGCGGTTCTCGTTCACGGCCCTGGTCGTCGTCGGCGACGAGGACGGGCACGTGGGCGCCGGCTACGGCAAGGCCCGCGAGGTCCCTCTGGCGATCCAGAAGGCGATCGAGGACGCCAAGAAGAACCTCTTCAAGGTGCCCCGCTACAAGACGACCATCACCCACCAGGTGATCGGCCGCTACGGCGCCGCCCGCGTGCTGCTCAAGCCGGCCTCCGAAGGTACCGGCGTCATCGCCGCCGGCGGGGTGCGGGCCGTGCTCGAGCTGGCCGGGGTGCGCGACATCCTGACCAAGTCCCTGGGTACGACGAACCCCATCAACCTCGTGCGGGGCACGGTGCAGGGCCTGCAGTCGCTGAAGACGCCAGAGGGTGTCGCGCGGCTGCGTGGCATCCCGGTCTCTCAGGTGCTCGGCATCGAGCGCGAGAAGACCCCCGAGGCGGAGGCGACGGCCCCGGCCGGTGAGGCGTCCGCATGACGGCGCGGCTCGAGATCACCCAGAAGAAGAGTTCGATCGGCCGCAAGCCCGACCATCGGGGTACCCTGCGGGCGCTGGGCCTCAAGCGCATCGGCCACACGGTCGTGCACGACGACACGCCCGTGATCCGCGGCATGGTGAAGAAGATCGCGTACCTGCTCGAGGTGCGCGAGGTCACGAAGGGCTGAGATGGCTGAGATAGGACTGCACGACCTCCGCCCCAACGCGGGATCGACCAAGGACCGCAAGCGCCTCGGGCGCGGCAAGGGCAGCGGGCAGGGCAAGACCGCCGGCAAGGGCCACAAGGGCTACAACGCCCGGTCCGGCGGCGGCGTGCGCCCGGGCTACGAGGGCGGCCAGATGCCGCTCTACATGCGGCTCGGCAAGCTGCGCGGGCCGAACCACAAGAAGAGCATGCCGATCGGGCCGTTCCGCACCTACGCCGTGCCGGTCAACGTCGGCCGCCTCGCCGCCCTCTTCGCGGCGGGCGCCGAGGTCACCCCCGAGGCGCTGGTCGAGAAGGGCGTCGTCAAGAACACGCGCACGCCGATCAAGATCCTCGGCGACGGCGACCTCGACAAGGCGCTGAACGTGCGCATGCACCTGTTCTCGGCGAGCGCCAGGGCCAAGATCGAGGCCGCCGGCGGCACCGTCGAGCTTCTCTGACGGCGCCGGGGGGAGCATCGTGGACAACAAGCTCTGGCAGTCGCTGGTCAACGCCTGGAAGATCCCGGAGCTGCGCGCCAAGCTGCTCTTCACCGCCGGCATGATCGCGATCTATCGCTTCGGCTGCTGGGTGCCGACGCCGGGCGTCGACGTCGACGCGCTCCAGGAGTTCTTCGAGACCGGCTCCACCGGTGTGGTCGGTCTCCTCAACCTGTTCTCCGGCGGCGCTCTCAGCCAGGTGGCGGTCTTCGCCCTGGGCATCATGCCCTACATCACCGCCTCGATCATCATGCAGCTCCTCACCGTGGTCATCCCCAAGCTCGAGGAGCTGGCCAAGGAGGGCGAGCAGGGCCAGAAGCAGATCACGAAGTACACGCGCTGGCTGACCGTCGGGCTCGCCCTCGTCCAGTCGGTCGGCTACCTGACGATCTTCAACAGCTACAACGCGCTGCCCGACCTCAACTGGTGGCGCGCCGCGCTCATCGTGATCACGCTGGTCGCCGGCACGACGGCGGTCATGTGGCTCGGCGAGCTCATCACCGCGCGCGGCATCGGCAACGGCATGTCGATCATGATCTTCATCAGCATCGTGAGCAGCATCCCCGGCGGCGTCGTGCAGTTCTTCACCACGTTCAGCTTCGTCGCCCAGATCAGCTTCCTGATCATCGCCCTCGCGGTCATCGTCGGCGTCATCTGGATCACGACCGGCGAGCGCCGCATCCCCGTGCAGTACGCCAAGCGCGTGGTGGGCCGCCGCATGATGGGCGGCTCCAGCACCTTCATCCCGCTCAAGGTCAACATGGCCGGCGTGATCCCGGTGATCTTCGCCTCGTCGATCATGCTGATCCCGCCGACCCTCGCGCAGTTCATCCCGACCGGCCCGACCGAGTGGATCTCAACGGCGTTCGGGCCGCAGAGCTACCTCTACATCGTCGGCGAGGTCCTCCTCATCATCCTGTTCACCTACTTCTACACGGCGGTCACCTTCAACCCGGTCGACCAGGCCAACAACCTGAAGAAGTACGGCGGCTTCATCCCCGGCGTGCGCCCGGGGCGGCCGACGGCCGAGTTCCTCGACCGCATCCTCACCCGCCTCACGCTGCCCGGGGCGCTCTTCCTCGGCGCCATCGTGCTCCTGCCGTGGATCCTCTCGCGGTACTTCGACGTGCCCTTCTACTTCGGCGGCACGTCACTCCTGATCGTCGTCGGCGTCGCGCTCGACACGATGCGCCAGATGGAGGCCCAGCTGCTCATGCGCCACTACGAGGGCTTCCTCAAGTAGCGGCCGGCGATGGCGAGGCCCCGCGAACGCAACGTCGTGCTCCTCGGCGCGCCCGGCTCCGGCAAGGGCACGCAGGCCGAGCGCGTCGTCGCGCGTTACGGCCTGCCGCACATCTCCACCGGTGACATGCTGCGCGCCGCCGTCGCCAAGGGCACCGAGATGGGCCGCGAGGCGAAGCGCTTCATGGACGCCGGCGAGCTGGTACCCGACGAGGTCGTGATCGGCGTCGTCGGCGAGCGGCTCGGCGACGACGACGCCCGCGACGGGTTCCTCCTCGACGGCTTCCCGCGCACCATCGCCCAGGCCGTGCGCCTCGACGCGCTGCTGGCCGAGGCCGGGCGCGGCCTGACGCACGTGATCCAGCTCGAGGTGCCCGAGGACGAGCTCGTCGCGCGCCTCGCCGGGCGTCGACTCTGCCGCGCCTGCGGCAAGAGCTACCACGTCGTCTTCGACCCGCCGCTCAGTGACGGCGTCTGCGACGCCTGCGGCGGCGAGCTGTATCAGCGCGCCGACGACGACGAGGCGACGGTGCGCAACCGGCTCGCCGTCTACCGCGCCCAGACCGAGCCGCTGGTCGAGCACTACCGCCCGCAGGGCATCCTGGGCACCGCCTCCGGCGGCGGCAAGATGCCCGACGAGGTGTTCGAGCAGGTCGTCGCGATCCTCGACTCCGCCGCCTCTTGATCATCCGCAAGTCGGCCAGCGAGGTCGCGCTCATCGGCGCCGCGGGGAGGGTCGTGGCCGCGTGCCTCGAGCTCCTCGCCGGCAGCGTCCGCCCCGGGGTGACCACGGCCAGGCTCGACGGCCTCGCCGAGGAGTTCATCCGCGGCCGCGGCGGGGTGCCGACCTTCAAGGGGTACCGCGGCTTCCCCGCCTCGATCTGCGCCTCGCCCAACGACATGGTCGTGCACGGCATCCCGGGCCGACAGCGCGTGGACGAGGGCGACCTGCTCAGTCTCGACGTCGGCGTGACGCTCGAGGGCTATGTCGCCGACTCCGCCCTCACCGTGCCGGTCGGTGACATCGACCGTGAGGCCCGGCGCCTGCTCGACGTCACGCGCGAGTCGCTCGAGGCGGCGATCGTCGAGTGCCGGCCCGGGCGTCGCCTCGGCGACGTCTCGCACGCCGTGCAGGAGGTCGTCGAGGCCGCCGGCTTCAGCGTCGTGCGCTCGCTCGTCGGCCACGGGGTCGGCCGGGAGATGCACGAGGACCCGCAGATCCCCAACCATGGGGAGCCCGGCCGCGGGCCGCGGCTGGAGGAGGGCATGGTCTTCGCCATCGAGCCGATGGTCAACGCCGGCTCGCACGACATCTTCGTCGCCGACGACGGCTGGGCGATCCACACCGGCGACGGGTCGCTGTCGGCGCATTTCGAGCACACGGTGGCGATCACCGCCGACGGTCCCCGGGTGCTGACCAGGCGGGCGGGCGAGGAGCGCGTCTGAGGCTCGCCGCCCTTGTTTGTCGAGCCTCCCGTTTGTGGTAGTATTGCAGGCCGCTGTCCGTAGCCAGAGGGAGTATGGCGCAAAAAGAAGAAGCCATCGAGATCGAAGGCGAGGTCGTCGAGGCGCTGCCGAACACGATGTTCCGCGTGCACCTCGACAACGACCACGAGGTCCTCGCCCACATCTCCGGCAAGATGCGCATGCACTACATCCGCATCCTGCCGGGCGACAGGGTCAAGGTCGAGCTTTCGCCGTACGACCTCAGCAGGGGCAGGATCACCTATCGGTTCAAGTAGTGGCCGCCCGCGGTCACCCGAAGGGTAGTGTCGCGTGGCGGCCGCCGCGCGCCCGTGAGCGAGGACTAGCATGAAGGTCAGAGCGTCAGTCAAGCCGATGTGCGAGAAGTGCAAGATCATCCGCCGGCACGGTACGGTGCAGGTGATCTGCTCGAACCCGCGGCATCGCCAGAGGCAGGGGTAGGGTCCAGATGGCACGAATCGCGGGCGTCAACATCCCGCCGCAGAAGCGGGTCGAGATCGGTCTCACCTACATCTACGGCGTCGGCCGCTCCACGTCCAACAAGATCCTGACCGGCGTCGGCATCGACCCCGACACCAAGGTCCGCGACCTCACCGAAGACGAGGTCGTCCGTCTGCGCGACGCCATCGACCGCGAAGTCACGGTCGAGGGCGACCTGCGCCGCGAGCGTTCGCAGAACGTCAAGCGCCTCATGGACATCGGCTGCTACCGGGGCATCCGCCATCGTCGCGGCATGCCGGTCGACGGGCAGCGCACGCGCACCAACGCCCGCACCCGCAAGGGTCCCAAGCGCACCGTCGGCAAGAAGAAGAAGTGAGCCCGCTCCCCGCGGAGCGACGTCGTCAGGAGTAGTGCAGAGTGGCCAAGCCTCAGAGAGCGAAAGGGCGCACACGGCGCCGGGTCCGCAAGAACATCGCCATCGGTCAGGCGCATATCAAGACCTCCTTCAACAACACGCTGGTGACGTTGACCGACCAGGAGGGCAACGTCATCGCCTGGGAGAGCGCCGGGTCCGTCGGGTTCAAGGGCTCGCGCAAGAGCACCCCGTTCGCCGCCCAGGTGACGGCCGAGTCGTGCGCCAAGAAGGGCATGGAGCACGGCCTCCAGAAGGTCGAGGTCTTCGTCCGCGGGCCGGGCTCGGGTCGTGAGACCGCCGTCCGCTCGCTGCAGGCGGCGGGCCTCGAGATCCTCGGCGTCAAAGACGTGACGCCGGTGCCCCACAACGGCTGCCGCCCGCGCAAGCGGCGCCGCGTCTAACGAGGTCCGGCAGTGGCGAGAGACACATCACCCCAGTGCAAGCAGTGCCGCCGTGAGAGCGAGAAGCTCTTCCTCAAGGGCGAGCGCTGCCTGAGCGACAAGTGCGCCGCCGAGCGGCGCTCATACCCCCCGGGCGAGCACGGCCGCGGGCGCATCAAGCAGTCCGAGTACCTCCTGCAGCTGCGCGAGAAGCAGAAGGCGCGGCGCTACTACCAGGTGCTCGAGAAGCAGTTCCACCAGTACTACGTCGAGGCCAGCCGGCGGCAGGGCATCACCGGTGAGAACCTGCTGCGGCTCCTCGAGACGCGGCTGGACAACGTCGTGTACCGCCTGGGGTTCGGCGCCTCGCGGCGCCAGGCCCGCCAGCTCGTGCGCCACGCGCACTTCCTGGTCAACGGGCGCAAGGTCGACATCCCGTCCTATCAGGTCAGACCAGACGACGTGATCTCGGTCAAGCCCTCCAGCAAGGCTGTCGAGACGGTGCGCGCCGCCACCGACCTCACCTCCGCGGTGGCGCCGTGGCTGCTCGCCGACCACGACAACCTGACCGGTAAGATCCTGCGTCTGCCCGAGCGTGACGACATCGACACGCCGGTGCAGGAGCAGCTCATCATCGAGCTTTACTCGAAGTAACCGCTGCAGCGGCACCCCAGCGGCGAAGACCTGACAGGGAGGCAAGGTGCTCCACTTCCAGATGCCGAACATCACGCGCGAACAACTGGCCACCAACAGGGTGCGCTTCGAGGTCGAACCGCTCGACCGCGGGTTCGGGCACACGTTCGGCAACGCGCTGCGCCGCGTCCTCCTCTCGTCGCTCGAGGGAGCCGCCGTCAGCTCTGTAAAGATCGAGGGCGTCGCCCACGAGTTCACGACGGTGCCGGGGGTCAAGGAGGACGTCACCGACGTGATCCTCAACCTCAAGGAGATCGTCTGCCGCCTGCACGGCGAGATCGACGAGGTCCAGGTCCGGCTGGTCAAGGACAAGCCCGGCAAGGTGGTCGCGGCCGACATCGACATGCCGGCCGAGCTCGAGATCCTCAACCCCGACCACCACATCGCGACGCTCGCCGACGGCGGCCTGCTCGAGATGACGCTGACCATCCGCCGCGGCACCGGCTACGTGACGGCCGACGGCAACAAGACCCCCGACATGATCATCGGCGACATCCCGATCGACTCGATCTTCAGCCCCATCAAGCGCGTGTCGTACCACGTCGACAGCGCCCGCGTGGGGCAGCGCACCGACTACGACAAGCTGATCCTCGAGGTGACGACCAACGGCTCCATGTCGCCGGACGAGGCGCTGCGCGAGGCGGCCGAGCTGCTCGTCGACCGGTTGTCGATCTTCGCCGACCCCGAGCGCGCCCGCCCGAGCGAGGAGTTCGCCATCGAGGGCCTCGAGCCGTCGCCCGCCGGTGGCGGCATGGACGAGGTGCTGATCGAGGAGCTCGAGCTCGGCGTGCGCTCGTACAACTGTCTCAAGCGCGAGGGCATCCAGACGGTCGGCGACCTCATCTCCAAGACCGAGGCCGAGCTGCTCAACATCCCCAACTTCGGCAAGAAGAGCATCGACGAGGTCAAGGAGAAGCTGATCGCCCGGGGTCTCGGGTTGCGGGGTGAGGACTGAATGCGCCACCAGAAGCAGGGACGCAAGTTCAACATGTCGCCGGCCCAGCGCCGGCTGCTGCTCAGCGGCCTGGCCTGCCAGCTGCTCGAGCACGAGAAGATCAAGACCGGTGAGGCGCGCGCCAAGGAGGTCCGAGGGGTCGTCGAGCAGGCGATCACGCTGGGCAAGCGTGGCGACCTCCACGCGCGCCGTCAAGCGATCTCGATGCTGCGCAACAAGAAGATCGTCTACAAGCTCTTCAATGACGTGGCCCCGCGGTACGAGGACCGCCCCGGTGGCTACACGCGCATCATCAAGCTCGGGCCCCGGCAGGGCGACGGCTCCGAGCAGGTCTACCTCGAGCTGGTCTGAGGTCGTGACGGCGCCGGGGGCGGCGCGGGCCCTCGGGCCCGCGCCGCCCCCGGCGCCGTTGCGCACCCGGCGGGCGACCGCGCCGTACCTGCCGTCGCCGCCACCGGCTCTCCGTGCCCCCTCCTCGGTCCCGGATCGACGGTCGGGCCTCCGTTCGGGCGCGGGGTGCGTGCCCGCGGTGTCGCGCGCCCGGTAAGCTTGCCGACATGAGCGCGCCGCTCGTCGACATCGAAGCACTCCGGTTCGCCTACCCGGGAGCCTCCTCACCCGCTCTCGACGGCCTCGATCTGAGAGTCGCCGAGGGCGAGGCCGTCGCCCTCGTCGGGCCGAACGGCTCCGGCAAGTCGACCCTCGCCCGCCTGCTCGCCGGGCTCGCCGTGCCCGAGGGTGCGCGCCGCGCCGCGGTCTGCGGCCACGACCTGCTCGACGCCCGCGGCCGGCTCGACGCGCGCCGCGACGTGGGCATCCTCTTCCAGGACCCCGAGAACCAGCTCGTCGCCGAGGACGTGGAGGCCGACGTGGCGTTCGGTCTGGAGAACCTGGGCTGGCCGCCGGAGCGCATGAAGGCGCGCGTCGAGGAGATGCTCGCCGCGTTCGACCTCGGGGGCCTGCGGGAGCGCGCCCCCCACCTGCTCTCCGGCGGTCAGAAGCAGCGCACGGCTCTCGCCGGGGTGCTCGCGATCCCGCGCCGCGTGCTCGTGCTCGACGAACCCACGGCGATGCTCGACCCGGGCGGCCGCGACGAGGTCCTGGCCGCCGTACGCCGCGTGCGCGCGGAGGGCCTGGCCACCGTGTACGTGACCCAGGAGATGGGCGAGGTCGGTCTCGCCGACCGCGTCGTCGCCCTGGAGCGCGGGACCGCCGTCTACGACGGGACGCCGCGGGGGCTCTTCGCCGACCTCGCCCTCGTCACCCGCCTGCAACTCGGGCTGCCACCGGCTGCCGAGGTGGCGCTGGCACTCGGAGGGCGCCCCGAGGTGGAGCCCGCCAGGCCGGCGCGCCGCGCCGGGCGCTGCGGGGACCGCCCTGCCGCTGACCCTGGACGAGCTCGTGTCACTGCTCGCAGGGGGTGACGCGTGAGGCCCGCGCCGCCGGTCGCCGCCGGCGCACGTCCGGGAGGGCCCACCGGGCCCGGCGCGCCGCCGGCGGTCTCCGGCATGGGTCTGCGCTGCCACGGCCTGACCGTCGTCTACGACGAGGGCGGGCGGCCGATACCGGCCCTCACCGACGTCGGCTTCAGCATCGCCGCGGGCGCCTCGGTCGCCTTGCTGGGGGCGACGGGGGCCGGCAAGTCGACCCTGCTGCAGGTGCTGAGAGGGCTCCTCGAGCCCGAAGCCGGCACGGTGGAGCTCGACGGCCTGGCGGCGACGGACGAAGGCTTTGCCGACCGTCGCCGCGAGGTCGGGCTCGTCTTCCAGCGCCCGGAGCTGCAGCTCTTCGCCGGGTCCGCCCGGGAGGACGTGGCGTTCGGGCCCCGGCGCCTCGGCTGGCCGGCCGACGAGGTCACGACCGCGGTCGAGGCCGCCCTCGAGCTCGTCGGGCTGCCGCCGGCGGTGTTCGGCGAGCGCCACCCGTACGCGCTCTCCGGCGGCGAGCAGCGCCGCCTGGCGCTCGCCGGCGTGCTCGCCATGCGGCCCCGCCTGCTGCTCCTCGACGAGCCCTTCGTGAGCCTCGACCCGGCGGCGCGGCGCACCCTCACCGGCGTGCTGCGGCGCCTGGTCGGGGGCGGGACGACGCTGCTCCTGGCGACGCACGACGTCGACGCCGCCTGGGGGCTGTGCGACGAGCGTCTCGTGCTCGACGACGGGCGACTCGCCGCCGCCGGGCCCTGGGCCTTCGGCGACGGCGGCGAGGCGGCCCTCGCGGAGCACGGTCTGGAGTCGCCGTTCCTCGTCGAGCTGTGGCGTCGCCTGGGTCGTCCCGCGGTCGAGGCGCCGCGGACGTACGCCGCGGCCGCCGAGGCATTGCGATGAGGACGATCACCCAGTACGTGCCCGGCCACTCCCCGCTGCACCGGCTCGACCCGCGGGTCAAGGTGGTCGCGGTGACGACGCTGGCCGTCGCCCTCTTCGTGCGCGACAGCTACGCGGCGCTGGCCGTCTTCGGCGCGGTGGCGCTGGCGGCCGTCCTGCTCAGCGGCGTGCCGCTCCGCTGGTTCTGGCGCGGCCTCAAACCGCTGCTCTGGCTCGTCGGTCTCACGTTCGTCGTGCAGGTGCTCTTCGCGCCCGGCGAGGCGTTCTTCACGCTGGGGCCGATCCACCTCACGTGGGAGGGGCTCGAGCGGGCCGCGTTCCTCAGTGTGCGCCTCGTCATCCTCGTGGTGACGGGGGCTCTCCTCACGCTGACCACGCCGCCGGTGGCGCTGACCGACGCCTTGGCCTGGCTGACGCGTCCCCTGCGGCGGCTGCGTGTGCCGACCGAGGAGCTCGCCCTCATGGTCACGATCGCGCTGCGCTTCATCCCCACCCTGCTCATGGAGCTCGACACGATCATGCGCGCGCAGCGCGCCCGCGGCGCCGAATTCGCCCGCGGCGGTCTGGTGACGCGCGCCAGGGCGCTGGTCCCCGTGCTGATCCCCCTCTTCGTGGTCAGCTTCCGCCGTGCCGACGACCTCGCCCTCGCCATGGAGGCGCGCTGCTACCGCCCGGGGCTCACCCGCACCCGCCTGCATCCGCTCGCGGCGGGCGCCGGCGACTGGCTCGCCCTCGCCCTCGTTGCGTCCGTGGTCGCCGTGGCCATGGTGATCTAGGATGCGGCGGCGGGGCGGGAGAGCGGCCGCGGAGGGGATGACGTCGTGAGCGAGCAGACACTGTGCCTCGACCTCGCCTACGAGGGCACGCGCTTCAAGGGCTGGGCGCGCCAGCCGGGCCTGCGCACCGTCGAGGGTGTGCTCGAGGAGGCGCTCGCCGTCATTCTGCGCGAGCCCGTGCGACTGCGCGTGGCCGGGCGCACCGACGCCGGCGTGCACGCGCTCGCCCAGGTCGCCTCGTGCGTCGTCTCCGCCCCGGTGCGCTCCTGCGACCGGCTGCGCCTCAGCCTGAACGCGCTGCTCCCCGAAGACGTCGCCGTCACCGCCGTGACGCCGGCCGCTCCGGGCTTCGACGCCCGCGCCGCCGCCGGCCGCACGTACCGCTACCGCCTCTGGCTCTCGCCGGTGCGGCCGGTCGCCGAGCGGGCCTACGTCTGGAACGTCCGCGGCGCGCTCGACACCGACGCGCTGCGCCGCGCCGCGGCGCCGCTCGTCGGCGAGCGCGACTTCTCCGCCCTGACGCCCTCGGCGCACCTCTACCACCACTGCGTGCGCGAGGTGCGCCGCGCCGTGTGGTCTCCCGTCGAGGGCACGCCCGAATGGGTCTTTGAGATCAGCGCCGCGAGCTTCCTCCACAACATGGTGCGCGTCGCCGTCGGCTCGATGGTCGACGTGGCGCAGGGGAGGATGACGCAGGAGGAGCTGCGAGGAGGGACTGCGAGGCGGCCGGCGTGCGGCGATGGGGCAGACGGCGCCGCCGCGCGGTCTCGCCCTGGTCGGCGTCGAGTACTGAGCCGCCCTCACTCGCCGAGGAAGCGCGCCAGCACCCTCGCCCTCTTCTCCCCGGGGGGCGGCAGGACGTAGGAGACGCCGCCCTGCCACGTCGGCTCGCCGGCGAGCACCATCTTGCGGCTCTTCTCGTCGTCGGCCCGGTACTTGACCCAGCCGAGGGCGAGGAGCTCGTTCGTCGTCAGGTCGGTGTCGACGCCGCTCATGAAGCGCCGCCCGATGTCGGGCAGCTGCCAGAGGTTCGACGGCTGGGCGATCTTGCGCTGCAGGGCGGCGACGAACTGCTGCTGGCGCCGGGCGCGGTGGAAGTCGTCGTCGACCATGCGGATGCGTACGTAGAGCATCGCGTTCTTGCCGTCGAAGTGCTGCCAGCCCTTCTCGTAGACGACCACCCTGTCGCGGCTGGCGATCGTCTGCACCGTCCGCGGCACGTACATGTCGACGCCGCCGACCGAGTTCACGAGGCGGGTGAAGCCCTTGAAGTTGACCACCATGACGTGGTTGATGGGGATGCCGAGGTACTGCTGCACGGTCTTCACCGCGAGCTCGGGCCCTCCCCAGTAAATGGCGGAGTTGATCTTGCCCTCGCCGTGCCCCGGGATCTCGACCAGGGTGTCGCGGGGGATCGAGAGCTGGTTGACGGTGTGGTCGTCGGGGTCGAAGCGCATCAGCAGGATGGTGTCGGAGCGCGCCGGCTCCCCCTGCTTGCTGTCGACGCCGAGCAGGAGGACCGTGGTCGGGCTGGTGATGAGCGACCAGCCTTCGTCGGGGTCGAGTGCCGCGGTGGCCTCGGGCCCGAGGCGGCGGTTGCTGTTGTCGACAGCCTTGTCGAAGCGCTTGTAGCCCGGGTAAGCGAGGACGACGCCGACGACGCCGGCGACGACGAGCAGGACGGCGAGGACGAGCGGCACGTGCCACCAGCGGAAGCGGCGGCGGCTCTTCGCGGGCTCCTCGACCCCGCCGGCGCCGTAGCGCCGGTACGACGGCGCGCCGCCGCCGGCGCGCCGGCTCGCCGCATCGCCCGCCGCCGCGCCGCCTCCGGCCGCGCCGCGAGCCGGCGCCGCTCCGGCGCCGCCCTCGCCGCCGCCGCCCGCGGGCGCACCGCCGGCCGCGGCCTTGCCGCGGCGCCCCGCGGGAGCC
Source organism: uncultured Thermoleophilia bacterium (assembly GCA_963791345.1). GTDB lineage: Bacteria > Actinomycetota > Thermoleophilia > UBA2241 > UBA2241 > UBA2241. The sequence continues at coordinate 653,299 of CAWBRS010000021.1, read as the reverse complement.
TTGAGGCCGGCGAGCTCGTCGTCGAGCGACGACCGTCGCCGGCCGCCGCCGCGATAGGTGCGATAGGGCTTGTCGGCGCGAGGCCGCTGTCGGTCATCGTCCACAGGCATCGGTCGTGCCCTGCCGGGCGGGGCACCGGGGGATCGGGTGAAGGCCGGCGCGGGCAGGGGGAACCTACGCCCTGCCGCGGGTGAATCCTCTGTCCCACATTGTAGCGTATGGTAGGCTGCCCGCCGTGCCGCCCCAGGAGCACACGCTCGCCGCCGTCGACGTCGGCGGCACCAAGATCGCCGCGGCGCTGGTCGTCGCCGCCCCGCCGGAGGCGGGCGACGAGACTCCGGCGCCGCCGCGCCTGTTGCGCCACGCGGTCACCCCCACGGTCGTCGAGACCCCCGAGGCGTGCCTCGAGGCGATCGCCGGCGCGGTGGCCGCCACACTCGAGGGCGCCGAAGCTGAGGCGATAGGCCTCGGCATGCCCTCCAGGGTCGATTTCGCCCACGGGCGCGTCGTGGAGAGCGTGCACCTGCCCCTCGCCGACGTGCCGCTGCGCGACGTCCTCGAGGAGCGCTTCGGTCTCCCCTGCGTCGTCGACAACGACGCGACGGCGGCCTGCGTCGGCGAGCACGTCTTCGGCGCCGGCCGCGGCGCCCGCGACATGCTCATGCTCACCCTCGGCACGGGGATCGGCGGCGGCATCATCGCCGGCGGCCGCGTCTACCGCGGCCACAGCGGCGCGGCCGGAGAGCTCGGGCACGTCGTGATCGACGAGGACGGCCCGCCCTGCCCCGGCCGCTGCCCGAACCGCGGCTGCCTCGAGGTGTACGCCTCGGGGAGAGCCATGGACGGGGCGGCGCTCGAGGCGGCGAGGGCGCGCCCCGACGGGGCGTTCGGGCGCGCCCTCGCCGCCGGCGAAGCGGTCGACGGCGCGCTGCTGACCCGCCTCGCGCTCGAGGGCGACGCCGAGGCGGGCGCCGCGCTGGCGCGCATCGGCGCCCACCTCGGCGTCGGCCTCACCAGTCTCGTCAACATCTTCAACCCGGAGCTCGTCGTGATCGGCGGCGCCGGCGCCGCCGGCGGCGAGCTCCTCCTCGGCCCCGCGCGCGCCGTCCTCGCCGCCCGCGGGCTGCGCCCGCAGCGCGACGAGGTGCGCCTCGTCGCCGCCCGCTTCGGCGCCGACGCCGGCGTCGTCGGCGCCGCCGCCCTCGCGCTCACCGAGCTGTTCCCGGGCTGACGGGGCCCCCGTGCCGCAGGGTGGTCGCCGGAACGGCCAGCCGCTATCCTGAAGTCGGTACGCGAGTCGTCTTGACTTCGCTCCGACCCTCTTGATAAATGGTGCAGCCAATCGCGCGCGGCACGCCGGTCCGCGCCTGTAGGAGGTGAAAGGGAGCAGATGGCCCACAAGATCACCGAGGAGTGCCTGGCCTGCGGCGCCTGCGTCGACGAGTGCCCGAACGACGCGATCACCGAGGGCGACGACATCTACGTCATCGACCCCGAGCTCTGCGACGACTGCGCCACGTGCGTGGATTCGTGCCCTAACGAGGCGATCGTCCCGGCCGACTGACGCCGGACCGACGCCGAGGCTCACGAAGGGGCCGGCCGCCCGAGGGGCGGCCGGCCCCTTCCGCGTCAGGCGCTCGGCGGCTCGCCGGGCCCGTCCACGCCGACCAGCTCGGGCTCGCTCCACGCCAGGCGCCGCGCCATGACGCGCACCGCCTCCGGGTTGTCGTCGACCAGCAGGTAGTCGCGGCCCAGGCGCGCCGCCGCCTCGCCGGTCGTGCCGCTGCCGGCGAAGCAGTCGAGCACGAGGTCGCCGGGGTCCGAGTGCACGGCGACGATACGCTCGAGCAGGCGCAGCGGCTTCTGTGTCGGGTACCCCGTCTTCTCGGCGCCCGTCGGGCTGACGATGGTGAGCCACCAGACGTCGGTCGGGGTCTTGCCGCGGGCCGCCTTCTCGGGCCCGGCCAGCCCCGGGGCGAGGTAGGGGATGCGGTCGATGTCCTCGTAGCGGAAGACGTAGGCGCCCGGGTCGCGCGCGTACCAGAAGAGCGTGTCGTGCTTGGCCGGCCAGCGCCGCTTCGTGCGCCCGCCGTAGTCGTAGGCCCAGACGATCTCGTTCATGAACGCCTCGCGCCCGAAGAGCTCGTCGAGCAGGACCTTGCAGTAGTGCGCCTCGCGGGCGTCGATGTGGAGGAAGAGCGAGCCGTCGGGGGCGAGGAGGCGCCGCGCCTCGGCGAGACGCGGCGCGAGGAAGCCGAGGTAGTCGTCGAAGGCGTCGCTGTAGGCCTGGGTGCCGACGGTCTCGCTGCGGTAGCGGTGGCCGCCGAAGCCGGTCCTGTCGCCACCCGCGTCGCGCGACGTCCTCAGCTGCGTGTGCCGCCGCTCGCGGCCGGTGTTGAACGGCGGGTCGAGGTAGACGAGCCGCGCGATCCCGTCGGGGAGGGCGCGCAGCACGGGCAGGTTGTCGCCGAGGACGATGCGCTTCACGGCAGTCCAGCGACGACCGGCGTCATGACGAGACCTCCCCGGGAGACGGTGCCCGACCATAGTAGCGCGTCGGGCCGGCGCCGCGGAGGCCGGGAATCTCGCGCCGTGCGGACCCGCGCCGCCGGGCGCGCCGCGTCGTCCGCGGCCCGGACGCCGCGACGGGCGGTGCGCGGGGGCACGCCTCAGGCGGCGTCTCGCTGCGCGTCCTCCTGCAGGACGTCGGTCTCGATCTCGAGACTGCCGCAGTTCGGGCACGCGAGCAGCTCGCCGATCTCCTCCACGAAGTCGTCGACGTGGAACCGCAGACCGCAGGCGGTGCAGACCAGATCCTCCCGTTGCATGGCGCCTCGCCTCCTCTCGCAAGTGGAGGCTTCCCGGCGGCGCGCCGGACTACCGCGTTGGTCGGCGCACGAACGCGTCGCATCGGCCGGAGCACGACCCCGGCGCCGGTCGGCGCACGAACGTTATGTCCGCGGCGCGCGTCGCCGATAACCGAAGTATGAGACTGGTCCCACGGCAACCGCACCAGGCCCTCGACGGCCGCGTCCTCGCCGTCGCCACGCTGATCGCGTGGCTGGTCCTCATGGCGCTCCTCGCCGGCGGAGCGGGCGCCACGGGCTGACGCCCGCCGCCCGCACCGCCGCCGCCGGCCGCCACTCTCCTCGCCCCCGCACGCTTCGCCCTGCCCGCGCACCCGCTGTGAGAGAATCCAGCCATGACCCAGTGGCGCGACTTCTTCGACGTGCACGCTCCCCGCTACATGGACGAGCCGTTCACCGTCGGCACCCTCGCCGAGGTCGACTTCGCCGAGCGCGAGCTCGGGCTGGCGCCCGGCGCCCACGTCCTCGACGTGGGCTGCGGCACCGGGCGCCACTCCGTCGAGCTCGCGCGCCGCGGCTATCGCGTGACCGGGCTCGACCTCTCGGCCGGCATGCTCGAGCAGGCGCGCGCCGCGGCGCGCGCCGCCGGCGTCGAGGTGCGCTGGGTCGAGGCCGATGCCACCGACTTCTCCCTGGACGAGCCGGCCGACGCCGCCCTCTGCGTCTGCGAGGGCGCCTTCAGCCTGCTCGGCGCCGCCGACGACCCGTGGTCGCACGACCGGGCGATCCTGCGCTGCATCCACGACGCGCTGCGCCCCGGCGGGCCGCTGCTGCTCACCGCCCTCAGCGTCCTGCGCGTCGCCCGCATGGTCACGCCCGACGACGTGGCCGCCGGCCGCTTCGACCCGCTGACCAGCGTCGAGACCGAGACGCTCGAGTACGGCGAGGCGGGCGAGCGCCGCTTCACCGGCCGCGAGCGCCTGTACACGCCCGTGGAGCTGACGCGGCTCGTGGCCGAGGCCGGGTTCGCGGTCGAGCACGTCGGCGGAGGGACGGCCGGTCTGTGGGCGCGACGGCCGCTCGACCTCGACGAGTACGAGATCATGGTGATCGCCCGCCGGGAGGCGGACGGTGGGCGGTCCTGACCGTCGCCACAACGGGGGCGCAGGGTGAGCGTCGCCGAGCTGCGCGTGCGCCGGGCGACGCCGGACGACGCGGCCGGCGTCGCCCGAGTGCTGAACGAGGCCATCGCCGACGGACGCTTCACGATCCTGGACCGCCCTCTCGCGGTCGCGGATGAGGAGGCGTTCATCGAGGGGCTCGGCCCCCGCGGCTTCGTGCACGTGGCCGAGACCCCGGCCGGCGAGATCGTCGGCGCGCAGACGATCGCCCCGCTCGACGACATGGTCGGCTCGCAGGATCACGTGGCCACGATGGGCACCTGGGTGCTCGCGGCGTGGCGGCGGCGGGGCGTGGGCCGCGCGCTCTTCGCGGCCGGCGCCGCCGCGGCACGCGAGCTCGGCTACGCCAAGGTCTTCACCGACCTGCGCGCCGACAACGAGGGTTCCCTGGCCTTCCACACGAGCCTCGGCTTCACCGTCGTCGGCCGCGCCCGCCGGCACGTGCGCATCGGCGGGCGCGAGATCGACGCCCTCCTCATCGAGATGGAGCTCTGACGTGCTGTACGTCTGCGCGACCCCGATCGGCAACCTCGACGACGTCTCGCCCCGCGTCCTCGACGCGCTGGGCGCCGTCGAGCTGATCGCCGCCGAGGACACGCGACGCACGCGACGCCTGCTCAGCCGCTTCGACATCCACACGCCGCTGACCAGCCTCTTCGCCCACAACGAGGCCGAGAAGACGGAGCGCGTGCTCGGCCTTCTGCGCCAGGGCCGTGCGGTGGCGCTCGTGACCGACGCCGGCATGCCCGGCGTGGCCGACCCCGGCGCGCGCCTCGTCGCCCGCGCGGCCGCCGAGGGCCTGCCGCTGACCGTGCTCCCCGGTCCCTCGGCCGTGACCACCGCCCTCGTCGCTTCCGGTCTCGCCGGCGACGAGGGCTTCCGCTTCGTCGGTTACCTGCCGCGCCGCGCCGCCGACCTGACGCGCGGCGTCGCCGAGTGGCGCCGCTGCGGCGGGGTCGTGGTCGCCTTCGAGTCGCCCCGCCGCCTGGCGGCCAGCCTCGAGCGGCTGGCCGCCCTGATGCCCGGGGCGCCGGCGGCCGTGTGTCGCGAGCTGACGAAGGTGCACGAGGAGGTGCTGCGCGGGTCGCTCGACGAGCTGGCGGCGGAGATCGCCGCGCGCGACGACGTACGCGGTGAGGTGACGCTGGTCCTCGACCTCGGCGCGCGGGAGACCGAGGCCGCGGGGCGGCAGACCGAGGCGCGCGAGGCGGCGGTGGCGCTGCTCGCGCGCGGACTCTCGCGCCGCGACGCCGCCGCCGCCCTGCACGTCTGCCTCGGCGTGCCGCGCCGCGACGCCACACGGCTCACGCAGGAGCTCGCCAAGAACGCTGCGGCCGAATAGGGGATCCCGCCTCGCGACGACCCCGCCGGGCTCCTCCCCGCCCGATCCATCCCTGCTCCCCCCGCACCGCTCGCCCGCCCGACGACTCCGTCGGCCCGCCGCGTCGCCGCCCTCCGCTGGTACAATCGCCTCGTCCCGGCGGCGACGACGAGGAGGTGACCGTGGACCTGCGGATCCTGGCGGCCGAGCGCACCCTGCTGCTCGACGGCGCGATGGGCACCCAGATGATGGCCCGCGGCGTGCCGGGCGGCACCCCTCCCGAGCTCTGGAACAGGGACCGGCCCGACATCGTCGAGGCCGTGCACCGCGACTACTACGCCGCCGGCGCCGACCTCGTGCACACCAACACCTTCGGCGGTACGCGCCCCAAGCTCGAGGCCCACGGCCTCGGCGCGCGCGCGGCGGACCTCAGCGAGGCGGCCGCGCGGCTCGCGGTCGCGCTGCGCGACCGCGAGTTCCCCGGCCGCCTGGTCGCCGGCGACATCGGACCGACGGGCCTCATGCTGCCACCGCTCGGCGACGCCGACCCGGCGGCGCTGCGTGAGGCCTTCGCCGAGCAGGCCGAGGCCCTGGTGCGCGGCGGCGTCGACCTGCTGCACATCGAGACGATGTTCGACCTCGGCGAGGCGCTCGCCGCCGCCGAGGCGGCGGTCGCCGCCTCGCGCGGGCCGCCCCGTCTGCTGCTCGATGACCTACAAGCCCGCCGCGCGCGGCTACCGCACGATGATGGGCGTGAGCCCGGCAGCAGGCGTCCGAGGCGCTGCTCGGCGCCGGTGTCGACGCTCGTCGGCTGCAACTGCAGCATCACCGCCGACGCCATGGGCGACCTGGTCGCCGACCTGCACGCGGCCGCCGGCCTGCCGGTGTCGCGCAGCCCAACGCCGGCCAGCCGCGCCTCGAGGGCCAGGTCGACGGTCTACGACGAGACGCCGCAGCACTTCGCCGCCGTGGTCGCCGGCTTCCCCTCCCGGGGAGCCGGCCTCGTCGGCGGCTGCTGCGGCACCACGCCCGCGCACATCACGCGCGCCTCGCCGCGGCGCTCGGCCGGGCGCCGTCGGTCTCGGCCTAGGGTCGCCTTCCGCCGGCCGGGCGCCGTCGGTCTCGGCCTAGGGTCGCCTTCCGCCGGCCGGCTCGCCGACTCCGGGAGCGGCGGTCCCGCGGGACGTCGACCTCCGGCGCGGCCCTCGGCTCGCGCCGCGCGCCTCAGCCCCGCGCCGCGCGCCTCAGCCCCGCGCCGCGAACGCCGCCCCGACCGTGTCGATGATCAGGCGCACGGCGTGCAGCGCCGTGAGCTGCCCGGGTCCGTCGTAGGCCGGGGCGACCTCGACCATGTCCATGGCGATGACGTTCACCCGTGCGCAGACGGCGCGCAGGATCGCCTTGGCCTCGTAGTAGGTGAAGCCCCCGGGCTCGGGCGTGCCGGTGCCGGGGGCGATGGCCGGGTCGAGGGCGTCGATGTCGAAGGTCAGGTAGGTGTCGGCGCCGGGCTCGAGGTGCTCGACGAGCTCCTCCGGCGACATGAGCTTGGCCTCCTCGCACCAGAAGAGGCGCGCCCCGCGGCGCTTCATGAGATCGAAGTCCATCTCGGGGCCGTAGAGGCCGCGCAGACCGTACTGGGTGATGCCGGTGAGGAGGCCCTGCTCGTCGGCGCGGATCATCGGGTTGCCGTGCGTGTAGCGCTGGCCGCCCTCCTCGTCCCAGTAGTCGGTGTGGGTGTCGAAGTGGACGAGCTGGAAGGGCCTGCCGCCGCGCGCCGCGTGCACGGCCATCATCGCCGGCAGCGTCACCGAGTGGTCGCCGCCGAGGACGACGGGGAAGAGGCCGGCCTCGACGATGGGACGCAGGCGGGCGACGACGGCGGCGTGGCGCTCGTCGACGGGCTGCGTCGGCCCGAGGATCGACGTCGCCGGCGTCGACGAAGCGCACGCCGCCGAGGATCTCGCGCGCCGCCCCCTCGCCGAGCTCGACGTCGAGGTAGGCTTCGGCGCCCGCGCGGTAGGCCCAGAAGGTCGAGACGTCGCGGATCGCGCGCGGGCCGAAGCGCGCGCCGCTGCGCGACGTCGTCGCCTCGTCGAAGGGGATGCCGAGCACGGCGATCTCGCCGTCGGCGCGCGTCGGCGCCTCGACGTGCGGCGCCTTCAGGAACGTCGCGATCCCCGCGTACGGCATCTCGCCGTTGCCCATGTCGTCCTCCTGCGTCGATCGGTGAGGCGGGTCGCCTCTCATGAGGTGAAGCGTGAGTCGGAGAGTGGCGAGGGCGGCGGGCGGCGCCTCCGGCGCCGCCCGCCGCCCTCCGGTCCTTACGCGATGCCCTTGCCGTACTTCCTGGAGACCTCGTCGACCGACTCCTCGACCAGGTCGCAGCCGAGCGCGAAGAGCTCGGGCGGCATGTTCAGTGCCGGCGTCGGGCGGAACCAGTTGAACGCCGGCTCGTAGATCGGGATCACGCCGCGGCGCTCCATGCCGTAGACGACCTCGCGCGTGATGTCGAGCGCCGGGGTCTTCGACTCCTTGTCCTCGACGAACTCGACGCACTGGTAGCAGCCCTTGACGCGCACGTCGCCGACGACCTCGTACTTCTCCTTCATGGCGCCGAACTTGGCCTTGGCGACCTTCTCGATCTCCTTGACGTTGTCGAGCACCTTGTCGCGCTTGATGATCTCGATCATCTTGATGCCGACGACGCAGCCCACCGGCGAGCCGGCGAAGGTGCCGCCGGTGTAGAGCTCGCCGGCCGGCCCGCTCATGCGGTCGGAGCCCAGCGTGTAGCAGATCGGGATGAGCCCGCCGGACGTGCCCTTGCCCAGCGAGAGCAGCTCGCACTCGACGTCGGGGTACTGGTCGAGGAGGAACCAGTCGCCGCAGCGCCCCATCCCCTCCTGGACCTCGTCGTTGTAGAGGATCCAGCCGTGCTTCTTGCACAGGTCGGAGAGCCGCTTGGGCCACTCGGGCGGCGGGATCTGGATGCCGTTCTCGCCCTGGATGAACTCGACGGCGACGCCGGCGATGCTGTCGGGCGTCGCCTTGTAGCGCAGGATCATCTCCTCGATGTAGCCCAGGCAGGCGATGTCGCAGCTCGGGTAGTCGAGGTGGTACGGGCAGCGGTAGCAGGTGGGGAAGGGCACGTTGATCCAGCCGCTCATGAACGGCTCGATGGCGTGGTTGTAGTGGGCGTTGTGCGGGCCCATGGCGCCGGTGCCGTAGTTGCCGCCGTGGAAGCTGCCGAGGAAGGTGATGACGAACGGGCGCCCCGGCCCCGCGGCCTCGCGCATGATGCGCACCGCGTTCTCGACGACCTCGCTGCCGGTGGTGTCGTAGACGAGCTTGGTGAGCGGCTTGGGCGCGATCTCGACGACCTTCTCGGCGAGCTGGTACTGATGCCAGGTGGTCAGCGACGAGAGGCACTCCGTGCCGTACTCCTTGAGGGCCGTGTGCGCGGCCTCGACGAGCTCGGGGTGGCCGCCGCCGAGCGGCGCCGACGCCCAGCCGGCGAGCCAGTCGATGTAGCGGTTGCCGTCGACGTCCTCGAGGAACCACCCGTCGCGGTAGCGGCTGACGAAGTGGCTCGGCGGCCACGCGCCGATCAGCGACACGCCGAGGAAGATGTCGTCGCCGCGCTTCATCAGCGCTTGGCTCTTCGGGCCGGGTGGTGGTGTGTGCACGTGGGGGCGCGTCTGATCGCCCATAACTCCCGCCTCCTCCAGGTGGCGCGGGGCGCGGCGGGGTGCCGCGGCGCGCCGGCGATGGGTCAGTGGGGGCGATGCTAACGCAGGCTCGGCGCGAGCGAAAGCCGCCGGGCTGCGCCCGGCGTGCCGCCCTCCGGCGCCTCGCCCGTCCGGCTCCTGCCGCCCGTCCGCGCACCGCCGGTCGCGACCGCGATCCGTCACCGCCCGCAGCCGTCACCCGCGCCGTTGACGTTCCTCGTCACCTCTTGAACGCGGTCGCCGCGGCCCCTGACTTCACTCGCCACGTCTCGAACCGCGCACGCCGTGGCCCCAGACTCGAGTGGCCACGGCCGACCGCGCACGCCGTCGCGGCCGCAGCGGATGGCCGACGGGGGTGCAGGTGTCCGAGCTGATCGACCAGATGCAGGCCTCGCTCCGCGCCCGGCACTACAGCCGGCACACCGAGCGCACCTACTGCGGCTGGGTGCGGCGCTACGTCCGCTTCCACGGGCTGCGCCACCCCGCGGAGATGGGCGAGGACGAGATCAACGCCTTCCTCACCCACCTCGCCGTCGACGGGCACGTCAGCGCCTCCACCCAGACGCAGGCGCTCTCCGCCCTGCTCTACCTGTACCGGCACGTGCTCCGGCGCGAGGTCGGCGAGCTGGGCGAGCTCGTGCGCGCCCGGCAGCCGCGCCGTCTGCCGGTCGTGCTGACCCGCGACGAGGTGCGCGCCCTCCTCGCTGCGCTCGACGGCGAGGCGTGGCTCATGGCCGCGCTCATGTACGGCTGCGGGCTGCGGCTCATGGAGTGCCTGCGCCTGCGCGTCCAGGACGTCGACTTCACCCGCGGCGAGATCACCGTGCGCGACGGCAAGGGCGGCAAGGACCGGGTGACGATGCTCCCCGCGACCCTCGGCCCGGCGCTGACCGTGCAGATCGGCCGCGCGAAGGCCGTGCACCGCCGCGACGTCGACGAGGGCTGGGGCCGCCTCGACCTGCCCGACGCCCTGGCGCGCAAGTACCCGCAGGCGGCGACCGACTGGCGCTGGCAGTGGGTCTTCCCCCAGCAGCGCCGCTGGCGGGACGCGCGCAGCGGCGGGCAGGGCCGCCACCACGTGCACCCGACCTGCGTGCAGCGCGCCGTCGCCACGGCGGCGCGCCAGGCGGGCATCGCCAAGCGCGCCACCTGCCACACCCTGCGCCACTCGTTCGCGACGCACCTGCTCGAGTCGGGCTACGACATCCGCACGATCCAGGAGCTGCTCGGCCACAAGGACGTGAGCACGACGATGATCTACACCCACGTGCTCAACCGCGGCGCCGGCGGCGTGCGCAGCCCGCTCGACACGGCATGACGGCGGCGGCCACGACGAGGACGACGACCCAGCTTCGACGCAGCAGCGCCGGCGGCACCGACGAGCGCAGCGCCCCCTGCATCGACGACCACGGCGCCGGCCAGTACATAGGACTCGCTCTGAGGAGGACATCAGTGGTACCGTTACTTGTACTACAAGGAGGTACTCTGATGGCATCAATGCCCGATATCGTGCCCATCTCCGACCTGCGCCAGGACGCCGCCGGCGTCGTCAAGCGGGCGGCCGCGACCGACGAGCCCGTCTTCATCACGCAACGCGGTCGCCCTGCCGCCGTCATGCTCAGCACGCAGCGCTACGCGCGCACCCAGCGCGAGCTCGAGATCCTGCGCCTGCTGGCGCGCGGCGAGATCGAGATCGAGACCGGCGAGGGCTACGATCTCGACCGGGTACTCGCCGAGGCCGACGAGCTGCTCGGCCGCGGATGACGGTCCGCTTCACACCGAGCGCCCGGGCGCAGTTCCTCGCCGCGCTCGACTACATCCGCGCCGACGACCCGCAGGCGGCGCGCGACCTGCGCGACCGCGCGGCGGCCTCGCTCTCCCGCCTCGCGCGCTTCCCGGAGTCGGGGCGCGTCGTACCCGAGTTCCCCGACCTCGCCTTCCGCGAGGTGGTCCTCGCGCCCTACCGCTTCTTCTACCGGGCAAAAGGAGACATCGTCTGGATCGTCGCCGTGTGGCACTCGGCGCAGCTTCCGCGCGAGCCTGCAAAGGAGGAGCGCGGGTAGCCCGCGCGCCGGCCGGACTCGCCGTTCAGCGGCCGGGATCACGGCGCTCCTGCCGGCACCGGGGATCGCGACGCTCGTGCAGGCGGGCGAGCACGCTGAGAAGACGGCCGGATGCCGTGGTAGCATTGTTGTGCTACCAGCGACACGGAGGCAGCCATGACACGCGGACTGAAGCTGATGCGCCGCGGGTCTTCTACACTCTGGGAGCGCTGCGCGCACAGCTTATGCGCGAGACGAGGCGCACCCGCCACATGCTCGGACGTCGCCTCCCGGAGCTCGTTGTGAGGAGCACGCACATGAACACACCTCGTGTCATCTTGCCTCCGCCCGTCCTGTTCGTCTCGGCACTGCTGCTTGGCATCGGCCTCGATCGCTTCCTTCCTATCGCAGTCGCCCCGCCCTCCGCTCTTCCGTTTCTCCGGCTAGCCGCGCTCCTCCTGTCCACCGCAAGCGGCAGTCTCGCCGCCGCGGCCTTCCTTACTCTCCGTCGGCACCGCACGACCTTCAGAACCGACTGGCCCGTCGCAGCTCTCGTCACCACTGGACCCTTTCGTCTCACTCGCAACCCTCTGTATCTCAGCCTCGCACTCCTTATCGCCGCCGTCAGCGCCTTCCTCAACTCTCCCTGGCCCATCGCGTTCCTTGTCCCAGCACTCGCCCTCGTCCAGCGTCACGCTATCCGCCCAGAGGAGCGCTATCTCCTCGAGGCGTTCGGCACCGAGTACGAGCAGTACTGTCGCAACGTGCGCCGGTGGGTCTAAGCGCGCCTAACCCCGGCATGCAGCGGACTCGCTACGCTCGCCGCTGATGCCAGACGTTGGCTGTGGCAGGCCGGAAGAGAGGCACACGGTGATCTGCCCGCGGTGCGGCGCCGAGTACCGCCCTGGCTTCACCCGCTGTTCGGACTGCGACGTGCCGCTCGTCGAGAGCACCCCGGAGCCGCCGGCCGAGCCCGGGCCGGTGACGCCCTGCGCCGACCGACCTCGCGCGCGAGGCCGTCGAGCTCGTCAGCGTCTTCCGCTCCAACGACCCCGGCCGCATCGCCCTCGCCAAGTCGATCCTCGCCTCGGCCGAGGTGCCCTACGTCATGCACAACGAGGCCACGCAGCGTGCCTTCGGCGTGAGCCCCTTCTTCATGCCCGCCGGCAACCTGCTCTTCGGCCCCACCGAGATCCTCGTGCGCCGCGAGGACGCCGAGGATGCGCGCCTGCTCATCGCCGATCTCGAGGGCGCGAGCACCGGCGTGGCCGCCGACGACGCCGAGGCCGAGGACGAAGCGCACAGCTAGCCAGCGCATCGAACTGGCTCTCAGCAAGCTCCACGCTGACCTTCGTCGCGTGAGCGCGCGCAGGTCATGCGCGAGACGTTGGGCGTACTGAAGCATCCCGTTGGGGGAATCATCCCAGCGTCGGTGATCCTCTGGGTCGGGAGCAGTGCAATGGTGGACAACGCGACCAGGAAGTCCGGGGAGGCGGCGGAGCCGGTCCTCCTGTCAGGCGGCAATCCTCAGATCGCGAAGGCCGACGGCGACGCTCCCGTGCAGGCCTACATCGCGGCCATGCCGGGCTGGAAGAGTGACGTCGGACGTCGCCTGGACTCGATCATCGTGCGCACCGTCCCAGACGTGCGGAAGGCCGTGCGCTGGAACTCGCCCTTCTACGGCATGCAAGGGCAGGGTTGGTTCCTCAACTTCCATTGCTTCACGAAGTACGTGAAGGTGGCCTTCTTCAACGGTGCGTCGCTCGATCCTCATTCCACCCGGCGAGTCCAAAGACGAGAACGTCCGCTATCTCAACATCTATCAAGACGGCCGATTCGACGAGGCGCAGTTCGCTGCATGGGTGACACAGGCAAGCCGATTGCCCGGTTGGGGCACGTCCGTGACGAGGCATCGCACCCGCGGTGCCTCGCGGTGACGCCTCACAACGGCGTCAAGTCGGACGGGGCGCCTCGACGCGTAGAATCGAAGCGCAACGACGGCGTAAGGCGCGCCGCCGCTCACGCCGAAGAACGTTAGAGCACCCATGACGAGACGGAGGCAAGGCGATGGCCGATTCGGAACCTGTCTCGGTTGAAACGCTGAAGATGATCGCCGACGCATTCAATCGCCACGATCTCGACGCGATCATGGAGTTCTTCGCGGAGGACTGCTCGATGGACCTGCCTCGAGGGCCGGACGCCTGGGGGCGACGCTTCGTCGGGAAGGCGGCGGTGCGCGAGGGAATAGCGTCGCGGTTCGCGGGGCTCCCCGATGTCCACTACGGCGACGACCGCCACTGGGTGAGTGGTGATCTGGGTGTTTCGGAGTGGCTCCTGACCGGGACGAGTCCCGACGGGACCAAAGTCCAGGTCCGTGGATGTGATCACTGGGAGTTTCGCGGGGGCAAAGTCATCAGGAAGGACTCGTATTGGAAGATCGTTGAGAAGTGAAGCCCGGCCGCGATCTTCTCGGCGACATCGACACGTTGGTGCCTGACACGGCGTTCGAGCGGACTCGCAGAAGCGCTACTCCAGGCCGAGGCGTGGGCTCTCGCAGCTAAACGCCCCGACGTCAGGCAGTGACCGAATTCATTCACACGCGTAAGGAGATTCGCTGCAATGGACATTCCACGGATCTTCAACATCACCGAAAGTGCTCACCGCATCCATGACCCGTTGACACCCGAGAAGCTCGCCACTCTCGGCGCGGCGCTGCGTCTGGAAACGGGGACCCGGGTGCTCGACCTCGGCAGCGGTTCGGGGGAGATGCTGTGCACCTGGGCGCGCGATCACGGCGTCATCGGCACCGGCATCGACATGAGCCAGTCGTTCACCGAGCAAGCGAGGCTCCGCGCTGAAGAACTCGGCGTCGCCGATCAAGTCAAGTTCATCCATGGCGATGCTGCCGGCTATGTCTCTGACGAGAAGGTCGGCGTGGCAGCCTGTGTCGGTGCCACGTGGATCGCCGGGGGAGTCGCCGGCACTATCGAGCTTCTGGCGCGAAGCCTGCGCACCGGAGGGATCATCCTCATCGGCGAGCCCTACTGGCGCCAGTCGCCGCCGACAGAAGATGTCGCCAAGGGGTGTGGCGCCGGCTCGATCTCCGACTTCCTCATGCTTCCGGAACTGCTCGCGTCGTTCGGGCGCCTTGGCTACGACGTCGTTGAGATGGTCCTGGCTGACCAGGACGACTGGGACAGATACGAGGCGGCCAAATGGCTCACCATGCGCCGATGGCTCGAAGCCAATCCCGACGACGAGCTCGCGAACGATGTTCGAGCCAAACTGACCTCCGAACCCGAGCGCTACGCTGCCTACACGCGTGAGTATCTGGGCTGGGGTGTGTTCGTGCTGATGCCGCGGTGATGCGTCGGCGCATCCGGCGGATCGTCAAAGCCGAAAGTCACCAGCGGTCGGCGTGAGCCCGGATCGGCTCAACGCGCTCGGGCTGACGAAGGCATCGACCTGACGGCCAGACGGTAGACTGACCCGAAGGCGCCTACGCCGCGGGTTGTGCGCGAGGCGTTCGGCATACGCTGGGCGACCCGCAGCGGAGTCAGCGGGAGAGGGTGGACGTTTGCCGCGGACCGTTGCATTCCCGAGCTCTCCGGTTATACTCGCGGTATGAAGACGGCGATCTCCATCCCCGACGACCTGTTCGCCGACGCGGAGCAGCTGGCGCGCGAGCTGAAGAAGTCGCGCAGCCGCCTGTACGGCGACGCGGTGCGCGAGTACCTCGCTCGCCACTCCGCCGAGAGCATCACCGAGTCGCTCGACCGCCTGTGTGACGAGTTCGACGCCGGCGGCGACTTCGCGCGCAGGGCCGCACGCCGCACCCTGGAGCGCTCCGACTGGTGATCGCCCAGGGCGAGGTCTGGTGGGCCGACCTGGCCGAGCCTTCCGGCTCCGAGCCTGGCTTCCGCCGCCCCGTCGTGGTGGTGCAGGGTGACGCCTTCAACCGCAGCCGTATCGGCACCGTCGTCTGCGTCGCGCTCACCACCAACCTGCGCTGGGCCGAAGCGCCCGGCAACGTCCTCTTGAGTGCGCGCACCACCGGCCTACCCAAGGAGTCGGTCGCGAACGTCTCGCAGCTCGTCACCCTCGACCGCGAGGCGCTGACCGAGCGTGTGGGGGCGTTGCCTTCGAAGAAGCTCGACCTGGTGCTCCTCGGCATCGATATCGTGCTCGGCCGTTGACGCGATCGCCGAACCAGCGCATCGAGCTGGCTCGCAGCAAGCTCAACGTGGAACTACGTTGCGTGAGCGCTCGCAGCTCATGCGCATTACGTTAGACGGAGCAGGGGATGGTATCGCCTCTGGGGACGCCGGACGAGCGCGACAAGATGCTCCGCGGGGCGCCGTACGACGCCAGCGATCCACTGCTCGTCGAGGCTCGCTTCCGCGCTCGACGGCTCGCACAACGGTTGGGCGCTCTCGACCCGGCCGATGAGCAGGGGCAGGATGCGCTGCTTCGTGAGCTGCTAGGCGGGCTCGGCCCCGGTGCCATGGTGGTGCCCCCGTTCTGGTGCGACTACGGCTCGAACATCCGCCTGGGCTCTCGCGTGTTCGTCAACTTCAGCTGCGTCTTCTTGGATGCTGCCCCGGTCACGGTCGGCGACGACGTTCAGTTCGGCCCTCTCGTGCAGCTGCTCACGTCCGATCACCCACGTGACTCGCGGGAGCGAGCTGCTGGCCTTGAAACCGCGCGCCCGATAGTGATCGGCCCCAGGTCGTGGTTGGGCGGCGGGGTGATCGTCCTACCGGGCGTCGAGATCGGTTCGGACGTGACCGTGGGCGCCGGCAGCGTCGTCACTCACTCGCTCCCGTCCGGCACGACAGCCGCCGGCAATCCCTGTCGCATAGTCTCGAAGGTCGCGAGTCCTCGGCGGGACCGAAGAAAGGGATCGAACCTGACTCGCTTTGCTCGCAGGTCATCCCTCACACGTTGGGTAGACAGACGTGCAGGCAGAACCGCTGGCGTGGCGTGACGACCTCGGCGCTCGGTGCCCTGAGCTGAGCCGTTGGTCGCACTCGGTTCGAGGCGCGGGAGGGTCGTCTTGGCTGGCGCATCTGCCGTGCCTGGAGCAATGGCGGCGCCCTTGAGGTACGTCGCTTTGCTGCGCGGGATCAACGTCGGCAAGGGCCCTCGCGTGCCCATGAAGACCCTGCAGGCTCTCCTCGAGGGGCTCGGGCTGGGCAGCGTGGTCACCTATCTGAACTCCGGCAACGTGGTATTCGACTCAGCTCTGAGCGCCTCCGACCTGACGCGACTGATCGAAGACGAGCTCGAGCGTACGTTTGGCGAGAAGATCCCTGCGTTGGTGAAGACGTCGGCGGAAGTGATCGCGATCGCGGAGTCGATACCGAGCGAGTGGGGCAGCAACGACCGTGAACAGACCTACGTCGCGTACTTGTTCAGTGATGTCGACAAGCCCGGTCTCGTGTCGGAACTGCCGGTCAAGAGGCAGTTCATGAGCATCTTCTACGCGCCCGGGGCCATCGTCTGGAACATCAAGCGAGAGGACTACAACCGTAGCCAGATCACGAAGATCGTGGGGCACAGCTCCTATGCTCGGATGACGACGCGCAACGTCAACACGGCGAGAAAGCTCGCGGCACTGTGCGCAGAGGTCTGACGCAGGTGCCGCCGCCTGAGTCCGTCTGAACTGCGACACCAAGGCCGCTGACGCTCTCTCCTGCCGGGCCCGTGCAGAGCACGCCTGCGGCGGCCTGCAGCCGAGCCGTTTCCTCGGCCGTGTGTGAGCCCCCGTGCGATCGCGGCGCGGTCGTCCCGGGCCAGGTGCGCCACGCTGACGCGCGGACAGGTGGGACGCCCCCGATCCGCCGGGCTCGGCCGGGACGATGAGCCAGTCGCGGAGCATCGCAACGGCAAGCTGTGAGGCGGCCCTGCCGCGGTCGCGTCAGGGCGTTGGTGACGGCGTGGAGCGCCCGCACCCTCGTGCAACGCTCTATCAGGAGATCCTGCGGCGGTAAATGACCATGGCGAAGATGTACGCGACGACGAGGAGGCCGACACACCAGGCAAGGGCGATCCAGATGTCGGTGCCGACCGGCTGCTGGGTGAACAGGTCGCGGATCGCGTTGACGATGGACGTCACCGGCTGGTACTCGGCGAAGGCGCGCACCGGGCCGGGCATGGTGTCGGTGGGCACGAATGCCGAGCTGATGAACGGCAGGAAGATGAGCGGGTAGGCGAACGCGCTCGCGCCGTCCGCGGTCTTCGCGGAGAGACCGGGGATCACGGCGAGCCACGTCAACGCCAGGGTGAACAGGATCAGGATGCCGGCGACCGCGAGCCACGCCAGCAGGCCCGCCCCCGAGCGGAAGCCGATGAGGAGGGCGGCGAGCACGACGACCACGAGCGACATCAGATTGGCGACCAGCGAGGTCAGCACGTGCGCCCACAGCACGGACGACCGTGCGATCGGCATGGAGTGGAAGCGCTCGAAGATGCCGCTCTTCATGTCCAGGAAGAGCCGGAATGCGGTGTAGGAGACGCCCGAGGCGACCGTGATGAGCAGAATGCCGGGCAGCAGGTAGTTCACATACGAATCCGACCCTGCGTCGATCGCGCCGCCGAACACGAAGACGAACAACAGCAAGAAGGCGATCGGCATGATCGTGGTCGTGATGATGGTGTCCAGGCTGCGCGTGATGTGGCGCAGGGATCGTCCCGTGAGGACGGCGGTGTCGCCGAAGAAATGCGTGGTCATCGTCGTTCCTCCCCGACGACCGCGAGGAAGACGTCCTCGAGGGTCGGCTGCTTCTCGACGTACTCGACCTTGGCGGGCGGGAGCAGCAGCTTGAGCTCGGCGAGGGTGTCGTTCACGATGATCCGGCCCTCGTGGAGGATCGCGATCCGGTCGGCGAGTTGCTCGGCCTCGTCGAGATCCTGCGTCGTGAGCAGCACCGTCGTGCCGTGCTCGGCGAGTTCTTTGACGGCCTGCCACACCTCGATGCGCGCCTGGGGGTCGAGCCCGGTCGTCGGCTCGTCGAGGAAGATGACCGGCGGATCCCCGATGAGGCTCATCGCGACGTCGAGGCGGCGGCGCATGCCGCCCGAATACGTCGACACCTTGCGCGCGGCCGCGTCGGTCAGCGAGAAGCGATCGAGCAGGTCGTCCGCGATCGTGCCCGGGTCCTCGAGGTGCCGCAACCGGGCGACCAGCACGAGGTTCTCCCGCCCGCTGAGGACTTCGTCGACGGCGGCGAACTGCCCGGTGAGGCTGATGGACTCCCGCACGCCCGCAGCCTGCGTGGCGACATCGAAGCCGTTGACTGTGGCAGTCCCCGCGTCGGCTTTGAGCAGCGTGGACAGGATCCTCACGACCGTGGTCTTGCCCGCCCCGTTCGAGCCGAGCAGGGCGAAGATGCCGCCCCGCGCCACGTCGAAGTCCACGCCGCGCAGCACCTCCAGGTCTTCGTACGACTTCTCCAGGCCCTGCACGTGGATCGCGGGCTGCCGGACCTGATCGGCTGTCATGTGGGTGTCCGTTCTCTCATGCCTCACGCGTCGTCGCCGGCGACGCGGTCGATGGTGTCGGTCAGCCGCTTGCGCTCCTTGTCGATCCATCGCGCGCCGGTGTAGGCCTGGGCGAACGTCTCGGCGAACTCGACCGGGTCCTCCCCGACGATCGCGCGCACCGGTGTTCCGTCGGCGGCCGCGCGCTCCCAGAGATCGGCGAAGTCGCCCAGCATCGTGACGGCGGTGTCGCCGTCAGTGACGCCGCCGCAGTACAGGAAGTACCGCTGCAGTGCCTTCGCGGCGGTGCCGTACGGCTCGGGCAGGGCTTCGATGCGGGCCTTGTGCTGCTTGTACTGCTTCTTCTGTTCGAGCGACCCGGTGACCAGCTCGATCCACTTCGCTGCCATCTCACGTGCCTCCTTCGTGGAGCTGTTCGAGTCGTCCGGCGAGGAAGCTCCACGTCCTCCAGAACTCTTCGAGATAGTCCCGTCCCTGAGCATTGAGCGAATACACCTTGCGCGGCGGCCCCTTCTCGGACGGGTGCTTCTCCACATCGACGAGGCCTCTCTGCTCGATCCTGATGAGCAGCGCGTAGACCGTGCCCTCGGCGATGTCGGAGAGACCCATCTCCCGCAACCGTGCCGTGATCTCGTAGCCGTACGCAGGGCGTCCGGAGAGGATCGCGAGGACGATGCCCTCGAGCGTCCCCTTGAGCATCTCCGTCATCTGCTTGCCCACGGAACACCTCCTCGTACTACTCAGCGTTACTGACTACCGGTACATAGTAGCACAGAGTAGCTGCGGTGCAAGCTCTCAGTGGGCATGCGAACGGGGCGATCAAATGAGCGGCGCACCGTTCGCGGGGTGACAGCGTCCGGGGATCCGGCAGACCAAGCCAACAGAGCGCTTCGAGCCGACGCCGCGAGCGCGTATGCTGTCGCCGGAAGCGATCGAGCGCGGCTCATGCGCGACACGTCAGCCAGACGGTGGAGGAGAGCTTGCAGGTGCGACTCGCGACCGAGCAGGACGCGCCGTTCCTCGTGGATCTCGCCTGCGAGGCGTACCGCGACGTCGTGACCCGCCAGTTCGGTAGCTGGGATGTGCGCGAGCAGGGCGCGCGTTTCGCGGCCAAGGTCGCGGAGTTGCCGTTCGAGCTCGGGGAACTCTCGGGTCAACCCGTCGCCGCAGTCTCGGCATCGATCCACACCGACCACGTCTTCCTCGACGAGCTCCTCGTCCTGCCGGCGTTTCAGAACCGCGGGTTCGGCGCCTACCTCCTCGAGCGTGAGATCGGTCGCGCGCGGCAACACGGCCTCCCCTTGCGACTGCACACGTTGCGGCAGAACCGAGCGCTGCGTCTCTTCGAGCGTCATGGCTTCGTCGTGACGGCACGCGGAGAGGTCTACGTCGACCTGGAACGTGTCGGCTGACACGCGCATCGAGCTGGCTCGCAGCAAGCTCTACGGTGAACGCCGTAGCGTGAGCGCGCGCAGCTTGTCCGCAGTTCGTTGGGCGGGGTAGCCGTGGGCGTCACACTTCGGCCCGTCGCGGCCGGCGACCAGCCGAGCATCGACCGCTGGGCGAGGTTCGCGGCCGACCACATGTCGCGCACGCACCCGTTCGCCAAGGCCGCAGACCGCCACGATCCCGAGTCCGGCCTCCACTGGCACATCATCACAGCGGACGGCCGCGACGTCGGCACCGTGTGGATCGAGCTGCCTACGGGCTCGTGCGAAGCGGTCCTCGGCGTGTTCCTCGGCGATCCCTCGTTCGTCGGTCGCGGCATCGGCGCGGCGGCCGTCGAGCTCGCCGTCGCCGAGTTCCGCCGCGCTCACCCGCACCTGCCCATCGTCCTGCGGGTACGGCGCTCGAACGCGCGCGCCATCGCCTGCTACCGTCGCGTCGGCTTCACCGTCGCGCAAAGCGGCGTGAAGTCACTACCATCCGGCGAGGTCGTGCCCTACTACCGCATGGTCCTCGCCGCGGGTGAGCGACCCGTCGGCGACGTGCCCCGCCCGCCTGACCAGCGGTCGACCTGAGGCGCCCGACCGCTGCGGTCTTATGCTCGAGCCGCAGCGCGCGCAGGTCATGCATCAGACGTTGGACGGACGGGAAGCGCGACACGCTCTCGAGTCGCTAGTCCGAGCGGGACGTGTCGAGGATCCGCTCCAGCCCGTCGAGGACGATCTCGAGCCCGAAGTCGAAGTCGGCCTCGGCGTCGTAGCCGACCTGCATCGCGTGCGACGCCATCCGATGCAGGTGGGGGTACTCCTCGACGGGGATGGACGCCAGGATGGCCTCGGCCATCTCCTCGGGCGAGGCATCGCTCGCCGGCCGAGAAGTTGGCCTGCTGGATGGCGAAGCCGTAGATGTAGCTGTCGAGCAGCGAGAACGCGCGCGCCGCGCCGTCCACCGAGAAGCCGGCGCCCATCAGCGTGCCGAGCACCCAGTCGAAGTAGCGCAGTCTCGACGGGCCGCTCGACTGGCGCGAATCGACGAGCGTGCGGCGCCCAGGGGTGGCGGCCGAAGACCTGGTGAGCGGAGACCGCCCGGCGGCGCATCGCCTCGCGCCAGTCCTCGACGTCCGCCGGCAGGTCGACCTGCCGGACCACGAGGTCGACCATGCCGTCGAGGATGTCATCCTTGTTGGCGACGTGGTTGTACAGCGACATCGCCTCCACGCCGAGTCGCGACGCCACCGCGCGCATGGTGACCGCGCCGACCCCGCGCTCGTCGGCGATCGTCGACCGCGGCGAGCGAGGACCCGCTCTCGATTCAAGGGACGGCGCGACCGGGACTGTCCGGCGCCGCTGCGAGTCTCCCTGGCCATTCTCCCCCCGGGGGTTGACAGACTTACTAAGTAAGTGCAACACTGTGGAAGCTTACTTAGTAAGTATACCGTTCGTGGCCCGGCGCGCAAGCGCCCGTGGCGCCAGAGAGGGAGGATGGACATGAAGGTCTTGACCAGCGACGACGCCAGGCGTCAGAAGGCCGGAGGCGTGGCGGCGCTCTACCTCGCGCTCGCCTATCTCGCGGCGATGCCGTACTTCCTGCTGCGTGGTCGACTACCCGAGTGCGAGCACCGCCGCCGACAAGGTCGCGCTCATCGTCGGCAACTACTCGAGCATGTACGCGATGTACCTCGTCACCTACGTGCTCTTCGGGATCGCGCTCGGCGTCGCTGGCGCTCGTGCTCTACGACAGGCTGCGGGCCGACGCCCCGTTCATGGCGCGCGTCGCCGCCGCCGTCGGCCTGCTGTGGTCGGTCGCCCTCGTGTTGAGCGGGATGGTCTTCACCTACGGGATGACGACCGTCGAGGCGCTCGCGCGGACGGACCGCGCGCAGGCCGCACTCGCGTGGCAGGCCATCGAGCCGGTCGCGCTGGGGCTCGGCGGAGCAGGCGGCGAGCTTCTCGGCGGGCTGTGGGTCCTGCTCGTGAGCTGGGTGGTCCTGCGAGGTGGCGCGCTGCCGAAGGCCTTCGGCTGGTTCGGCGTCGTCATCGGCGTGGTCGGCCTCGATCTCGGTCGTGCCGCCGCTGCACGACGCCGCCATCGCCTTCGGGCTGCTGCAGATCGTGTGGTTCGTGTGGCTCGGCCTGGCTCTGATGAGGACGAAAGAGGCGGCGACCGCGCGGAGCTGGGTCGCGCAGGCGAGCGCCGCGTAGGCGGAGCCGCGGAGCGACGGGCCGCCTGACGCTGGGCGAGGCCGGGGAGCGACGGGCCGCCTGACCTCTGCGCGGCCCGTCGCTCCCCGGTGCGCTCTCAGCTCACCGCCTTCTTCACCAGCGCGGCGATCCTCGCCTCTTCGGCGGCGGTCAACTCGGTCAGGGCGAAGGCGACCGGCCACATGTGATCTTCGTCGAGGTTCGCCTCGTGCTGGAAGCCGAACGTCGCGTACCTCGTCTTGAACTTCTGCGCGCTCTGGAAGAAGCAGACGACCTTGC
Organism: uncultured Thermoleophilia bacterium; assembly: GCA_963791345.1. Classification (GTDB taxonomy): domain Bacteria; phylum Actinomycetota; class Thermoleophilia; order UBA2241; family UBA2241; genus UBA2241. The sequence continues at coordinate 630,794 of CAWBRS010000021.1, read as the reverse complement.
CGTCCTTGGCGTACGCGGGCATCCCGTACCAGAGTCTCGGCGACGAGGGCCGGCGCGTTGGTCTTGATGATCGCGTGCAGCCGCTCGCCTATGGCACGATCCGATCCCGACATGGCGGCGAGGTCGCGAGCACCTCGGCCTCCCCGTCGGTCTTGCGCGCGCGGGGCCGCGGCTCGCGGCGGGCTTCCGCGCGGCCTTCTCGGTCTTGTCGTTCGCGTCTTGTTCATCTCGGGCCTCGGTTCTCTCGACAGCCTGTAGCCGCCGGTTCCCTGTAGCGAAAGCCGTCAAACGAAGCCGTCGGCGCGCCCGCTGCCGTCCACGTCGGGGGTAGGCCGCCCCGCCCCTTGCGGGGTACGGCGGCCGCGAAAGATGCCTCTGCCGCGCCACACGATCGACCCCGCCAGGGCGACGACCGCAGCGGCGCGACCGCATAGCCTCCTCTGACGAAGACGGCATGCCCGCGGGGCGCTGGGGCGCCCCGCGGGCCGACGACCTGGAGGGCACCGTGGAAGCAGTCATCACCAGAGAGCAGCCTCGCCGGTCGAGGACGTCGGGCGCACACGCGCCGGCCGCCGACGCCGCCCCGCGGCACAGGAGGACCGCGATCATCGTGGGCGTGTTGTTCATCGTCGGAGACATCGCCGGCGTACTGAGCTACGTCGTGACCCAAGGTCTGCTCGACGGGCCGGACGCCCTCACCAAGATCGCCGCGAACCAGAGCCGGCTCGCGCTGGGGGCGCTTCTCGTCCTGGTCATGGGCTTGGCGCTGGCCATGATCCCCGTCGTGATGTATCCGGTCTTCAAGAGGTACAACGAAGTCCTGGCGCTCGGGACGGTCGTCTTCAGGGGCGCGCTCGAGACCGTCGCCTACATGGCCTGCGCAGGCACTTGGCTGGTGCTCCTCGAGCTCAGCCGGGAGCCCGCGGCGGTGGCGTCTGCCGGCGCTCCGCACGTCCAGACACTCACCGGGCTCCTCGTGGCGACGCAAGGGTCGGTCGCCACCTGGCTCACTTCCATCGTCTTCAGCCTCGGCGCCCTGATGTTCTACTACCTCTTCTACCAGTCGCGACTCATCCCCCGATGGCTGTCGGTCTGGGGTCTCGTCGGCGCCGCCCTGTACCTGGCCTGCGCCGTTGCTGGACATGTTCGGCCACGGCCTCGGGCTCTTGATGGCCCCCCTGGCGGTGGCGGAGCTCGTCCTCGCGGTGTGGCTGATCGTCAAAGGGCTGGACTCACCGGCGCCGAACGGGAACGTCTGCCTGACGGGGTGTTCGAGCGGACACCACAACGGCTTGCGATATCCTTCGTCGTCAGCGGGTGAAGCTCGACTCCCAGACGTCAGGCCAGCGGGCGTCCTGTTCCACGAAGTACCGCCGACCCCGCACGCAGGTGAACCCTCGAGGAGGTCGACGCCCCGACCGCACGACGGCACGACCCGACCGCAGCCTCTGCGTCGGCGCGACGGCCGTGACTGGTCGGTTCGTCGCCTGCTCGCGTCCGCGGCCTCAGCCGGTCGCTCCTTCACGTATCGGCTCCAGCGCCGGCTGCTCGACGCTCTGAATCGCCCTCGCCTGCGGCCCGACGAGCCATCGACCTGACGCGCCCAAGGGCACGGATCGACTCTCAGCGCCGCGCCGGCAGGCCGCGTGCAAGACGCGAATCAGGGCCTGGAGCCGTTCCCGCAGACAACGGACGGAGAGGGGTGGACGCAGTGCCCAGGATCGCCTCGATCGACGCTCGCGCGTTGGCGCCAGACGTGGAACGGTTCCGCTACACGTCGTTCCAGGACGAGGTCTACACCACCACGACGCTGGTACAGATCACGGACGACGGAGGCGCCGTCGGGCTGGGTGCGTACGACTCCGACTCCTACGGAGATTGGGACCTCAGCCCGCTCGAGACGCTTCGCACGATCGTCCCGCGGCTGGTGGGCGCGGACCCCGACGACCACGACGCGATCTCCGCGCTGCTCAGTGAAGACGGAACGTCGCCGTTCCCCCCGCCGTACGGTCCACGATCGACATGGCCTGCTGGGACCTCGCCGCGCGGCGCGCAGAGCGACCGCTCCACACCTGGCTCGGTGGGGACGCCGCGATGACATCCCTGCCCGCTTATGCGTCGGTCCCGACGCTCGGTCACACCGACGCATACCTGGACGCGATCGAGGGCTACGCCGCCCAGGGGTTCACGGCGATCAAGGTGCACGCATGGGGCGTGCCTTCGCGCGACGCGGAACTGCTGCGCGCCGTGCGAGCCCGGTTTGGATCGCTGATCTTGATGCACGACGCGGAAGGGCGCTACGACGCCGAAGGCGCCGCGCTCGTCGCTCGTGCCTGCGCCGAGGTGGGCGCCCGCTGGTTCGAAGCGCCCCTCCCCGACTTCGACCTGGACGGCTACCGGCACCTGCGAGCGACAGTGCCGGGTGTATCGATCCTGGCCGCGGGCGACGTGATCTGGGACCCGCGCCTGCTGGCCGACGCGTTGCGTGACCCCCCTTGGGACGCGGTCCGTTTCGACGTGTCGTTCGTGGGCGGGTTCACGCCCACCCGCGAGCTCATGTCGGTGGCCGAGCGCGCCGGCATGGACGTCGAGTTGATCAGCTACGGCCACACGGTGATCCAGGCCGCGAACCTTCATGCCGCGCTGGCGTTCGGGCGGACATCGTTCTTCGAGCAGGCCGCCGCCCGAGCCGTTCGAGCACGTGCCTCGAACCGATCCGCGCAGGACTTGACGGGTTCGCGCGCGCGTCCGCGCGACCGGGCTCGGCATCGACGTGGACCGGGGCGATCGAGGATCCACGCTCGGCGTCGTCGAGCAGGCGAAGGGGGATCTCGATGAGCTTCGAAGGACGAGCGCGTCGTGACCGGGGCCACCCGCGCGTATCCCGCTCACTCCCTGACGAGACCCATGCCCCGGTCGTGCCCTGAGGCTTCGGGCGCTCGCCTGCATGAGCTCGACGAACCTGCGCACCGTGTTGCAGTTGCGGAGGGTCATGTGCTTGTAGACGCGTGGTCCCGACTATCCTCGTCAGCCTGCTCTCGTGGCGTGTGCGGTCGACGCGCCAGACCACGGCGCCCGGCATCGGAGGCGTCCTCGATCCCGGGCCGGCGTCGCAGCTGCTCAAGCACGGAGGCCGGGTCCGAGGCCCTCCCACAGGAACGCACGTCGCACCTCATGGAGGCATCGTTCCTCCAGTGGGCGGGCACGGCGTCGACGAGTGACCTCATCTGGCCGATGTCCCGCAGCAGCAGTCGATGTCGAGCCCGACGCCCTCGCGGACGGCCCGCCGCAAGAGGCCAGCAACCTCGCCCGATCCTCGACCCCCGATGTGAAGATGACGTTGCCGGAGTTGATGCGGTCCTGACGGAGCGCCATGCCGGCGACCTCGAACACGGCCTTGAGCTCGGCCATGCTCACCTTGTTCGTCCCTCCGACGTTGATGCCGACGGAGCAGCGCTACGTACCGCATGGGCACAATGTAGCCGCCGGCGGTGTCGGCTGCCAGGTGCGCGCGCCGCCGTCCCTCGCTCGCCGGCCGTCGTCTTCTCCGACGAGCGGAAGGGGGTCCGCCCGCGGGCGCGCGGCAGGCCGCGGCGCCACGTCGCAGGCCGCGACGGGAGACGCGCGGCGCGCTTCCCGGGCGGAGCACCGGGTATGTACGTGCCATCGCACGGACACGACCCGAAGGAGCGCGCCATGTCGAATGGTGCCGCGAGAGGTGCGGGGACCAGGGACGATCCCTGGAGGCTCAAGACCCCGCCCGGCAGTTCCGACTACCTCATCTACCGTGACGAAGCGGCCGACCCTGCCGCGCTCGTCTGCGTCGTCGGCAAGACCACGCTCAGCTACCGACTGCGCGCGATCGACGATCTGCATGCGTGGCTCAAGGAGCGCGGTGACTGGGTGCCGCTCGGCGCGGCCGACGAGCAGAAGTCGGCGGCGCCCGGCACGGTCGAGGCCTGGGCCCGCTCGGAGGACAACCCCGTCGGGGGCTGGTACGGGCTGAAGAAGGGTCTCCGCGGGCGCTTCGGCATGTACATCCCGCCGCTGCTCGAGGCGCTCGGGCTGGCCGAGCTCGAGCACGATCCGCGCAACAACCGGATGAGGGCGCTGTAGGCGTCGCGGGCGTTTCCCCGGAGGAGTCGCTCGCCTCGTCGGCGGACGCGCGGACGGCCACCGGCGGACGGCCGGCGGCGGGGGCATCGGGTCCCCGAGTCAACGGTGACGACCTCGCGCGAAAGGAGGCAATCGTGGAACTCGGCACATTCTCGGTCAGTCTCGCGGTGAAGGACCTCGAGGCGTCAAGGCGCTTCTACGAGAAGCTCGGCTTCAGCGTCTTCCACGGAGACGCCGGGCAGGGCTGGCTGATCATGAAGCACGGCACGCAGGTGATTGGACTCTTCCAGGGGATGTTCGAGAGGAACATCCTCACCTTCAACCCCGGCTGGGACAGCGACGCGCGGCCACTCGACGAGTTCACGGACGTGCGCGAGCTGCAGCGCCGGCTGAAGGCGCAGGGCGTGGAGCTGACCAGCGAGGCCGACGAGAGCGGGTCGGGGCCCGCCAGCTTCACGCTGGTCGACCCCGACGGCAACCCGATCCTCGTCGACCAGCACGTGTGAGCGGGCGCGGGCGAGAGGGGACCGGCGAGGACGGCACGATGCCCGAGTTCATCTACAGGATCGTGCCGGCCCGCGCCGGCATGCTGGCGGACGGGCCGACCGCGCAGGAGGCTCGCGTGGTCGAGGAGCACTTCGCCTACCTCGAGCGGCTCACGGACGAGGGCCGGGTGCTCATGGCGGGCCGGACCCTCACCGACGACGAGCGGTCCTTCGGCATCGTCGTCTTCGCCGCCGAGTCGGACGATGCCGCCCGCGAGCTCGTCGACCACGATCCCGCCGTGCGGGCCGGCGTCATGACGGCCGAGCTCTGGCCGTTTCGCGTGGCGCTCTGGAGCACGGCGGTGCCGGGCGACCCTCGGGCCGACGTCTGAAGCGGGCCGGCGGCGCGGCGTGCGGACGGCGCCCGCCGCCGCGGGGCGTCCGCCCGCCGCTCCTCCCGCGCCCGCCCGCCGTCGCAGGGCGTCCGCCCGCCGCTCCTCCCACGCCGGCCCGGCCGGTGACATACTGTCCCGAACGCCGTCCCGGCGAGCGCCGCGAACGCCGCCCTGGGCACGGCTCCGAACACTGCCTGCGATCCTGAAGGGAGGGCCGGGATGACAGCGGCTCCTGCGCCGGGCAACGGCTCGCGCCCGACCGTGATCCTGCGCGCCTGCCCGTCGTACGACGTGTCCCGCGTCAGGACGATCGTGCGCGAGGGCCTGGAGGAGCTCGGCCTGCGCCCCACCGGCAGGACCCTGGTGAAGCCCAACCTCGTCGCCAGCGGCCAGCTCTTCACCCACGCGCACACCCGGGCGGAGTTCTTCGAGGGCGTCCTGCTGGCCCTCCGCGACCGCGACGACGGGGGCATGACCGAGCTCGCCGTGGGCGAGCGCAGCGGTGTGACGATCCCGACGCGGTTCGCCTACGCCGGCGCAGGCTACGACGCGGTGATCCGCAGGACGGGCGTCCGGCGGTACTGCTTCGAGGAGGAGCGCCAGGTCGAGGTCCCCCTGCGGCACGAGGGCCGGCTGCGCGACTACGTCTTCGTCCCCCAGTCGGTGGCCACGAGCGACTTCCTCGTGAACTGCCCGAAGTTCAAGGCCCACCCCTGGACCACGGTCTCCTTCTCGATGAAGAACTTCATCGGCATCCAGGACGACCGGCACCGCCTGATCGACCACGACCACCGGCTCAACGCGAAGGTGGTCGACCTGCAGCACGTGGTCCAGCCGCGGCTTCATCGCCCTCGACGGCATCGTCGCCGGGCAGGGGCCGATGCTCACGCCGGTCCCGTTCGACCTGGGGCTCGTCATCATGGGCGACAACCAGGTCGCGCTCGACGCCGTGTGCTGCGCGATCGTCGGCGTGGACCCGGGCAGCGTGGAGCACGTCCGGGCGGCGCACGACCACGGTCTGGGCCCCATCGATCTCGCCGCCATCGAGATCACGGGGGACGTGAGCCTCGAGGAGGCGCGACGGCGGGCGCACGGGTTCAAGGTGGGTCTCGCCAGGGTGGAGGAGTGGTTCGAAGACTCGAGCATCTCGTGCTATGCGGGGCCGCCGACCGAGGAGGGGGTGCCGGACTACTGCTGGGGCGGCTGCCCGGGGACGCTGGTCGAAGCGATCTCGGTGCTGCGGCGCTTCGACGCCGCGACCGACCGCAAGATGCCGCGGGTCCACATCGTGTTCGGGGCCTACGAGGGCGAGATCCCGGCCGCGCCGGGCGAGAAGGTCATCTTCGTCGGCGACTGCACGACGTGGCGCGGCAGGATCGGCGGCCGCGAGGTGTCGGTCGACAGGCTGCCGCCGACCTATGCCCGCACCGACCCCCACGACGCCCGCCACCAGGACATCTACACGAAGATGGCGCTGGTGACGTACAGGCTGCTGAAGGCGAGGGGCAGGGACCACGTGCGCCTGCGCGGCTGCCCGATCAGCGTCGCCGAGCAGGTGCTCATGCTGGCCAACGTGAGCGGCGCGAAGAACCCCTACTTCGACCCGCGCATCGTGGTGGACTTCAATCGGGCCTACCTCGGCTGGCGTCTGGCTGCGCTGCGGCGCGGGAGGTATCAGCAAGGCTAGCCGCGGGGTGCTGTGTGGCCCGCGACCCGGCGCGGAGCTGAGGCGTCGCCGAGGGGGCTCGTGGCCCGCGAGGGCCGTGGCCCGGGTCGCGCGGCTGCGTCGCGCGGCCCTCGGGTCGAGGCCGGCGCCCGGAGGCGCCGGCCTCAGGCCGAGGCGTCGTCGCGCGGCGACCACTCGTAGTTGTCCTTCAGCACCCTGAGGATCAGGACGTGCTCGGCGCGCTCGATGCCGGGGATCGGCCGGATGCGGTTGACCAGCATGTCCTGCAGGTCTTCGCGGTCCCTGGAGACGACGCCGACGATGATGTCGAAGCTGCCGGCGCAGATGCTCACGTAGTCGACCTCGGGCAGCCTGGCGACCGTCTCGGCGACCTCGTCGAGCCGGTCGCCCGCCACCCGCAGGTGGACCTGCGACCAGAGCAGGCCGAGGTCGAGCGGGCTGCTCACGGCGACGATCTGGATGACGTTGCGGTTGATGAGCCGGGCGACGCGCTGCCGCACGCTGGCCTCGGAGATGCCGAGGTCCTTGGCGATCGTCGTGTACGGCGTGCGGCCGTCCTGCTGCAGGTGCGTGATGATGGCGATGTCGATGCGGTCGAGCGTCTGTCCGCGCACTCAGACTCCCCCTGTCCCGTCGGCGCCGGTGGGCTCGGTCCATTCTACGGATGTCGTCGCCCCGCCACCAGCGGTGTGCGATATCCGTGTGGCGGATAGGATGACGAGGTCGAGCGACCCTCGGGCAAAGGAGTCCAGATGAAGATCGAGCGCAGGCCGTCGACCGCCCTTGTGCCGACGCCCGTCGTCCTCGTCAGCGTCGCCGGGGAGGGCGATGCCGCCAACATGCTGACCATCGCCTGGGCCGGCATCGTGTGCTCCACGCCGCCGATGCTGAGCGTCGCCGTACGGCCCTCACGGTATTCGTACCGTCTGCTGACCGCAGCCCGCGAGTTCGTCGTCAACATCCCGCCGGCCGAGCTCGTCGAGGCGGTCGACCGCGCCGGCAGTGTGGTCGGGAGCCGAGCACGACAAGTTCGTGGAGCTCGGCTTCACCGCGCGGCCGGCGAGCAAGGTCGGCGCGCCGCTGATCGAGGAGTGCCCGATCAACCTCGAGTGCGTCGTGCGTCATCAGCTCGAGCTCGGCGCGCACGACGTCTTCATCGCCGAGATCGTCGCCGTGCACTACGACAAGGAGCTGCTCGACGCGCGCGGGCGGCTGCGCACGGGCGCGGTCTCGGCCCTCGCCTACGTGGGCGGCGACTACTACACCCTGGGCGAGCGCGTCGGCGCCTACGGGTACTCGCAGCAGGTGCTGCGCGACAAGCCCAAAGCGGAGGGGTAGACTAGCCTGCCGATGCGCTTCTACGTCACCACCCCCATCTACTACGTCAACGGCGAGCCCCACCTCGGGCACGCCTACACGACGATCGCCGCCGACATCCTCGCCCGCTTCCACCGCCAGAAGGGCGACGACGTCTTCTTCCTCACCGGCACCGACGAGCACGGCACCAAGATCGCCCAGGCCGCCGAGGCGCGAGGGCTCACGCCGCGCGAGCACGTCGACGAGATGGCGCCGAAGTTCAAGGACCTGGCGCGGCGCCTCGACGCGACCAACGACTTCTTCATCCGCACCACCGACGCCGAGCACGAGGCCTTCGTGCAGGAGTTCGTCGAGAAGCTCAAGGCGGCCGGCGACATCGAGAAGCGCACCTACGGCGGCCTCTACTGCACCGCCTGCGAGGGCTTCTGGTACGAGCGCGACCTGGCTCCCGACGGCACCTGCCCCGACCACGGCATCAAGCCCGAGTGGCTCGAGGAGGACAACTACTACTTCCTCCTCTCGCGCTACCAGGACCGGCTGGCCGACGTTCTTCCGCGCCAACCCCGGCTGGGTGCGGCCGCAGTCGCGCTACAACGAGGCGCTCTCCTTCATCGAGCAGGGCCTCGAGGACATCTCGATCAGCCGCGCGCTCGATCACCTGGGGCGTGCCCGTGCCCTGGGACCCGGAGCAGGTCATCTACGTCTGGGTCGACGCGCTCATCAACTACCTCTCGGCGCTCGAGCTACGCGCGGCCCGGCGAGTCGCTGCCGCGACCGCTCTGGCCGGCGCACGCACCTGCTGGCCAAGGACATCCTCAAGTTCCACGCCGTCATCTGGCCGGCGCTGCTGATGAGCGCCGGGTACGAAGTGCCCGCCGGCGAGTTCATCCACGGCTACCTGCTGATGGGCGGCGAGAAGATGAGCAAGACGCGCGGCAACGTGCTCGACCCGTTCGCGGTCATGGACACGTACGGCATCGACCCGCTGCGCTTCTACCTGCTTCCGCGAGGTCACCTTCGGCCAGGACGGCGTGATCTCGCTCGAGGGCTTCGAGCAGCGCTACACCAACGAGCTCGCCAACGAGCTCGGCAACCTCGTGAGCCGCACGCGTCGTCGATGATCGCCAAGTACCGCGGCGGCGAGATCCCGCGGCCGTCGGCGGAGGACGCGGAGGCGCTCGCCGCCGTGCGCCGCCGAGGGCGAGGCGATGGTCGGCCGGGGCGGCCGCCCATCTCGACGCCGTCGAGATCACGGCCGCCCTCGAGACGGTCTGGGAGTACGTGCGGCGCCTCAACCGGCTGGTCGAAGAAGAGGCGCCGTGGAAGCTGGCGAAGGACGAGGCGCAGGCCGGCCGCCTCGACGCCGTGCTGCACGGCCTGGCGGCCGGCCTGCGCCTCGTCGCCCTCGCCCTGCACCCTGTGATCCCAAGCTCGGCGGTCGAGATCCTGCGCCGCCTCGGTCAGCCGCACGCCGACGCCGACCTGCGGCTCGAGACGGCGGTGTGGGGCGCGCTCGTGCCCGCCGCCGTCGAGGTCGCGCCCCCGCTCTTCCCGCGCATCGAGCGCGCCGGCTGACGCCGGGGGCGGCGGTGGCGGGCGCGGGCAACGGCGGGGGCGGCGGCTCGCGGGCCGGCGCGCTCCGCTCGCGAGCGGCGGGCGGCGAGCGGACGGCGACCGCGCTGACGAGCCTGCCGTCGACGCGCGCGGCCTCATCGACACCCACTGCCACCTCGAGATGCTGCGCCACACCGAGGCGTCGCTGGACGAGGCGTGGAGCGCCGGTCTCGAAGCGGTCGTCACCATCGGCATCGACCTGAGACCTCGCGGCAGGCGGTCGAGCTCGCGCGCCGTCACGAGCGCGTGTACGCGACCGTCGGTCTGCACCCGCACGACGCGGCGCGGCTCGACGACGAGCTCGCTCGCACGAGACTCGAGGCGCTCGCCGGCGAGCCGCGAGGTGGTCGCTGTCGGCGAGTGCGGCCTCGACTTCTACCGCGACCTCGCTCCCGCGCGACGCGCAGCGCGCCGCCTTCTCGGCGCAGATCGAGCTCGCGCGCCGCGCCGGCCTGCCGCTCGTCGTGCACGTCCGTGAGGCCGGCGACGAGGCGCTCGACGTGCTCGAGCGCGAAGCCGGCGACCTCACCGTCGTCTGCACTGCTTCAGCCTGCCCGATGTCGTCGAGCTCTGCGCGCGGCGCGGCTACTACTGCTCGTTCGCCGGCAACGTGACCTACAAGAGCGCCGAAGCGCTGCGCGCGGCTGCCGCCGCGCTGCCCGACGAGCTGCTGCTGGTCGAGACCGACGCGCCGTACCTCTCGCCGGTGCCGTTCCGCGGCAAGGAGAACCGGCCGGTCGCGGGTCGCCTACGCGGCGGCGGCCGTCGCCGCGGCGCGCGGCTGGAGCACGGCGCACGCCGCCGCGGTCACGACGGCCAACGCGCGGCGCGCCTTCGGCCTGCCGGGCCGATGAGCAGGGGACGGCCGCCACGGGGCGCGGGCCGGCCGGGCGGCAGCGGCCCTGGCGACACGCGGACGGGCGGCAGCGGGGCCGGCGGCCCCGGCGCGCGCCCGACCGCGCCCGGCCGCGCCCCCTGCGCCGCTACGGCCAGAACCACCTCGTCGACCGCAACGTGCTGCGGGCCGTGCTCGCGCAGGCGGCCGTCGGCCCCGACGACGTCGTCCTCGAGGTCGGGGCCGCCGACGGCCTGCTCACGCGCCCGCTGCTCGAGAGCGCCCGCCTCGTGCACGCCTACGAGGTCGACCGGCGCTTCGTGCCCAAGCTCGAGGCGCTGGCCGCCGAGCACGACGGGCCTCGAGCTCCACGTCGGCGACGCCCTGCGCGCGCCGCTCGGCGAGCTCGCGCCGGCGCCGACCGCCCTGGTCGCGAACCTCGCCTACAACATCGCCATCCCGCTGATCGTCACCACGGTGTCGGCGCTGCCGACCGTCGAACGCTGGGCGGTCATGGTGCAGCGCGAGCTGGCCGACCGTCTCTTCGCGCGGCCCTCGACCAAGCCGTACTCGGCGGTCTCGATCCTCGTCCAGCTCCACTGCGAGCTCGAGCGCGTGCGCCCCGTGCCGCGCAACGCTTTCCGGCCGCGGCCCAACGTCGAGTCGAGCTTCCTCACCTTCACGCGCCGGCCGCGACTCGAGACGGGGGAGTGGGACGTCGGGGACGAGCGGCTCGACGCCGCGGGCTACGCCCGCCTCGAGCCGCTCGTCCGCCTCGCCTTCACGCAGCGCCGCAAGCTGCTGACCAACGCCCTCTCCGGTGCCGGGCCGGCGCTGGCGCCGTCGCGCGAGCGCGTGCGCGAGGCCCTGCGCGCCGTCGGCGCGCGGCGAGAAGGCGCGCCCCGAGGAGCTCTCGCCTGCCGCCTGGGTCCGGTTCGCCCGCGCCCTGGGTACCTTGAAGGGCGCAGACGCGGCGGCAGGGGAGGACACATGAACGACGAGGCGCACCCGCAGACGGTCGTCGTCGCCGCGCCGGCGAAGCTGAACCTCGCCCTCCTCGTCGGCCCGCGGCGGCCCGACGGCTTCCACGAGATCGCCTCGCTGATGGTACCCGTGACGCTCGCCGACCGCGTCGAGGTGACGCCGACCCCGGGGCGCGGTCTCGAGGTCGACTGCCCCGTCTGCCCGGGCGAGGCGAATCTGGCGGCGCGGATGGTGCGGGCGCTCGAGGAGCGCCTCGAGCGCACGTTCGAGGTGCGCCTCGCGATCCACAAGCGCGTGCCGGCGGGCGCCGGTCTCGGCGGCGGCAGCTCCGACGCCGCCGCCGCCCTCGTCGCCCTCGAGCGTCTCTACGGCCTCGAGCTGACCCCGCGCCTGCGTCACGAGGCGGCGCTCGCGGTCGGCTCGGACGTCCCGTTCTTCCTCTGGACCGGCCCGCAGCTGGCCATGGGCCGCGGCCAGGTGCTGAAGCCTGTCGATCTGCCCGGCCCGCTGCACTTCGTGATCGCCGTGCCCGAGCTCGCCCTGTCGACCGCCGACGTGTACCGCTGGCGCGACGAGGACGTGACCGTGGGCCTGCACGAGTTCGCCCCGCGGGCGCGGCTGCTCTCGGCCGGCATCGCCGGGGCGTCCAAGGTCGCGGACTGTCGCCGCGCTGGTCAGCAACGACCTCGAGATCAGCGTCGTCGAGCGGCAGCCCGAGGTCGGCCGGGTGATCGACGCGCCTCCGGACCGCCGGCGCGCTCGCCGCCGGCATGACCGGCAGCGGCGCCGCCGTGTTCGGTCTCTTCGGCACGGTCGAGGCGGCCGAGCGCGCCAAGGCGGCCGTCGGCACGCCGCTGGCCTGGTCGGTGACCGAGCTGCAGGAGGAGCCCGTGCGGCGGCGCCCGGAGACGGGCGCGCGGCGGCGCGGCGAGGTGCGGCGGCCGCCGTCGGGCGCGCCGCGCCGCCGCGCGCCTGCGGAGCCGCGCCGCCCGCCGCGCCGCCGGCCGCCGGCCGGCAACGCCTGACGGCCGCCGGCGCCGAGCGGGCTCCGCGCGCGACTTCCCGCGCGGCGCCCGGGCGAGCGCCGCGCAGGACATCGCTCCGTGTCGGCACACGGCAGTCGACATCTCGCCCGTGCCGCCGCGCCGCGCCCGGGTGGTACACTCGGCGGCGCTCGCTGGGGCGTGGCCAAGCGGCAAGGCAACGGGTTTTGGTCCCGTGACCGGAGGTTCGAATCCTCCCGCCCCAGCCATCGTCTCCAAGCCGGCGAGCCCGCGATGGTATACTCCCGCGAGTCCGCGACGGGTGCCGCCGAGTCGCCCCGCGCGGCCGTCATCGCCTTCACCCGACGAGGTGCAACCCATGAGTGAGAGCCCGTCGTCACCCCGCAGCCCCCTGGCCGTGGTCATCCTCGCCGCGGGGCTCGGCACGCGCATGAAGTCGGACATCCCCAAGGTCCTTCACGAGGTCTGCGGACGGCCGATGCTGGCCTACGTGATCGATGCCGCGCTGAGCGTCTCGCCGGCGCGCATCGTGGTCGTCACGGGCCCCGAGCAGGACGCCATCGCCGACGCCCTCCCGGTCGGCTGCGAGCGCGCCCTGCAGGCGGAGCGCCGCGGCACCGGCGACGCCGTGCGCGCCGGCCTCGAGCCGCTCGAGGGCTTCACCGGCGACGTGGTCGTGCTGGTCGGCGACGCGCCGCTCGTCGACGGGCAGTTCCTCGAGGGGCTCGTCGAGGCGCACCGCGCCGCGGGCGCCCGGGCGACGGTCGCCACCGCGGTGCTCGGCGACCCGGCGCACTATGGGCGCGTCGTGCGCGGGCCCTCCGGGGGCGTGGCGCGCATCGTCGAGGCGCGCGACGCCGGCCCCGCCGAACTGCGCCTCGACGAGGTGAACACCGGGTTCTACGTCTTCGAGGCCGGCCTGTTGCGCGCCGTGCTGCCGCGTCTCGAGCCGGCCAACGCGCAGGGCGAGCTCTACCTGACCGACGCCGTGCACCTCGCCCTCGCCGACGGCGCCCGGGTCGACGCCTACGTCGCCGCGGAGCCCGAGGTGATGCTCGCCATCAACTCGCGCGTCGAGCTCGCCGAGGTGAACGCCCTCATGCGTCGCCGCCTGCTCGACCGTCTCATGCTCGCCGGAGTGACGGTCGAGGACCCGGCGACGACCTACGTCGACTGGGGCGTCGAGGTCGGGCGCGACACCGTGCTGCGGGCGAACACGCACCTGCTCGGGCGCACGACCGTGGGCGCCGCCTCCGAGATCGGGCCCGGCGCCTACCTGCGCGACGCCTTCGTCGGCGACCGCGCGCGCGTCGTCGCCTCGCAGCTCCACGACTGCGTCGTGGGCTCACGCTGCTCCGTCGGCCCGTACGCCTACATCCGCCCGAACACCGTGCTGGCGGAGGGGGCGCGGGCGGGCACCTTCGTCGAGATCAAGAACAGCCGCGTCGGCGAGGGCAGCAAGGTGCCGCACCTGAGCTACGTCGGCGACGCGACCATCGGCCGCGACAGCAACATCGCCGCCGGCAACATCACCGCCAACTACGACGGCGAGCACAAGCACCCGACGCACATCGGCGACGACGTGCACACGGGCAGCGACACGACGTTCGTGGCGCCGGTCACCGTCGGCGACGGCGCCTACACGGCGGCCGGCTCGGTGATCACGCAGGACGTGCCGCCGGGCGCGCTGGCCGTCGCCCGCTCCCGGCAGCAGACGATCCCCGGGTACACGGAGCGCCGCGCCGCCCGCCGTCTCGCCGAGCAGGCGGCGGCGGAGCAGGCCGCCGGGGGCGGCGCTCCCGGCGGCGACGCGCCGCCGCCCGCCCGCCCGCCCGACGCGCGCCCGCCGACGCCCCGCCGCCCGGCGACGTCACGCCGTCATCCGGCGACGTCACGCCGTCTCCCGCGACGCGACCGACGGCGCGGGCGCCGACGCGTCGCCGGCGGGCGCCTCGCCGGCGACCCGCCGGCGCGGCCCTGACCGCGTCCCTCTGGTAGAATCTCCGTTCGGTCGGCGGCGAGCGAAAGAAGGGCAGGCGTGGCGAACAACACCTCCTGCATCTACACGACGCAGAAGCGCCTCATGGTGTTCGCCGGGCGCAGCAACCCCGTCCTCGGCCTGCGCATCGCCGAGAAGCTCGGCATCGACCTCGGCGGCGTCCTCCTCAAGACCTTCGCCAACGGCGAGCTGTACGCGCGCTTCGACGAGAGCATCCGCGGCGCCGACGTGTTCATCGTCCAGTCGCCGTCGGGCGTCGGCCGCCTCAACGACGAGGTCATCGAGCTGCTCATCATGATCCAGGCGGCCAAGCTGGCCTCGACCCGGCGCGTGACGGCCGTCGTCCCGTACTACCCCTACGCGCGCCAGGACAAGAAGAGCGCCGCCCGCGAGCCGATCACGGCCCGTCTCATGGCCACGCTGCTCGAGGCCGCCGGCGTCGACCGCGTCCTCTCGATGGACCTCCACCAGGGCCAGATCCAGGGCTTCTTCCAGATCCCCGTCGACCACATGACGGCGGTGCCGATGCTCGCCGACTACTTCAAGTACAAGGACTTCGGCGGGCGCCGAGATCGTCGGCGTCTCGGCCGACGCCGGCGGCGTCAAGCTCGCGAAGCGCTTCAACAATCACCTTCCCGAGGCCGGCCTCGCGGTGCTGACCAAGGCGCGCCCCGAGCACAACCGCGCCGAGACCCTCCACTTCATCGGCGACGTCAAGGGCAAGATCGCCGTGGTCGTCGACGACATGATCGACACGGCGGGCTCGATCACGAGCGCCGTCGACACCCTGTACGCACAGGGGGCGCACGAGGTCTACGTGACCGCCACCCACGGCATCTTCAGCGGCCCCGCGCGGGAGCGCATCCGCGAGTCGCCGGTCAAGGAGGTCGTGGTGACCGACACGCTCGAGGTCCAGCTCGAGCCTGAGGACAAGAAGATCACCGTGCTGAGCGTGGCCGACATCCTCGCCAACACGATCAAGAACGTCTTCGAAGACGAGTCGGTGAGCGAGCTGTTCGCCGGCGAGAACCAGCTCTTCTAGCAGGAGAACCCATGGACAACGTCAGACTGCCCGCGCACCCGCGTCACGAGACCGGCTCGCGGGCCGCCAACCGCCTCCGCAAGCAGGGCCTGATCCCCGGCGTGCTCTACGGTCACGGCAAGGCGGCCGTGATGTTCGCCGTCGAGCCGGCCCACCTGCGCGAGGCGATGTCGACCGAGGCCGGGCGTCACGCCGTCCTCGAGGTGGCCCTCGAGGGCCAGAAGCGCACCCACCGCGCCATCATCAAGGAGCTCGAGCTCGACCCGGTGCGCCACATCGTGACGCACGTCGACCTGCAGGAGATCCGCCTCGACGAGGTGATCGAGGCCAAGGTGGCCGTGCGCTACGAGGGCCCGTCCGCGGGCGAGAAGGCCGGCGGCATGCTCGACGAGGCGACGCGCGAGGTCACGGTCAAGGGCAAGGTCACCGACATCCCCGAGCACCTGACCGTCGACATCACGGCGCTCGAGATCGGCGACGCGCTCTACCTCAAGGACCTGGCCATACCCGAGGGCTTCGAGCTCCTCGACGACCTGGAGCAGGTGCTCTGCAGCGTGCTCATGCCGCGCAAGGTCGCCGAGGCGGTCGCCGGGGAGGAAGAGGAGGCCGCGGCGGCGCTCGAGGCCGAGGAGGCCGCCGAGCCCGAGATCATCGGCAAGGGCTCGAAGGAAGAGTCCGCGGAGTAGGCCGCGGCCTGACGGGCGGTGCGCCTGCGCTCACAGCCGGTGGCGGTGGAGGCGCTCGTCGTCGGCCTCGGCAACCCCGGCCGGCCCTACGAGGGCACCCCGCACAACGTCGGCTACGCCGTGGTCGAGCGGCTGGCGCGGCGGCACGGCTACCCGCGCGCGAAGCGCGCGTACGACGGCCGTGCCGCCGAGGGCCGCATCGCCGGCGCCGCGGTGCTCCTGCTCGAGCCGACGACGTTCATGAACCTGTCGGGCCGCAGCGTGGCCGCGGCGCTGCGCGCGACGCGGGTCGCCCCCGACCGGCTGCTCGTCGTGCACGACCACATCGACCTGCCGTTCGGTCGCCTGCGGCTCGCCGCCGGCGGCGGCAGCGGTGGCCACAACGGCCTCAAGAGCATCAGCGGGCTGATCGGCCCCGAGTACCACCGCCTGCGCGTGGGCGTCGACCGCCCGCCGAGCACCGACCCCGACGTGGTCGCCGACTACGTCCTCAGCCCGTTCGCCGAGCCGCGGGCCGAGGTCGAGGCGCTCGTGGAGCGCGCGGCCGACGCGGTGGAGCTGTGGGTCGAGCTCGGGCTCGAGGAGGCGGCGAACCGGCTGAACGAGCCGCCGCCCGGCTGAGACCGGCGCGGCCGGCTGAACCGAGCCGCCGTCCGGCTGAGACCGGCGCGGCAGACCTCCGCCCGCTCAGAGATCGGCCTTGGCGAGCGCGACGGCGATCTGGTCCTGCGCCCGCCGGGCGCGATACACGTCGACGGGGTCGCCGTTCATCAGCATGGCGACGAACACCTGGTGGCCGTCGGCGGTCGTCACGCAGCCCGAGAGACAGCACGAGATGCGCAGCGTCCCCGTCTTGCCGCGGAAGTTGCCCGCCGCCGCCGTCCCGCGCATGCGCGTGGCCAGGGTCCCGTCGACGCCGGCGATCGCCAGCGAGGCCCTCAAGGTCGCCCATTCGTCTCGCAGGCGCATGGCGCGCAGCAGGCGCACGACCCCCTTCGCGCTGAGCCGGTCGAGGTAACAGAGACCGGAGCCGTCGTAGAGCCGGTAGGCGTCGTCCGGCACCCCGAGGGCGGCGAGCGTCTCGCGCGCCACCCGCAGGCCGGCCGCCGTGGAGCCCACGCCGTAGACGTCGCGGCCGAGACCCTTGAGCAGCATCTCGGCGAAGAAGTTGTCGCTGTCCTTGTTCAGGACCTTGAGCAGCGTGGACAGGGGCGCCGAGTACACGGTGTGCATGCAGCGCGCCCCCGCCGGCACCTTGCCGGCCCGCGCCTCGCCGACGACGTCGATCCCGTTGCGCTCGAGGATCGTCCTGAAGCGGCGGGCGACGTAGAGGGGCGGGTTGTCGACGCGCTCGCCGCCGTACCAGTTCTCGTTGAGCGACAGGGCCGACAGGGGTCCGCACTCGATCCACAGGTGCGGGCTCCAGCTCGAGACCACGCGCTGCGCGTCGAACCAGCTGGCGTCGCCGAAGACGCGCCCGCGGATCTTCTTGACGCCGAGACCCTTGAGGTACGCGACGAACTCCTGGATCGAGCCGGTCCTGATGCCGTACGCCTCGCGCTGGTAGGTCACGGTGGAGAATGCCGGGTCGCCGTAGCCCTTGAGGTAGACGTCGCCGTACACGGTGGTCTGCCCCGGCTTGAGGGGCAGGGTGAAGAAGAGGGACGTGGGGAAGCGGTGGTCGGCCGGCCAGGTGACGAGCGCGGTCGAGCTCGTCACGAGCTTCATGTTGGAGGCCGGCGTGAGGAGCGTCGCGCTGTTCCAGGCGAGAAGGGACTCGCCGGCCGTGCGGTCGTAGACCGACACCCCGGTGCGCGCGGTCGCGACGCCGTTGTCGCGCAGGATGGCGGTGATGCGCCGGCCGATGGTGCTCGCGCCGGCGGTCGCCGGCAGGGCGGCGGCGGCCAGCGTCGCCAGCAGCACCAGGAGGACGACGGGCGTCGCGAAGCGACGCAGGAAGCTCCTGCGCGGGCGACGGGGATCGCTCTGGTGCCGGCTGCTCATCGAGACCTCTGGCGCGAGGTATCGGCCGGAACACCGGGAGTCGTGAGCGGCTCGGGCGGGCCGGCGCGAGGCGTGACAGGCTCGGGCGGGGCGCACGAAGCGTGACAGGCTCGGGCGGGCCGGCGCGTCGCGAAGCGCGATGTGCCCGGGCTGGCCGGCGCCCGCGGGCGTCGCGAGCCGCGCGGGTGCGCCGGCACCTGCGCGAGCCGCTGGCGCGCCCCGCCACATCCTGTCCCGCGGGCCGGGTACAATGGGCGGGCGACCCCGTCGCCCTCCGGCGACGGGGCTGTCCGCGTGCCACGATGCTGCTACAGGACCTTCTGCAGAGCGGGAGCCTCACGACGGCCGCGCCGCGGCTGCGCCGCGGCGCGGCCGTCTACGCGCCGACCTTCTTCGCGCCCTACGTGCTCGCCGGCCTCATCGCCGCCGAGGGCGGCGGCCGGCTCGTGGTCGCGCCCGACGCCGAGGCCGCGGCGGCGCTGGCCGCCGAGATCGGCGTCTACCTCGAGCGCGAGGTCCCGGTGCTGCCGGCGCGCGGCGTGCTGTACGGCGCCGACGTCGCGCCGGCGCCGCACGTCGTCGGCCAGCGCCAGCAGGCGCTGGCCGCCCTCGGCGCCGGCGGGGTCGTCGTCGCCGACGCCGTCGCCGCGCTCGAGCGCTTCCTGCCCCTCGAGCTGCAGCCGGAGCCCGTGCGCCTCGCCGTCGGCGAGGAGACGCCGTTCGACCTTGTCGTCGAGCGCCTCGCCGCGCTCGGCTACGGTCGCGTCGAGCAGGTCCGCGGCCGCGGCGAGTTCGCCGTGCGCGGCGGGCTCGTCGACGTCTACCCGTCGATCGGCGAGCCCCTTCGCGTCGAGTTCTGGGGCGACGAGGTCGAGCGCCTGCGCACGTTCTCCGTCTACTCGCAGCGCACGGCGGCGGAGGTCGCCGAGGCGACCGTCTACGCCGCCTTCGAGGCCGACACCGCGGGCGACGAGTTCCAGGGGGCGGTGCGGCAGGTCGAGGCGTCCTGGGAGGACGAAGGTCGTGACGAAGCGCCCGACGACATCGTCCGCCGGGCCGAGGTGCGCGCCCTCGCCGGCCTGGCCGGGCGCTTCACGACCCTCGCCGAGTGCGCCGCCGCCGCCGGCCTGCCGATCGTCGTCGTGCGGCCCGACGAGACCTGGCGCGCGCTCGCCGACTTCGCCGCCGAGGTCGACCTCGTCTTCGGCTCGCCGTCGCGCGACGGCGGCGCGGGCAGCTCCGCGGCCGGCGCGACGTCGAGCACCGCCGCGGCCGGCGCGACATCGAGCACCGCCGCGGCCGGCGCGACGTCGAGCACCGCCGCAGCCGGCTCGACGTCGGGCACACGCCGCGCCGCGCGCGTGGGACGGGCGCGAGCCGCGCCCGCGAGCGGCTCTACGTGCCGCTCGTCGAGGCGCGCGCCCTGCTCGCCCGCGGCCTGCAGCTCGAGGTCGTGCGCCGCGAGCAGACGGTCGAGTTCGCCGCCAGCCGGCCGCAGTTCGCCGCCCGCGACCTGGGCGGCGCCGAGCGCGACCTCGCCCGGCTCGTCAACGACGGCTACCGCGTCTACGTCGTGTTCCGCCACGACGGCGAGGCGCAGCGCGCCGCCTACCGGCTCCGCCATCTGACCGCCGAGGTGCTCGAGGCGGGGGAGGCCGGGCGGGCGGAGCCGGCCGCGCCCGGCCTCTACTTCCTCGCCGCGCCGCTGCGCGAGGGCTTCGTCTCCGCCGAGCTGAAGCTCGCCGTGATCCCCGAGCGCTCGCTGCTGCGGGGGCCCTCCCGCGAGCGCCGTTTCGTCGGCGGCACTCGCCTCGCGTAGCTTCTTCGACGTGCGCCCCGGCGACTACGTGGTCCACGAGGACCACGGCATCGCCCGCTTCGACGGCGTCGAGACGCGCACCGTGGCCGGCATCACGCGCGACTACCTGCTGCCTGCAGTTCAGGGGCGACGACCGCGTCTTCGTGCCGCACGAGCAGATCGGCAAGGTCAGCCGCTACATCGGCGCCGGCGCCGCGCGCGCCGCCGCTCAACAAGCTCGGCGGCACGGCCTGGCAGGCGGTCAAGACGCGCGCCCGTAAGGCGGTCGTCGAGATGGCCGGCGAGCTGCTGCAGCTGTACGCGTCGCGCCAGGCCGTGCCCGGCTTCGCCTACCCCGCCGACGGCGACCTCACGCGGCGCCTCGAGGAGTCGTTCCCCTTCGAGGAGACCGAGGACCAGGCCGAGGCCATCGACGAGGTCAAGAACGACATGGAGGCGGCGCATCCCGATGGACCGCCTGGTCTGCGGCGACGTCGGCTACGGCAAGACCGAGGTCGCGCTGCGCGCCGCCTTCAAGGCGGCCGAGGGCGGCAAGCAGACGCTGGTGCTCGTCCCGACGACGATCCTCGCCCAGCAGCACGCGGTGACCTTCGCCGAGCGGTATCAGCGACCTCCCGGTCGACGATCGAGCATGGTCTCGCGCTTCCGCACCAAGGCCGAGCAGCGCGACGTCCTCACGCGCTTCGCCGAAGGGCGACGTCGACGTGCTCATCGGCACCCACCGGCTGCTCTCGACCGACGTGCGCCCCAAGGACCTGGGGCTCGTGATCGTCGACGAGGAGCAGCGCTTCGGCGTGCGCCAGAAGGAGCTGCTGCGCCACCTCAAGCTGCAGACCGACGTGCTCAGCATGACGCGCGACACCGATCCCGCGCACGCTGCAGATGTCGCTCTCGGGCATCCGCGACATCTCCGTCATCGAGACGCCGCCGCGCGGCCGCCACGAGGTGCGCACCTACATCGGCGAGTACCGCGACGACCTGGTGCGCGCCGCGATCGAGAAGGAGCTCGCCCGCGGTGGCCAGGTCTTCTACCTGCACAACCGCGTCGAGACCATCGACCAGGCGGCCGAGCACGTGCAGGAGCTGGCCCCACGGGCGCGCCTCGCCGGTGGCCCACGGCCAGATGCCACGAGCGCGCCCTCGAGAAGGTCATGCTCGCCTTCCTCGCCGGCGACGCCGACGTGCTGGTCACGACCTCGATCATCGAGAGCGGCATCGACATCCCCACCGCCAACACGCTGATCGTCGAGCGCGCCGACATGCTCGGCCTCGCGCAGCTCTACCAGATCCGCGGGCGCATCGGGCGCAGCGAAGCCTACGCCTACGCCTACCTGCTCTACCCGAGCGAGGAGATGCTGACCACGCGAGGCGGCAGCGCGCCTGACGACGCTGAGCGACCACACCGAGCTCGGCGCCGGCTTCCGCATCGCCATGCGCCGACCTCGAGATCCGCGGGGCGGGCAACCTGCTCGGCGACGAGCAGTCGGGGCACGTCGCCGCGGTCGGCTTCGAGATGTACGCGCAGATGCTCGAGGAGGCGGTCGCCGAGCTGCGCGGCGAGCACGTCGCCGCGCTCGCCGCCGGTCCGCCTCGACGTACCCGTCACGGCCTACGTGCCGCCCGGCTACATCGCCTACGAGGCGACGAAGGTCGACGCTCACCGGCGCATCGCCCGCGCGGCGACGCTGGGCGAGCTCGGCGACGTGCGCGCCGAGCTCGCCGACCGCTTCGGCGCGCCGCCCGGGCCGGTCGAGAACCTGCTCGCGCTGCAGGCCCTGCGCATCAAGGCCGGCGAGCTCGGCCTGCGCGCGGTGACGCTGCGCGCCGCGCGCCTGCAGCTCGACGGGCTCGAGCTCGACACGGACGGCGCCGCGCGCCTGCGCGCGGCGCTCCCCCGCGCCGTGTACCTCGCCCAGCGCGCCGTCCTCACCGTCCACGGCGACGGCGCCGCGCCGGCGGACGACGACGGGCTTAACGAGCGTTCACAGGCCCTAATGTGGGTCGAGGAGGTCCTCGATGCTATACTGGACGCTCGCGCGACCGCCGACCTGTCGTCTGACCCCGGGAGCCATAACTCATGAGAAGACCGCTGTTCGCTGCGCTGCTGCTGGCGCTCGTCCTGCTGGTGCCGATGCTCGCCGCGTGTGAGAAGGAGGTCCCCGCGGGGGCCATCGCCGCCGTGGGGGACGGTGTCGTCACCCAGGAGCAGTTCGACGAGATCATGGAGCAGGCCAAGGCCCAGTACTCGGCCCAGGAGGGCGCGCCGGCGTTCCCCGAGGAGGGCTCGGCCGAGTACGACACGCTCAAGGCCCAGATCGTCAAGTACCTGGTGCAGAACGCCATCGTCGAGCAGAACGCCGACGCGCTCGGCGTCACCGTGAGCGAGGCCGACATCGACCAGCGCTTCACCGAGATCATCGCCCAGGTCGGCAGCGAGAAGAAGCTCGACAAGCTCCTCGAGGAGCAGAACGTCACTCGCGAGCAGCTGCGCGAGCAGATCGCCGCCCAGATGCTCGTCGACGCCGTCCGCGAGAAGATCAACGCCGACGTCGAGATCACCGACGCCCAGGCCAAGGAGTACTTCGACGACCCGGACAACGCGTCCCAGTTCCAGCAGGGCGAGACGCGCGACATGCGCCACATCCTGACCGAGACCAAGGCCGAGGCCGAGAAGGCGCTCGCCGAGCTCGAGGCCGACCCCACGTCCGACAAGCTGTGGAAGCAGGTCGCCAAGGAGTACTCGACCGACCCCGGCACCAAGAACGAAGGCGGCGCGCTCGGCGCGTGGCCCGAGGGGCGCATGGTGCCCGAGTTCGACGAGGCCGCCTTCGCCCTCGAGGTCGACGAGCTGTCCGCTCCGGTCAAGACCCCGTACGGGTGGCACGTCATCCAGGTCACCGCGGTGACCCCGGAGCAGAACCAGACCTTCGACGAGGCCAAGGAGCTCATCAAGCAGACCCTGCTCTACCAGAAGCAGGCGACGGCCTGGGACGACTGGCTGAAGAAGGTCACCGAAGAGGCCGAGATCGTCTACGCGGCGGGCTTCGACCCCGCCGAGCTGACGGCGTCTCCGAGCCCGGCCGCCGAGGAGCCGGCGGCGACCGCCTCGCCCGAGGGCGGGGAGTAAGGGCGGGAGTCCGCCCGTCGGGTAAGCCGCGGCGCGCGCCGTGGGCCTGACCTTCGTCTACATCGGCGCCGCCGCCGGCGCCGTGCCCGCAGCTTCGCTGCGGGCTCTCGCCGGCGGCGGCGCCGTCTTCGTCCCCGCGGGCCTCGACGACGAGCTGCGCGCGGCGATCGGCGAGGCCGCCGACCTGGGCGAGGGCCGCCTCCTCGAGCTCGACGCCGCCGACGACGCGGCGCTCGACGAGATCGTGCTTGCGGCGGCCGCTGCACCGGTCGCCGTGGCGCTGGCCGGGCCGCAGGCGCCGCGGCTCGCCCGCGCCCTGCGGGCGCGCGCCGCCGCGGCCTCGCCGGCCCTCGAGACGGCGACCGTGCCGGCCGCGCCCGCCTTCGACGACCTTCTCCTGGGCCAGGAGTTGGTCTCCCTCAAGCGCATCGTCGACGTGCTGCGCGTCGAGTGCCCCTGGGACCGCGAGCAGAAGGCGACCGACATCGTCTCTTTCACGCTCGAGGAGACCTACGAGCTCGTCGACGCCGTCGCCCGCGACGACCTCGCCGACGTGCACGGCGAGCTCGGCGACCTGCTCCTGCAGGTCGTGATCCTCGCCATGATGCAGGCCGAGCGCCAAGCCGGCGACCTGGGCAGCATCACCCACGACATCGTCGCCAAGCTGATCCGCCGGCACCCGCACATCTTCGCCGACGCCGAGGCCGAGACCGCAGCCGAGGTCAAGGGCCGCTGGGAGCAGATCAAGCGCGAGCAGGAGGGCCGCGAGGGCGTCTTCCACGACGTCCCCGCCGCGCTGCCCGCGCTGCTGCGGGCGCAGAAGCTCCAGCAGCGGGCCGCCGCCGTCGGTTTCGACTGGCCGTCGGCCGCCGCCGCCTTCCCCAAGATCGCCGAGGAGCACGGCGAGCTCGCGGCGCTCTTCGCCGAGGCGGCTGCCGGGGGCGGTGCGGCGGGCGACGTGGCCGGCCGCGGAGCCGCCGCCGCGGGCGAGCGGGACAGCGACGCGGCCGCATCAGCCGCCGCCGGGCCCGCCGGCCCAGACCCGAGCCGTCACGACCCGAGGGTGCGGCACGAGGTCGGCGACCTGCTCTTCGCCGTCGTCAACGTGGCCCGTCTCCTGCACGTCGACCCCGAGCTCGCCCTGCGCGAGGCGGCCGACCGCTTCGAGCGCCGCGTCACCGTCGCGGCCGCTCTCGCCGCCACCGAGGGCGTCGAGTGGACTGCGGTAGGATTGCCCGAACAGGAGGCCTACTACCAGCGCGCCAAGGCGGTCGAGGCCGGCGGCGACACCGCCGGCTGACCTGCCCGGCGCCCTCTGACCGGGAGGCACCATGAGCGTCATCGTCGACGTCAGCGCCAGGCAGATCCTCGACTCCCGCGGCAACCCCACGCTCGAGGTCGAGGTCGAGCTCGAGTCGGGCGCCGTCGGGCGCGCCGCCGTGCCCTCCGGCGCCTCCACCGGCGAGCACGAGGCGGTGGAGCTGCGCGACGAGGGCGGCGAGTACCTCGGCAAGGGCGTGCGCACCGCGGTCGAGAACGTGAACACGACGATCGCCGAGGAGGTCGTGGGCTTCGACGCGACCGACCAGCGGGTCGTCGACCGCCTGCTCATCGAGCTCGACGGCACGCCCAACAAGGCGCGCCTCGGCGCCAACGCGATGCTCGGCACCTCGCTCGCCGTCGCCTACGCCGCCGCGGCGGCCGTCGGCCTGCCCCTCTACCAGTACATCGGGGGCTGCAACGCCTACACCCTGCCGGTCCCGATGATGAACATCATGAACGGCGGCCAGCACGCCGACAACAACGTCGACCTGCAGGAGTTCATGGTCATGCCGGTCGGCGCCGCCAGCTTCGACGAGGCGCTGCGCATCGGGGCCGAGGTCTACCACGGCCTGAAGAGCGTGCTGAAGAGCCGGGGCCTCGCCACGGCGGTCGGCGATGAGGGCGGCTTCGCCCCGGACCTGGGCAGCAACGAAGAGGCGATCGAGGTCATCATGGAGGCGATCGACGCGGCCGGCTACGAGCCGGGCGAGGACGTCGTCCTCGCCCTCGACCCGGCCGCCTCCAGCTTCTACGAGGACGGCGCCTACCACCTCGCGAGCGAGGGCCGCACGCCTGAGCTCGGCGGAGATGGTCGACTACTACGCGGCGCTCGTCGACAAGTACCCCATCATGAGCATCGAGGACGGTCTCGCCGAGGACGACTGGGACGGCTTCAAGCTCATGCGCGAGAAGCTCGGCGACCGCCTGCAGATCGTCGGCGACGACCTCTTCGTCACCAACACCGAGCGCATCGCCCGCGGCATCCGCGAGGGCGCGGCCAACAGCGTCCTCATCAAGCTCAACCAGATCGGCACGCTCTCGGAGACCCTGGACGCGATCGAGATGACCAAGCGCGCCGGCTGGACGGCGGTCGTCTCGCACCGTTCGGGCGAGACCGAGGACACGACCATCGCCGACGTCGCCGTGGCGACCAACGCCGGGCAGATCAAGACCGGCGCGCCGGCGCGCACCGACCGCGTGGCCAAGTACAACCAGCTCCTGCGCATCGAGGACATGCTCGGCGCAGTCGCCTGGTTCCCGGGGATGCGGGCGTTCTACAACCTGGGGCGCTGAGCGGGGTCCAGGACGGAGAGGCCCGCCCGGCCGCCGTCGGGAGCCGCCGGCAGCCGGCGGCTCTGCCTCGTGTCGACCCCGGCCCGAGACCCGCGTTGACACCGCGCGGGTGGACAACTCCAGGCGACCGACCCACACTGTGACGACGAGGCGCGGCGCGGTCGGGTGAGGCGGCGCCGCGCCGGACCTACCGACGAAAGGAACGGGGCGCATGTACTGTCCTGAGTGCGGCAACGAGGCGGGCGAGGCGAAGTTCTGCCCCGAGTGCGGCGCCGACCTCGGAGCGGTGCGGGGCGCCCTCGAGAGCAAGAGCGCGCCGGGCAAGGGCACCGCCGGTCAAGGCTCGGCGGGCAAGGGCGCCCGGCAGTCCGGCGCGGGCGCCGGCGGCAAGGGCCACGGAGGTCCCTCCGGGGCCGGCGCGGGTCGCGCGGCCGCTCCAGCGCCCTCGGGCCGCCTGTCCCCGCGTGTCCTCTGGGCGATCGTCGCCGTGGTCGCCGTGGTCGTCGTCGTGGTGGTCGCGCTGACCGCCGGCGGCGGCGAGCAGCCGGCGGCCGGGGCCGACCCGGGCGACACCCCGACCGCCACCGCCACGCCGGTCGCGGTCGACCTCTCGGGCAGCTATCGCGAGCTCGTGCAGCGCGGCCACGACCTCTACGACCAGGGGATGCGCTCATCCAGTCCGGGGACTTCGAGCAAGGCGTCGAGTTCTTCGCCGCCGCCGCCCAGGTCTACGAGGCGGCGTGGGCCAAGGAGCCCGGCGACCCCAACGTGGGGACCGACTGGGCGACGTCGCTCTTCTACAGCGGCGACTTCGACGGCGCCGTCGAGCGGGTCATGGTCGTCATCGAGGAGAACCCCGATTTCCAGCCCGCGTGGTTCAACCTCGGCAACTACCTGGAGCACCAGGCGCGCATGGCGGAGGGCTCGGGCGACGCGGACGAGGTGGCGCGGCTGACCGGCGAGGCGCGCCAGGCGTACGCGAAGGCGGCCGAGATCGACCCCGACTCGGACACCGGCATCGAAGCCGCCGCGCGCGCCGCCGAGCTCGCCCAATAGGCCCCGCGCACGCCGTGATCGAGCCCACCGACCCGCTCGCGCAGTGGCGACGGACGAAGATCGTCGCCACGCTCGGCCCCGCCACGGCCGACGAGGCCACGGTGGAGGCGCTGGTGCGCGCCGGCATGAACGTCGCTCGCCTCAACCTGTCCCACGGCACCCCTGAGGAGCACGCCGCGCTGCTCACCACGGTGCGCCGCGTCGCTGCGCGGCTGGGCGCCGCGGTCGGTGTCATGGCCGACCTGCCGGGGCCCAAGCTGAGGGTCGGCGACCTCGCCGAGCCGGTCGCGGTCGCCGCCGGCGACCGCGTGACGCTCGGCGCCGGTGCCGACCTCCCGGTCAACTTCCCCGAGCTGCTGCGGCATTTCGCGGTTGGGCAGCGGGTGCTGGTCGACGACGGCGCCGTCGCCCTGCGCGTGGCCGCCGTGGAGTCCGCCGGCGGCGCCGACGCCAGGCTCGTCCTCGAGGCCCAGAACGCCGGCGTGATCGAGGCGCGCAAGGGCGTGAACCTCCCCGACACGCCACTGCCGATCCCAGCCTTCACGGCGGAGGACGAGAGACATCTGCGGCACGTCCTCGAGCTCGGCGTCGACTTCGTCGCCGAGTCCTTCGTGCGCTCCGCCGCCGACGTCGAGCTGCTGAAGCGACGGATCGCCGAGCTCGGCGGCGACCAGCTCGTCGTCGCCAAGATCGAGAAGCGCGAGGCGCTTCTGGCCCTCGACGACATCGTCGCCGCCGCCGACGCGCTCATGATCGCCCGCGGCGACCTCGGTGTGGAGATCCCGCCCGCCGAGGTCCCCGTCTGGCAGAAGCGCATCATTCGCGCCGCCCGCGTCGCGGCGCGTCCGGTCATCACGGCCACGCAGATGCTGCAGTCGATGGTCGCGAACCCGCGCCCGACGCGGGCCGAGGCGAGCGACGTCGCCAACGCGATCTACGACTCGACCTGCGCGGTCATGCTCTCAGGCGAGACCTCGATCGGCGCCTACCCGGTCGAAGCCGTCGGCACGATGGCCGAGATCGCGCGCGTGGTCGAGGCCGACATCGCCCGCGACGGCTGGCCGCTGCAGGAGTGGGCCCAGCGCCCGGCGCGGACCTCCGACGCGATCAGCTACGCCGCCTGCGACCTGGCCCGCAAGATCGGCGCCGTCGCCATCGTGACGCCAACGGCGACGGGGGCCACCGCTCGCGCCGTCGCCCGCTACCGTCCGTCGCCGCGCATCGTCGCCGTGAGCCCGCGGTCACGCACGGTCGCACAGCTCACCCTCGCCTGGGGGGTCACCCCGCTCCTGCGCGACGAGGTCGCCGACGCCGACGCCGTGATCCCGCGCAGCAACGACGCCGTCCTCGCGGCCGGTCTCGCCGGGGCCGGCGACCTGGTGGTCATGACCGCCGGGGTGCACGCCAGGGCCGGCTCCACCAACCTCATCAAGGCGCACGTGCTCCAGTAGCCGGTCCCGCGGGGCGCGCGGGGCAGGGAAGCCCGTGGCGCGGCGCGAATCAGTCGGGACAGGGCGTCGCGGTCGGCGCGGAGTGCGTTCCGCCGTCCGCGAGACCCAGGGCCTTGAGGATCCGAAGGGGCGAGCGACCATGGCAGCCACACGACGCAGGGCGCGCAGGGCGGCCGCGAGGCCGCGCGTGCGCTGGGGCCGGTTCATGGTCCTCGCGCTCGTGCTGATCGCGGCCGCCCTGTACGCGGAGCCCCTGCGGGACTACTTCGTCCAGCAGGACCGCCACCAGAAGGCCGCCGCCGCCCTCGAGACGGCGCAGGCCGACAACGCGGCCCTGCGCGCCGAGGTCGAGCGCCTCGGGACCGACGCCTACATCGCCGAGAAGGCGCGCTCCGACCTGCAGATGGTGCCGCAGGGGATGCAGGCCTTCGTGGTCAAGGGTCTGCCCGGCGAGTCCCCCGAGAGCGTCGTCGCCGACCAGCAGTCGGTCGCCGACGAGAGGCTCTCGCCGGTCCAGCGTCTCAGCGATCTCTGGCAGACGCTGTCCGAGTAGTCGTGTCTCCCGCCGTCCCGGACGCGCCGCACTCCGCCGCGCCCCGTCGCCCGGCGGGTGTCGCGGCAGGTGACGCGCGGGTCGTGGCAGGCCAGCTCGGCCGCCCCCCGCGCCCGATGAGCGCCGTCGTGGCGCGCTGCCCGCACACGTTCCCGGCGGTCGTCGAGGTCCTGCCGGCCGACGAGCGGGGCCGCCCCTTCCCGACCCTGTACTACCTCACCTGCCCGACCGCGGTCGCGGCGATCGGCGCGCTCGAGAGCGCCGGCGGTGTCGAGCGCTTCCAGCGCGCGGTCGACGCCGACGACGGCCTGCGTGCGGCGCTCGCTGAGGCCGTGCGCGAGACGCGTGCGCGACGCGAGGAGCTTGCTCGGTCGCTCGGGCGCGAGACTACAGGAGAGCGAGACCGCAGCCGCGGACGTCGCCGCTCCCGCAGCCGCGGACGTCGCCGCTCCCGCAGCCGCGGACGTCGCCGCTCCCGCCGCCGCCGGCCAGTCGTCCGCGCCGGGTCTAGTCACCGGCGAGTCGTCCGCGCCTGGCCTTATCGCCGGCGAGTCGTCCCGCGCCGGCTGGACGGGGGGCGAGTCGCTCCCGGCGAGTCTTGCCGCCAGTCTCGCGACCGGCGTCGGTGGCGTCGCCGACCCGTCGCGCCTCAAGTGCCTGCATGCCCACGCGGCGCACGCCCTCGCGCGGCCGGCGTATCGCGTGGGCACCGAGATCATCGCCGCGGCGGGCGGCCTCTGGTGCGACGACCGCCGCTGCGCGGCGTACGCCGGGGACGAGCAGTGAGGGCCGCCGGGGGTGCGCCGTGAGCGGCGTGAGGCTCGGCCGGGCCGCGGCATGAGCGGCGTGCGGCTCGCCGGGGCCGCGGCATGAAGGTCGCCGTCGTCGACCTCGGCACCAACACGTGCCGCCTGCTGCTCGCCGACGTCGTCGACGGGCGCCTCGCGAGCGTGACGGCGCGCGAGACGGAGGTCGTGCGGCTCGGGCAAGGGGTCGACGGCCGCGGGCGCCTCGCGCCCGCGGGCGTCGACCGTACCCTCGCCTGCCTCGCGCGCTACGCGAGCGCCGCCCGGGAGTACGGCCCCGAGCGCTCGCTGCTCTTCGCGACCAGCGCCCTGCGCGACGCCGCCGACGGCGAGGCGTTCCTGCGCCGCGCGGAGGCCGAGCACGGCTGGCCCTGGGAGGTCATCGAAGGAGACCTCGAGGGGAGGCTCGCCTTCCGCGGCGCGGTCGCCGGGCTCGCCGCCCCGGTGCGGGAGCGACTGCTGGTCGTCGACATCGGCGGCGGCAGCACCGAGCTGATCGTCGGTGACGGAGTCTCGGGCGCGGCCGCCGCCGTGCGCAGCGTCGACGTGGGCGCCGTGCGTCTGACCGAACGCGTACTTCGCCGACGACCCGCCGACGGACGCGCAGTGGGCGGCGGCGAGCGCGCTCGCACGGAGCGCGCTCGCCGCCGCCTCCGCCGAGGTCGTGGCCGCCGCCGGCTCCCCCGCCGTCGGCATCGGCGTCGCCGGGACGTTCACGACCCTCGTCGCCTACGTGCTCGAGCTCACTGAGTGGCGGCGCGAGCTCGTCGACGGCTACGAGCTGAGCCGCGAGACGATCCTCGCCGCCATCGCCCGCTTCCGCCGCCTCACGAGCGCCCAGCGGGCCGAGCTGCCCGGCATCCGCCGCGGTCGCGAGGACGTGATCCTCGCCGGCGCGCTGATCGCCGCCGAGTCGTGCCGTGCCTTCGGTCTCGACGCCCTCCGCGTGTCGACATCGGGCATCCTCGAGGGCGCCGGCCTCTGGGTGGCCGGGCGGACCGACCTCGGCTGACGCGGCGCTGCGGCCGCCGCTCGCCGTCCCGGCCGCCGCTCGCTCTCCCGCCGCCACCTCCCCGCGCGTATACTCTGCGCTGATGCCGGAGTGGCGGAACTGGTAGACGCCGAGGACTTGAAAATCCTCAGTCCCGCGAGGGACGTCCGGGTTCGACTCCCGGCTCCGGCACCAAGGTCCTCACCAGCCCCTGGTCCCCGGCCCGCCCTTGAACGGCCCCTCGACGTCGCTCGTGACCCAGCCGCCGTAGAAGTCGCCGGGCTGCGCCGCGACGCGCTCGTCGTCGACGTAGCAGGCGTCCATCTTGCCGGGGTAGAAGGCGAGGTGGTCGCGCAGGCTCTCGTAGCCGGGGCGCGGCTCCGCGTAGCTCCAGGCCGCGTCGCGGATCACGCGCTCGCCGACCACCAGGTCGTGGTAGGAGGCGACACCCTTGAACTCGCAGACGGTGCGCCGCGACGACGGGCGCAGCAGGTCGCGGCGCACGTCCCCCGGCGGGATGTAGTAGACCGGGGGGTGGCTCGTCTCGAGCACGCGCAGGGCGCGGCGCGTGTCGGCGACCACCTCGCCGCCTGCCTCGACGCGCACGCGGCGGCTGGTCGGCTCGACACGCGGCGGCCGCGGGTAGTCCCAGACGGACTCCCGCGCCCGCGGCGGTCTCCCGCGCTCGTCATCGGCGATCATGGGCGTACCATTCCCCGTGGGGCCGAAGTCCCGTCCTCGGACGCAGGCCTCCGCGGCCGGCCGCGGCGCGCACGGCCGCGGCGCGCACGGCCGCGGCACACACGGCTGAGCCTTCCGCTCCCTCACGCCACGCACTATCATGAGGGTGACGGCAGCCTGGAGGGGCCTGGCCGGCGTGAGCGCCGGGCGGCGGCTGCCGAGGTCACCGAGAAAGGGGTCACCGTGGGCTACATCATCGCAGTCGCCGTGGTCGTCTTCATCCTCGTCGTCGTGGCGGTGCTCGTGTCGGGCATCCGCATCGTACGTCCGACGAATCGCGGTCTCGTGGAGCGGCTGGGCAAGTACAACCGCTTCGCCGGCCCGGGCTTCCACGTCATCATCCCGCTGATCGAGCACATGTATAAGGTCGACATCCGCGAGGCGCTGGTCGACGCGCAGCCGCAGACCATCATCACCAACGACAACCTCAACGCGCGCGTCGACGCGCAGGTCTACCTCAAGGTCAAGGCCGACGAGGAGAACGTCAAGGCGTCGCAGTACAACGTGGCCCAGTACGAGCGCCAGATCGTGAACCTGGCGCGCACCACCCTCCGCAACATCATCGGCACGATGAGCCTCAAGTCGGCGAACAGCGAGCGCGGCCGGATCAACGAGGAGCTGCGCTCGACGCTCAAGGTCGAGACCGCGAGCTGGGGGATCGAGATCCTGCGCACCGAGCTCAAAGAGATCGACCCGCCGGCCGACGTTCAGGAGACCATGAACAAGGTCGTCAAGGCCGAGAACGAGAAGATCGCCGCCATCGACTACGCGACGGCGCGCGAGACGCAGGCCGACGGCGAGCGGCGCGCCTCGATCCAGCAGGCGGAGGGCATCAAGCGGGCGCGCGTCCTGGCCGCCGAGGGCGAGGCCGAGGCGATCCAGCTCGTGAACGAGGCCGCCGACCGGTACTTCGTCGGCAACGCCCAGATGCTGCGCCGCATCGAGGCGGTCGAGCGCGCGATGTGGCAGAACGCCAAGGTCGTCGTGCCCGGCGACGCCGAGCTCGTCAACGTGATCGGCGACCTGGCCGGGCTGACGCCGCTGCCCAGGGGCGACGGCGCCAGGGCGCCGGCTCCGCCGGCGCCGCCGAAGAAGAAGTAGATCGGCGCGCGTCCGGGCGCCCGGCTACGACGTCGTCGGCCGGGCGCCGTCGCCTCGGCTCAGCCGGCGCGTGCGTCGCCCAGCCGCCGCCAGACCAGCCCGCGGCGCGGCGCGAGGAAGAAGGCGGCGACGAAGAAGGCCGTCGCGGTCAGCACGATCGCCGCGCCCGAGGCGACGTCGAGGTAGTAGCTCAGGTAGAGCCCGACGACGCTCGAGACGACGCCGACGACGGCCGCCGTCGCCATCATCGCCGGCAGGCGCCGCGTGAGCAGCGAGGCCGTCGCGCCCGGCGTCACGAGCAGCGCCGCCACCAACCCGACGCCGACCGTCTGCAGCGAGACCACGACGGTCAGGGCGAGCAGCACGAGGAGCGCGAGGAGCACGAGCTGCGGTCGACGCCCGAGCGTGTGGGCGAGCACCGGGTCGAACGAGGCCAGGAGCAGCTCGCGGTAGAGGAGGGCGACGGCGAGCAGCACCGCCGCGGCCAGCCCGCCGGTGAGCCAGAGGTCGGTCGTGGAGACGCCGAGGACGTCACCGAAGAGGATGTGGGTGAGGTCCGTGGCGTACGAGCCCGTCGAGCTGATGAGGAGCACGCCGAGGGAGAGCGCCGCGGCGAAGAGGATGCCGATCGCCGTGTCCTCGCGGACGGTGCCGTGGCGGGTGAGGAAGCCGATACCGAGGGCGACCAGCAGCGCGGCGACCAGCGCCCCGGCGAGCAGGTCGACGCCGGCAGGTAGGCGAGGGCGATGCCGGGCAGGACGGCGTGGGCGAGGGCGTCGCCGAGGAACGCCATCGAGCGCAGGACGACGTAGCAGCCGAGCACCGAGCAGACGAGGCCGACGACGACGGCCGCCACCAGGGCGCGCTGCATGAAGGCGAGCGCGAAGGGCTCGGTCAGCCAGTCGATCACGGCGCCTGCTCCTCGCCGGCGTGGCTGTGGCGGTGGGCGATGCCGTCGCCGACGTGGCCCGGGCAGCACTGGTCGACGACGACCACGCCGTCGAGGAAGAGGGCCTGACCGCCGTACGCCTCGCCGATGTGCGCCGGGGTGAAGACCTCGGCCGGCGGGCCGTAGGCGATGAGCCGGCCGTTGAGCAGGGCGGCGAGCTCGAAGCGCGTCGCCGCGGTGTTCATGTCGTGGGTCGAGACGAGCACGGTGATGTCCTCGCCGCGCAGGACCTCGAGCAGCCCGAGCAGCGCCTCCTTGGCCGAGGCGTCGACGCCGGTGAACGGCTCGTCGAGCAGCAGGACGTGCGGCTCCTGGGCCAGCGCCCGGGCGAGGAAGACGCGCTGCTGCTGCCCGCCCGAGAGCTCGCCGATCGGGCGGCGCGCGAGATCGGCGATCGAGAGCTCGTCGAGGGCGCGCGCGACGGCCTCGCGGTCGGCCGCCTGGGGGCGCCCGAGCGCCCCCAGGCGGCCGTACCGCCCCATCATCACCACGTCGGCGACCGTGACCGGGAAGCGCCAGTCGATCTCTTCGCGCTGCGGCACGTAGGCGACGGGGTCGCGTCTGGTCGCCGGGCGGGCGCCCGTGGACGAGCACGCGCCCGTGCTGCGGGCGCAGCAGGCCGACCATCGCCTTGAAGAGGGTGGACTTGCCGGCGCCGTTCGGGCCGACGATCGCCACCTGGGCGCCGTGCGGGACGTGCAGCGTGACGCGCTCGAGCGCCGGGTGGCCGTTGTAGCGGACGGTGAGATCCTCGAGGGCCAGCATGGCCGTCATCGCAGGGCCTCGACTCTCATCGCAGGGCCTCGGGCTTCATCGCAGCGCCTCGACGATACGCTGCGTATCGTGGCGCAGCATCTCGATGTAGGTGGCCGCGCCGCCGCCGGGCTCGCTGAGCGAGTGCACGCGGAGGTCGTCGACGACCTCGATGCCGGTCTCCGCGGCGATCTGCCGGCCGAGGCCGGGGTCCTCGCCGATGTCGACGAAGATCGCCTTCACGCCGGTCCGGCGCACGGTGGCGACGAGCTCCGCGAGGTCGCGGGCGCTCGGCGTCTCGCCGCTGCTCACCCCGGGGATCACGGCGCCGACGATGCGCAGGCCGTAGCGGTCGGCGTAGTAGCCGTGGCTCACGTGGTTCATGACCAGCTGGCGGTCGACCGGGTCGATCGTCTCGACCTGCGCGGCGATCCAGCGGTCGAGCTCGTCCAGC
The DNA here is from genome assembly GCA_963791345.1 of uncultured Thermoleophilia bacterium. Taxonomy (GTDB): domain Bacteria; phylum Actinomycetota; class Thermoleophilia; order UBA2241; family UBA2241; genus UBA2241. The sequence continues at coordinate 596,209 of CAWBRS010000021.1, read as the reverse complement.
TCGGCGATGTAGGCCTCGGCGTTCGTGCGGTACTCGTCGGCGCCGGCGGGGTCGACCTCGATCAGCGCGTCGCGGATGGTCGTCACGTAGCTCACGGCGAGCGTGGGGTCGAGCCAGAAGTGCGGGTCGACCTCGCCTTCGTGCGCGTCGTCGCCCCCGCCGGTCTCTTCGTCGTGGGTGGGCTCGCCGGGCTGCGGCGTGCGCGGCTCGAGGCCCGCGGCGGCCTCGATCACGGGCACGTCTCCACCCGCCTCGCGGACCATGTCGGCGAGCCGGCCCTCGAGCCCGGCGCCGTTGAGGACGACGAGGTCGGCGCCGGCCGTCTCGCGCAGGTCGGCCGGCGTCGGCTCGAAGACGTGGGGGTCGGTCTCCGGTGGGATGAGCGACGTCACGGCGGCACGCTCGCCGGCCACGTTGCGCGTCATGTCGGCGAGGAACCCGGCGCTCGTCACGACCTGCGGACGGCCGTCGTCGGCCGCCTCGTCGCCGCCGCAGGCGGCGACCCCGGCGGCCGCTGCCGCGATCGCCAGCGCGATCGCCAGCGCGGCGAGCGCCCGGCGCGGCCCCGGCGCGCTCACGATGCCGCCCCCCGCCGGTCGTCGGCCCGATCAGGGCCGTCGTCGGCGCCGCCCCGCGCCCCGCGCGCCTGACACTCCGCGCACACGCCGCTGAGCTGCAGGAAGTGCTCCTCGATCGCGAAGCCCGTCTCCTTCGCCGCGCGGCGGACCAGGGAGGAGACGTCGCAGTCGGTGAACTCGCCGACCTTGCCGCAGCCGACGCAGACGACGCTGTGGCCGTGGTCGCTCTCGGCGGGGACGAACGCCTCGCAGTGACCGTCGGCGTGGACGCGCCTGACGGCGCCGGCCTCGCTCAGCAGGTCGAGCGTGCGGTACACGGTCGTCAGGCCGAGGTCGGGGCAGCGCTGCCGCCCGGCGTCGAAGAGCTGGAGGGCGCTCAGGGCCGCGTCGGTGCGCGACAGCGCCTCGACCACGGCACGCCGCTGGCGCGTGAGGCGAAACCCGCGGGCGCCCAGCCGACCCGACATGTCGGTCGCGTCCAGTCTCACGTTCGCGCGTTTGCTCTGAAACTGAAAATCGTTTTCATCAGGCCCGCAGCGTACACCTCGGCAGGGCGGGGAGCAAGGCGAGCGCGGCGGCGCGCGTCAGGAGTGCGACAGAGGGCAGGCGGCGATGCAGATGCCGCAGACCGTCTCGGGGCCGTCGCCGTACGTGACGGCCATGTGGTGGCGGCAGGCGCCGGCGTCGAAGAGCCTGGAGAGCGGCATGCCGGCGCGCCAGCGCACGTCGCGGCCGCAGGCCGCGGGGCAGGCGTCGACGCAGGCGCGGCAGTCGCCGCAGCGCCCTTCGAGGATCGGCGTGCCGACCGGCAGCGACAGGTCGGTGAAGACCGTGGCCAGGCGCACGGCCGGGCCGAAGTCGTTCGAGACGAAGAGGGCCGTCTTGCCGATCCATCCGAGCCCGGCCTGGGTGGCGGCGGTCTTGTGGGGGAAGGGCGCGCCGTTGCGGCCGGGCCCGCCACCGTTGTGGCCGGAGCCGCGGCCGTCGCCGCCCGGCCCGCGGCCGCCGCCGCCCGCCGCCGAGGTGGTCGCCGGGACCGCCTCGGCGCGGTGACCGTGCTCGCCGAGCGCGGTCACGAGAGTCGCGGTCGCGGCGTCGAGCGCGGCGTTCACGCGTCGGTACTCGTCGCGATACTCGTCGGTGGGCCCGTGGTGCAGGGCGCGCAGCACCGCCGGGTCGAGGCGCATGAGCATCGTCACCGCGGTCGGGAGGTCGGGCGCCAGCGGATCGAGCCTGGGGTCGTTGGCGGCGACGCCCCATGCGGCGACGTCCCTGCTCCTCAGGAGTCGGCCGATGGTGTGCCGGTCGAGCACGTTCAGCATGAGTCCGCCCCTCGCGACGGCGCGCCGCTCGACGGCGCGACGAGTGGCTACGATGGTGGCATCCCGATCGGTCGGCCCGCAATGGACGGAGGCACGGACTTCGCTCTCCGACTTGGCCCTTCTGGATAATCGCGTGGGTGAATGCGACGGTCCGTCGCGCCAGACTGGCGCCGCTTGTGACGAAACGGTGAAACGTGCCCTCCCGCACGAGCGAGGGGTTTGTGACCTGATGGCCTGCGGACAAAATAGGAGTATGACAATCCGATATGCGGAGGAGGTGAGACCGATGCAGGGGTACGCGTATCTGTACTACCGGCTCGCCCGCGACGAGCGGCGCGACAGGTCGCGCAGGTGACCATCGGCAAACGATGAGCGCGCGACAAATGGAGACAACGTCCCGAAGGGGGCGGTCTGCGGCAGCGGATCGCCCCCTTCTTCACGTTCGGGGTCGGGGAGCCGGCGAGTCGGGGCGGGGCTCCCGGGCGGCGAGCATCCCGGACCGAGGTCGTCCCGGGGCGGCGAGACATCCCGGAGCGGGGAGGCATCCCGGCGTCAGCGCGGGCGGAAGCGCCGCAATCTGAGGCTGTTGCTCACCACGGTGACGCTCGAGAGCCCCATGGCCGCGGCGGCGAAGATGGGGTCGAGGAGGATCCCGAAGGCAGGGTAGAAGACGCCGGCTGCCAGGGGGATGAGGGCCGCGTTGTAGGCGAAGGCCCAGAAGAGGTTCTGCTTCACGGTGCGGATCGTGCGCCGCGAGAGCTCGATGGCCACGGGGACACCACGCAAGTCTCCCGAGATCAGCGTGACATCACCGGCCTCGACGGCGACGTCGGCGCCCGTGCCGAGGGCGATCCCGACGTCGGCCTGAGCCAGGGCGGGCGCGTCGTTGATGCCGTCGCCGACCATGGCGACCCGGCGGCCCTCGGCCTGCAGGCGCTCGACCTCGCCGGCCTTCTCGTGGGGCAGCACCTCGGCGCGCACGTCGTCGAGGCCGACCTCACGAGCGATCGCCGCCGCCGTGCGCCGGTCGTCGCCGGTGAGCATGATCACGTCGAGACCGAGCTCGCGGAGCCGGCGCACGCCCTCGACGGAGCCCTCCTTCACGCGGTCGGCGATGGCGAGGCGCCGGCCGGCCGGCCGTCGACCCACACGAAGGCGAGCGTGGCGCCGGTCTCGCGCAGGGCGGCGCCGCGCCGCTCGAGCTCGTCGACCGCGGCGCGCTCGCCGGCGAGGCGCGCGCTGCCGACCTCGACGAGCCGGCCCTCGACGCGCGCCCGCACGCCGTGGCCGGCGAGGTCCTCGAAGTCGGTGAACGCGGGCGGCTCGAGGCCGCGCTCGCGCGCCGCCTCGAGCACCGCGCGAGCCAGCGGGTGGTCGCTGCCGCGCTCGGCGCCGGCGACGAGGCGGAGCAGCTCGCCGGCGTCCGCGCGGCCGGGCGCCGCGTCAACGTCCGGGGCGTCCGCCGCCGCCGCTCGCCGCCGGCGTCCGCTGCGCCGCCGGCCGCCTCGCTGCCGCCGGCCGCCGCGCTGCCGCCGGCCGCCTCTCCGCCGAGCCACGCCGCGGTGCCGTCGGCGACCAGCACCTCGACCACGGCGGGGCGGCCCTCGGTGATCGTCCCCGTCTTGTCGAGGACGATCGTGTCGAGCTTCTGCGCCGTCTCCAGCGCGGCGCCGTCGCGGATCAGGATGCCGTTCTCGGCTCCCTTGCCGGTGCCGACCATGATCGCCGTCGGGGTGGCAAGCCCCAGGGCGCACGGACAAGCGATGACCAGCACGGCGATGAAGTTGAGCAGGGCGTACGTGAGCGCCGGCTCCGGGCCGAAGACCAGCCAGACGACGAGGGTGACGAGAGCGATGGCGATGACGATGGGCACGAAGTAGCCGGCGACGACGTCGGCGAGGCGGGCGATCGGCGGCTTCGAGCCCTGCGCCCGCTCGACCAGCTGGACGATCTGCGCCAGGGCGGTCTCGCTGCCGACGCGCGTCGCCCTGAAGGTGAACGAGCCGCTCGTGTTCACGGTCGCCCCGATGACCTCGTCGCCGGGCCCCTTGGCGACGGGGAGCGGCTCCCCCGTCAGCATCGACTCGTCGACCGCCGAGCGCGCCCTCGACGACGACGCCGTCGACCGGCACGCGCTCACCGGAGCGCACGAGGACGAGGTCGCCGGGGCGCACGTCGGCGACGGCGACCTCGTCCTCGCGGCCGTCGCGCACGACGCGCGCCGTGTCGGGCTGGAGCTTGATCAGCGCGCGCAGGGCCTCACCGGTCTGGCCCTTGGCGCGCGCCTCGAGGAGGCGCCCGAGCAGCACCAGGGTGATGATGATCGCGGCGGAGTCGAAGTAGACCGCGCCGGTGAGGCCCTCGGCCTCGAACAGGGCGGGGAAGAGCACCACGAGCACGCTGTAGAAGTACGCCGCCGAGGTGCCCATGGCGATGAGCGTGTTCATGTCGGCGGCGCCGTGGCGGAGGGCCGCCCAGGCGCCGCGGTAGAAGCGCGCCCCGACCCAGAACTGCACGGGGGTGGTGAGCGCCCAGAGGAAGTAGCCGTTGCTCATCCACTCGGGGAGGAAGGGGAACCAGTGCGGCTGCATCGTCCCCGCGAAGATGACGACCGAGAGCACGGCGCCGATGACGACCTTGCGGCGCAGGGCCTCGTACTCGGCGCGCCGCGCCGCCTGCTCGACGTCGAGGGCCGCTTCGGTCGCCGAGGCGCCGTCGCCGCCCGCCGCCTCGGCGACGCCGTAGCCGGCGTCACGGACCGCCTTCTCCAGGCGTTCGCGCACGCCGGCCCCGGGGAGCACGGTGACGGTGGCGCGCTCGGTGGCGAGGTTGACCTCGGCCTTGAGCACGCCGGGCACGTGCTTCAGGGCGCGCTCGACGCGCGCCACGCACGAGGCGCAGGTCATGCCGGTGATCGGCAGGACCTCGGTCTGCGTCACGACGCCGTACCCGGCTTCGGCGACGGTGTCGACGAGGTCCCGCGCGCTGAGGCGCGCGGGATCGAACGTCACCGTCGCCTTCTCGGTGGCGAAGTTGACGCTGGCCTCGTCCACGCCGTCGGCGCGCTGCAGCGCGCGCTCGTTGCGGCGCACGCAGGCCGCACAGGTCATGCCCGTGATCGGCAGCTCGATCGTCTGTCGCTCGTCGCTCATGGTCCTCTCGCCGCCGGAGTCTGCGCGGCGCGCGTCGTCCGTCGCGGCGCGGCGCACGTCTGTGGTCCCGGACGCATCGCCTTCGGGCTTTCGCCGTGCCTCCGCCCAAGGGAGCAGCACTGCCCGTCGTCTGGCGTCGATCAAGAATCCACGTGCGTGCTACTCGACGTATTCCCGAAGCAGGCCTCTTATACCCCCTGGGGGTACGGTCGCTCGCCCCTCGTCCGGGCGCCCGGTATGATTGCCGGCGGCAGCGGTCGGGCCGCCCGCTGCGCGCACGCCGGCTGCCGGCCGGCACCGGGCGCGGCCCGCTCTCCCCCGACGAGGTGACGACGCATGAGGATCTGGGACGCGCCCCACGAGACCATCGACCGCGACGCAGCTCGCGGGCCCTGCAGCTGCGAGCGGCTGCAGGCGACCGTGGCGCGGCTCTACGAGCACGTGCCGCACTACCGCGAGCGCCTCGCCGCGCTCGGCGCCGAGCCCGGCGACGTGCGCGAGCTCGACGACCTCCGTCGGCTCCCGTTCACGACCAAGACCGACTTCCGCGACCGCTACCCCTACGGGCTCTTCGCCACCCCGTTGGACGACGTGGTCGAGGTGCACTCCTCGTCGGGCACGACCGGCAAGCCGGTCGTCGCCGGGTTCACGCGGCGCGACCTCGAGACCTGGGCCGAACTGGTCTGTCGCCTGGCGGTCATGGCCGGGGTCCGCGCACGACGACGTCGCCCAGGTCTCGTTCGGCTACGGCATGTTCACCGGCGGCTTCGGCCTCCACTACGGCCTCCAGCGTGCCGGGGCCACCGTGCTGCCGATGTCGGCCGGCAACACCGCGCGGCAGCTGCAGTTCATGCAGGACTTCGGCACTACCGTGCTGGTCGCCACGCCGTCGTACGCGCTCTACCTCGCCGAGTCGATCCGGGCGCTCGGCGCTCCCGACGCCTTCCGGCTGCGGCTCGGGCTCTTCGGCGCCGAGGCCTGCAGCGAGGAGATGCGGCGCCAGATCGAGAGCCGCATCCCCATCCGCGCCACCGACAACTACGGCCTCACCGAGGTCATGGGGCCGGGCGTCTCGGGCGAGTGCGAGTGCCGCGCCGGCATGCACGTCGCCGAGGACCACTTCATCGTCGAGGTCGTCGACCCGGCGACCGGTGAGCCCGTGCCCGAGGGCGAGGTCGGCGAGCTCGTCTTCACCTCGATCACCCGGGAGTGCTCGCCCGTGCTGCGCTACCGCACGCGCGACCTCTGCAGCGTCACGCACCGAGCGCTGCGCGTGCGGCCGTACCCTGGCCCGCATGGGCCGCATCGTCGGCCGCACCGACGACATGTTCATCATCAGCGGCGTCAACATCTTCCCGTCCGCGGTCGAGCGCGTGCTCTTCGCCATCGAGGGCATCGAGCCGCACTACCAGATCGTGCTCGGGCGCAAGGGCGCGCTCGACACCTTCGAGGTACAGGTCGAGGTGACCGAGGAGCTCTTCAACGGGTGGATGGACGACCTGCGCGCCTTCGAGCGCCGCGTGACCGAGGAGCTGCGATCCGCCCTGCTGGTGCGGCCCAAGGTCAAGCTCGTCGAGCCCGGCACGCTGGAGCGCACCGAGGGCAAGGCGCGGCGCGTGATCGACGAGCGGTCGAGGTAGCGCAGCGGTCGCACGCGCGCGCCGCGAGCGCCCCGGCCCACGGGCCGGGGCGCTCGCGGCGCCTCACGTCGAAGGCCGACGGCGCGAGCCCCCGCTCCGCACCGCCGGCCAACCTGATGGACCTGGGGTGGTTCTCTCTCTGCCTCCTGTGGTCTCCCCGATTGAAGGTATCGGGACCGGCCTCGTCGGAGCACATAGGACAGGCGTCTAGGGGGTCTCCCGCCGTCGGTCGAGGCGGCGTGGCCGTGCCGGCCCGCCGCGACCGTCAGACCGTGGCGCGCAGCAGTTCGAGGTGGCTGGTGACGCCGTCGAGCACCTTCTGCACGCCGTCGTCGCGCAGCGAGGCGACGCCCTTGGCGCGCGCCGCCCGCTGGATGTCGAGGGCCCCGCCCCCTGACGCCACCAGCTCGCGCAGCTCGTCGTCGATGACCAGGACCTCGTAGAGACCGACGCGGCCGCGGTAGCCGGTACCGAAGCACTGCGGACAGCCGACGGGAGCGTAGAGGCGGAGCCGCTTCTTTGGCGCCGGCCCGAGACCGAGCTCGTTCCACGCCCGCTCGACCATCGTCTCCGGCCGGCGACAGTGCGGGCAGAGGCGGCGCACCAGCCGCTGGGCGACGAAGCACCGCCAAGCGGCGGCGACCAGGTAGCGGGGCACGCCCATCTCGACGAGACGGTGGACCGCGGCGCTGGCGTCGTTGGTGTGCATGGTGCTGAAGACCTGGTGCCCGGTGATCGCCGCGTCGGCCGCCATCTTCGCGGTCTCGAGGTCGCGGATCTCGCCGACCATGACGACGTCGGGGTCGGCGCGCACGAGGGCGCGCAGCGCCTGCGCGAAGGTGAGACCGATGCCGGGTCGCACCTCGGTCTGCACGACGCCCTCGATCTTGCGCTCGATCGGGTCTTCTACGGTGTAGAGCTTGCGCTCCGGCGACTTGACGAGCTCGAGCGTCGTGTAGAGCGTCGTCGACTTGCCGCAGCCCGTGGGCCCGACGATGGCGATGCCGCCCTCGGGCGCCTTCAGCGCCTGCTCGTAGCGCTCGAGGCTCGGCCCCGCGAGGCCGAGGTCGGCGAGGGTCGGCGGGAGCGGTGCGACCTCGAGGATGCGGATCGTCAGGTGCTCCCCGTAGAGGCTGGGGATGCTGGCCAGCCGCAGGTCGGCGGTCTCGCCGCCGGCCAGCTCGAAGCTGGTGCGTCCGTCCTGCGGCAGGCGGCGCTCGGCGATGTTCATGCCGCCCATGATCTTGAGCCTGCTGATGACGCCGGCCTGCGTCTCCTTGGGCAGGGTGCGCAGGTCGTGCAGCACGCCGTCGATGCGACAGCGCACGTGCAGGCTGTCCTCGCGCGGCTCGAGGTGGATGTCTGAGGCGGCCATGCCGGTCGCGTCGGCGAGCAGCGTGTCGACGATCTCGATGATCGAGGCGTCGACGGCCTCGGGGCCGACCGGCTCCTCGCCGGCCGCTTCGCTGGTCTGCCTGAGCTTGCCGCGCGAGCTGAAGTAGACGGCGAGCGCGTCGTCGAAGGCGCTCTCGCCACAGATGACCGGCACGACGCGGCGCCGGGTCCGCATGCCGACCTCGTCGATGGAGATGACGTCGAGCGGGTTGGTCATCGCCAGCAGGAGGGCGCCGTTGCCTTCGATGCGCAGGGGCATCAGCCGGTGGCGGATGATGAAGTCGCGCGAGAGGAGCCCCACGGCGGCCGGCTCGGGCGCCGTGGTCGTGAGGTCGACCACACCGATGTGCATCTGCCCGGCGAGGGCGGCGACGATGTCGTCCTCCGCGACGAGGCCCTCACGTACGAGCACCTCACCGAGGCGGCCGCCCTCGCGCCGCTGGCGCTCGAGGGCGCGCTCGAGCTGCTCGCGGCCGACGAGGCCGCTGGCGACGAGCATGGCGCCGAGCCTCAGGCGACCCGCGGCACGCTGGGCGCGCCCCGCGACCAGGTGGTCGACGGTGGTACGCAGCTCGTCGAGCGCCAGGGGCTTGAAGAGCAGCTCGGCGGCGCCCAGCCGCCGCACGCGGTCGACCGTGGCGGACGCTGCCGGGCTGGAGAGAGCCACGGTGGGCACACCGTGCAACTCGGGCGCGTTGCGCAGTCGCCGCAGCACCTCGAACCCGTCCACGACGTCGAGCTCGAGGTCGAGGATCACGGCGCTCGGACGCAGCCCCTTGAGCGCCGCCATCGTCGCGGGCTCGCCGACGTACGTCTTCACGTCGTACCCGTCGGCGAACCGGTGGGCGATCTCTCCGCGCAGGGTGTCGTCGTCCTCGACCACGGCGAGGACCTTCACAGCGTCGGTCGTCACTACGGCCCCTCTCTCTTCGCCCGTCTCATCATAGGAGATGGCCGACGGCGCAACGGGTCGGCGGCGGCGTTCGCGGTCGACATTGCGCCGCGCCGGGCGCGCGGCGCGCCCGGGACCACACCGCGCGCAGCGCCGTGGCCCCGGTGAACGCGGCGGTGCGGTGCACGGTGGAGAGGAGGGAGTGTGCCGGGCCGGCGGGGGCCTTCACTCGGATGCGGGCTGTCCGGTGTCTGTCGAAGGAGACCGGCCCGGCAGAGAGAGAGGATACGGAATGCCGGGCGGGTGCCCGGTGAGTTGTCCCCATGTCTCAGGCTTGATATCGGCACGGGAGGGGTGCCCATAAGGGCGCACGGCGTCAAGGCGTGACCGCGGCAGACAACGCCGGGCGGTCACCGGCGGCGGGCCCGCGAGCCACGCCCATCGGCTGCTTCGGGCGACGGGCCGGGCATGCGGCTCCGGCGGCCGTTGGAGCCCACCGCCGCGGCCGCTGCTGCTATACTGCGCGCCACCCGTCCGCGAGGTCGCACCACGTTCGACAAGGTCCTCATCGCCAACCGCGGCGAGATCGCCATCCGCGTGATCCGCGCCTGTCGCGAGCTCGGCGTCGGCACGGTCGCCGTGTACTCCGAGGCCGACGCCGACTGCCTGCACGTGCGCTACGCCGACGAGGCGGTCTGCATCGGGCCGCCGCCGGCCACGCAGTCTTACCTGGTCAAGCCGGCCCTCATCCAGGCCGCCCTCCAGACCGGCGCTCAGGCGATCCACCCGGGGTACGGCTTCCTCGCCGAGAACGCCGAGTTCAGCAGGCTCTGTGCGGAGCAGGGCCTCAAGTTCATCGGCCCCGGCCCCGAGTCGATCGCCCTGATGGGCGACAAGGCCACGGCGCGCAAGACCATGACCGCGGCCGGTGTCCCGGTGACCCCAGGGTCCAAGGGCGTGATCGCCGACGCCGCCGAGGCCGAGCTCGTGGCGAAGCAGATCGGCCTCCCCGTCATGGTCAAGGCGGCGGCCGGGGGCGGAGGCAAGGGCATCCGCATCGTGAAGGACGCCGCCGGACTGCCGGGCGCCGTGCGCCAGGCGCAGGCCGAGGCCGAGGCCGCGTTCGGCGACGGTTCGGTCTACGTCGAGAGGTACATCGAGGCGCCGCGCCACGTCGAGATCCAGGTGCTCGCCGACGGACAGGGCCACGGCCTGCACCTCGGCGAGCGCGACTGCTCGATCCAGCGGCGCCACCAGAAGCTCATCGAGGAGGCGCCGTCGCCGGCCGTCGACCCGCTACTGCGCTCCGAGATGGGCCACGCGGCCGTCGCCGCCGCCGTCGCCGCAGGCTACGAGGGGGCCGGCACCGTCGAGTTCCTCCTCGACCGCTCGGGCGACTTCTACTTCATGGAGATGAACACCCGCGTGCAGGTCGAGCACTGCGTGACCGAGATGGTGAGCGGCGTCGACATCGTGAAGACCGGCATACGCATCGCCGCCGGCGAGGGTCTGCCCCTTCGGCAGGAGGAGGTCGAGCTCGAGGGCCACGCCGTCGAGTTCCGCATCAATGCCGAGGACCCGGAGGCCGACTTCATGCCCTCGCCGGGCGCGGTGACGAAGTGGGTCGCACCCGGCGGGCCCTGGGTGCGGGTCGACTCGCACGTCTACCAGGGCTACGTGGTGCCGCCGTTCTACGACAGCCTCCTCGGCAAACTCATCGTCTGGGGGCGCGACCGTGAGGAGTGTCTCGCCCGTTCGCGCTGGGCCCTCGACCAGTTCCTCGTCGAGGGCGTCGCGACGACGATCCCCTTCCACCGCCGCGTCCTCGACCACCCGCTCTTCATCGCCGGCGACGTCTCGACGCACTTCATCGAGGACCATCTGGGCTGAGGCTGCCGGCGGGGTCCCCCCTGCGGCGCGGACTCCGCGTCCGCGCCCGGCACCGCCGGGCGCGCTTCCTCCCCCAAACGGGTAAGAAGCGACGGAGACGCCGGGGCGGCCCGCGCCGCACCCCGCCCCGGCCGCCCGCGGTCGTCAGGAGGAGAGCCCATGGCCATCATCACCGCCGAGGACGCGGCCACGCTGCGCACGCTCTTCGAGGAGCAGCTCAAGAGCGACGTCACGCTGGTCCACTACACGCAGCGCGAGAGCAAGATCTACGTGCCCGGCGTCGTCCCCTGTGCCGCCTGCCGCGACACCAAGGAGCTCCTCGAAGAGCTGGTCGAGCTGAGCGACCGGCTCCACCTCGAGACCCGCGACTTCGTCGCCGACGCCGACGCGGCCGCGGCCGCCGGCGTCGACAAGATCCCGGCGACGGTGGTGCGCGGCCGCGACGGCGGCGAGCGGGCGCGCTTCTACGGCGCCCCGGCGGGCTACGAGTTCACCAGCCTGCTCGAGGACATCCTCGACGTCGGCGACGGCGGCCCGGTCTTGCCCGAGCCCGTGGCGGCGGCCCTCGAACAGGTCGACCAGCCGGTCCACATCCAGGTCTTCGTCACCCCCACCTGCCCGTACTGCCCGGTCTCGGTGCGGGCCGCGCACGTGCTCGCCCTGGCCAGCCCGCACGTGACCGCCGACATGGTGATCGGGCCCGAGTTCCCCCACGTCGCCCAGCGCTACCAGGTGATGGCGGTGCCGAAGACGGTGATCAACGACACCCACCACTTCGAGGGCGCCCTGCCGGTCGAGGACGTCATCGGCGCCGTCCTGCACGCCATCGGCAAGGAGACCGAGCAGCTGCCGGAGGAGTGACGCGTGCCCGCCGTCCGTGGGCGCCGCCGCGGACTCCGGCGTCCACCCGCGGCGAGGTGCCGCGACCTGCCGGCCGGTCCCGCGGCCTCGACAGGCCGCCGGAGGTGGGCTCAGTCGTCGGCGCGCGTCGCCGCGGTCTCGGCGGCGACGTCGAACCCGGCGGCTGTGACCCCGTGGGCCACGTCGGCCGCCGCCTCCTCGAGGAGACTCCCGACCGTCGCCGCGTCGGGTCCGCGCGCCGACAGCGTGATGCGGATCGCCGGCGTCGAGCCGATGACCTTGGCCCGCGACTTGACGTAGACGGCGGGGTGCGCAGCCGCGGCGGCCCGCAGCACGTCGGCGATCGCCGACTCGTCCTGCAGCTCGACGACCAGGGCGCGCTCCTCGTAGTGCGCGGCGCCGAAGACGCGCGCGAAGAGCTCGTGGAGCGAGTCGCGGACGATCGCGCGCAGCTCGCCGGGCACTCCGGGGAGGGAGACGACGGTCGTGCCGTCGATCTCGAGCACGACGCCCGGCGCGCCGCCGATCGGGTTGTCGGCCGGGACGGAGCCCTCGGGCAGCCGGGCCATCTTGCGGCGCGCCTCGTTCATCTCGGCGAACGGCACGAAGCCGCGGGCGTGGAACTCGGCGTAGCGGGCCGCCACCAGGCGCTCGGCCCCCGCGTGCAGACGCAGCGGCCGCCTGGTGCCGAGGGCGACGCCCTCGAGGGTGCGGTCGTCGTCGGTGGGGCCGAGCCCGCCGACGGTGAAGAGCAGCGCGGGGCGGCGGGCGAGCGCCGCGCGGATCTCGTGCGCGATCGTCTCGACGTCGTCGCGCACCGTCGTGGTGCGGCTCACGCGCCCGCCGAGCCCGGTGACCAGCACGCAGAGCTCGTGGGTGTTGGTGTCGAGCACGTCGCCGTTGAGCACCTCGTCGCCGGCGGCGAGGATCTCGACGGCCGGCGCCGCAGCGTTTGAGGAGAGGGGCCGCTCGGGCATGGAAAAAGTATACTCATCGCGCCGCGCGGTGTCGGCGACGGACCGGGGGCTTTGCCGCCATGAGACCGATCGCGATCCTTCAGCATGAGGACGACGACCCGCCGGGGAGCATCGCCGTGGCGCTGCGCGACCTCGGCGTACCGTTCGAGGTCCGCCTGCTGCACGCCGGCGACCCGCTGCCCGCGTGGCCCGACGAGACCGGCGGCGTCATCTCCATGGGCGGTGCGATGCACATCACCCAGGAGCGCGAGTTCCCCTTCCTCTCCGCCGAGAAGCGGCTTCTGCGCCGCATCCACCACGAGGGCGGGCCGGTCTGGGGCGTGTGCCTCGGCGCCCAGATCCTGACCGCGGCCGTCGGGGGCTCGGTGTACCGCCGCCGCCGCCCCGAGGTCGGCTGGGTCGAGATCGAGAAGGTGGCGGAGGACCCGCTCCTGCGCGGCATCAGCTCGCCGTTCGTCGCCTTCAACTGGCACGAGTACTCGTTCACGCTGCCGGCGACCGCCCACGCCGTCGCCGAGCGCCGGGACGGCCTGCAGGTCTACCGCGCCGGCGGGCGCTCGTGGGCCACGCAGTTCCACCCCGAGGTCGACGCCGAGATGGCGCCGCACTGGGTCCGGGACGCGGTCAAGGAGCAGAAGCATCTGGGGCCGGAGTTCGCTACCCAGTTGCAGGCCGACACCGAGCGCTTCCTGCCCGGCTACCCGGCGTTCTGCGCGAAGCTGACCGAGAACTTCGTCCGCGCCTCGGGCCTGCTGCCCTCGGCGGTGTGAGGCGGCGGGGCGGGCCGCGACTCCCGTCGCGGCCCGCCCCGCCGCCCGAACGTGGCCCGCCGCGAGCCTCCCTCGGTCCCGGCCGCACCTTGAGGGCGGCCGAACCTCGTGTCGTCTCCCACTCATCCCTTTGCACGAGCATGCCGAGAAGGTGGAGCGAGCATGGAGACGTCGAACCTTGTCCCGAAAGACGGCAGCCCGACGGGGAGTCGGGCCTGTGAAAGGAGCCATGGGGTGGTACCTGGGGGTACCAGCACGGGGAGGGGTGTGTGGAGGGGGACTCCCGCGTGCAAGGCGTATATTACCACCGTTGCAACGGTTGAAACAAGGGTTGGTCGTGTTTCTTCTCGCCGGTGCGCGGCGCCGCGGCCGAGGCGTCGCTCGTGAGTGCCGCGGACGGGACCCGCGGGGCCCGCGCCCCCGACCGCGTGGACGGCGGCGCGGTCACGCCACGCGCCACGGTCTTCGCCGTCCAGCGCGAGCAGCGCTGGCGCATCTGGCTCCTGTTCGGCCTTCTCGTCCTCATGGCGCTGGTCTCGGTCTGGGTGGTCCTCTTCTTCGCCACGGCGGCGTTCGCACTCACCTTCGGTGACTCCGAGGCGTGGGACGTGTTCTTCAGCGCCCGCGCCGTCGGCCTGCTGCTTCTCGTGGCGCTGGCCGCCTCCACCGTGTACTGGTTCGCCGCCCGGGTGGGCGCCAAGGGCCGGCTGCTCGAGGCGATGCACTGCCGCCCCCTCGAGCGCTCCGACCGGTATCACCGGCGGCTCGCCGACGTGGTCGAGGAGATGCGCCTGGCGACCGGCGCGCCGCGCGTCGAGTGCGTGACCGTGGCGACACTGGGCATGAACGCCTTCGCCTTCAGCGACCTTCGCGGCGGGGGCGTCGTCGGCGTCACCGAGGGCGCCCTCGCGCGCCTCTCGCGGCAGCAGCTCCAGGCCGTGGTCGCGCACGAGTTCGCGCACATCCTCTCCGGCAGCTACGTCACGGTGACCGTGAGCTGCCTGCTCTTCGGCATCTACTCGTCGCTCGCCGACGCGCTCGACGAGCTGCTCGCGGACGGCGGGGACGAGACGGGGGCGGACGGGTCGGCGAGCGCCGCCGGAGGCCTGGTCGTCGTCGGCGCCTTCTTCCTGCGCGTCTGGGTCTGGGTCCTCAGCCTCGCCTCTCAGGTGGCGAACGCGGCGCTCGCGCGCGAGCGCGAGCGCCAGGCCGACGTCGCCGCGGCGCGTTACACCGGCGACCCCCTGAGCCTCGCCGAGGCGCTGCGCATGATCGCCCGGCACCCGGGCGGCGCCGGGTTCGTGCCGCCCGGCCTCGCGCCGCTCTGCATCCGCGCCGGCGAGACGGCCGGCGGCGGGCTCCTCGGTCGCTGGGGCGACACCCACCCGCCGATCGGCGAGCGCATCAACGCGCTCCTGCTGCTGGCCAACGTCGCCCCGAGCGAGTTCGCGCGCCAGGCGGAGGCCGCCGCCGAGCGGCTCACGGCGAAGGAGCACGCGCGGCGGCCGCCGGCGGCCACCGCGGATGCCGTGCCACAACGCGCCGGGCGGGATGTCGCCGCGCCGCGCGTCGGCCCGCCGCCGCTTGGCGGTTGGACGCCGCTGTGCCCGTCGTGCGGGCGCGCGCTGCGCGCGACCGACTACGAGGGTGTACGCCTGCAGGCCTGTCGCGCCTGTGGCGGACGCCTCGTTGCCGGCGACGGCGTGCGCCGCGTCTGCGCGCGGCGCGAGGTGGCCTTCAGCGACGAGCAGCGCCACCTGGTGGAGCTGCTCGTCGCCCAGTCCGACCACCTGCGGCGGGGCGCCGTCCTCGGTCGCGGCCGTTTCGCCGCCGAGCTCGTGGCCTGCCCCGCGTGCGGGCGCACGATGATGCGCCGGCACTACAGCTACGAGCACGCCGTCGAGGTCGACGTCTGCACCGTCTGCGACCTGTACTGGTTCGAGAGGCACGAGCTCGAGGTGCTCCAGCTCCTGCACGAGCGCCAGGTCGACGGCCGGCCCGGCTGAGGGTCGACGACCGGCGGCCGCAGCCTCGGCGGCCGCCGGTCGTCCGCGCCCGGGGCGACGACCCCGCGCGCAGCGTTTACACTTCCGTCATCGACGATCGCCGCCGCGACGCGCACCCCGCCGGGCGGGGGCGCCCGGTCGCCGCGGGCCGCCCGCCCCCGAGTCTCTCAGGACCGAGCATGGACGAGCACCCCAACGAGCACCCCAACGAGCACCCAGACGGGCCCTCAGCCATGCCCCCAAGCCCCGTCGACGGCATCATCGGGGCGGCGCCCCTCGACGGCAGGTACCGGCCGACGCGCCGCATCGGCGGCGGGGGGATGGCCGACGTCTACCTTGCCGAAGACCTCGTCCTCGGCCGCCTTGTGGCCGTCAAGGTGCTGCGCCAGGAGCTGGCGCTCGACGCGCAGTTCGTCGAGCGCTTCGACACCGAGGCCCGCGCGGCGGCCTCGCTGAGCCACCCCAACATCGTCGCCATCCACGACCGGGGGCGCTCCGGCGAGCCTTGGTACATCGTCATGGAGTACGTCGCCGGGGAGACGCTGAAGCAGCGTCTGCGCCGCGCGGGTCCCTTGCCCTGCCGGGAGGCGGTCGCCATCGCCGTCGACGTCCTCGGGGCCTTGCAGGCGGCTCACGAGCGCCACATCGTCCACCGTGACGTGACGGCGCAGAACGTGCTTCTGGGCGACGACGGCAGGATAAGGGTCGCCGACTTCGGCATCGCTCGCATCGGCGCCTCCTCGCTGACGCGCACCGGGATGACCTTGGGGACCAGCCTCTACCTGTCGCCGGAGCAGGCGCAGGGCCTCCCCGCGGACGCGCGCTCCGACGTCTACGGGGCGGGGGTCGTGCTCTACGAGATGCTCACCGGGCGTGTCCCGTTCGAGGGCGACACCGAGGTGGCGATCGCCTGGCAGCATGTGCACGAGGCGCCGCCGCGGCCGCGCGCGCTGCAGGCGGGCGTGCCGGAGGCGCTCGAGGCGGTGGTCCTGCGCGCGCTGGCCAAAGATCCCGGCGCACGCTTCCAGACGGCGGCGGAGTTCGCGGCCGCGCTGCTGGCGGTCGGGGCGCCCGAGGCGCTCGACGACACCGGTACGGCGACACACGCGGGACCGGTCGGGGTGGCTCCGGGAGCGATCGGCGGGGTGGCCGCGGGAAAGATCGGCGGGGCGGCTGCGGCGGCGATCGGCGGGGCGGCTCCGGGTCCGTCCCCCGAGGCGGAGAGCCCGGCCGACGAAGCGGTCGCGGGCCCGGTCGGCCCCGCACCGACGGCGGTCGCGGCGGCGCCGGCGGCGGACGCCGCGGGGACCGTGCTCGTGCCGGGCGCCGGCGGGGCGACGGCGGCGACCGCCTTCGCGGGCCCGTCGCCGGCGGCCGCACCCGCCCGCCGGCGCTCTCGCTGGTGGATCGCGGCCGCCGCCCTCGTGCTCGCGGCCACGGCGGCAGCCCTCGGCTACTGGCTCTTCAGCCTCGCCGCCGGACCCGTCGTCCCGGGCGTGGTCGGCAGCTCCGAGACCGCCGCCCGCGGCGCGATCACGGGCGAGGGCCTGCGCGTCGTGACGCACCGCGAGTACGTCGACGGTGTCCCCGCCGGGTACGTGAGCCGCCAGAAGCCGCGCGCCGGCGCCGAGGTCAAGGCCGGCGCCCGCGTCGAGATCTGGGTGAGTCGCGGGCCCGTCGCCGTGCCGGCGCCCGACCTGCGCGGGCTGTCGGCGGCCGTCGCGGAGGAGCGTCTCGCCGACGCCGACCTCGTCCCCGAGCGGCGCAGCGGCCGCTCAGACGACGTCGCCACGGGCGACGTCTTCCGTCAGGAGCCGAAGGCCGGCCAGCTGGTCGGCCGCGGCGAGACGATCGTCTACTGGGTCAGCACCGGATTGCCGCGGGTGTCCGTCCCCGACGTCGTCGGTCTCTCGTCCGGCGAGGCCGCCGCCCTTCTGGAGGAGGCGGGGCTCACAGCCGGCGTCGACCTGGCCTTCGGCTGGGGAGAGTACCCGGACACGGTCGTCGAGCAGGAGCCCGCCGCAGGCGCGAGGCTCGAGCAGGGCGCCGAGGTGATCATCCGCGTCGCCGTCTTCTGAGGCGGCCGCCGGTCGCCGCTCGCCGGCTCGCGGCCGGTCGCCCGGCACTCCTTCTCTACATCGCCCAGGCCAGCAGGCTCACCCCGGCGATCGTCGCCAGCACGCCCGTGCTCTGCCACCACGCGGGGCGCTCCCTCAGGAGCAGGAGACCGAGGACGGCCGAGAACGTCGCCGTCTGCGCGAGAAGCACCGAGGCGACCGACACCGGGCCGAGGGCGAGGGCCGCGCTGGCGGCGAGAAAGGCGAGCATGTCGAGCACGCTGACCCCGACGACGCCCGCCGCGCGCTCGCGCGACGGCACGAGCGCCCGGCCGGCGGCGGCGAGGGGGATCATGATCGCGAGCCCGGCGATCGAGGCGACGGTCACGGTCGTGAACGGCGAGAAGGCGTCGATCGCCCCGTAGGCGACGAAGACGCCGGCCATCGCGGCACCGCCGTGACGAGGGCGAGGCCGGCGCCGGCGGCGAAGCGCCACCGGCGCGGCTCCGCGCCTGAAAGCCCGGGGCGGTCGCGCTCGACCGCCGCGAGGAGGCCGCCGCCGGCGGCCAGCACGAGGCCGACGGCGGCCGCGGCGCTCAGGGACTCCCCCAGGGCGATCGAGATCGCCGCCGCGAAGGCGCCGTCGAGGCAGGCGAGCACGACGACGACCGAGAGCTTGCCCACGCGCAGGGCGAGGAGGAAGGCACCGGTCGCCGCCGTGTAGAGCAGGCCGCCGAGGGCGGCGAGGCCGAGGTCGCCGAGCCCGTCGCTCCCTCCGGGCAGCCCGTCGAGCAGGAGCGCCGGCGCGGCGAGGAGCACGATGCCCGTGACGAACATCGCCACGGTGATCGTCATCCACGAGACGCTGCGCAGCAGTCGCTGGCTGAACAGGTTGTAGAGCGAGTAGCCGCAGGCGGCGGTCGAGACCGAGGGCGATGGTCATCATCGCCCGCAGTCTATGCGGAGGCACGGGTCGGCGGAAGGCCCGCGCGCGACGACGACGGGTCCCCGTGCTGCGCTCTTGGGGCGCTGAGGGCGGGAGGTCGCCGCGCGCGGCGCGGTGACGGACGCGCTCAGCCCGTGCGCCCCGGCCGCGTCTGCGGCTGCACGCCGGGCAGCTCCCAGGCGTCGGCGCGGCGTGGGCCGGCGCCCGACGGCAGCTCCTGCGCCGGCACCGGCGCGTTGCCGACCGGGCGCCCCGGGCGGCGCCCGGGGGCACGGCCGACGACGCGCAGCAGGTCGTCGACGCGCTGCGCGACCACGGCGAGGCCGTGCTCCTCGCTGTTCTGCAGCTCACCCTCGACGTAGAGGTAGAGGCTTTCCTTCAGCACCCTCCCGTACTTGAGATAGACGTCGTTGAAGACCACGACCTGGGCGAGCTCGGTCTCGTCCTCGAGGGTGAGGAAGAGGGTGCGGTGCCCCGAGCGGACCCAGGGCATCTGGGCGCGCTCGAGCACCCCGGCGAGGCGCACGCGGCGGCCGTTGGGGACGGCGGCGAGCTCGGCGAACGGGGTCACGCGCAGCGCCCTGAGCTCGTCGCGCACGATGCGCAGCGGGTGGGCGCTCACGTTGAGGCCGAGCACCTCGAGCTCGGCGCGCACGCGCTGCTCGAGCGACCACGAGGGGATGAAGTCGAGCGGGGCGAGGTGGTCGTCGAGGGCGAGGCGCGGCTGGTCGAGGCCGGCCGCCGCCGGCGGGCCGGCCTCGCCGCCCGCCTCGCCGCCCGCCCGGCCGGCTGCCGGCGTAGAGCAGCGGCAGCTGGGCGATGAGCTCCTCGCGGCGCACGCCGAGGGCGTCGAAGGCGCCGGCGCGCACGAGGTTCTCGGCGATCTCGCGGCTGACGCGGGTGCGGGCGACGAAGTCGGGGAGCGAGGTGTACGGCTGCGGCGGCCCCGGCGTTTCGCCCGCGCCGGCTGGCCCGGCCGCAGCGTTCGTGGTCGCGGCTCGTACGGGCGCGGTCTCTGAGGGCGCCGCGCCCCTCGCCGCGCCGCCCCTCGCCCGCGCCGCGCCCCTCGCCCGCGCCGCCGCGCCCCTCGACGATCGCCCGCCGTGCCGCCGCGCTCATCTCCTTGACGTAGGCCAGCCCGACGCGCAGGGCGCGGCCGTCGCTCTCGACCTCGAACCACTCGCCGCTGAGGTTGACGTCGAGTGGGCGCACCTCGAGCCCCCAGCGCCGCGCGTCGTTGAGCACCACGCGCGGCGAGTAGAAGCCCATCGGCTGGTTGTTGAGCAGGCCGCAGTAGAACTCGGCCGGGTAGTGCGCCTTGAGCCAGGCGCTGGCGTTGCAGACGACGGCGAAGCAGGCGGCGTGGGCCTTGTTGAAGCCGTAGGCGGCGAAGCCGCGGAGCTGGCGGAAGACCTCGTCGGCCGTGGCCCGCTCGACGCCCCGGGCCACGGCCTTCTCGACGAACGTGCGGCCGATCTCGTCCATCTCCTCGAGCGAGCGCTCGTGGGTCATCGCCCGCCGCAGCAGGTCGCCCTCGGCGAGGCTGAAGCCGGCGACCGCGGCGGCGACCTCGATGACCTGCTCCTGGTAGAGGATCACGCCGTAGGTGCGCCGCAGGCTGGGCCACATGTCGGGGTGCGGCACGGTCGCGGGCTCGCGACCGTGCCGCCGGCGGATGAACGGCCCGATCATCTCGGCCTGCAGCGGCCCCGGCCTGAAGAGCGAGATGGCGGCGATCACGTCTTCGAAGTCGCGCTCGCGCAGCCGGGTGGCGAGGTTGCGCTGCCCCGAGCTCTCGAGCTGGAACATGCCGAGCGTCTTCGCCGAGCTGATGAGGCGGTAGACGGCGGGGTCGTCGCGGGGCAGCGTCCACGGGTCGATGCGTGCGCCGGTGCGCGCCTCGATGCGGCGCACGGCCTCGGCGATCGCCGAGTGCATCTTGAGGGCGAGGATGTCCATCTTGACGAGGCCGAGCGTCTCGACGTCGTCCTTGTCGAACTGGGCCACGACCACGCCCTTGGCGGCCCACTGCAGCGGCACGCGGTCGGTGAGCGGGTCGCGCGAGAGGATGAAGCCGCCGAGGTGGGTGCCGAGGTGCATGGGGAAGCCGGCGAGGCGCTCGGCGGTGTCGACGAGGCGGCGGTAGTGCGGCTGCCGGAAGTCGTGGCCCTCGAGCTCGGGGCGCTCGGCGAGCATCTCCCCGAGCGTGGCGGCGTTGCCCCAGGGGACCTTGCGCGAGAGGCGGTCGGTCTCGTCGGGGGTGAAGCCGAAGGCGCGGCTCACGATGCGCACCGCCGACGGCGCGCGCACCGTGTTGACGGTGGCGACCATGGCGACCTTGTCGTGGCCGAAGCGCTCGTAGATGTAGCTGATGACCTCGTCGCGGCGCGCCGAGTCGAAGTCGATGTCGATGTCGGGCATGCCGCGGCGCGCCGGGTTGAGGAAGCGCTCGAAGAGGAGCTCGTGGGCGATGGGGTCGGCGTCGGTGATGCGCAGCACGTAGCTGACGATGCTGTTGCCGGCCGAGCCGCGGCCCGAGTAGAGGATGCCGCGGCCGCGGGCGAACTCGACGATGTCGCGCACGGCGAGGAAGTACTCGGCGAAGCCGAGCTCTTCGATCACGCGCAGCTCGCGCTCGAGACGCGAGGTGACCTCGGGGGTGAGCACGCCGTAGCGCTCGGCGGCGCCCTTGAAGCAGTGCTTCCAGAGCAGGGAGAAGGCGGTCTCGGCGGGCGGCAGCGGGTAGGCGGGGAAGAGGAGCTGCCCGAGGCCGAGGTCGAGGTGACAGCGCGCGGCGATGAGGGAGGCGTTGGCGACGGCGTCGGGGTAGCGCTGGAAGAGGCGGCGCATCTGGGCCGTGCTCTTGAGGTAGAGCTCGGTGTTCTTGCGCCCCAGGGGGTTGGGCAGCGGCTGGTTCGCGGCCTCGGCGGCGAGCACGTCGTGCAGGGGGGCGTCGTGCTGATGCGTGTAGTGGACGTCGTTGGTCGCGACCGTGGGCAGGCGCAGCTCGCGGGAGAGCAGGTGGAGGGCGCGCAGCCACTTCGTGGAGTCGGGGAGCAGCTCGTGCTGCAGCTCGATGAAGAAATCGCGGCCGAAGAGCTCGCGGTAGACGGAGGCCGCGCGCCGCGCGCCGCCTGGGTCGCCGGCGAGGAGACGGGACCAGACCTCGCCGCGCCGGCAGCCGGAGAGGGCGACGAGGTGGCCGCTGTGGGCGGCGAGGGTCTCGAGGCGGGCGAGCGGCGGCTCGCCGGGGTGCTCGAGGTGGGCGGCGCTGATGATGCGGCAGAGGCTGGACCAGCCCTCGTAGTCGCGGGCGAGCAGCACGAGGTGGTGGCCGCCGGCGGCCCTGGCGGCGGCCGGCGGCACCGTCGCCGCCGCCCTGAGGTGCCGGATGCGGCCGTCGTCGCCGAGGGCGGCGCGCGGCGCGCCGGCGGCGGCGTGGCGGGCGCTCCGGGCGGGGGCGGGGTCTCCGGGGGCGCTCCGCTCCATGTCGACCCGGTGGGTATGGCCGCCCTTCGGGCGCGCCCACCCGACATGAGCCCCCGTCGACCCCGCCCCCGCCCTCCGCACCCTCGGGCCGCCGCCCGGACAAGTCGAGCGCGCGCCCGTCGTCCCGCCGCCGCCCGCCCTTCGCCGGCCGGCGTCGGCGACCGGCTCGACGGTGAGCTCGACGCCGGCGATCGGCTTGACGCCGGCCGCCGCGCACGCCTGGTAGAAGCGCACCGCCCCGTAGAGCCCCTCGTGGTCGGTGACGGCGAGCGCCGGCATCTCGAGGCGCGCCGCCTCGGCGACGAGCTCGTCGATGCGGCAGGCGCCGTCGCCGAACGAGAAGACCGTGTGGGTGTGCAGGTGGACGAAGGTCATGGGCTCGGTGCTCGGGGGCGGGCGCCGCGGCCGCGGCCGGTGGGGTGACTCGGGCCGCGGCGCCCGTGGTCCGGACCCCCCGATGGTGACACGAACATATGTTCGTGTCAATGCCCGAAGCTGGAGTCGCGCGCTCGCCGTCTGCCGTCGCCGCGATCGGCCGCGGCGCCCCGCTCGCGCGCGACGAGGTCGGCCCCGCGAGCGCGCCGCCTCAGCTCGTGACGGTGGCCTCGGCGAGGTCGTTCACGACCACGTCGGCGCCGTTGGCGGCGAGGCCCTCGGCGTTGCCGCCGCGGTCGATGCCGATGACGAGGGCGAAGCCGCCGGCCCGGCCGGCCTGCACGCCGGCGACCGCGTCTTCGACGACGACGGCGCGCTCGGGACCGACGCCGAGGCGGCGCGCCGCCTCGAGGAAGACGGCGGGGTCGGGCTTGCCGGCGAGGCCCATCTCGGCGGCGACGACGCCGTCGACCTGGGTCTCGAAGAGGTCGCGCACGCCGGCGGAGTCGAGGATCATCGTGGCGTTCTTGCTCGCCGAGATGATCGCCACGCGGATGCCGGCACCGGTGAGCTGGCGGATGAACTCGATCGTGCCCTCGAAGACCTGCGCCCCGCGCTCTTCGATGGCGGCCACGAAGTGGACGTTCTTGCGGTTGCCGAGGCCGCACACGGTCTCCGCGTCGGGCGCGTCGCCGGGGTCGCCCCAGGGCAGCTCGATGCCCCGTGAGGCGAGCGTGTCGCGCACCCCGTCGTAGCGCGGCTTGCCGTCGACATAGTGCAGGTAGTCGGCCTCGGTGAAGGCCGCGAAGCGCTCGCCGGTGCGCCGCCCGCGCTCCTCGAAGTAGGCGTTGAAGAGCTGCGTCCAGGCGGCGCCGTGCAGGCTCGCGGTCTGGGTGACGACGCCGTCCATGTCGAAGACCACGGCGTCGACGTCTCGTGCCCGGATGACGACCTTCGGCTCGCTCACTGTGCCTCCCCTCACGGGCCTCGGCCCGCGGCCGGCGTCACGACTGCAGGGTGGGACCCCTGCGGGATGGTCGCCCCTCGGCGACCGCCTGTCCAGTGCCAGTCTGCCCCGCGCGGGGGCTTCTCTCCCGTCGGGTGCCGGCCGCGCTCGTCGGCGTGACAGGTCGGCGGCCGCCCGCGAGCGTGAGGCGGTTGGAGGGAGGCGGACCGGGGGTGCTGGAGGGAGGTGGCCGGGGTCTCGGCCTCGCGGGCGCCGAGGGACGGTCGCGTCGGTCGCTCAGCTGAGGATGCGCTCGAGGGTCCAGCGCTTGGCGAGGCGGTCGTAGCAGAGCTCGAGCACGCGGCCCTCGGTCTCGACGCGCCAGTAGGAGCGGCTGACGCGGGTCGCCTCGCTCCACCACCCCGTCTCGACGACCCAGCGCTCGAGCACGCGGTGCACGCGCCAGCGGCGGCGGCGCCAGCCGAAGGAAGCGGGCTGGCGCCGCCGCTCGTCCCAGGTGACACCGATCGGCTCGGGGGCGCGGCGGCCGGAGGGCCGCGGGGCGGGCGTCTGCTGCTCGGGGGTCGGTCGGCCGGTCACGTGCTGCTCCGGTGGTCGCTGGATGGTAGTGCGGGGATCTCGAGTGTCGCACGAACGTATGTTCGTGTCAAAGTCGGACGGAACGGTCGTGCGTGCGCGCCGCTTGTCTCCAGCGAACGACCGTGAATATGATTGTTGCATTGAAGAGCGACGCTGGGGGGCGACGCTCACGCATCCGCGCCTGCGGAAAGGGGAGAGCTATGGGAAGCACGCGTCATCGTCGCACGCCGTTCGTCATCGTCCTGATACTGCTGGCGGCGCTCGCGGTCTCGCTCGTTGCGGGTCTGACGAGCGCCGCCGCCGAGGAGACCGCCTCGCCGGCGGCCTCGCCCGGCGACGACAAGGTCATCTATCGCGTCGGCTGGACGGGGGACGCCGACAACCTGAACCCGTTCATCGGGTACGTGTCGCCGTCGTTCGAGGTCTGGTACCTGAACTACGACTCGCTGATCGGCTACGACCCCGCGACCCTCAGCCCGACGACGGGCGAGGAGGGGACCGGTCTCGCGACCGACTGGACGACCAGCGAAGACGGCCTCACCTGGACCTTCACCCTGCGCCAGAACGCGATGTTCAGCGACGGCGAGCCGCTGACGGCCGACGACGTCGCCTTCACCTACAACTACATCATCGAGAACGACATGGAGAACTTCACCGCCTACACCAACCTCATCGAGAAGGCGACCGTGATCGATGACTACACGGTGGAGTTCACCTGCTCGAAGCCCAAGCCGGACATGATCCGCCACTGGGTGCCGATCCTGCCCGAGCACGTCTGGTCGGGGATGAGCCCGACCGACGCGGGCAAGAACTTCCAGAACCCGCCGCCGATCGTGGGCTCGGGCCCCTTCCAGTGCATGGAGTGGAAGAAGAACTCCTACCTGAAGATGGTCCAGAACCCCAACTGGTGGGGCCCCAAGCCGGCGATCGAAGAGATCTACTTCATGTACTTCACGAACGCCGACACGATGGTGCAGGACCTCAAGGCCGGCAACATCGACGGCTGCGTCGACCTGACGGCGGCGCAGATGGGGCTGTTCGAGAACGAGCCCGACATCACGGCCAAGTCGATCGCCATCGACGGCTTCAACGAGCTCGGCTTCAACTGCTACAAGGACGGCCCCAGCAAGGGTCACCCGGCACTCACCGACCCGGCGTTCCGCCAGGCGCTCAACTGGGCGATGGACCTGCAGAAGGGCGTCGACCTGTGCTGGCTCGGCTACACCACGCCGGGGACGACCATCATCCCGCCGAACTACTACACCGATCCCGACTGGCACTGGGAGCCGCCGGACGAGGTCAAGTACACCTTCGACCCCGAGATGGCCAAGCAGAAGCTCGACGAGGCCGGCTACACCGACTCCGACGGTGACGGGGTGCGCGAGTACAAGGGCGAGCCGATCGAGCTCGGGCTGATCGCGCGCGTCGAGTCGACCGAGAGCCAGCAGCTGGCGAAGCTCATCGCCGGCTGGTTCGAGGACATCGGGCTCAAGGTCAACGTCGAGACCATGGACGAAGGCGCCCTCATGGACCGCCAGTACAACTACGAGGGCGACACCTTCACCCCCGACTACGACATGTTCCTCTGGGGCTGGTACCTCGACTTCGACCCCGGCTCCATGCTGGGCTACTTCACCAAGGACCAGATCGAGAGCTGGAGCGACTGCGCCTGGTGGGACGCCGAGTACGAGGAGCTCTACCAGCTGCAGGGTGCCGAGCTCGACCCGGTCAAGCGCAAGGAGTACATCGACCGGATGCAGCAGATCCTCTACGAGCAGACGCCGTACATCGTGACCGACTACGGCCCCGACTTCGAGGCCTTCAACACGGCCGAGTGGGAGGGCTACATCTACGTCCCCGACCCGAACGGCAACGCGCTCGTCCCGCCGTTCGGCAACGGCGGCTACGCCAACTACCTGAGCATCCAGCCCAAGACGGCCGAGACCGTGGAAGAGGACGGCGGCAACACCGCGCTGTGGATCGCCCTCGCCGCGGCCGTGGTCATCATCATCGTGATCGCCGTGTTCGTGATGCGCTCGCGGCGGCCGCAGGCGACGGAGGAGTAGTCCGGAGCCGAGCGGCAGTTCCGTGCCCTTCTGAGGGCGATCGGGGGGCGCCGCCGCCCGGCGTGAGCCGGGCGGCGGCGCCCCTTCCGTTCGCCCCGGACAGGCGGCACTTCGCGTCTCGGCGTTGCCTCGCGGCTTCGTTGCCGGCGCACCCGGGGCCGGCGTAGGCTGTGCGCGAGGCGGCGCACACGTCCAGCCAGAGGGGGGACCACATGAGCACGCGGCATCGCACCATACGTGGCGCGCGGGCATCACGCTTCTCGTTCTCGCCGTCGGACTGCTGCTGCCTTCGGCGGCGCTCGCCGGCGACGCGGCGGCGGACTCGGTCGGGGCCGCGCCGGGGGCGAGCCAGCCGGCGTCGCTCGCCGGCTACGGCGTCTACTTCGGCGAGCTGCACGCGCACTGCGAGTTCTCCGACGGCACGGGTTCGGCCGCCGGCGCCTACTCGGTCGGGTCGCGCCGCCGGCCTCGACTTCTTCACGCTGAGCGACCACCACAACATGATCGCCCCGTGGGAGTGGGCCGCGACCCAGGCGGCAGCCGACGCGGCCGACGAGCCGGGCGCCTTCGTGGCCCTCGCCGCCTACGAGTTCGGCTGGTGGTACCACATCAACGTGTTCGCCCCGCCCTATCTGCTGCGTCCGCCGGACACGCAGGGGGGCGGCCGGGAGACGGTGGCCGCGCGACGAGGATGTCGTCGTAGCGCTCGCCGGGGCGATGGGCATGTTCAACCACCCGACGTGGTCGGAGACCGGCGACTTCGACGATTTCGCCGGTCTTGACCCCCGAACGGGACGCGGCTATGGAGCTGATCGAGGTGTACAACCACGGGGACGGCGCCGCGGAGTGGTACGAGCCCAGCTACGTGAAGTGTCTCGACGCCGGCTGGCACGTGATGCCCACGGCGGTCGGCGACACGCACTACGTCGACTGGGACACCGAGGTCATGCCGTACCAGATGCGCACCGCGCTGCTGGCGCCCGCGCTGACGCGTGAGGCCCTGTACGAAGCCATTCGGGCGCATCGCGGGTACGCGACGCTCGATCCGGACCTGCGCGTGTCGTTCACGGTGAACGGCGCGATCATGGGCTCGCGGGTCGCGCGCACGACGCGGGTGCTCGTGGGCGTGCAGGTCGACGACCCCGACGTCATGGTCGCCGGCGACGCGGTCCAGAGGCTCGATCTCGTCGGCAGCGGCGGCTCCGTGCTGGCGGGCGCCGAGGTGAGTGGCCACAGCGTGACCTGGTCGATCGAGCTGCGCCGGCCGGCGTCGGACTGGGTGTACCTCCGCGTCACGACCGGCGACGGCGCGACCGCCTGGACGGCTCCGGTCTGGCTCGAGGACTGACGCGCGGCTGAAGCGCGAGGGGGTGGACGGGGCGCCGTGAGGCGGCCCGTCCGCCCCCTCGCCGTGCGCGCCGCTCCGTCGGCCTACGCGGCGCCGGACGTCACGACGTTGCCGCCGGCGGAGGCGGAGCCCGGTCCGGCGTCGCCCGCGGTGACCCGCACGTCGGTCGCCGCCTCGTCGGTCGGCGCGACGGCTCGGCGTACCCGGTCGACGAGCGCCGCGGCGAGCGCGGGGCGGGCCGCGCCGTCGGGCGCTCGCCAGGCCGCGCGGTCGTCGCCGCGGCCGAGGTCGAGAACGCCGACGGCGGCGCGGTGCCGCTGCAGCCAGCCGTGCACGAGGAGGATCTCGTCGATGCACTCGCTGGGCAGCGGTGGCGCCGGCGGCGCCACCGCTGCGAGCTCGGCGAGGAAGCCGAGCGCCGCCGACTGGTCGAAGCCGTTGACGCGCACCTCGCGCTCGACGACGACCGTGCCGCCGCGCACTCCCCAGAGCCGCGCCCGGCCGCGCAGGCGCGCGGGGTACACGAGGACGGCCTCCTCGCGCACGGCCGCCGTGAGGCGCCTGACGGAGCGCAGGGCGCGCTCGGCCAGCTCGCGCTGCTCCTGCACGCGCTGTGCCTGCTCGAAGGCGAGCAGCTCGACGAGGTGCGCCTGACGCGCGACGAGGCGCGCCTCGAGGTCGGCGCCGTCGCCGCGCAGCACGCGACGGACCTGAGCGACCGCCTCGTCGTACTCGCCGTTCAACGCCCTGCGGCAGGGGGCGAGGCAGGCGCCGGTGCCGGCGCGCGGGCAGGGGTGGTCGCCGTGGCGCACGCTCCTGCCCGCGCGGGCTGCGCTCGCCGCGCGCCCCGCCGCCGGCAGCCGCACGCAGGTGCGCAGCGGGTAGGCGCTCCTGAGGCAGTCGACGAAGGCGCGGGCCAGGCTCGCCTTGCGGAACGGGCCCGCGTACAGGCCGCCGTCGTCGCGCAGGTTGGGGGTGGCGTAGAGCCGCGGGTACTCCTCGCTCGTGAGCTTCGCGTAGTGGTAGGCCGGCACGCGCGTGCCGTGCTGGTTGTAGAGCGGGCGATGTCGCGCGATGAGGCGCTGCTCGAGCAGCAGGGCGCCGAACTCGGAGCCCGTCTCGACGACGTCGATGCGCTCGAGCAGCTCGAGCGCCTGCCGCGCCCCGTACGCCTGCCGCTGGAGGAAGTGGTCGCGTGTGCGCCGGCGCAGGTTCTCGGCCTTGCCGATGTAGAGCGCGTGCCCCGCCTGGTCGCGCATGACGTACACGCCGGGCCGTGTCGGCAGGCCCTCCGTGAGGGCGATCTTGTGGTAGTTGCGCCGCGCGCCGGGCTCGCAGTAGCGGGCGACCTCCTCGAGGGTGGTCATACCCTGCTCCTCGAGCCACGAGAGGAAGAGGAGGAGCAGCTCGGCCGTCGCCTGGGCGTCCTTGAGGGCCCGGTGCCCGGGCTTGACCGCAGTGTCGAAGCGCTCGGCCAGCGCGGCCAGCGAGCAGCGCTGCTGGGGGCAGAGCTTGCGCGCCAGGCGCAGCGTGTCGAGGACGGGCCGCTGGAAGGACTGGCGGGAGAGCCGCCCGAGCTCGTAGTCGAGGAAGCCGAGGTCGAAGCGCGCGTTGTGGGCGACGAGCACGGTGCCCTCGGCGAACTCGACGAAGCGCGGGAGGACGGTCTCGATCGGCGGGGCGCCGGCGACCGTGCCGTCGTCGATGCCGGTCAGGCGGGTGATCATCGCCGGGATGTGCACGCGCGGGTCGACCAGCGACGAGAACGTGGCCGTCTGCTCGACGCCCTCGACCCGCACGGCCCCGACCTCGGTGATCTTGGCGAGGCCCGGCGTGCCCCCCGTGGTCTCGAGGTCGACGACGGTGAAGACGACGTCGGCGAGGTCGCGACGGGTGGCTCGCCAGGCCGTGAGGCCGAGGTGGACGTCGCTCTCCCAGACGAAGCGCTCGTCGTTGCGGACGATGTCGTCGACCAGCGCGCGGGCGAGCGCGGGAGAGCAACCGGCGACGGGGAAGAGGTGCGGCCACACCTCGCGGTAGTCGAGGGCTTCGCCAGCCTGCTCGAGCAGAGCGAAGAGCTCTTCGACGGTCGTGAAGGCGAGCTGCACGACGCCATCGTACAGGGAGAGCCCGACGGATGCACGGGCAGCCGCGCCGCCGGCGGGCTGCCGCGCGCTCTCGGCCGGGCGCTCGATGAGCGGTGGCCCGACCCGACTGCGCGGGCCGTCCCGCCGGCCGCTCTCCCCACAGCTCGCCTTCGTCACCGGGGTGACCGGTTCGTCACTCTCGTGCCGGGTCCCCGGCCACGGCAGACTGCCGGTGCGCGCTGCGACGGCGGCCCTCCCCCAGCGGCTCCCGTCGCAGCACGAGGGCGGGAGGTGGGGTCGCGGGGCATCGGCGCGGCGGCGAGCGGTCGCCGCTCGCGTGCGTGACGGCCGGGCTGCCGGGGTCAGGCGCCGGTCCGCCGCAGCAGGCGGGATGGCCAGAGCGGCGAGGATCCCCGGCAGCAGGAAGAGAGCGAGGAACACCGCGAGGCCCGGTCCCCAGGCGAAGTCATCGGCCCTCACTCCCAGCAGCACGGCCAGAGCGGCGAGGTTCGCGGCGACCGCGACCACGGCGCCGACGAGCGGCAGACGCCCGTTCCCGGCCGTGCCCCACGCGGTGAAGGCGCCGGCCGGGCCGACCAGGGCGTAGAGCACGACGAGGGCGACGCCGGCGACGCTCCAGACCGCCGGCGAGCTCGGCTCCCGGCCGCCGCCGAACGAGGCGGCGAGGTAGGCGACGAGCGGCGAGAAGGCGAGGGCGACGATGCCCGCGGCAAGCGCCAGCCGGGCGCCGGTGCGCTGCGGCCCCGCGACCGGTGCCTCGTCTGTTCGCTTCTCTGCGCTCCGCGCCATGCCGCGCCGATGCTACCACCCCGGCGGGCCGCTCGTCGGTCGCCGCCGCGCGCGCCGCCGCCGCCGCGCGCGCGCGCTCGTCGCGCAGCGCTCGTCCGCAGCGGTCCGGCGCGCGGGGCCGGCTGCCGACCGGGGAGGCTTCCCGCGGGAGACGCCGATGCGCTCGTTACAGGCGTGGCGGCGGGGGGTAGAGTCTGCGGCACAGCAATCAGGAGAGCGCCCGCGGTGGGCACCGTGCGTCCGCGGGGCGATGGTCAAGGAGTCCTCCCGTGAGCAAAGAGAAGATGCAGAGCGAGGTGCTGCGCGCCTTCAACGACTCGTGCGCCGTGAGCAGCCGCTCGCAGTACCGGGGCCGCGGCTTCCAGCCTGCCGCCGACGCCTACTTCGAGGAGGAGACGCGCGAGATCGTCGTGCGCTTCGAGCTGCCCGGCATGGAGCGCGGCGACATCGAGCTCTACATCGACCGTCGCGAGCTCGTGGTGCGCGGCGAGCGCGTCTTCCCGACCGCCGGCGGGCGTGTGTACCAGCAGGTCGAGATGGACTACGGCCCCTTCGAGCGTCACGTGCGCCTCATGGTCGACGTCGACCCCGAGACCAGCAGCGCCAACTACGAGGCGGGCATCCTCGAGGTGCGCCTCGCGCTCGTCGAGCGCGAGGGTGCGCGGCGCATCCAGATCACGTCGACCGACGAGGAGCAGGCATGAGCACGCCCGAGCCGGCCCAGCCGGTCGAACAGTCGGCGACTGAGATCCCCGAGGTCCTGCCGGTCCTGCCGCTGCGTGACACCGTCGTCTTCCCCGACACGATGATCCCGCTGACCATCGGTCAGGAGCGCTCGATCAAGCTCATCGACGACGTCCTCGCCGGCAACCGCATGCTTGCCCTTGTCGCCTCGAAGAACGCCGAGCTCGAGACCCCGGGCCCCGAAGAGCTCTACACCATGGGCACGGTCGGCATCGCCCACAAGATGATCAAGCTGCCCGACGGCACGATGCGCATCCTCGTGCAGGGCATCGCCCGGGTGCGCGTCGACCGCTTCACGCAGGAGACGCCGTACCTCGTCGCCGCCATCACCAAGGTCGACGACGTCGTCGTCGAGAGCAAGCAGGTCGACGCCCTGCGGGCCAGCCTGCTGGGCACGTTCTCCAAGATCGTCGAGCTCGTGCCCTACCTGCCCGAAGAGCTCGAGATGGCGGCGGCCAACGTCGAGGAGCCGGGGCCGCTCGCCTTCCTCATCGCCTCGACGATGCGCATCCGCACCGAGGAGAAGCAGCAGCTCCTCGAGGAGTCCGACGTCGAGGCGCGCCTGCGCGCCCTCATCGGCATCCTCACCCGCGAGCTCGACGTCCTCGAGCTGGGCTCCAAGATCCAGAGCGACGTCAAGCAGGAGATCGACAAGAACCAGCGCGAGTACTTCCTGCGCCAGCAGATGCGCGCGATCCAGCAGGAGCTCGGCGAGACCGACGAGACCCAGGCCGAGGTCAACGAGCTGCGCGAGCAGCTCGACAAGCTCGCCCTGCCCGAAGAGATCGACAAGGTCGCGCGGCGCGAGCTCGACCGGCTGACCAGGATCCCCTCGCAGAGCGCCGAGTACCCCGTCATCCGTACCTACCTCGACTGGATCATCACCCTGCCGTGGACGGTCTCGAGCGAGGACAACCTCGACATCGCCCACGCGCGCGAGATCCTCGACCGCGACCACTACGACCTCGAGAAGGTCAAGGACCGCATCCTCGAGTACCTCGCCGTGCGCAAGCTGAAGGCCGACCTGCACGGGCCGATCCTCTGCTTCGTCGGCCCGCCCGGGGTCGGCAAGACCAGTCTGGGGCGCTCGATCGCCGAGGCCATGGGCCGCAAGTTCGAGCGCATCAGCGTCGGCGGCGTGCGCGACGAGGCCGAGATCCGCGGGCATCGCCGCACCTACGTGGGCGCGATGCCCGGCATCGTCATCCGCGCCATGCGCGACGCCGGCACCAACAACCCTCTGTTCATGATCGACGAGATCGACAAGACCGGGGCCGACTGGCGCGGCGACCCCTCGAGCGCCCTGCTCGAGGTGCTCGACCCCGAGCAGAACTTCACCTTCCGCGACCACTACATGGACCTGCCCTTCGACCTCTCGAAGGTCATGTTCATCACGACCGCCAACCAACTCGAGCCCATCCCGCCGCCGCTGCGCGACCGGATGGAGATCATCAACCTCGCCGGGTACACGGTCGAGGAGAAGCTGCACATCGCGCGCAACTACCTCGTCCCGCGACAGATCGAGGGCAACGGCCTCCGGCCGGCGCAGGTGACCTTCAAGGACGAGGCGCATCAACGAGATCATCAGCGCCTACACGCGCGAGGCCGGGGTGCGGAACCTCGAGCGCGAGATCGGCACCGTCTGTCGCAAGCTCGCCCGCGAGGTCGCCGAAGCCCCCAACGGCAGCGCGCAAGCGGTTCACCGTCAACGTGAAGCGCGTCCACGAGCTGCTCGGGCGCCCGCGCATCTACGCCGAGGCCAAGCGCCGCACCTCCGACCCGGGCGTGGCGACCGGCCTCGCCTGGACGCCGGTCGGCGGCGACATCCTCTTCATCGAGGCGACGGCGATGCCGGGCACCGGGCACGTCACCGTCACCGGCCAGCTCGGCGACGTGATGAAGGAGTCGGCGCAGGCGGCGCTGAGCTACGTGCGCGCTCACGCCCGCGAGCTCGGCGTCGACGACGAGTACTTCCAGAAGAACGACCTCCACATCCACGTGCCGGCCGGGGCGATCCCCAAGGACGGCCCGTCGGCTGGGGTGACGATGGCGACGGCGATCTGCTCGCTCGTCACCGATACGCCGATCTCGAGCGAGGTGGCGATGACCGGCGAGGTCACGCTCACCGGCCAGGTCCTGCCCATCGGCGGTCTCAAGGAGAAGACGCTGGCCGCGCAGCGCGCCGGCATCCACACCGTGATCCTGCCGACGCGCAACCAGGTCGACCTCGAGGACGTGCCCGAGAACCTGCGCGCCGACATGACCTTCGTGCCCGTCGACCGCGTCGAGCAGGTCTGGGAGGCGGCCATGGGCCTCACCATCGACGGCCGCCGCGCCGGCCGCGAGATCGCCGAGGCGCACGAGCTGCTCGAGGAGGCCCAGGAGTTGCTCGGCAAGGCGCGCAAGCAGGCGGCCGCGGCCGCGGGCGCCGAGGCCGGGGCGACGGCGACGCCGACGAAGAAGGCCGCGGGCCAACGACCGGCGACCAAGCCCACGGCGAAGAAGCGCGCCGCCAAGGGCCCCGCCCGGCCCGGCGCGAAGAAGCCCGCCGGCCGCAAGCCGCCCAAGGCCGCCGCCCGCAAGTCCGTGCCGGCCAAACCTGCCGCAGCCAAGCCGGCAGCGAGCGCCAAGACGGCAGCGAATGCCGGGCCGGCCGCGAGCGCCAAGCCGAAGGCGGTCCCGGCGCGCCAGCGAGGACAGGCCAAGAAGACGACCGCTGCGCGCGGGCGCAGCGGGCGCAAGAAGTAAGTACCCGCACACGCCCGGTCGGTCGGGGCGGCGGATGCCGGCGCATCCGCCGCCCCGCCGCGCTTGCGCCCCGTGCGCCCGGCGGCGGAAGATGGGGCGCGATGCGCCCCCGCCTGACACTGCTCGACGACGCCGCCCTCGAGCGCCTGCGCGCGGCGACCCTCGACGTGCTCGGCAACACCGGCGTCGCCTTCAAGAGCGCCGCCGCGCGCGCCGTGCTGCGCGCGGCGGGGGCGCGGGTCGACGACGAGTCGGGCGTCGTGTGGATCCCGCCCGACCTCGTCGAGGCGACCGTCGCCGCGGCGCCGCGCGAGATCGTGCTCGGGGCGCGGGACGGCGTCCACGACCTCCGTCTCGACGGCAGCACGACCTACCCGACGCACGACGGCATCGGCGCCTACGTGCTCGACCACCGCACCTTCGAGCGCCGCCAGGCGACCCTCGACGACCTGCGCGCCGCGACTCTCGTCGGCGACGCCCTCGACGAGGTCGCGCTGACCTGGTACGCGGTGAACCCGAGCGGCAGCGTCGAGCCGCGCCTCGAGGGCGTGATGTCCACGCACACGCTGCTCACGGCGAGCGGCAAGCACGCCCAGGGCGCGGTGCTCGTGCCGCAGGACGTACCCTACGTCATGGAGCTGGCCGGCCTTGCCTCGCCGGGCGGTCGCTGGGACCCGGCCCGCCCCGTGTTCTCGGCGATCTACTGCCCGGTCTCGCCGCTGCAGCACGAGGCGGACGCGGTCGAGGCGGCGATGGCGCTGGTGCGGCAGCGCGTGCCGCTCAGCGTCTACGCGCTGCCGCTCGCCGGCGCCACCGGCCCGGCGACCCTCGCCGGGGCCATCGTGCAGACCAACGCCGAGGTGCTCTCCAGCCTCGTCCTCTTCCAGCTCGCTCGAGCCCGGTTGCCCGCTCGTCTACGTCGCCAACGCCGCCCTCATGGACATGCACGCCGCGAGCTACGCGGCGGCATCGCCGGAGAGCGCGCTCATGAACCTGGCCCTCGCCGAGCTCGGCCGTTCGTACGGGCTGCCGATCCTCACCGTCGGCTTCTCGACCGACGCGTGGACACCGGGGCCGCGGCTCGGCGCCGAGTCGGCGCTGATGACGGCGACCGGCCTGCTCGCCGGGGCCGACATCCTCATCGGCATGGGGATGGTCAATTCGGCCAACGCCCTCTGCCTGCCCAAGCTGGTCCTCGACGCCGAGCTCTGGGGCGCCTGCCGGCGTCTGGCCCGGGGGGTCGCGCTCGACGACGAGCACCTCATGCTCGACGTCATCGAGCGCGTGGGCCCGGGCGGCCACTACCTGTCGGCCAAGGAGACGTCGGCGACGCTGCGCGCCGGCGAGCACTGGCGCCCCGACCTCTACCGGCGCATCGCCTACGAGACCTGGCAGGCGGCGCGCTCGCCGGCGGCCGGGGTCCCGGGGCCGCCGACGATCGGGGTCTCACGCCCGCCGGCGACCGGCTCGGCGCAGCCTGCCCCGGCGGGGCCGCCGAACCCCGAGTGGGACGAGGCGGTCGAGCGTGTCGAGGCGCTGCTCGCCACGCACGTGCCGCCGCCGCTCCCCGACGGGGCCGAGGCGGCCATGGCCGACGTCGTGGCCGCCGCCGCGCGCGAGTTGCCGGCCTGAGCGGCCGCCCGGCGGCGCTCGCACCACGCGACGGCGCGCCGCGCCGCGTCCTCTTGGCCAGCCCGTCCTCCTGCGCCGTGTTGCCCTCGATTTGCCCCCGACTTACGATTGCGGACCAACGGACCGTGCGACCGTCTCGACCTCGACTGGGGGTAGCGCAGTGGATGTGAAGGAGCGCGAGGCGGCCAATGTGGGCTCGGGGCTGTGGAAGGGGCTGGGCATGTGGGCCTGGCTCCTCTTCCGCATCAGCGGGCTCATCCTGGTCGTCTATCTGTTCGCCCATATCTGGGTGATCTCTCAAGGGCGGGCGGCGAGCCCCGAGTACCTCGACGACCTCTTCGAGCTCTTCGAGGGGCGGTTCCTCACCTTCCTCGACTTCATGCTCGTGGCCGCGGTGCTCTACCACGGGCTCAACGGGGTGCGGATCGTGCTCATGGACATGGGTGTCGGCATCCAGCGCCACAAGACGGTGTTCTGGGTCTGCATGGCGGCGGCGGCGGCGACGCTGGCCGTCTTCGCGTGGACCGCGGCCCCGTACATCTTCTGATGGAGGGGCTCATGAGAAGCGAAGTCCTCGCCCGCGAGACGGGTGGCATGTGGCCGTGGCTCGGCCAGCGCGTGACCGCGGTGGTGGTGATCGTCACCGTTGGCGTGCACCTGGTGCTCACGCACCTCTTCGCGATCGGCGAGCTCAGCTTCGAGAACATCGCCGACCGGCTCGCCAACTCCGCGGTGCTGGTCAACGACGTGCTGCTGCTCTTCGCGGTCGTCTTCCACGCCCTCAACGGGGTGCGCATGGTGGTCTTCGACTACGCGCACCTCGGCAAGGGCCGCCGCGCCTTCGACGCTCTCCTCTGGGTGATCGGCGTGGCGGTCAGCATCTACGGCATCTGGGCCCTCTGGGTCTGGGTCAGCTGAGGGGGTGACGGGATGCCCTTCCATCAGCTGATCGTCGTCGGCGGCGGCCTCGCCGGGCTGCGCGCCGCGATCGAGGCGAAGCAGGCCGGCGTCGACGTCGCCATCCTCTCGCAGGTGCACCCGAGCCGGAGCCACTCGGGCGCCGCCCAGGGCGGCGTCAACGGGGCCCTCGCCAACCACCCGGACGCGGCCGACGACTCGCCGCAGAAGCACGCTTTCGACACGGTCAAGGGCGCCGACTTCCTCGCCGACCAGCCGGCGGCGCTGCAGATGACGACCGACGCCGTGCCGGCGATCTACGAGCTCGAGCACTGGGGCTGCCCGTTCAGCCGCTTCGACGACGGGCGCATCGCCCAGCGGCCGTTCGGCGGCGCCGGCTACCCGCGGACCTGCTACGGCGCCGACAAGACCGGGCTCTACATGCTGCACACCCTCGTGCAGCAGGCCTACCGCCTGCAGGTACGCATGTACATCGAGCGCTTCGTCTGCCGCCTCATCGTCGAGGACGGCGTCTGCCGCGGCGTCGTCGCCTACGACATGACCAAGGGCGGGTTCCAGGAGTTCCGCGGCGACGCCGTGGTCGTCGCCATCGGCGGCGCCGGGCGCGCCTACTCGAACACGACCAACGCCGTCATCTCGACCGGCTTCGTCGGGGCGCTCGCCTACCAGGCCGGGGTGCCGCTCAA
The DNA here is from genome assembly GCA_963791345.1 of uncultured Thermoleophilia bacterium. Taxonomy (GTDB): domain Bacteria; phylum Actinomycetota; class Thermoleophilia; order UBA2241; family UBA2241; genus UBA2241. The sequence goes on along the minus strand of CAWBRS010000021.1, from coordinate 559,274 downwards.
GGACATGGAGTTCGTCCAGTTCCACCCGACGGGGCTCTACACCACGCACATCCTCATGACCGAGGGCTGCCGCGGGGAGGGGGGCTACCTCCTCAACAAGGACGGCGAGCGCTTCATGGCGCGCTACACGCCCAAGGCGATGGAGCTGGCGCCGCGCGACATCACCTCGCGCTCGATCCAGACCGAGATCAACGAGGGCCGCGGCATCGACGGCAAGGACTTCGTCTACCTCGACCTGCGGCACCTCGGGGCCGAGAAGCTCGCCGAGCGCCTGCCCGGCACGCGCGACCTCGCCATCCACTTCGAGGGCGTCGACCCGGTCTACGAGCCGATCCCGATCGCCCCGGCGCAGCACTACTCGATGGGCGGCATCGATACCGACGTCGACGGCGCCACCGTCATGGAGGGCCTCTACGCCGCCGGCGAGTGTGCCTGCGTCAGCGTCCACGGCGCCAACCGGCTGGGCGGCAACTCGCTGCTCGAGACGATCGTCTTCGGCCGCCGGGCCGGCGCCGCCGCCGCCCGCTTCGTGCAAGGCAAGGCGACGAGCGGCGGCGGGCCCGAGGGGGCGGCCGTCGCCGCCCTCGAGGCCGAGATCGCCGAGCTCGCGGCGCGCGACGGCAGCGAGGACGCCTACGCGATCCGCGAGGAGATGACCGAGACCATGCGCATCCACTTCGGCATCTACCGTGAACGCGAGACGATGCAGCAGGGCCTCGACAAGCTGCTCGCCATGAAGGAGAGGCTCAAGCGCGCGAAGCTCCGCTTCACCGGCGGGGTCTGGAACATCGACCTCATCCGCACCCTCGAGCTCGAGGGCATGCTGGACATGACGCTTGCTACGGCGAGCGGCGCGCTCGCCCGCGAGGAGTCGCGCGGGTCGCACGCGCGCCGCGACTTCCCGACGAGAGACGACGAGCACTGGCTCGAGCACACCCTCGCCCACTACCAGCCCGGCGGCGGCGTGCCGCGGCTCGACCACAAGCCGGTCGAGCTCGGCCTCTTCGAGCCCGAGGAGAGGAAGTACTGATGCCCGACGTGACTCTCAAGATACGGCGGTACGACCCCGCGGACGGGCGCGAGCCCTGGTGTCAGGAGTTCGTGGTCCCGGTCGGCGCCAGCATGACCGTGCTCGAGGCGCTCTTCTGGATCCAGGAGCACACCGACGGCTCCCTCGCCTTCCGCTACTGCTGCCGCTCGTCCATCTGCGGCTCCTGCGCGATGTACATCAACGGCCGCTACCGGCTCGCCTGCCAGACCAACCTCAGCCACCTCGGCGTCCCCACCGTCACGGTCGCGCCGCTGCCGCACGTGCCGGTGGTGCGCGACCTCGTCTGGGACATGGACGACTTCTTCGAGAAGTACGAGGCCATCAAGCCGTGGCTGATCCGCAACTCGCAGACGCCCGACACCGAGGTGCTGCAGTCACCCGAGGAGCGTCTGAAGCTCAACATGCCGATCGACTGCATCCTCTGCGCCTCGTGCTACAGCTCGTGCCCGTCGGTGTGGGGCGAGCAGAACTTCCTCGGGCCGGCGGCGCTGCTCTCCGCCTACCGCTTCGAGGTCGACTCGCGCGACGAGGCCCGCAAGGAGCGCCTGCCGAGCTGGGACAACGAGCGCGGCGTCTACCGCTGCCACACGATCACCAACTGCATCGAGGCCTGCCCCAAGGAGCTCAGCCCGACCGAGGGTATCCAGTGGCTCAAGGGGTCGGCGGTGCGGCGGCGCCTCCTCGGGCGCAAGAAGTGAGCCCGGCGGCCGAGGCCGCGAGGGGGCGAGACGCGAGACGCGCGGCGGGGGCCGCGCGTCTCGCGCGATGAGCTGAAGGGCGCCGCGGCCGGGCGGCCGCGACGCGCGAGAGTGGGCCGGCGTGCCGGCCGGCGTCAGGACCCGTCGCCGGCCGGCACGCCGGCCCCGTCGCGCGCCTCCTCGAGCGCGCGCCTGATCAACCGCGCCCAGTAGCGCAAGACGGGCTCGACGGCGAAGGTCTGGTCGGCGGCGTACTGCATGGCGAGCCCGTCGCAGACCGCGACGGTGAGCGCGGTCAGCAGGCGCAGGCGCTCGTGCAGCTCGTCGTCGGCCTCGGGCTCGAGGGCGTAGATGTCGAGCTCGCGGTACCAGTCGAAGAGCTCCGCCATGCGCGGCCACAGGCTCGGGTCGCGGATGAGGTTGGGGAAGAGGTCGAAGAAGAGCCGGTACTGGCGCAGGTTGGTGACGACGCGCAGGTGCTGCTCGATGAGGATCTCGACGCGGTCGTGGTCGGGGCTCGCCTTCGAGAGCTCGCGCAGCAGGCGGAGGTTCTCGTCGTGCACCACCGAGTCGGCGAGCGCCCCGACGAGCCCCGCCTTGTTCCCGAAGTGGTAGCGGATCGAGGCCTTGTTCTCGCCCGCCTCGGCGGCGATCGCCTCCAGGGTGAGGCCCTTGAAGCCTCCGCGGCCGAGCACGCGCCGCGCGGCGGCGAGGATGCGCCGCGCGGTCGGCGACAGCTCGGCCACGGGGTCGTGCGTGACCAGGCTCGCGCCCGTGACGCGGGTCCCGTTGTCGGTCATCGCTGGTGCTCTCCGTCGGTCGTGGCCCCTGAGCGGCCGCGCCGGAGCGGGCGACCGTTCTCCACGTGCAGCCTGCCCCATCGCCGCGATGTTGACAACCCCCCCGGGCGGCCTAGAATTGCCGCGGAGTTATCCAACTGGATGAATCGCCGGAGGGACGACTTCCAGGGGGGGCCGGGCGCAGCCCGGCGGCCTCGACGAGGTGCGCGGCGTGGCCGTCGCCAGCAAGACCCGGCCCGTTGTCGCTCGCCTCGCCGAGGCGCGTTCCGAGGCGTCGTCGCGCGTCCGCGCGAGGGCGGAGGAAGGGGGAAGGATGGCCACCAGCAACGGACGTGCGGGGGGCGGGGTGCGCGACGAGCTCGAGAGGATCGCGGGCGCGGCCGCACGCGGGGAGCTCACGCGCCGGCAGTTCATCGAGCGCGGCGTGGCGCTCGGGCTCTCGGTGGGCGCGCTCGGCACGGTCCTCGCCGCCTGCGGCGAGGAGGAGACCGCCGAGGAGACGCCGCAGGCGTGGGACACCACGCTGCCCGAGGAGATCCACATCTACAACTGGTCCGACTACATGTCGCCCGAGTGCCTCGAGAACTTCGAGGCCGAGTACGGGGTCAAGGTCCGGGAGAGCTACTACGACGGCAACGAGACGATGTACGCGAAGCTCCAGGCGGGGGCGACCGGCTACGACGTCATCTTCCCGACCGACATGTGGGTCACGATCCTGCGCAAGAGCGACCTGCTCCAGCCGCTGGACATGGCGTTGCTCCCGAACTTCGCCAACGTCACCCAGGAGGTCTTCCAGAAGCCGGCCTTCGACAACCCCGACACCCAGGACGGCAAGAAGTACTCGGTGCCGTACATGTTCGGGACGACCGGCTACGCCGCGACCCTGGCCAAGGTGCCGGCGCCGCAGGACTCGTGGAACCAGCTCTGGGACCCGGCGTACGAGCGCCAGATCTCGATGCTCAACGCCCCGCGCGAGACGCTCGGGGTCGGGCTCATCAAGCTCGGCTACTCGCCGAACACCACGAGCCAGGAGGAGCTCGACCAGGCGGTGCAGCAGCTGATCGACCAGAAGCCCCTCGTGCTCAAGTACGACTCCACGAACACGCGGCGCAGCATCGTCGAGGGCCTCGCCCTGACGCACTGCTGGGACGGCGACGTCGCTCTGGCCATCAAGGCGATCCCCGCCGAGGACGTGAGCTACGTGCTGCCCGCCGAAGGCTACATCGTGTGGGCCGACGGCATCGCGATCCCCAAGGCCGCCGCAAACCCGTACGCCGCCCACCTCTTCCTCAACTTCATGCTCGACCCGAAGAACGTGGGCGCGGCGGCCGACTACATCGGCTATCAGCCGGTGGTGACCGACGCCATGCAGTACGTGACCAACGAGACGCAGGTCGCGATGCGCCCGACGGACGAGGTCATCGAGGCGGGCTATCTCGCCGAGGACGTCGGCGACTTCCAGCGCAACTACGACGACGCCTGGCGCGAGGTCGTGAGCGCCTGAGGACCGTGCGGCGGCCGGCGCGGCGCCCGCAGAGGGCGCGTCGCGCCGGCCGGCCGCGACGGGACCGCGGTCCACGACAGTCAGAGGACGGGAGAGGGGCTTGAACGACAGGATACTGACCCGCATGGGTGACGGGTCGCTCGTCGAGACGACGCGCGCCCAGTTGCGCGCCGACATCGAGGACGGCACCCAGCAGGCGGCGCGCCGCGCCAAGGTGCCGCCGCTCGAGCAGGGCGAGCTCGACCACCTCGAGGACATCTTCTGCTCGAACGCGCGCTTCACCGGCGTCGACCTCGGCGACGAGGTCATCATGAGCTACGACGGGTCGGGCAACGCCGACCTCGGCTCGCGCATGACCGAGATGCTCGCCTACCAGACTCACCAGGGCGCCGACATGCTCGAGCTCTGGCACATCGACTACTCGTACAAGGCCATCAAGACGATCCTCTCGTTCGAGGCCCACGAGATGAAGATGAGCCAGCTGAACCTGACGATCCCCATGCAGTACGGGGCGATGCCCGACCTGGGCCGGTACTCGAAGCCGGACGGCCCCATCCCGAACTGGTCCGAGCTCATGCCCCTGGGGCGCATCGAGGAGGCGCGGGCGGCGCAGCTCGAGGCCGGCGAGATGGCCCTTCACGACATGCTGTTCGTCGCCGACGGCATGATCGAGGCGGGCACCGACGGTCTCGACTTCGACACCGCCGGCGCCGCCGGTGACGGTGACTTCCTCGCCACGCTCAACGCGGTCGAGAAGATCCGCGCCAAGTACCCGCACGTGGGCATCGAGGTCGGCATGGCGAGCGAGTTCGTGCTCGGCATGCACGGCGAGCTCGAGTACAAGGGCAAGCGGCTCGCCGGCATGTGGCCGCACGAGCAGGCGAAGGCGGTGGCGGCGGCCGGCGGCACGATCTTCGGGCCGGCCGTCAACGTCAACACGCGCCAGTCGGTGGCCTGGAACGTGAGCCGCGCCTGCACCCTGGTGAAGCGCTGCTGCGAGGAGTCGACGATCCCCGTGCACATGAACGTCGGCATGGGCGTCGGTGGCGTGCCGATGACCGCCTACCCACCGGTCGACGCCGTCTCCCGGGTCTCGAAGGCGCTCGTCGACGTGACCCGGATGGACGGCTTGTAGGTCGGTGTGGGCGACCCTGTGGGCATGTCGCTCGCCCACACGCTCGCCTCGGGCATGGGCGGTATGCGCGCCGCCGGAGACCTGGTGGCGCGCATGCAGATGACCCGGGGGATGCGTCTCCGCGAGGCCAAGGAGTACGTCGCCGGGAGGCTCGGCGTCTCGACCCTCGACCTCGTCGACCCGACCGTCATGCACGACGTGCGCGCCGAGCTCGGTCTCGGGCGCATCACCGTGCAGGAGCTCACCTACGCCGACCAGCCCTACGCCATCGAGGCGAAGTTCCGCATCAGCGAGGTGCTGGACGTCCCGATCAACAGCGTCGAACGCTTCGCCGCGCGGGCCGGGCTGGGGGCGCCGCGCACGTCCGCGGCCGGCGCCGCGGCGCGATGAGGGTCCCGGAGGTGCTCGAGTGAAACGCAATCTGCACGCAGGACACCGGCGCAGCGGGGGGTTCAGCCTCAACGTGTTCACCGAGGCCGAGATGGACTCGATCCACCTCGCGACCCTCGAGGTGCTCGAGCGCACCGGTGTCTTCGTCGAGGCCGACGAGGCGATCGACATCTTCACCGACGCCGGCTGCCGGGTCGACCGCGAGCGGCGCGTCGTCAGGATCCCGCCGCACCTCGTCGAGGACGCGATCCGCTCGGCGCCGAGCCGCTTCACGCTCTGCGGGCGCGACCCCAAGAACGACTTCGTCATGGAGCCGGGTCGCGTCGCCTTCACGAACTTCAGCGAGGGCATCCGCCTCATCGACGTGGTCAGCGGCGAGTACCGCGACCCGACCAAGAAGGACATCGGGGACATCGCCCGGCTCAACGACTACCTGAGCGAGATGGACACGCACGAGATCTCGGTCGGGGCCAGCGACGCGCCGGCCGAGACCATCGCCGTGCACAACACCGAGCAGCAGCTTCTCAACACGACGAAGCCCATCGGCATCGGGCCGCTCTCGCGCATGGAGAGCATCGCCATCTTCCGCATGTGCGCCGAGATCGTCGGCGGCGAGGACGCACTGCGCGAGCGCCCGATCGTCTACAACGGCGTCTGCCCGGTCAGCCCGCTCAAGCTGCCGCACGAGGTCACCGAGGTGATCATCGAGACGGCGCGCTGGGGCCTGCCCTGCAACATCCTCTCGATGGCCATGGCCGGGGGCTCGTCGCCCGTGACACTGGCCGGTACGATGGTCAGCCACAACGCCGAGGTCCTCGCCGGCATCACGCTGGCGCAGCTCGCCGAGCGCGGCGCCCAGGTCATCTACGGCAGCTCGACGACCGCTATGGACCTCAAGCTGGCCGCGGCCAGCGTCGGCACCCCCGAGCTCGCCATGGTCAGCGCCGCCGTGGCCCAGATGGCGCGCCGCTACCTGCTGCCGAGCTTCGTAGCGGGCTTGTAGGCTGACTCCAAGGTCGGTGACGCGCAGACCGGTCACGAGAAGACCCTCACCGGATTGCTGGCAGCGTTGGCAGGGGCCAACCTGATCTACGGGGCGGGGATGATCGAATCGGGCGTCACCTTCGACTGCGGGCAGTTCGTCATGGACAACGAGTTCGCGCGCATGATCAAGCACAGCGTCATGGGCATCCCGGTCGACGACGAGACCCTGGCGGTGGAGGACATCGCCGCGGTCGGGCCGTTCGGGGACTTCCTCTCCCTCGACGCCACGCTCAAGCACATGCGCACGCTCAGCCAGCCCGCCTTCCTCGACCGCCGCGTGCGCGAGGACTGGCAGGACCGCGGCGCCAGCGACCTGTATGCTCGCTGTGCCGCCGAGGCGCGGCAGATCATCGAGGAGTACCGGCCCGAGCCGGTGCCCGACGACGTGGCGCGGCGCATCCACGCCATCGTCGAGGAGACCGACCGGGCGGCGGGCGTCGCCTGAGACCGACCGGGCGGCGGCGCCCGCGGGGACTGCGCGAGCGATACACTCGCCACAGGCCGACGGGCCAGGCGCCGCCCGAGACTGCAGACAAGGAGACGGGACGTGAGCGACCAGTACGGACCACTGAAGCAGGCCGTGATCGACGGCAACGCCGACCTCACCAACGCGCTCGTCCAGGCGGCGCTGGCGCAGGGCCAGGCGCCGCGCGACATCCTCGAGGGCGCTCTCCTGCCCGGCATGGAGGTCGTCGGGCAGCGCATGAAGAGCGGCGAGTGCTTCATCCCCGAGGTGCTGCTCTCGGCGCGCGTGATGCAGGGCGCCCTCGACACTCTCCGCCCGCTGCTCGGCGAGGGTGAGGGCGGCGGCCTCGGCACCGTGGTCATCGGCACGGTAGAGGGCGACCTGCACGACATCGGCAAGAACCTCGTCGGGATGATGCTCTCGGGCGCCGGCTTCGAGGTCGTGAACCTCGGCACCGGGGTCACGACGCAGCAGTTCGTCGCCGCCGTCACGGAGCACGGCGCGAGCATCGTCGGCATGAGCGCCCTGCTCACGACGACGATCCCGCGCATGAAGGAGACCATCGACGCCCTCGCCGCCGCGGGGCTGCGCGACAAGGTCAAGATCATGATCGGCGGCGCTCCCGTCACCCAGGCCTTCGCCGACGAGATCGGCGCCGACGGTTACGGCGCCAACGCGGGCGCCGCCGTCGACGGTGCCAAGGCCCTGGTGAAGTGATGCCGCAGGCTCCCGCCCCGGGGCGCCTCGCGCCCCGCGTCAGCATGCTCACCGACGACGCTTTCGCCTATCTGCACGAGCAGACGCTCGAGCTGCTGGCGACCGTCGGCGTGCGCTTCGCGAGCGCTCGCGCCCGCGCGCTGTTGCGCGAGGCGGGCGCCCGGGTCGACGACGAGACGATGGTGGTCCACATCCCGGCCGAGCTCGTCGCGCGGGCGGTGAAGACGGCGCCCCGCGACGTGCTGCTCGCCGCGCGCGACGGCGAGCACGACGCCCTGCTCGACCGCTCGCGCACCTTTGTCGGCCACGACGGCATGGGCGCCATGACGATGGACCACCGCAGCGGCGAGCGGCGGCCGTCGACCGACCGGGACCTCTACGAGGCCTGCGTCGTCGCCGACGCCCTCGACGAGCTCGGCTTCTGCTGGTACGTGGCGACGCCCAACGACGCCGTGCCCGCCGTGCAGTCGCTGCAGGGCATCGTCACGATGCTGCGCGGCTCGGGCAAGCACGCCCAGGGCGACCTCAGCGACCCGCACCTCGTGCCGTTCGCCCTCGAGGCGGCGGCGGCGGCGAGCCCCGGCGGCGTGTGGGACCCGGCGCGACCGGTCTTCTCGATCGTCTACTGCCCGGTCTCGCCGCTGCAGCACGACGCCGACGCCCTCGACGCCGCCATGCTCCTCGCCGCGCAAGGCGTGCCGGTCGTCGTCTACAGCCTCGCGCTCGCCGGGGCGACGGCGCCGGTCACGCTGGCCGGCACCCTCGTGCAGACCAACGCCGAGGTGCTCAGCGGTCTTGTCGCCCTGCAGCTCGCGGCGCCGGGCAGCCCCTTCGTCTACGTCGGCAACTCGAGCATCATGGACATGAAGAGCTGCACCTACGGCGCCTGCGGCCCCGAGGCCCTGCTCTTCAACCTCGCCCTCACCGAGATGGGGCATCGCTACGGCTTCCCCGTCCTCTCCGGCGGGCTGTCGAGCGACGCCAAGGAGCTCTGCATGCAGTCGGGCTACGAGGGCGGCACGATGGCGCTCCTCAGCACGCTGGCGCACGCCGACCTCTTCGTCGGCGTCGGCATGCTCGACTCGGCCCAGTTCCTCTACCTGCCGAAGATGGTGCTCGACGCCGAGGTCGTCGCCCAGTGCGCCCACGCGGCGCGCGGCATCCAGATCGACGACGAGAGCGTGATGCTCGAGGTCTCGGCGCGGCTCGGCCCCGGCGGCCACTTCCTCGGGGCGCGCGAGACGCGCTCGTTCCTGCGTCGCGGTGAGCACTACCAGCTCAAGGTCTTCCAACGCGGCTCGTACGAGGCGTGGCGGGCGCACCCGGTCTCCGAGGCCGAGCGTGCCATCGCCGTGGTCGACGAGATCCTCGCCACCCACCGGCCGCCGGCGCTGCCGCCGGGCGGCGAGGAGCGCATGGCGGCGGCCGTGGCCGCCGCCGCAGGGCATCGCGGCTAGAGCGCTCCCTCGAGGACGGCGAGCATCACGCCGGCCAGCGTGACGAGGGCGGCGAGGACGAGACGCGGGCGGACGCGCTCGCCCAGGGCGACGAAGCCGAAGGCGATGGCGAAGACCGGCGTCGTCGCCATGATCAGCATCGTGAGCACGGGCCCGATGTGCTCGACGCAGAGGTAGAAGAGCAAGGTGACGAAGGTCTCGAGCACGCCGGTGAGGGCGATGAGCCGGACCGCGGTGCGGCGCTGATCTGCCGGCAGGTGCCGCGGCGTCAGAGGTGTACGGCGCACGAGGATCAGCAGCCCGATGAAGGCCATGCCGAGCAGCTGGCTCTCGATCATCATCGTCGCCGTGACGCGGCCGTAAGCCTGGCTCGCGAGGTCGATCAGGATGGGGCCGAGGCCCCAGCCGGCCGCGGTGACGAGCGACAGCACGATGACGAGGGTGCGCGGGGCGGCCGCGCCGCCGGCGACAGCCGGCGACGCGGCCGCCCCCGGCTCGAACGCCGGCCCGCCCAGGGCGTCGACGGTGACGTCCGGCTCGTCCTCCATCCAGTGCGAGATCAGGACGACACCGGTCACGACGACGAGCAGGCCGACGAGCGTGGGCAGGCCGATGGCCGCCCCAAGGATCGCGAAGGCGAAGAGCGCGGTCCACACCGGGTCGGTGCTGGCGATGGGCGCCACGACGCTGACCCTGCCGACGCGCAACGCGTAGTAGTAGGTGCTGAAGGCGATCAGCCAAGTGACGACGGAGGAGACGGCGATGTAGCCGGCCGCAGCCCTGTTGGTGCCGAAGCCGTTGGGCCAGAGGTCGAACACGGTGAGGGGCACGGTCAGCGCCACGAGCCCGATCGCCGACACGCCGCGCAGGAAGAAATTGAGGGCCAGCGGGCTGATGTACTCGAGGGTCCGCTTGTTGACGATGATGACGACCGCCCAGAGCGCCGTGAGCACGAACGCGGCCAGCGTCCAGACGACGTACGTGCTCGAGATGGCCGCACCTCCGGGTCGCGCCGCGTTGGCGTCACGCGGCCTGCGGAGTCTATCGCAGCACGGTGCGTCGCAAGGGTGCCGGGCGTCGGTGTCGGCCGTCGCGACGCGACGCCGGCCGGGCCGGCGTCGCACGCACGCCGTGGAGGATATAATCCGGCCGTTGTGTCGGGGGGAGGAAAGGCATGAAGACCACTGTCGGCAGGACCGCGCTCGAGCTCGTGGTCGGTGACATCACCGAGCTCGCCGTCGATGCCGTGGCGAACGCCGCGAACACCGAGCTGTGGATGGGCGCCGGCGTGGCCGGCGCGCTCAAGCGCGTCGGGGGCGACGAGGTCGAGAGGGATGCCATGGCCCAGGGGCCCATCGCGCTCGGCGAGGCGGTCGCGACCCACGGCCACGGTCTCAAGGCGCCGTGGGTGATCCACGCCGCCGTCATGAGCCCCGACCTGCAGACCGACGCCTCCGCCATCGTCAAGGCGACGACCGGCACGCTCGAGATGGCCGGCAAGGTCCGCGCCCGCTCCCTCGCCCTGCCGGCCTTCGGCACCGGGGTCGGCGGCTTCCCCGTCTACGAGTGCGCCAGCCTCATGGTGGCCGAGACGGTGCGCTATCTCAAAGCGGAGCCGAAGACGAGCCTGCGGTACGTCATCTTCTCGGTCCACACCGACTCCGCCCGGGCGGCCTTCAAGCACGCCCTGGCCGGCAGCGGCCGCTTCAACCGCTAGCGGCCGGGCGCGGCGTCGCGCGGCCGTCCGCGGCCGCCGCGGCGCCGCGGGCCGCGCGCCGTCGCCGCGGCGCCGAGAGCCGCCGCCGCGCCCGCGCGAGGACGGCCGCGACGGCCGCGTCCCTCAGGCGTCCTCGGTGATCTCCGGCCCCGCCCGCTGTGCCCGTTCGCCGGCGTGTCGCCCGTACACCGCCTTGATGAGGTACGGCGAGGTCACGGTCGTGATCAGGACCATGCCGATGATGGCCGCGTAGACCTTGTCGCCGAGCGCGCCCGATGCGAGGGCGATGCCGGCCACGACGATGCCGACCTCGCCGCGCGGGATCATGCCGACCCCCACCTCGCGCGCCACCCGCCGGCCCTCACGGCGCGCGCCCAGGCGCGCGCCGTAGTACTTGGTCACCATCGCCACCGCGGTGAAGGCGAGGATCTCGAGCAGCACGGTCGTGTCGGCGAAGGCGCGCAGGTCGAGGTAGCTGCCGATGAGGACGAAGAAGAACGGCATGAAGAACCAGGCCAGGGGCTCGACCTTCTCCTCCACCGCCGTGTGCTGCTTGAGCTCGGCGACCACGAGGCCGGCGAGGAAGGCGCCGACGATCGCCGCCAGGCCGATGTACTCGGCGAGCAACGAGAGCCCGAGCATGAAGACGACGGCGATCTCGAAGACCACCGCCGCCGAGAGCCGCGAGGCCGGCCCGGTGAGTCGGGAGAGAAGGCGCGGGCCGAACAGGCCGATGCCGACGACGTAGGCGATCGCCTCGACCAGCAGCAGCGTGAACTCGAGCCAGTTGCTGGTGCCGAGGGCATACGCGGTGACGATGCTGAGGACGAGCAGGCCGAGGACGTCGTCGAGCACCGCGGCGCCGAGGATGATGGAGACCGACTTGCGGCGTTCGTAGCCCAGGTCGCGAAGGACGCGCACCGTGATGCCGACCGAGGTGGCGAGCAGCGCCGTGGCGACGAAGAGGGTCTCCGTCGTGTCGAAGCCGAAGACGGGCCCGAGGACCAGCCCCCCGGCGAACGGCAGGACGGCGCCAAGGACGGCGACCAGTGCGGACGAGACCTTGCTGCGCGTGAGCGCGGCCATGTGGGTGTCGAGCCCGGCCATGAAGAGCAACAGGATCACGCCGAGCTCGGCGAGCACCTCGAGGAACTCGGTGTGCTTCACGATGTTCAGCAGGAACGGCCCGAGCACGGCGCCCACGAGGAGCTCGCCGATCACCGCCGGCTGGCCGAAGCGCGCGAAGAGGCGCCCCATGAGGCGCGCCGCCGCGAAGGCGATGAAGATCTGCAGCAGGATGTCGGTCAGGGCGGCGTCCTTTCGTGGACGCGAGCCGCGTCCGGTGTAAATTCAATTGCATGAAGCAGAGGCCCGGCGCAAGCGGCGACGCCCTCCTCTACCTCACGCGGGCCGACATCGAAGGTCTCGGCATCGGCGCCGCCGAGGTGGTCGACGCCCTCGACGCCGGCCTGGGCGAGAAGGGCCGCGGCGCGGTCGTGATGCCGCCCAAGACCTCGCTGCACGGCCCCGACCGCGCCTTCTGTCAGGTGCTGTCGGCCTGGCTGCCGGACTCGGGCGCGCTCGGGGTCAAGTGGGTGACCATCTTCCCTTCGAACGCCGCGCAGGGCCTGCCGGCCGTCGGCGGCCTCGTCGTCCTCAGCGACGCCTCCACCGGGAGGCCCCGGGCGATCCTCGACGGCGCCGTCATCACCGCTTGGCGCACGGGTGCGAGCGCGGCGCTCGCGGCGCGCTACCTCGCCCGCCCAGAGGTCGACTGCGTCGGCCTTCTCGGCTGTGGGGTCCAGGGCAGGGCAAGCGTCGACGCCCTCGCCGCCGAGCTGCCCGGTCTGCGCGCCGTGCGCTGCCACGACGCCGTCCCGGCGGCTGCCGCGGCCTTCGTCGCCGGGGCGGCGGCCCGGCTTCCCGGCATCGAGGTGGAGGTCTGCGACCGTGCCGAGGGCATCACGGCCGGCGCCGGCGTCGTCGTGACCGCGATCACCATGAGCGACGATGTGGCGCCGCCGCTCGACGCCGGCCGCCTCGAGCCCGGTGCCCTCGCGGTCGCGCTCGACTACGACGCCGCCTGGAGCGCGGCGGCCATGGCCGAGTGCGAGCGCTTCTACTGCGATGACACCGGGCAGGTGCTCGCGACCAGGGCGCACGGCCCGCGCCTGCAAGGCATCCCCGGGATCATCGCCGGCGATCTCGGCGCACTCGCTGCCGGCCTCGTCGAGGGGCGCCGCGACGCGAGCGAGCGCCTCTTCTGCCTCAACCTCGGTCTCGCCGTCGAGGACATCGTCACGGCCCGCCTCGTGCTCGAGCGCGCCCGTGAGTGCGGCGTGGGTACGCCGCTGCCACGTCTGAGCGCCCGCGGCCGGCGGCCGCCCGCGCTCGGCGGTGCGGCTGTGCTCGCCTCGTCGCGGGGCGTCGGCTCGCGTCGTCGTCGGCGAGACCCGGTCCGCGGCCGCCCGCGGGCGGCGGTACGCCCGGCGCCACTCGTCAGCGCTGGAGGCCGGCTCGCTCCTCGAGTGCGCGCAGCAGGCCGAAGCACCCGTGAGCATCATGTCGCCGTGCGGCGCCGCGAACTCGAAGGGGAGGGGGGAGTCCTCGAGCAGCGCGCGCCGGGGGCCGGTCGCGATCAGCGGCAGCCCGTCGGGGACGGGCTCGTCGAGCACGGCGCCGTGGCCGCCGTCGTCGCGCACCTCGTCGTTCGCGAGGCCCCCGGCGAGGAAGCGCCGCAGGCGCGCGACGAGGCCCCGGCCGTCGAGCAGGCGGGTGTGGTGCTCGAACACGCCCGCGAGACGGCCCTCGAGGGCCACGGCGCAGACCGTGTGCCCGTTGCCGACGTTGACGAGCACGGCGTCGTCGCTGCCCGGGGGCAGGGCGCCGTAGAGGGCCGCGGGCCCGGTGTCGGCGACGAGGAGGCGGGCGGAGGGCTCGCCCGCCTCCTCGTCGCCGACACTCCCCGCAGCGAGCCGGCGCGCGGCCTCCAGTGCGGCTTGCAGGCGCGTGAGCCTCGGCCGGCAGCGTGGCGTCGTCGTAGAAGAGCGCGCCCAGGGGTCGCCGTTCGGCGACCGCGCGCTCCCAGAAGGCGAATCGGAAGACCCGGTTCGAGCCTCCGGGGCTGAACCCGTGGTCCTGCACGGCGACGGCCACGGCGTCGATGCCCGGCTCCACGCCGAGGCGGGCGAAGGCCGCGAGCAGGGCCTCGACGTCGAGGTCGCCGCTGCGGACCTCGACGAGACCGTCGTCCGCCGCGGCGAGCAGCGCGGCCGGCCTCGTCGTCGCTCCACGACCAGCACCCCCAGGCGGCGCGCCCGCTCCGGGTCGTCGGCGAACGTGAGCACGGCCTGCTCGGTCGCGACGAAGCCGGCGCCGGCGGCGAGGTGCCGCTTCATCGCCGCCGTCGAGGCGCCGCCACCCATCACCGGTCCGCGCAGGACGACCGTCGCCCCGCGGGCCGTCGCGGCCGCGATCCGCCGCCCCGCGACCTGCGTCGCCGCGGGCACGACGAGCTTGACGGCGTTCTCGAGCGGCTCGCCGGGCCGCGTCAGCAGGATGTCGGTCGTGCCGGCGCCGACGTCGACGCAGAGGACGCGGCCCACCGAGGAGACGTCGCGCCCGGCGTCCGCCGGTGACGCGCCGACCCGCCCGTCCGCGCCGCGCCACGCCCGCCTCGCGCCCGGCGCCGTCGCCCGCCGCAGCAGCTCACGCGCCGCGCCCCGGCGCACGCCGCGCCGGGGCGCTGAAGCGAAGCTTCCAGACGCTCTTCATCGCCTCGACGACGATGTCGTTGGTCATCTTCGACTGGCCGACCTTGCGGTCGACGAAGACGATCGGCAGCTCGACGACGCGGAACCCGAGCTGGTGGACGCGGTAGGTGAGCTCGATCTGGAAGCCGTACCCCCGCGCGTCGACGGCATCGAGGTCGAGGGCCTCGAGCACCTCGCGGCGGAAGCACTTGTAGCCCCCGGTGAGGTCGTGGTAGGGGAGACCGAGGATGGTCTGCGCGTACAGGCAGCCGCCGCGGCTGATGACGCGGCGCGGCAGCGTCCAGTTCTCGACCCCGCCGCCGCGCACGTAGCGCGACCCGAGGACGAGGTCGGCGCCGCGCTCGACCAGGCGCAGGAAGTCGGGGATGTAGGAGGCGTCGTGCGAGAGGTCGGCGTCCATCTCGAAGACGCGCTCGGCCCCCATCGCCAGAGCGTGGCGGAAGCCGTCGATGTAGGCACGCCCCAGACCCTCCTTGCCGGGCCGGTGGAGCACCGAGACGTCGGGCAGCTCGTGCGGCCAGCTCGTCGGCGAGCTCGCCGGTGCCGTCGGGCGAATTGTCGTCGACGATCATCGTGTGCAGGGGGAGGCCGTGGCCGTCGGCGACCTCGCGGATGCGGGCCAGGGCGTGCCGCAGGTTGGGCCGCTCGTTGTAGGTGGGGAGGATGATGACGTTCACGTGCACAGTATATCCGCCCGCGCGGAGCCCCGAGGCCCGCCGAGCGGGTCCTCGAGCGCTCTGAGCGGGGATTCCGCGACCGCTCTCCACCGCCGCCCGAGGGTGCCTTCAGGCGGCGGTCGAGGGAGCGGTCGCGGCGCCCGCCGGACCATCGTCTCGAGAGCCAGTCTCACCCTCGACTAGAGACTGAGGGTTTTCTTCGGGCTGGCGGATGGAAGGAGGGGTTGCGCAGGGGGTCGAATGCACTATATTGGTGTCCCTGCCTGCCGGGGACACCACATATTGTGGTCGTGGCAAGTCCATTTACAGCGAGGGCCGATGCGCTGTCCCTACTGCGGAAGTGATGAGAGCCGCGTGGTCGACTCCCGCGACTCCGAAGCCGGCGACGCCGTGCGACGCCGGCGCGAGTGCCTCGAGTGCGTCCGTCGCTACACGACCTACGAGCGCGTCGAAGACGTCCCGCTGGTCGTGGTGAAGCGCGACGGCCGCGAGGAGATGTTCGCGCGCGCCAAGCTGCTCAACGGGCTGCTGCGCGCCTGCGAGAAGCGCGGCGTCGACCGCGAGCGCCTCGAGCGCGCGGTCGACGAGATCGAGACCGGGCTGCGGCAGGGCGGGCGCGACCGGGTGAGCACGCAGGAGGCGGGTGAGCGCGCGCTCCGGGCGCTGCGCGAGATCGACAAGGTCGCCTACGTGCGCTTCGCCTCGGTCTACCGGCAGTTCGACGATCTCGAGGAGTTCCAGCGCGAGCTCGCCCGCCTGGAGGAGGCGGGCGCCGACCCCCTGCCGGGGGAGGAGCCGCTGCCGGGGCTCGACGGCAGCGGGCTCGACGGCGAGCTCGAGGCGCTCGTCACGGAGCGCCGCCGCAGCTGACACGACCGACCGTGTGATGGGGACAAAGAGACAAGGGGCAGAAGACTGATGTCGAACGCAGTGATCGAACTCACGTCCAACGCGCTGCGCGTGCTGCAGCGGCGGTACCTCAAGAAGGGGGAGAACGGGGAGCTCCTCGAGACCCCCGAGGAGATGTTCCGCCGCGTCGCGCACGCGATCGCCCAGGCTGAGCGGCTCTACAACCCCGCGGCGCCGGTCGAGCAGTGGGAGGAGACCTTCTACGAGCTCATGACCGGCCTCGAGTTCCTCCCCAACAGCCCCACGCTCATGAACGCGGGCCGCGAGCTCGGGCAGCTCTCGGCCTGCTTCGTCCTCCCCGTCGACGACTCGATGGACTCGATCTTCGAGGCGGTCAAGAACACGGCCCTCATCCACAAGAGCGGGGGCGGCACCGGCTTCAGCTTCTCGCGCCTGCGCCCCAAGAACGACCTCGTCGCTCAGCACCAAGGGCGTGTCGTCCGGCCCGCTCTCGTTCATGAGCGTCTTCGACGCCGCCACCGAGGCCATCAAGCAGGGCGGCACGCGGCGCGGCGCCAACATGGGCATCCTGCGCGTCGACCACCCCGACATCCTCGACTTCATCACCGCCAAGCAGGACGACGCCAAGCTCAACAACTTCAACATCTCGGTCGCCGTCACCGACGCGTTCATGCGCGCCGTCGAGCACGACGAGGAGTACGACCTCGTCAACCCGCGCACCGGCGAGGTCGTGAAGAAGCTCAACGCGCGCAAGGTCTTCAAGACCATGGTCAACCTGGCGTGGAAGAACGGCGACCCCGGCATCATCTTCATCGACCGCATCAACGCCGACAACCCCACGCCTCAGCTCGGCGACATCGAGAGCACCAACCCATGCGGTGAACAGCCGCTGCTGCCCTACGAGTCGTGCAACCTGGGCTCGATCAACCTGTCGAGGGTGGCCGAGGAGGGTCACGTCGACTACGGCCGTCTCGGGCGCGTCGTCAAGACGGCCGTCCGCTTCCTCGACGACGTCATCGACGTCAACCGTTACCCGCTGCCCGAGATCGAGCAGATGACCAAGGGCAACCGCAAGATCGGCCTCGGCGTCATGGGCTTCGCCGACCTGCTCCTCAGGCTCGGCGTCCCCTACGACTCCGACGAGGCCTGCACGATCGCCGGCGAGCTCATGGCGCTTCATCCACCAGGAGGCGCGGGCGGCCAGCGAGGAGCTCGCCGCCGAGCGCGGCGTCTTCCCCAACTTCGAGGGCTCGATCTACGACCGGCCCGAGATGCCGCGCGTGCGCAACGCGACCACGACGACCATCGCCCCCACCGGCACCATCAGCATCATCGCCGGCTGCTCGAGCGGCATCGAGCCGCTGTTCGCGCTCTCCTACGTGCGCGCCAACGTCCTCGACGACGAGCGCATGGTCGAGGTCGATCCCTATTTCGAGCAGGTGGCGAAGGAGCGCGGCTTCCACAGTCCCGAGCTCCTGGCGCGCATCGCCGAGCAAGGCACCGTGCGCGGTCTCGACGAGGTGCCGGTCGACGTGCAGACGACCTTCGTCACGGCGCACGACATCACCCCCGAGTGGCACATCAAGCTGCAGTCGGCCTTCCAGTCCCACACCGACAACGCCGTCTCCAAGACCGTCAACTTCGCCAACTCGGCGACCAGCGACGACGTCGAGAAGGTCTACCTGCTCGCCTACAGGTCGGGCTGCAAGGGCGTCACGATCTACCGCGACGGCAGTCGCGAGGAGCAGGTGCTCAACGTCGGGCAGAGCCTGAAGAAGAAGGACCCCGGACACGGCATCGCCACCACGCGCCCTTCGCGCCCGAGGCTCCTCACCGGACAGACCGAGCGCATGGAGACGGGCTGCGGCCACCTCTTCATCATCATGAACGACGACGAGTACGGCCCGCGCGAGGTCTTCGCCAACATGGGCAAGGCCGGCGGGTGCGCCTCGTCCAACACCGAGGCCCTCGGCCGCCTCATCTCGCTCGCCCTCAAGAAAGGCGCCGAGCCGGGCGAGGTCGTCGAGCACCTCAAGGGCATCCGCTGTCACGTCCCGTACGGCATCGGTCCCAACGCGACGCTGAGCTGCGCCGACGCCATCGGCAAGGCGCTCGAGCGGCGCTACGTGACCGGCGCCGCGGCCGCCGCCCACGGCACGCCCGAGCCCGCAGCTCTCGCTGGTCGAGGTCGCGCAGGGCGCCTGCCCCGACTGCGGTGGGGTGATCGAGCACGAGGGCGGGTGCGTGGTCTGCCGGTTGTGCGGGTTCTCCAAGTGTGGCTGAGCGCCGGGGAGCACTCCGTGGCCCTGGCGGTGCAGCCACTCACTCCTGACTACGTCGGGAGTGGCGGGTAGTGGACCGGGTCGCACATCGTTCGCCCGGTAGGCTTCCGCGGTCCTCGCTCCACTCGGACTGCGGGTAAGCCGCTCGGCCCGACGGCGCCGGCCGAGATCGCTTCCGCGGTCCTCGCTGCGCTCGGACTGCGCGTAGTGCGCCCGGCGGCGCAGCGTGCGCCGGGCACGCTCGCCGCGCCTGTTGACGCACCTCGGCCTGCGCGGGGTAGAGTGAGGGGCGCGGGCCGGCAGGCGGAGTGCCGCCGGCCGACGAACGAGGAGGAGCGTATGTCCGAGACCCCCACGCCGGAGGCGCCCGGCGAGAGCGGCGGCGTGCAGATCTCAGACGCCGTCGTCGCCAAGATCGCCCATCAGGCTCTCCTGCAGGTCGAGGGCGTCCACGGGTTGGGGACGTCGACGCTCGGCGTCTTCTCCGGTCTGCGCGGTGACAAGGGAGCGCAGGGGGTCTCGGTCGACCTCCGCGACGACCTCGTCGACATCGACGCCCACATCGTGGTCGAGTATGGCGCCAATATCCCCCAGGTCGGCGAGGCGTGCCGGGCGGCGGTCAAGCAGCAGGTCGAGGTCGCGACCGGCATGAAGGTCCGTGCCGTCAACGTCGTGGTCACCGACATCTACTTCCCGGAGCAGGCTGCTGGCGACGACGGGTGACAGCCGTCGCGGTCGTCGTCCGACGACCGATCCGCTGGCCCGCGCCGCGGCCGTCGCCCTGCTGACGATCGCCGCGGTCGTCGTCGCGCTCGTCGCCACGCGCCTCGTGGCCGTCACCTTTGACTGCGGCTTCTCGCCCGCGGCCGACCTGCCCTGGCCGGACGACCACGCGCAGCGCGCCGCGCTCGCCGTGGCCGGCGCGGCCGTCGTGACGGGGCTTCTGGTGCTGCTCGTCCGCGACGACGAGCCGAGGCTCTGGCTCGCGGGCTCGGGCGTCGCGTCCGGGGGCGGTCCCGCCGGCGGCGTGCTGCTGCCGGCGGCCGCGCTCGAAGCCGCGGCCCAGGAGGCCGTCGCCGGCCATCCCGACGTCCTGCGCGTGACGGCGGCGGCGCGCGGCGACGCGCGCCGCCTGCGCCTCGCCCTGCGCATCGCGGCACGCCCGCTCGTCGACGAGCAGCGCGTGGGCCGCGAGCTGGAGCGGCGCGTTGACGGCGCGGTGCGCCCGCTCCTCGGCGCCGGCGAGCTCGAGGTCCGGGCCCGCGTCCACGGGGTGCGGGTGCGGCGTCTGGCGAGGCACCTGCCGTGAGGGGCGCCCGCGTCGCGGCAGCGGCCGCCGGCCTCGTCCTCCTCGCGCTGCTGGGCGCCGTCGTGGTCCGCCAGGTGGCCTTGGCCGCCGACGAGACCCTGACTTGGAGCATCCCGTTCTGGGACGACCTGACGGGCGCCGACGCCACTTGGACGGCCGCGGCCGCCGCCGTCTCCGCGGCTCTGGCCGCGACGCTGTTCGTCACGGCCATCCGCGTGGCCCTGCCGCCCTCGCCGCCGGTCGTCGAGTTCGGCGAGGGCGGCGCCAGCACGCGGGTCGACGTCGCGACGCTGCAGTCACTGCTGGCCCGGCAGCTCGTCCGGGCGGCGCCCGGGATGCGGGTCGAGCGCGTGTGGCTCGACCGCGGCCCCGACGGCTGGCGGGTCTGGGTGCGCGCCGACGTGCCGCGCATCGAGCTCGAGGCGGTGCGCCGCCGGGCGGCGAGAGTGGCGGCCGACGAGCTGCGCCGGGCCGGCGGCCTGCCGCTGGCGCGGCTCGACCTCGAGGTCCGCCACGTGACCGTGCCATCAGGAGGAGGATGATGAGAGCCGCACACGTCGGGCTGCTGGTCGGGCTGGCCGCCGGCATCGTCTGGGCCTGGCTCGGGTTCGCAGCGCTGGTCCTGACCCTGGTCTGCGGGGCGATCGGCTGGGTCGTCGGCCTCGCGCTCGACGGCGATCTCGACCTGCAGCGCCTCATCGACGGGCTGCGCCGGCGGTGACGGCGCCGGCGGGGCCCGGCGAGGGCCGGCGGTGACGCCGCCGGCGGGGCCCGGCGAAGGCCGGCCACCGACCGACGGCCCGCCACTGGCCGTGCGTCCGCGGCTGGTCGCCTCCGACCTCGACGGCACACTGCTGGCGCCCGACCTCACGGTCGGACCCCGACCTGGTCGCCGCGATCGGCGAGCTCCGCGCGGCGGGCGTGACCTTCGTCGTCTGCACGGGGCGCATGGTCAAGAGCGCCGCCGCAGTGGCCGACGGCCTCGGCGCCGGCGGCGGGCTCATCGTGTCGTATTCGGGCGCCGTGGTCGCCGACCTCGCCAGCGGCGAGTGGCTCGTCCACCTGCCCCTCGAGACCGCATCGGCGGTCGACGTGGTGCGTCACGCGCGGCGCCTGGGTCACCACCTCAACGCCTTCGTCGACGACCAGCTGTACGTTGAGCAGGACGACCGCTGGACGGAGTGGACGACCTCGTACCTCGCGATCGACGTGCGTGTCGTCGACGACCTCCTCGAGCTCGTCGCCGGGCGACGCCCGACGAAATTCGTGCTCGCCGCCGACCCCGGAGACGTCGTCCGGCTGCTGCCCGACCTGCGCGCCCGCTGGGCCGGCACCCTCAACGTGAGCCGCTCGCAGCCTCACTTCATCGAGATCAACGACCGCCGGGCGAGCAAGAGCGGGGCGCTCGAGTGGCTGCGCGCGAGGCTCGAGGGCGACGGACCGGCCGTCGCCTGTGGCGACGGCCTCAACGACCTCGACATGCTGCGCTGGGCCGACCTCGGTGTGGCGGTGGCCGAAGGCGACGCGGAGGTGCGCGCGGCCGCCGACCTGGTCGTGCCGCGTGCCGGGCTGCCCGGTCTCTTTCGCCGCCTTGCCGCGCTGCCCGTCTGACCGCGGCGCTCTGGCCGCCGAATGGTCCGCCGCAGCGACGAGCGGCGGGCGACATCGCGCGGCGGCCGAAGGACCCGCGGCCGGATCGAGGCCGCGAGTGCCCCCGGCGGGTGAAGACCTGTCGCGCCCTTCGGCGCCGGCCGGCGGCGCCAGCCGGGCGGTCGTGTGCGGGGCCCGGCGCCGGCGGGCAGGGCGCCTCAGCCGGGCCTCAGCCGGCCTCAGCCGGGCCTCAGCCGGCCGGCCGGCGGGCGCGCAGCGAGAAGCTCAGCGGGTAGTCCCCCTCGCGGCCGGGGATGCGCTGCCAGCCGTCGGCGTCCTTCTCGAGGAAGGCGAAGCTCAGCCCGCGCGTGTAGGGGAACTCGTGCAGGTGCTCGATCTCGAGGCCGGCCTCGATCAGGCGGGTGACGATCTCGCCGAGCGGGTGGTTCCACTCGTAGGTCACCGTGTTGCGTGTCTCGGCCTCGGGGTCGGCGTACGACCCGGGCTCGTCGAAGCGCAGTGGCTCAGAGCCCTGGAAGTAGGGGTAACCCAGGCGCAGGTCGTCGGGCCGCGCCGCATCGTCGATGAGGAAGACCAGCGGGTGGAACTCGGCCATGTAGAAGAGGCCGCCGGGGCGGACGTAGCGCGCCGCGACCTGCGCCCAGCGGCGCAGGTCGCCGAGCCAGTTGAGCACTCCCCAGGACGTGAAGACGACGTCGAACTCGCCCTCGAGGGCGGCGGGCAGGTCGTAGATGTTGGAGCGCAGGAAGCGGGCGCGGCTCGAGAGGCCGACGTCGTCGGCCAGGCGCCGCGCCAGCCCGACCGCCTCCTCCGAGAAGTCGACGCCGGTCACCGTCGCCCCGTGCCGCGCCCAGCTCAGCGTGTCGAGGCCGAAGTGGCACTGCAGGTGCAGGAGCCGCGTGCCGTCGCCGACGTCGGGGCCGAGCTCCTCGAGCTCGATCGCGCCCAGGGTCTCGGCGCCTGCCTTGAAGCCCTCGACGTCGTAGAACGTCGAGGCGGCGTGTACCCCGGTGAGCTCGTCCCACACGGCCATGTTGGCGCGCAGCCACTCCTCGAGCATCGTCACTCCTCCTCGGCCGCGCGGCGGCCGGTCTCCGTGGCTCCGGCGGACGCGCGGCCGGCGGGCGGGGCGTCGCCGCGGTCCGGCATCACGGCCATCAGGCTGTAGGTGAAGGGCAGGTCGGCGCGCCGGCCGCCGCGGCCGTCGGGCAGCCACCACCAGCGCCGCTCGTCCTTCTCCATGAAGTCGAAGACCGGCGACACCGAGAAGGGCGACTCGTGGAGGTACTCGAGACGCAGCCCGGCGCCGAGCAGCGCGCCGACGACCTCGGCGAGACTGTGGCTCCAGCTGTACGAGACGTGACCGCTGGTGTCGGCCGACGGGTCGGCGTACGAGCCCTCGACGGGGTCGACGACGGGGTGGTCGGGCGCGGGCAGGTAACGGTACCGCAGGCGCAGCTCCGCGGGGCCGGCCGTCTCGTCGAGGCAGTAGGCCAGCGGGTGGAGCTCGGCCATGTAGAAGCGGCCGCCGGGCTTGAGATGCGCGGCGCAGAGCCGCGCCCAGGTCTCGAGGTCGGGCAGCCACTCGATCGCCCCCCAGCTGACGAACACGACATCGAAACGGCGCCCACCGAGGTGCCGGGCGGCGTCGTAGACGTCGGACTCGATGAAGGTGGCGCGGCCGGCGAGGCCGACCTCGTCGGCCAGGCGCCGCGCCGTGGCGATCGCGGTGCCCGAGAAGTCGACGCCGACCACCTCGGCCCCGCGCCGCGCCCAGCTCAGCGTGTCGAGGCCGAAGTGGCACTGCAGGTGGAGCAGGCTCGTGCCCTCGCTCACGTAGGGCCCGAGCTCCTCGGTCTCGAGCGGCCAGAGCGAGCTGCGCCCGGCCTTGAACCCGGCGACGTCGTAGAACTCGGTGCCCTCGTGGACCCTGGCCCACTCGTTCCAGAGCGCGAGGTTGGCGCGCCGCGCCTCGTCGGGCAGCGGGCTGCCCGAGCCCGGCGCGCCGCGCCGGGCTGCGGCGTCCTCCCTGTGGCCGTCGTCGGTCAGTCCTCGTCCTCCACTTCGTACACCACCGTGCGCACGAGGCCGATCGTCTCGCCCTCGGCGCCGGTCGTCGTCGTGTCGCTGATACCGTACACCGCCTCGGCCTCCTCCGCGTTCAGGAAGTCGGCGACGCGGGCGTCGAGCTCCTCGAGCTCGCGCACGGTCTCGAAGATGCGGATCGGGGTGGCGAAGGTCTTTACCTTGATCATGACGGTCCTCCTGGCGGTCTCACACGTGGCGGCCTCGGTGCCGGTGTCGATGGATACCCGGCGACGGGGCGGCAGGTAACGCGCCGGGCCGTCGGGGGCGGCCGTGTGAGTCGCCCGTCGCCGCCCGCTGCGCCGCGGCCTGTGCGCCGCCCGTCGTCGGTGCGCTGGCGGCCCGGCGGGTCCCCGCGCGCCGCCCGTTGTCAACAGTCGTCACGTATCTGCATCAGAACCCTTCTCTTCGGTGCGACATCGGTGTAAAGTGCGCGAGGGGGTCAATATGCCTACGAGGGGGTCGCACGGTGACAGTCCAGAATGACACCAGCGCCCGAAGTCTGGGCAAGCTGGCCGACGCCTTCGGCGACCCGACGCGGCGAGCGATACTGCACCACGTCCTCGCGGCCGAGACACCCGTCTCGGCGGGCGAGGTCGGCGACGTGTTCGGCGTGCATCGCACCGTCGCGCGCGCCCATCTCGAGAAGCTCGTCGAGACCGGTCTCCTCGAGACCGCCACGCGCCGGCGCGCCACGGGCGGGCGCCCGGCCAAGACCTACACCTCGAGCGGCGAGCGCCTCGAGGTCATGCTGCCGCCGAGGCGCTACGAGCCTCTCGCGCGGCTCCTGCTCGACGTGGTCGACCGCCTCGCGCCGGCCACCATGGCCGCCGACCACGCCCACGCCGTCGGTCACGACTACGGCGCGAGGGTGCGCCACGAGATCACCGGCAACGGGCAAAGCACGCTGCGGCCCGAGGCGGTCTGCTCGTGGCTCAACCAGGCGGGCTACAGCGCCCGCTGCGAGCGCGGCTCCGACTGCGACGCGTACACCTTCGACAACTGCGTCTACCGTGAGGTCGCGGCGGAGCACCCCGAGATCATCTGCGCCTTCGACCGCGGCATGCTCTGCGGCCTCACCGGCGCGGCTCCCGAGAACCACGTGCAGACGCACAACCTGCTCGACGACGGCTTCTGCCGCTGCGAAGTCAAGCACTAGCCAGACGCCAGCCGCCGCGGGCGCCTCGCCCGCTCAGCGCCACCGCCGGGCTCGACGCCGGCGCCCTCCGCGTCCCTTCACCGCCGTCTCACCAGCCGGGCAGGCTCTGCTCGCCCTGGAGGGCCCGCTCGGCGTCCAGCCACTGGTTGACCTCGAGGATGCCCTTGTAGGCGCCGTCGTCGTCGCGGACGGCGAAGTAGCGGGTCAGCTTGAAGGCGCCGTCATCGAGGCCCCAGCCCCAGGCCTCGTCCTTCGTCCCGTCCCTGAAGGCGCGGAGGATGGTCTCGAGCCCCTCCAGTGATGTTCTCGGGGTGACAGTCGCGCACGTCGCGGCCGATGTAGCGTGCGTCGCAGGTCTTGTAGGTCTCGCCCTGCCAGTAGACGAGCACGTCGTGCTCGTCGGCGAAGCTGATGATCGCAGGGGAGCGTGCGGAGCACGAGCTCGACCTGCTCGGGGGTGAGGGCGCCGCGCTGCCAGTGCATGAGACCGTCCTTTCGCCGTCTGTGGCCGCCTGCATCGTAGCGGATGCGGCGGAAGCGGCGAGGCGGGGAGGACGGCCGCCGCCCTCACCAGTACATCGGCACGGGCGGCGCGGCGAGGGCGTCTGCGAGCGCCTTCCGCCCGCCCCGGAGCACCGGCGGCCCGTGCGTGACGAGGACGCGCTCGACGTCGAGCGCGGCGAGCGGCTTGAGTGTCGGCAAGAGACGGCGTTCGTACCAGTCCGGCGAGCCGCCGCTCTGGTCCCAGACGCGGAGCTCACCGCTCTCGAGGGCGACGACCGCGTCGCCGAAGGCGAGCGCCCGCAGGTCGGGGAAGTAGAGGGGGGTCTCGTAGCGCCGCGGGTTGCCGATCGCCCATGCCTCGGCGATGCCGCCGGCGATCTCGACGCCCTGTCCCGCCTTGGCCTTGGGGATCTCGTTGAGCGGCGTGTCCCAGGCGAAGCGCTTCCGCACCGCGGCGTGACCCCAGATGCGCGTCGCCAGCCGGCCCCAGTAGCGCTCGAAGAGGAGCTCGGTGCTGCGCGCGTGGTAGGGGATCGTCACGAGCAGCTCGAGGCGCGAGGCGCCGAGGACGAGACGGTCGAGCCCCGCCACCACGGCGTCGTGCTCGGGGTCCTGCTCGGGAGGCACGAGGGGGTCGACGAGGGCGGCGACGTGGCCGACGAAGAGGCCGTAGCTCACGACCTCCTCGGCCGCCGTCCGGTACTCGGGGTGGGGAGTCGTCCACGAGTGGATGCCGGGGACCAGCTCTGCGGGGACGGTCATGGTCGGTCCTCCTTTCGACGTAGAGCGTTCCCCGACGTTGCGGAGGTGAAGCAGCCGGCGGCGTGCGGCATCGCCCGCGCCGGGCGGTGGGCGGGTTCAGGGCCGCGTGACGGACGGCGTCGGACCGACCGACGAGGCTGGGCTGGCCGGAGAGGCCGGCTCAGCCGACGCGGCCGGTCTCACGGAGGCGGCCGCCACGGCGTCGAAGTGCTCGAGCAGATCCTCGTACCTGCGGTCGAGGAGCATCCAGTTCTCGGTGACGAAGCCCGCCGCGCGATCCTCCGGGACGACCGGTCTGCGCGCGACGTCGGGCTCGAAGGGCTCGCCGATGCAGTCCATGTTCCAGCGCCCCTCCGTCGGCTCGAACACGGTGCAGGGGAAGACGCGGGGCCGGTCGTCTCTGGGCTCGTAGCCGCGCAGGTAACGGCCGTTGAGGTGCAGCACGGCTCCGTCATCGAGGAGCACGAAGTAGTGCGGCCCGTGACGTCCCTTCTCCTCGACGCGCAGGGCGCGCACGGCCGCATACCGCCGCACCGGGACGAGCCGTCCCGGAGGCGTGCGGGCAGGCGCCGTCTCCGCCGGCGGAGCGTCGTCGGCGTCGCGTGCCGGCGCCTCCGGGTCTTCGGACGAGACCGGCTCGCCCTGCACGGGGTCCGCGGCGCCGAAGTGATCGCACAGCTCGTCGAACCCGACGCGCAGCGGCTCCCAGTCACGTCCGAGATAGCCGCGCGTGCCGGCGTCCGCGGTCACTGCGCGGACGGCGTGCAGGGGCTCGAAGGGCTGGCCGACGCAGAGCATCCTCGTCGACCGTGCGTCGGACATCCATGCCGCGGGACGGAGCGCGTCGACCTGGACCTCGCGACAAGGGAAGCGGCCGTCGTCTTCTCTCGACCGCTCGTACGCGAACAGCCAGAGTCCGGAGAGGTGGGTCACGACACGGCGGCCGTCGTCCGTCTCGAGCTCCAGGAAGTAGTGCGGCAAGCCCGCGCACTCGGCTCTCAGCGCCCTGAGGATGCGCACGCGCGGCGCCGGCGGCCCCAGGCGCGAACGCGCCCACGGGAGGACCATGCGCAGGAGGACCCAGGTGAGGCCGACAAGCAGGATGAGAGCCCAGAACGGATCGCGACCGGTCGTCCGCTCGATGAGCTGGGAGGCCGCGGCCGCGAGGCCGACCGCGATCACCAGCGGGAGCCAGCCGTTGCCACCTGGGGTCATCGTCTCCTCCTGACGCGGGTGGCGCCGCTGCTGGCCGCCGCCCGCGTCACCCCCGTCCGCGCCGGCGACGACGCTGCGCTCCGCGCCGACCGCGGCGGCGCTGCGCTCCGAAGCGGCCGGCCGGCCGTCGAAGTGGTCGAATACCGCGGCGTACGGCCTGTCGAGACGAGCCCAGTCCCTCGGCACCCAGCCCTGGTCTCGGTCGGCTCTCGTGACGGCTCGAGCTCCCACGTCCGGCTCGAACGCGGTGCCGAGGCAGTCGACTCCTTCGGGCCATTCGAGGCACGACCGTGGAGCGAAGATGGGGGCGAGGACGTCACAGGGGAAGACGCCCGCCTCACCTTCACGGGGTTCCAGGGCGCGCAGGCCGCGGCCGCTGAGATGGAGGACGGCACCGTCCTCCAGTTCGAGGTAGTAGTGCGGACCGTCCCGGCCCCGCTCGTCGACACGGAGCGCACGGCGGGCCTGGACATGCCACGTCTCCGGCTCCTGTGCAGTCGTGTCCGGCTGTGGCGCGGCGGGCGCCGACGGCGGTGCGGCCGTCGCCGGCTGCCGACGAGTCCAGGCCGACACGTCGACCTCTGTCTCGCAGCCGCACAGCCGGAGATACGCCTCGAACGGCTTGTCGCAGGTCTCGACGACCCTGCGAAGGAGCAGCTCGCCCAGCCTCTCCAGCCAGGCGACGTCCGCGGCGACGATCGGCTCGACGCGTCGTCCCCCAGCAGTCGATGCGGAAGTCCCCCGGGCCCTCCTCCGGGAAGTCCGAGGACGGCACGATCCGGAAGCGGCTCGACGGGAAGGTGCGCGCCGCCCCCGTCGACGGGTCCGGCTCGAGGACCGTGAGATCACCGCCGGCGAGGTGGATCACCAGCCGGCGGCGGAGGCCGCCGTCGTCGACCTCCACGAAGTAGTGCGGTACTCCGTGCACGTGGGCCGACAGTGCCCGGTGCAGGGTGAACACCGGCGGGTCGGGGAGTGAGCGGCGGCCCCCGTATCGGCGGATGGCCACGTAGGCAGCCGCCATCCAGCCCGCGAGCATCAGGATGGTCAGCCACGGCGAGACGGCGTTGAGCGTCATCGTCGTCAGAGCATAGCAGGAGGCGGTCGCGAGGGGCGGGCGGCGGCGCCTACCGGCGCCGCCGCCCGCCCCTCCGCTCCTTGACCGCCTCGCGCAGGACCCACTCGACCTGGGCGTTGACGCTGCGGAGCTCGTCGGCGGCCCACTTCTCGAGCTCCTTCCAGAGCTCGGGGTCGACGCGCAGGAGGAACTGCTTGCGGGCGGCCATCAGGCTGTCTCCAGGGCCCGGGCGTCCGCCGAACGCGAGGGGGCCGCTCGGAGCCTCCGTGGCCGGGCCTCACGATGCGTCCCCTGCGTCACGGCTCGGTCGCCCGTTCTCTCATGGCCTCGCGTCACCGGCCGGCCGCCGGCCTCACTGGTACAGCGTGCCGGCGTTGACGATCGGGTGGACCTCGCTCTCGCCGCAGAGGACGACCATGAGGTTGCTGACCATCGCCGCCTTGCGCTCCTCGTCGAGCTCGACGACGCTCTGCTCGGCGAGCTGCTTCAGGGCCATGTCGACCATGCTGACGGCGCCGGCGACGATCTTGCGCCGCGCGGCGATGATCGCCTCGGCCTGCTGGCGGCGGAGCATCGCCTGGGCGATCTCGGGCGCGTAGGCGAGGTGGGTGAGGCGGGCCTCGTCGACGACGCACGCCGGCCTTGGCGAGCCGCTCCTCGAGCTCGGTCCTGAGCGCCGCCGACACGTCGAGGACGTTGCTGCGCAGGGTGATCTCGTCGGCCTCGCCGTCCTCGCCGTGGTCGTAGGCGTAGGAGCTGGCGACGTGGCGCAGGGCCGACTCGCTCTGCATGGCGACGTACTGCTCGTAGTCGTCGACGTCGAACACGGCCTGGGCCGTGTCCTGCACCCGCCAGACGACCACCGCGGCGATCTCGACCGGGTTGCCGCGCATGTCGTTCACCTTGAGGTGCTCGCCGGTGAGGGTGCGGGCGCGCAGCGAGACCTTGTAGCGGCCCAGGGTGCGAGCCTTGGCCTGGCCCTTCTTCTTGGTGGCCGCCTCGACGATCTGCTCGGCCGCCTTGCGCGAGGGCCGCGCTCCCGCTGGTCGCGCTGCCGTTGGCGAAGAACGGGTTGCCCCAGCGGAAGCCGGTCTCGCGGCTCGTCCCCTTGTAGTCGCCGAAGAGGATGAGCACGCGGGCCTCGTTGGGCTGCAGGGTGAAGAAGCCGGGCGAGACGACGATCGCCGCGGCGAGCACGACGCAGCCGGCGATCAGCATCCACCAGATGGGGACGGCGGTGCCGCTCGCGTTCTCGCCACCCTCGAGGAACGAGTACACGATGAGCGCCGTCGCCGCGACGTACAGGGCGATGTCCACGACGAGCATCGCCCACCCGTTCAGCGTCCTGGCCGTACGTTCGACCGTCATGACCTTCACCTCCACGCTTCCCGCCCGGCCGCCCGGGCGACTGATATGGAGATGATATCACGATGAGAGCGCGTGTCCAGTGTGGGGGTCTGTTGGCGGGAGGCATCGCGGCGTGCCCGGGCAGAGCGGTGCGACGGTCGTGCGCACCGGGCGGAGATGCGCAAGGGCGGCCCGCTCCGGGCGAAGGCACGAGGGCGGCCCGGTCCGTCCCTGCGACCGGGCCGCCCTTGCGAAGTCAGGTCAGTAGAGCAGCGCCCTGACCTTCGGATTCACCTTCTTGAGGGTCTGGATCATCTGGGCGAGCCGCTCGTCGAGCAGCTCGACCTGGGCGTCGCGGACCTCGCTGAGGCTCGTCTTCGCGGCCGCGGTCTCATCGCCGTAGATCTGGTCGTACTCGGCGACCAGGTCGTGGTACGGGGCGAGCTGGCCCTGACCGCCCCAGGCGATGCGGTAGTACGAGGGGTCGTGCCGCTGCTGGTCGTCGACGAAGGCGTCGTAGCTGAACGTCAGGCCGTAGTACATCTGGGCGATGTCCCAGATCGGCGCCGTCGCGGCGTCGGGGTCGACCGGGTCCATGTCGAGCTCTGCGAGGACCGCATTGAGGGACTGGAGGTCGCGGAAGACCTGCTCGTGCGGGTAGATCGTGTAGTCCCAGGCGTCCAGGGCGATGAACTCGTCGTGGACCATGCGCACGATCTTGAGCAGCTTGTTGTTGGCACGCTTCAGCTTGGTCGGCTTGGTGATGCAGGCCTTGTTCGCCTCGTAGGTGTCCGCGGCCGCGACGAAGGCATCGACCCGGCAGACGAGGTCATCGACCAGCGCCGGGTCGGCGCCGGCGGCCTTGAGGGCGTCGCCGTCGACGCTCGCGGCGAGGCTCGCCGCCCGTGCCGGCAGGTCGTACGGGAGCAGGCCGCAGTCGAGGGCGCGCTGGGTGCGGAAGATGAACTTGGCCACCTTCGCCATGTAGTCGTAGTCGATGAGGTCGAGCGTGTCGTACTGCGTGTGGTAGAGGCTCGAGTACGTGGGGTTGGTGGTGGCAAAGCTGAAGCCCGGGATGCCCTCGGCGGCAAACGGCCACTGGTCGTTCCAGCAGTACACCGGCGAGGTGAACGCGGTCCCATACGGCACGAGCTCGGGGTTGGCGTCCGCGATCTCGTCTAGCAGGGAGACCATCTCCTCGCTCGTGTGCGAGCGCAGCACGCCCTTCTCGATCGCCATGAGCTCCATGCCGATGAAGGCGCGGGCCTTGCCGGGCCAGTTCTTGTGCGTGTGCGTCGCCGCGTACCACGAGCCGGCGAGCCAGTCGTAGTAGCAGTTGGTGTAGCCGAACTCCTCGCCCGCGGTCGCGAGGAAGATGATGTCGTAGTTCGGCACGTAGCAGCTGTCGCGCATCGCCTTGGCGATGGCGATCATGTTGGCGAGCGCGCCGGTGTCGTCCATGCCGGCCCGGAAGTGGGCGTCCATGTGGGCCGAGACGATGATCGGCTGGCCGCGCTTCTCGCCCGGCAGCCTGGCGATGACGTTGTAGGCGCAGCCGCCGTCGTCGGCCAGCGTCACGTCGGTGTCGCAGACCATGGTCGCCACATAGGGCTCGCAGGCCTCGTTGGCGGCGACGACCTCATCGCGCAGCCCGTCGCCGTCGGTCTTGGAGATGTAGACCATCGGCGCCCAGTCGTACTGGTAGGTGGCGTCGAAGCTGCCCAGAGCGTCGTCGGCGTACCAGTAGTAGCCGCCGTCGCCGTACGTCATGATGACGCCGGCGGCGCCGCGATGGGCCGCCTCGGCGCCGGTCAGGCTCATCCAGATCGCGACCCCGAAGTCGAGGTCCATGAGCACGAGCTTGTCCTTGACCGACCCGCAGGCCTCCTCGGCGGCGTCGAACGCCGCCTTGGTGCCGTTGCCGACGTAGATCACCTCGGCGGTGATGCCGTCGGGGCCCGTCGGGGGCGTGCCGCCGAAGGACGAGGCCATGAAGGTCCCGCACTCGGCCGTCACGCTCGCGCTCTTGAACTCGAACACGTCGACGGGGACGGGCTCGAGCTTGACGCCGCGCAGGCCCATCGCCTGGAACTCCTCGTAGGTGCGATAGGCGACGGCGCGCTCGGCCGACGTACCGGCCCAGCGGAAGCCGAGGTCCGGGTTGGTGCCCAGAGAGACGAAGTACTCCTCGAGCGCCTGAGGGTAGCCCTCCAGGTAGAGCGCGTCGAGGGCGCAGTCGAAGTCCTCCTCGGGCGTCGCGAAAGCCGCGGTGGGCAGCAGCAGGAGGACGAGGACGGGGATGAGCAGGACGGACCAGCGTTTCACGGTATCCCCCCTTTCGTGGCACATACCCGCAGGGGGACGACGCGGCGGGCACCGTCGGCGGCAGGGGCGCGCGGTGCGGCGTCGTCCAGCGGGCTGAGCGCCGGGCCCCGGCCCCACGGGGCTCGGCTCGTTCGAGCCGAGCCTATGGCCGGGGCCCGGGGCGGTCAAGGTTGGGTGCGAGCGCAAACATCGTGGACTCCCGAGCTGTTGTCAGGAGTGACAACGCACGCGGCCGAGCTCGGTCAGAGGCGCCGCGGCCGCGGCGCCTGTCGTGGGGCCTCCGGCGCCTGTCGCGGCGCCTCCAGTGGTCAGCGGCTGAAGAGCTGCGGGCGCGGGACCTCGCGCAGCTCTGCGCGGTTCGTGCAGGTGAGCAGCCCGAGGCAGGCGACCGCGATCGTGACCGTACGCGGCCGCCGCTCCCGTGAGCAGCAACACGAGGGAGAACAGCGTCACGCCGGCGACGTCGGTCCAGGCGTCGGCGAAGCGCAGGGCGTAGAAGACGCCGAAGCACACGGCGAGACCCAGCATCGCGAGCGGTCCGGCGAGGGCGAGCCAGGCGCCGAAGGTCGCGGCCACGCCCTTGCCGCCCCTGAAGCGCAGCAGGGGCGAGAAGTCGTGGCCGACGATCGGCGCCAGGGCGACGGGGACGAGCGCCCACCCCGAGACACCAAGGGCGAGTCGGGCGACGGCGATCGGCACGGCGGCCTTGGCGATGTCGAGCACGGCCGCCGCGATCCCGAGCGCGGGTCCGCCGGCCCGCCAGACGTTGCCGGCGCCGGGGTTGCGGTCGGGGCCGAAGTCGCGGATGTCGACGCCCAGCGCCAGGCGGCCGAGCCACAGCGACAGCGGCAGCGACCCGGCGGCGAAGCCGATCAGCGTCATCGTGAGGACCACGCTCACGTCTCCTTCGTCGCGCCCCGTACGCTGCCTGTCGCGCCCGAGGGCGTCACGGCGCGCGCAGGGACACCTGGCCGCGGGCACCCGCGACGTGCGGCGCTACGCCCTCGGTTTCTCTTTCCCCGCCGGCTGTGGTGCTACTGCTTCGTCCAGACGATGGTCTCGAACTCCAGCCGGTCCCCGTTGATGGTCCCGGCCTCGGACTCTTCGCCCTCCATATCGAGCGAGATCTGATCGCCGTCGACCGTGTAGCTGCCCTTGAACTCGATGTCCTCGCCGCCGGCCGGGTTCGGCCCGGCGAGGGTGAATTCACCGCCCTCGAGCGTGAGCGTGAAGGACTTCATGACCTCCTCGCCCTCGGTCATCTCGTACGTGCCCTCGACGCCGCCGCCGCAGGCGCCGAGGCCGGCGGCGAGCAAGACGGCCAGCGCGGCCAGTGCGAGGAGGACGACGAGTCGCGAGCGGGTGTGGGCGCGCGGTGCGCGGCGGTGGCTGGTCACGGGGCCTCCTGTCGTGGTCGCCGCCGCCGTGTGGCGGGTCGGCCGGCGAAGTGTGCGGTGAGTACGGGTTCGCCTCGGGCGGCGTCGGACCTTCCGAGTGTGCCGAGACTCGTGCGGCCTCCGCCCCGGCCGCGGAGCACGCCGGGCCGGAGGTGCGCCGCCGCCCGCTTGAGGCTTGGGGCCGGACGAGCCGAGGGGCGGCGGGCCGTATGGCCCGCCGCCCCTCGGCGGTCGTCACATCGGGCGCGAGGGTGCCCGCTACGCCATCACCGTCCGCGCGTCGATCAGGTGCTTGCCGAGGCCGATCTCCTTGTCGCTCAGGCCGATGGCGCGGCCGACGAGCTGGCTGAGGAAGAGCACCGGCACAGACACCCAGGCGCTGTCCTTGCGCGCGATCTCGCTCTGGCGGCCGTCGAGGTTCACCTGGCAGAGGGGGCAGGCGACGGCGATCGCCTCGGCTCCGCAGGCGCGGGCGTCGCCGACGATGCGCGCCACGAGGCCGTCGACGATGCCCTGCTCGGTGAGCGCCAGCGCGGCGCCGCAGCAGTCGGTCTTGTAGTTCCAGTCGATGGGCTCGCAGCCGAGGGCCTTGACCACATCGTCCATGTGCGACGGGTACTCGGGGTCCTCGGCCAGCGTGACCTTGGGCGGCCGCGTGAGCAGGCAGCCGTAGTAGCACGCCACCTTGAGGCCGTCGAACGGCCGCCTGACCTTGGCGGCGAGCTCTTCGAGACCGACCGCGTCGTGGTACACGTCGACGAGGTTCTGGACGGTGACGCCGCCGCCGTACGCGCGGCCGACCACGGCCTTGACGTCTTCGGCGACGGCCGGGTCCTGGATCTCGTGGGCCCCGGCCTTGAAGCGGCTGTAGCAGGCCGCGCAGGGCACGGCCACGCCGTCGAGCCCCATGTCCTGCTCGACCTTGGCCAGCTCGTTGACCGGCAGGGCGAGCGAGAGCAGGCGGTTGATCGAGTGCGCCGCCGTGTTGCCGCAGCACTCCCAGTCGGGGATCTCGCGCAACTCGAGGCCGAGGCCGCGGGCCGTGGCCCTGAAGCTGGCGTCGAACTCGGCCGACGTGCCGTGCAGCGAGCAGCCGGGGTAGTAGGCGAGGGTCTTCGCGGTCATCCGTCGCCCCCTTGTCGCTGCCGGGTCCCGGTGTCGCGCTGCCGGGCCGTCGGTGAGCTTCTCGGCGTTGCTCACCATGCGCTTCATGGCGCCGGTGTCGCCCTTCTTGAGCGTCGGGTTGATCTTGCCCTTGAGCAGCATCTTCGGTCCGAGCGAGAGCCACTCGAGGGCGCCCTTGGGCCGGCGCAGGGCGTCGCGCGCGATGAGCTCGACCTCCCACATGCGGCCCCAGCGGACGAAGGAGTCGTAGTTGAGCTTGAGCATGGTCGCCGACGGGGCCTCGGGGTGCACCTTGCCCTCGCGGCGGGCGATGATCTTGAGCTCGTCCATGATGGCGGCGATGTCGATGCCCTGCGGGCAGCGCGTGGTGCACGTCTCGCACCCCGTGCACAGCCAGATGAACTTGTCGTCGAAGATCATGTCGTACTGGCCGAGCTGGACGGCGCGCATGATCTGCGCCGGGTGCATGCCGGCGTGCTCGGCCACCGGGCACCCGGCCGTGCACCTCTTGCACTGGTAGCAGAGGTAGGGGTTCTCGGCGCAGCCGGCCCCCACCTTGGTGGCGAGGACGCCGCTCGGTGTGCAGGTCGCCATCCCCACCTCCTAGGCCACGGCCGGTCGCGGCAGCAGGCCGGCCGCCTCGACGATCTCGGGCACCGCGGACTCCCACTCGATGGCCATGATGTGCACGCCGGCGACGCCCTCGATCTCGGTGAACTCCTTGATCATCTCGACGGCGATCTTCTTGCCCTCCGCCTGCTGCGGGGCGCCCTTCTCGGGGACGGCCATGCGGTCGACGATGTCCTGCGGGACGTCGATGCCGGGCACGAACTTCTGCATGTAGCGCGCCCCGCCGACGCCCTTGAGCGGCGTGATGCCGGCGAGGATCTTGATCTCCTTGTGCAGGCCGAGGGCGCGCACCTCCTCCATCCACTTCTTGAACTTGGGGACGTTGAAGATGCACTGGGTCTGCATGAAGTCGGCGCCGGCCTCGATCTTCTTCTTGAGGCGCAGGGCGCGGAGCTCGAAGGGGTCGGCGAAGGGGTTCTCGGCGCAGCCGATGTAGAGCGGCGGCGCGACCGTCATCTCCTCGCCGCACTGGAACTTCTTCTCGTCGCGCATGTCCTTGTACATCTTGATCAGGTTGATCGCGTCGAGGTCGTGCACGCCCCTGGCCTCGGGGTGGTTGCCGAAG
The DNA here is from genome assembly GCA_963791345.1 of uncultured Thermoleophilia bacterium. Taxonomy (GTDB): domain Bacteria; phylum Actinomycetota; class Thermoleophilia; order UBA2241; family UBA2241; genus UBA2241. The sequence continues at coordinate 523,581 of CAWBRS010000021.1, read as the reverse complement.
CTCAGGTGGTCGCCGGTGAGGCAGAGGATGTTCTTGATGCCCAGCGTGGCGGCGCCGAGGATGTCGGCCTGCATCGCCAGGCGATTGCGGTCGCGGCAGGTCATCTGCATGATCGCCTCGAGCCCGTTCTGCTGGGCGGTGAAGCCCGACGCCATGGAGCAGACGCGGACCACGGCGGTCTGGTTGTCGGTGATGTTGACCGCGTCGACGTAGCCCTTGAGGATCTTGGCCTTCTCTTCGATCACGGTGACGTCGGCGCCCTTGGGCGGGCCGCACTCGCCGGTGACGGCGAACGTGCCCGACGCAAGGACCTTCTCGAGGTTGGAGCCGGCTTTGTACCCGTTGTCGGTCATACCGGCTTCGCCTCCTCGCGCACCATCTTGCGCGGGCCGCCGGAGCTGCTCTTGCTCCAGTTCTTCGGCGGCCGCTCCTGGAACATCAGCTCTTCGCGGCCCTGCGCCTTGAGGCGCTCCCAGATGAGGGCCCAGGCGCACTCGATCTCTTCCTTGTTCGGGCCGGTGACCTCGCAGAGGCCGTCGTGCGAGCCCCCGCAGGGACCGTTCATCAGGCTCTTGCTGCAGCGGACGACGGGGCAGATGCCGCCGGTCAGGCCGATGCGGCACTCGCCGCAGGCCACGCAGCGCTCGAGCCAGACGGCGTGCTCCTGCGGCATGCCGAGCATGTTGGTGTCGACGGCCGGCATCACGAGCTTGGGGGCGAACTTCTCGGCCATGCTCTGGATGCCGATGCCGCAGGCCATGCTGAGGACGACGTCGGCCGCGGCGACCTTCTCGGCGATCATGTCGAGGTACTCCCACTCGCACTGCCGGATGGCGGCGGTGTGCTCGACCTCGACCTCGCGGCCGTCGGCCTGGGCCTTCATCCTCAGCTCGCTGGCGAGGATCTCGGCCTCCTTCTCGCCACCCGTCAGGCAGATGGCGACACAGGTGTCGCAGCCGGCGACGAGGATCTTCTTCTGTCCGGCGACGAGGTCGAGGATCTCGTCGAACGGCTTGCGTTCAGCGGTGATCATTCGGCGGGTCCCTTCTCGGTGGTGGCGGAGGCGGCGTCGGGCGCCGGCGCGGCGGCGCCGGCCGGCGCCTCCTCGGGCATGGCCACGTCGCCGGCGGCCTCGCGGGCCGCGGCGTGCGGCGACACCTCGTGGCGCCGCAGCGGGTTCGGCCCGAGCTGCTTGATGCGGTCGGTGAACTCGGTCGCGACGCGGGCGAACTCGGCGCCCATCGCCGACGACATGTTGTACATCTCGACGCGTTCGGGCTCGAGCCCGACCTCGGCGAGGAGAGTCTTGACGTGATCGACCCGCTTGCGCGCCCAGAGGTTGCCCTTGAGGTAGTGGCACTCGCCTTCGAGGCAGCCGGCGGCGTAGACGCCGTCGGCGCCGGCCTCGATGGCGCGCAGCAGGTGGATGACCTCGAGCTTGCCCGTGCAGGGCAGCTTGATCATGCGGATGTTCGACGGGTACTGCAGGCGCATGCTGCCCGCCAGGTCGGCGGCCGCGTAGGCGCAGTAGTGACAGGCGAACACGATGATCTCGGGCTCGAAGTCGGGGTCGACGGGCTTCTTCGGCGCCTCCGTCTCGGCGGCCTCGGCGCCCTCCGGCGCGTCGGCGGGGGCGGCGGGTGCCCCCGCCGTCGCCTGAGCCGTCGTGGCCGCGGTCACCTTGGGCTCCTCGGCCATCTCAGCTCACCTCCATGAAGAGCGCCTCTTCCTTGGCGAAGACCTGCGCGTCGGTGTAGTGGTGCAGGGTGATGGCCTTGACGGGGCATTCGCTGACGCACACCCCGCAGCCCTGGCAGGCGGCCGCCTCGATCTTGGCCTTCTTCGTGTCGGCCTCGATGATCGGCACCTCGTACGGGCAGACGCGCACGCAGGTGAGGCAGGCGGCGCACTTCTCCTGGTCGACCTCGGCGACGACGCCGCCGGCCTTGAGGGCCGGCTTGGCCAGGATGGCCGCGGCCCTCCCGGCGGCGGCGTAGGCCTGGCTGATCGTCTCGTCGATGCTCTTCGGGTAGTGCGCCGCGCCGGCGAGGAAGAGGCCCTCGCTGGCGAAGTCGACCGGCCGCAGCTTGACGTGCGCCTCGAGGTAGAAGCCGTCGGCGGTGAGCGGCACCTTGATGAGCTTGGAGAGGGTCTCGCCGCCCTCGGACGGGACCGCCGGCGTGGCGAGCACGAGCAGGTCGACCGGCAGCGTGATGTCGCGCCGCAGGAACGGGTCGTGGTAGGCGACCTCGACCTTGCCGTCGGCGCTGACGACCGGCTTCGAGGCGTCGTCGTAGCGCGTGAAGACGACGCCGAGCTCGCGCGCCTTCGTGTAGTACTCCTCGAGGAGGCCGAAGGTGCGGACCTCCTTGAACCACACGTAGACGGGGCGGTCGGGCTGCTTCTCCTTGAGGGCGATGGCGTTCTTGATGCTCTGCTGGCAGCAGGTGCGCGAGCAGTAGGGCTTGTGCTCGTCGAGCGAGCCGGCGCAGAGGACGAAGCCGACGGCGCCGGCCGCGTCGAGCGCGGGATCCTCGTCCTTGAGCATGCGCTCGAGCTCCATGCCGGTCACGACCTTGGGGCTCTCGCCGAGGCCGAAGAGCTCGGGCCGGTCCTCGCGCGAGCCGGTGGCGACGATGACGACGCCGTGGTCGACCGGCGTGCGGGCGCCGTCCTTGGCTTTGACGACGCTGGAGAAGTTGCCGATGAAGCCGTGGAAGTCGACCAGCTCGCTCTCGAGGTGGATCTTGACGTTCGGGTTGTCGATGAGGCGCTGCTCGAGCTGCGCGACCAGCGCCGACGGGTCGCCGCCGCGGATCGTGCGCCCGAGCTCGAGGGCGTGGCCGCCGAGACGCGCGGCGCGCTCCACGAGGTGCACCTCGTGGCCCATCTCGCCGAGCGCGGCGGCGGCCGTCATGCCGGCCACGCCGCCGCCGACCACGAGGGCGGCGTGGGTGAGCGGTACGTCGACCTTGTAGAGCGGCTCGAGCATGCGCGCCCGGGCGACCGACATGCGGACCAGGTCCTTGGCCTTCTCGGTCGCCTTCTCGGGCTCGGCGGCGATGCACCCACGACGCCTGGTCGCGGATGTTGGCCATCTCGAAGAGGAACGGGTTGAGCCCGGCCTCACGGAGCGTGTCCTGGAAGATGGGCTCGTGCGTGCGCGGCGTGCAGCTCGCGACCACGACGCGGTTGAGCTGGTGCTCCTCGATCTTGTCCTTGATGAGCGTGAGCGAGTCGGAGGAGCACGTGTACAGCGTGTCGGTCGCGTACTCGACGCCGGGGAGACTCTCGGCGTAGTCGGCGACGCTCTCGACGCCGATCACCCCGGCGATGTTGGAGCCGCAGTGACAGACGAAGACGCCGATGCGCGGCTCCTCTTCGGAGACGGCGCGCTCGGCCGGGTACTCCCTCTCGACGGTGAGCGTGTCGCGCGAGTCGGCGAGGCCGGTCATCACCTGGGCGGCCGCGGCCGAGGCCTGGGCGACCGAGTCGGGGATGTCCTTGGGCTCGCCGAACGGCCCGGCGACGAAGACGCCCTTGCGGCTCGTCGCCAGCGGCTCGAACTCCTGCAGCTCGCAGAAGCCGTGGCGGTTGAGGGCGATGCCGAGGTGGCCGGCCGCCTCCTGCGCCTTGCGCGCGGGCTCGAGGCCGACCGAGAGCACGACCATGTCGTAGGTGCTCGTCTGCATGCGCCCCTGCTCGTCCTCCCAGGCGATGAGGAGGTCCTTCGTGCGCGGGTCCTCCTTGATGGTCGAGGGCCGCGAGCGGATGAAGCTCGACGCCGCGCTCGCGGGCGCGCTGGTAGAAGTCGTCGAAGCCCTTGCCCTGGGCACGCATGTCCATGAGGAAGACCTCGGGCTTGACCCCGGGCACGTGGTCGATGGTCAGCATCGCCTGCTTGTTGGCGAACATGCAGCAGACGCTGGAGCAGTACTCGTGGTCCTGGTCCCGCGAGCCCACGCACTGGATGAAGGCGATGCGCTCCGGGTGCCCGCCGTCGGACGGCCGCTTGACGTCGCCGATGGTCGGGCCCGAGGCGCTCAGCATGCGCTCGTACTCGAGAGCGCCGAGGACGTTGGGGTAGCGGCGGTAGCCGTACTCGCTGTTCTTGCCCGGGTCGTAGGCGTCGTAGCCGGTCGCCATGACGACCGCGCCGACCTCGATCTCGAGCTCGCGGTCGCGCTCCTCGTGCAGCAGGGCGCCGGGCCCGCAGGCGCGCACGCACTCCATGCACTCGGAGCAGACCGCGCACTGCAGGCAGCGCTTGCGCCTCGGCGATCGCCTGCTCGTCGCGTGTAGCCCTTGCGCACCTCGACCCAGCTGCGGCGGCGCTCGGCGCCGTCGTGCTCGGGCATGGGCACGCGCGGCTGCACGGCCGTCGCGGCGAGCGTCGCGTCGTCGGGACGCGCCTCGGGGAGCGGATCGTCCCAGAGCGCGACGAGCTGCTCGCCGCGCAGGTGGTTGTGGATCGCCGCCGCGGCCTTGCGGCCGGCGGCGATCGCCTCGATCGCGGTCAGCGGGCCGGTGGGCGCGACGTCGCCGCCGGCGAAGACGCCGGGCCGGCCCGTGGCGGTGGTCTCGGGGTCGATCTTGACCGCGTCGCGCTCGATCTCGACGTCGTCGAGCTCGCGGCGAAGTCGGTCGACGATCGCCTGGCCGATGGCGAAGATCACGGTGTCGCAGGGGAGCTCGACGAACGAGTCCGCGATCGGCTCGGGCCGCCGCCGGCCCTTCTCGTCGGGCTCGCCGAGCCGCAGTGCTGGAGCTTGATCGCGGCGACCTTGCCGTCGCTGCCGAGGATCTCGACGGGCGCCACCAGGTACTCGATGGTGAGCTGCTCGGCGAGGCCCTCCTCGATCTCCTCGGGGCTGGCCGGCATCTCGTCGCGCGTGCGCCGGTAGGCGATCGTCACCTCGGGCACCTTGCCCGAGGTCGACGTGAGGCGCGCCGCGGTGCGCGCCGTGTCGAACGCCACGTCGCCGCCGCCGATGACCACGACGCGGTCGCCGACCGGCAGCGGGTCGTCGAGGTTGGCCTGGCGCAGGAACTCGACCGCCTTGAGGCAGCCGTCGAGGTCGTCGCCCTTGACGGGCGCCGGCGCGCTGGTCTGCAGGCCGGGGGCGAGGTAGACGGCCTTGTAGCCGTCGTTCAGCAGGTCGTCGACCGTGAAGTCGACGCCGGCGCGCTGGTTCAGGCGCAGGTCGACGCCGAGCGCCACGATCTGGTCGATCTCGCGCTGCAGGACCTCGCGCGGCAGGCGGTGGTCGGGGATCCCGACGCGCAGCATGCCGCCGGCGACCGGCAGGGCCTCGAACACGGTGGTCGCGTAGCCGAGCTGGGCCAGGTCGCGGGCGCAGGACAGCCCGGCCGGGCCGCCGCCGATGATGGCGACCTGTTCGTCGAAGGTGACGGGCAGCTTCTCGGGCAGCTCCGTCGGGCCGGCGACGTCACAGACGAAGCGCTTGAGGCTGGCGATCGAGATGGGCTCGTCGACCGAGCCGCGCGTGCAGGCCGTCTCGCAGGGGTGGGCGCAGACGCGCCCGCAGACCGACGGGAACGGGTTGGGCTCGGCGGCGACGCGGTAGGCGTCCTCGAAGCGGCCCTCGGCGATGAGGGCGATGTAGCCCTGGGCCGAGGTCTCGACCGGGCAGCTGCTCTTGCAGGGGGCGTAGCCCTTCTTGTCGACCACGTAGGTGGTCGGGATGGCCTGCGGGTACAGCTTGTAGATCGCCGTGCGCTCGCCGAGCTCCTCGTTGTACTGGTCCTTGACGGTGACCGGACAGACCGGGACGCACTCGCCGCAGCTCGTGCACTTGTCGGGGTCGACGAAGCGGGCGTGGTGGTAGACCTTGGCGGTGAAGTCGGCCCGGCTCGCCCTCGAGCCCGATCAGCTCGGAGTTGGTGACGATGTCGATGTTCAGGTGGCGGCCGGCCTCGACGAGCTTGGGCGCCAGGGTGCACATCGAGCAGTCGTTCGTGGGGAAGGTCTTGTCGAGCTGGGCCATGTGGCCGCCGAGGGCCGGCGCCTTCTCGACGAGGTGACCTTGTACCCGCCTTCGGCGAGGTCGAGGGCGCATTGGATGCCCGCGACTCCGCCGCCACAGACGAGCGCGGCACCGGTGGACTTGGGGGGTGGGACCGGCATAGGCGAACTCCTTCGACGAGCGAGCGGCTTGCGCAGAACGTGGGTGGCCGCAGACGCCGCCACCCACCAGGTCATGAGCTCAGTATAGCCGAGCGCTCGCGCACGCGTCCACAAGGCCACGGCCCGTCAGGCGAGCCTCGTCAAGGGGTTTAGTGCGTGGCAAGCCTGCGCTGCCCCGAGGCGCGTCACGGGCCGCCGGAACGCCTATCATTGGCCCCTGAGGCGGCGCTCTCGCGGCCCGTCGCGACAGTGCGGGCGAGTAGGCGAAAGGCAGGTCCCGATGACGAGTGCATCCGCGCCAGACCACCCTGCGGAAGGGGCCGACCCGCTCGGGCCCGACGCGGCCGAGTCGGCCGACTTGCTGGGGCTCGACGCGGCCGAGTCGGCCGATCCGCTCGGGCTCGACCCGGCCGAGTCGGCCGATCCGCTGGGGCTCGACCCGGCCGAGATGCGCCTTCTCGGCCACTGGGTGGTGGACCGCGTGATCGAGCACCTCGAAGGCTTGCCCGAGCAGCCCGCAGTGAAGACCGGCTCACCCGCCGCGCTTGCCGCCGCGCTCGGTGGCCCGCCGCCCGAGCAGGGCGGCGATGCGCGGGAAGCGCTCGAGGTGCTTACCGAGGTCGCTCTCGCGCACATGCAGCACGGCGACCACCCCCGGTACTTCGCCCGCGTGCCGAGCCCGTCGTCGTTCGCCGCCGTGCTCGCCGACTGGCTGGGCACGGGGTTCAACGCGATCGCCGCCTCGTGGAGCGGAGGATCCGGCCCGACGACCGTCGAGCTCGTGGCCCTCGACTGGCTGCGCGAGCTCGTGGGCCTGCCCCGGGGTACGGAGGGGATCATGACGAGCGGCGGCTCGGCGGCCAACCTGACCGCGCTGGCGGCGGCGCGGGCCGCCGCCGGCCCCGGAGTCTGCTATCTCTCCGACCAGACCCACTCGTCGATCGCGCGAGGGCTGCGGGCGCTGGGCTTCGCACCCAAGCACATCAGCGTGCTGCCCTCCGACGAAGGGCAGCGTCTGCCTCCGGGCGCCCTTGCCGCCGCCGTGCGCGCCGATGCGGCGGCCGGCCGGCGCCCGGGCTTCGTCGTCGCCACGGCCGGCACCACGAACACCGGCGCTGTCGACCCGCTCCCGCAACTCGCCGACCTCTGCCGGGCCGAGGGTCTGTGGCTGCACGTGGACGGAGCCTACGGCGCCGCGGCTGCCCTCTGCGACAGCGGTCGTCGTGCCCTCGCCGGCCTCGAGCGCGCCGATTCGCTCGTGCTCGACCCGCACAAGTGGCTCTTCCAGCCGTACGACCTCGGCTGCGTGTTCGTCACGCGCCCGGGCGTGCTCGAGCGCGCCTTCACGATGACGCCCGAGTACCTCGCCGACGTCACGGGGACGGGGGGCGAGGTCGACCTGCGCGACCGCGGTCTCGAGCTCTCGCGCCGCGCGCGCGGGCTCAAGTTGTGGCTCACCTTTCGCGTGTACGGCGCGGCCCGCCTGCGTGACGCGGTGACGCACGGCATCGGCCTGGCGGAGCACGCCGAGCGGCTGCTGGCGGCGGATGGCCGTTGGGAGGTCGTCACGCCGGCGTCCCTCGGCATCGTGACGTTCGCCCTGCGCGGGGCAGGCCATGAGGAGCATCAGGCCCGCGCCGCCGAGCTCGCGAGCGGCGGCTATGCGGCCGTGACCAGCACGCGCGTGAACGACCGACCGGCGCTGCGGCTCTGCACGATCAACCCGCGCACCTCCCGGAGCGACATCGGCGGCACCCTGGCGCGACTCGGGGTGCGCGTCGGCGACGCCTGAGAGGCCGCTCCGGGGCGTCAGCGCCCGACCGGCGCGCGACCCAACGTCGTCATGTAGAGGACCGGCTCTTCGGGGGCGCCGACCCCGATGAGCGCGTCGGCCTCGTCGTCGTAGATCGCCGCGATGTGGCAGCTCTCGAGGTCGAGTGCGGCCGCGGCGAGGGCGAGGTTCTCGGCGATGTGGCCGACGTCGATGTAGACGTAACGATGGCCGCGCTGGCCGTACTTCCACATCGTGCGCGGCATCACAGCTGACCAGACGACGAGGCAGTCGCAGAGGCCGGCGATCGGCTGGTCGAGGGCCGCCGCCGCGGCCCGCCGGCGCAGCTCCGCGGCCGGGGCGGCCTCGACCTGCTCGAGGGCGTGGTCGAGGACGGCGTAGTGGTAGACGCCCGTCTCGAGGCCCTCGATGCGATGGGCGACGAGGTAGGTCTCGATGGGGTAGAGGCCGCCGGCGGAGGGCGCCGTACGCGCGGGCAGGCCGTCGACCACCCGGCTGACGCCGCTCGCCGCCCACAGGGAGGCGCCGACCTCCGCCAGGGTGAGCGGCGCCCCGCCGTAGCTGCGGCCGCTGTGGCGGGCGCGGAGCGCCCGCCACAGCGGCGCCTCCGGGTACTCGGGCGCCGGCCCCGCCGGGGCGCCGCCGGCCGGACCGCCGGGCGGCGGGCGGCAGCGTCACGCGCGGCGCGTCCGGGTACGTCTTGAAGGACTCCGGCCGCGCCGCCCAGTCGAGCCAGCCGCCGGACAGCTCGCCGCGGCGGTAGCGCGTCTGCCGCTGGAAGTCGTCGCCGATGCCGCCCATGCCGCCTCCTCGTCGTCTGCGCGGGGAGCTACCCGCGCGGCCGCGCCCTCAGTCCCCCTGCCGGCCGACCTCGTTCGCCCGGCCCTGCCGAGGCGGCCAACGGCGGCCGCCGGTTTGTCCGTGGTGCGCAGCGTGGCGGGCGGCCCCTCCCACGCTCATCTGATACGCTTCTGCGCCGCACCCCTTACCTGTATCCGATGGTTCCCGAAGGGTGGTCGATAGCATGGGTGTGAAGGAACAGTACCGCGACTACGTCATGACCGGGTTCGTCAAACGCGTCGAACCGGTCGTCGCGGACCGTGGCGACGGGGCGCTCCTCTACGACGCCGACGGCACCGAGTACATCGACTGTTTCGCCGGCATCTCGGTGACCAACGCCGGCCACCGCAACGCCAAGGTCCTCGAGGCCGCCATGGCCCAGGCCGACAAGCTCGTGCACGCCTGCTCGTACGTGTACCACGTGCCCAGCGTCGGCGCCCTCGCCGAGAAACTCGCCGAGATCACCCCCGGCGCGCTGCAGAAGAGCTTCTTCGGCAACGGCGGCGCCGAGGCCATCGAGGGCGCCTTCCGCCTCGCCAAGCGCTACAGCGGCAAGCGCGAGTTCCTCGCCATCGAGTCGAGCTTCCACGGCCGCTCGTTCGCGACGCTCTCCGTGACCGGCAACTCGGGGCGCAAGAAGGGCGGCGGCCCCTACATGCCGGGCGTCGCCTACGTCCCCACGCCGTACTGCTACCGCTGCTTCGCCGAGACCACGCCCGACAAGTGCGACCTGCTCTGCGCGCGCCGTGTCACCGAGATCGCGCGCCTGCACCTCTCGGGCGACGTCTGCGCCTTCATCGCCGAGCCGGTGATGGGCGAGGGCGGCATCATCGTGCCGCCGGACGGCTACTTCAAGCGCGTCAAGGAGTTCCTCGACGAGGACGGCATCCTGTTCATCGCCGACGAGGTCCAGAGCGGCTTCGGGCGCACGGGCAAGATGTTCGCCATCGAGCACTACGGCGTCGAGCCCGACATCATGACCATGGCCAAGGGCATCGCCGACGGCTGGCCGCTCTCGGCCTTCACCGCCAAGCCCGAGATCGCCGACGCCTTCCAGATCGGCGACCACCTCTCGACCTTCGGCGGCAACCCGGTGAGCTGCGCCGCGGCGCTGGCCAGCATCGAGTTCCTCCAGGACGGCGTCATCGAGGCCTCGGCCAAGAAGGGCGCCGACCTCAGGGCCCGCTTCCGCGAGCTGCAGAAGACCCAGCCGCTGATCGGCGACGTGCGCGGCAAGGGCCTCATGATCGGCGTCGAGCTGATCGCCGACACGAAGACCAAGGCCTACGGGACGGCTGCCGCCGGCTTCGTGCGCCAGTACTGCCTCGACCACAACCTGCTGATCGGGGTGGGCGGCAACTTCGGCAGCGTGCTGCGCGTGCAGCCGCCGCTGGTCATCGACGAGGCGCAGATCGACAGGGTGTTCGCGACGGTCGCCGACGCGCTGGAGGCGTACACGAAGCAGTGAGACCGGGGCGCCGCCACCGGTACGGTGACGGCGCCCGATGAGAGACGCGGCGGGGCCGGGCGCGCGAGCGCCCGGCCCCGCCGCGTCTCGTCTCCCCGCCGCGGGCGGGAGACGCCCGCGCAGCCGCCGGGCGGTCTTTCCTTGTGCCGCCGCCGGGCCGCGAAGCCTCAGGCGGCCGCCGTCCGCGGGGCCTCCTCCTCCTCGTACACGAACGCCGCGCCCAGCTCGCGCAGCGAGAAGTTGAGGAAGATCCGGTGGCCGTCGAAGTCGAGCACGCGCATGTCGTCGCTCGCCTCGAGGTCGGCGACGATGTCGCGATAGGTGGAGCCGTACAGGTCCTTGCAGTGCGCGATGGGGATCTCGTAGGCGATGAACTTGCGCAGCCCCTTGGCGCGGAGCTTGGCGATCAGCTCCGGGTGGTCGACGGTCGGGTAGGAGCTGAGGATCAGCAACGGACCGGTGCCCGAGAACACGAGCACGCCTCTCATGGTCATCACCCCCTCCCTTGGACGGGCTCCTGTCGGGAGCGTTCCCGGCGCGGGAGCAGCCGCAACCGTGGAGCGCTCCCCGGTTCGCGCTTGGAGCCGCAGGGGAGCGGGGAAGAATGGCGAACGAGACGCCGGGCGGCGGCGTCGCCGGTCGCCGTCCACGCCGGTGGCTGTGCGGTCGTGCCCCGGCGGCGGTCACCGAGAGCGTCAGAGAAAGGGGCCCCATGACCGAACGCTCCGAGCGCAGACCGCGTACGCACGTGCAGTACGGCAGGTTGATCGCGGTCGCCGTGGTCGTCGTGCTGGTCCTGATCTTCGTCTTCCAGAACACCGAGTCGGCGGAGTTCACCTTCCTGTTCTGGAGCTTCTCGCTCTCCCTGTGGCTCATGCTCGTCGTCGTCCTGGCCATAGGGATCGCGGCGGGCTGGACGCTCTCGGTCTCCCGGCGCCGCCGGCGCTGAGGCGGGCGGGGCTCGACGTCGACGGCGGCCGGCTCCCCGGTGGGAACCGGCCCCCGCCGCCGCAGCGTCGAGGCAAGCCCCTCCAGCTCGCCGGTCTTCGCCTCAGACCGCCGGTCGCGACCCGCCGCCCCCGCTCTCCGCGCAGCCCATGCGCCGCAGGGCGAACGCCTCGAAGATGGCGAAGACGCCCCAGATCAGCGCGTTGACGCCGAGCATGACGGCCAGGGCGAAGACCGTGAGCCCCGGATACACCAGCGCGATCGCTCCGACGACGGCGATGGCGGCGCCGGCCACGAGCTGCCACACCCACCCCTCGCCGCGAAAGCGCAGGGCCAGCAGCAGGCGCGCCACGCCCCAGACGATGAACGAGACGCCGAGCACCCAGGCGAGCACCCGCAGGGTGGCGCCGGGCCAGGCGAGGGCGGCGATGCCGCCGGCGATGGCGACGATCCCCATGAGGGCGGAGAGCCACCGGGGGTGGATGACCGAGGCGCTGGTCAGGTCGATGATCCCGGCGTACAGCAGGTAGAAGCCGGTCAGCCAGACAAGAGCGGCGAGTCCGGCGAAGACGTTGGTCAGGACGATGACGCCGAAGACGATCGATATCAGGCCGGCGATCAGGTACGCGTACCAGACGCGACCGGCGAGCTGGCGCGCCGGCCGTCGTCGCCACGGGTGGTGTCGTTCATGGAGTCCCTCCCGGACGTGCTGTTCGTCGTGGTCCCCGGAGTCACTACCATCGTGGTACCCACGGCAAACCTCGGCCCTTGGCGATGGCGCTCGGCCCTCGCTGACGGTGCTCCGTGAGGGCGCTGTGCCCAGGTCTCGCGTATCATCCGCGCCATGGACGCAGCAGGGACCCGTCGTTCGTCGCGCAGCCGCGCCTGGCGGCGGCGACAGCTCGCGAGGGTCGTGGCGCTGCTCGACGACGCCTACGGGCGCCCGCTCCTGACCCCGCGCCTGCCGCCGGTGGACGAGCTCGTCTACACGGTCCTCTCGCAGAACACCGCCGACGTCAACACCGACCGTACCTTCGCTGCGCTGCGACGGTGCTTCCCCGCGTGGAGCGCCGTCCGCGACGCCCCGGTCGGCGAGATCGAGGCGGCCATCAGTCTCGGCGGCCTTGCCGCCACCAAAGCGCCGCGGATCAAGGCGATCCTCACCGCGCTGAGCGCGCCGGGCGAGGCCGCCGAGCCCGACCTCGGCGCGCTCGACGGCCTCGACGACGAGGCCGCCGCGGCGTGGCTCGAGGCGCTGCCCGGGGTAGGCCCGAAGACGGCCGCCTGCGTGCTGCTCTTCTCGCTCGGGCGGCCGGTCATGCCGGTCGACACCCACGTGCACCGTCTGGCGCGGCGCCTCGGGTTGATCGACGACGGCGTCACCGCCGAGCAGGCGCACCCGCTGCTCACCGCGCTGGCGGGGCCGGAGTCGGCGCAGATCTACGCCGCCCACGTGGACCTGGTGCGTCACGGGCGTCGCGTCTGCCACGCGCGCCGGCCGCGCTGCGGCGAGTGCGTGCTCGCCGGCCTCTGCCCCAGCGCGGGCACCGGCTGAGAGGCACGGGCCGGATCTCAGGCGGGCGGAGCCGGTCGAGTAGAGTCGACGGCCGGGACACCGACGGACGGCGGCGGGCGGCGCGCAGCGCCGCCCGCCGCCGTCTCAGAGCGGCAGCCGCTCCGGCCGCCGCCGGCCGGCCCGCGGCGTCACCGTCCAGCGGTCCCAGCCAGCGGTCGAGCACCGCCGCTGCGCCAGATCCAGCGTACGAGCATCAGCCAGCCGAAGGCCGCCGCGCCCAGGACCGCGTACTGGTAGACCGGCAGCGTCGTGAGCTCGAAGAGGGTCCGCCCGGCGCCGGTGGCGACGCTGAAGACCAGCACGGCGAAGAGCAGCACCGTGAGGGCGGCGAAGCGCCAGTCGCGGCGCAGCGGGGCGCCGCCGACCCACCACTCGCTCGGCGGCGCCAGCAGCGGTACCACGAGGATCCCGCAGAGGGCGGCGAAGATCGTCGTCGCGGTCTGCACGGGCGGGAGCGCGTTGAGGAGCAGGTCGGCCTCGCTGGCGCCGGGGTGATCGGCCAGGTAGAGGCTCTCGTGCACCGCCGCCCAGATGTAGTAGACGGTCATGGTCATGAGCCACTGCGCGACCGCCGCCGGCAGCACGAAGCGCGCCAGCCGGCGGAAGAGACTGGTCTTGGGGACGGGGCCGGGCTTGGCCCAGACGGCGAAGGCGACGGCGGGGATGCCGGCGCCGATGAAGCTCAGCATCGACGCCTGGCGCGGCGCGAAGGGGAAGCCGCCGGCGGCGGCGACGACGCCGACCACTGCCGCCTTGGCGAGGATGCGCACCATGAACATGCGCAGGATGTCGTTCATGCCGTTGAGGATGCGCTGTCCCTCGCGGAAGGCGTACGGCAGCACGTCGAAGGAGTCGTTGAGCAGCACGAGGTCGGCGACGCCGCGCGCCGCCTGGGCGCCGCCGTTCATCGCGACGCTGACGTTGGCCTCCTTGAGGGCGACGACGTCGTTGACGCCGTCGCCGATCATCGCCACGTGGCGGCCGCGACGGCGCAGCGCCTGGAGCAGGCGCTGCTTCTGCTCGGGGGTGACGCGGCCGAAGATGCGCGTGCGTGTGGCGGCCGCGTCGAACTCATCGCCGGTGAGGGCCTCGAGATCGGCGCCCGAGAGCGTGGCGAAGCCGGTGACGTCGTTCACCTCGGTGGTGCCGTCGGGGACGACGCGGATACGGTCGTCGCCCGCCGCGGATGCCTGCGGCGGCTCACCCGGCTCGAGGCCGGCCTGCAGGGCGATGGCCGCCACGGTGCGCGGGTCGTCGCCGGAGATGACCTTGACCTCGATGCCCGCCCGGCCGAACTCGTCGAGCGTGGCGCGCACGTGCGGGCGGAGCTCGTCGCGGAGGCTGACGACGGCCAGGGGCCGCAGCCCCGGCGGCAGCTCGGGCTCGTCGGCGAAGGCCACCGGCTCGGGCGCGGCGGCGAACAGGAGGACGCGGTAGCCGGCGGCGGCGAGGCGCGCGGCGTGCTCGCGCCAGTGCGCGCCGCGCGCCTCGCCGCCCGGTGTGTCGCTCGCCGCGACGAAGGCCTCGTCGCCGAAGAGCGCCGGCTGCGCGGGTCCGTCAGCGCCGGCCGCCGCGTCCCCGGCGGTCGCCCCCGGCGCCGGCCCCGGCCGGCGCGTCCGTCTCGTCCGCCGCGGCATCCTCGCCGGCCGCGCCGCTCCCCGCCGCGCCCGCGCCGCCGGCGCGGCCACGGCCACAGGTCCCAGTGCGAGGGCTCCTGCCAGGCCGGCACCGCGGCCGGGTCGGCGGGCTCGCCGTCCCCCTCACCGGTCAGCCCCGACCTCCTCGGCCCCCTCGCCCGGCGCGACGAAGCCGGCGTCGCCGGGGAGGGCGGCGCCCACGACCTCGGGCGCGCCGAGCACGTAGGTGCCGCGCAGGCTGCCCTCGCCGAACGCGAGACCGCTCCACTTGCGCCGCGCCGCGAAGAGGGCCTCGCTCGTCGGCCGCCGGCGGATGCCGTGGTAGGCCGTGGCGAGGGCCTCGATGGTGCGGTTGACGTCGGTCGTGGTGGCGGCGTAGTCGCCGAGCAGGCCCTCGAGGTCCTCCTCGGCTCCGTCGAGCGGGGTCATCTCGTGCAGGCTGATCACGTTGGAGGTCAGCGTCCCCGTCTTGTCGGTGCAGAGGACGTCGACGTTGGAGAGCGACTCGACGGCGTTGGCCTGCTGGATCAGCATCCCCTTGCCCAGCATGCGGACGGCGCCGAGGGCGTAGGCGAGAGCGATCGAGAGCACGAGGCCGTTGGGGATGAGGGCGACGACGACGGTCGACATGCGTACGCCCTCGACGAAGGGCAGGTCCTCGGCGATGCTGCGGCTCCAGACGAGGACCGTGTAGGCCAGGACCACGATGAGCAGGGTGCGGATGATCGTGTTGACCTCGCGCTGCAGCGGTGTGAGCTCGCGACGGTAGCTCGTGGCCTTGGCGGTGAGCTTGTTGGCGAAGCTCTCGAGCCCGACCTTCTCGGCCTCGTAGTAGGCGCCGCCGGTGGAGCAGAAGCTGCCCGAGAGGAGCTCGTCGCCGTCGACCTTGAGGACGAGATCGGACTCGCCGGTGAGGAGCGACTCGTCGACCTCCATGCGGCCCTCGCCGCGCAGACGCCCGTCGACGACGATCTGGTCGCCGGGGCGCAGGCGCAGGAGGTCGCCGACGACGATCTCGGAGGGGTCGACCTGGCGCTCGACGCCGTCGCGCACGACCGTCGCCTTGGGGCGCGTGAGGATCGCGATGCGGTCGATGGTGCGCTTGGCGCGGATCTCCTGGAAGAGGCTCACGAGGGTGTTGGCGAGGATCACGCCGACGGCGACGAAGGCGTCGAGGAAGCGGCCGAGGACGACGAGGATGACGCCGAGGCCGAAGTAGAGATTGTTGATGAAGTTGAAGACGTTGGCGCGGACGATCTGCCGGTAGGTGCGCCCGGCGTGCACCTGGACGTCGTTGCCGCCGCCGGCGGCGCGGCGGCGCGCGGCCTCGGCGTCGCTCAGCCCGCGCGCCGGCGGGCCGCCGGCCCCCGCTCCGGGGGGCGCGCTGACGGGGTGCTCTGTGCCGTTGGGGGACGGGCTCACGCGGTCGCTGTGCTCCTCGCCGGGGACGGACCTCAGGATACCCGAGCGAGCGGTGGCGAGCAGCCTCCATCGGCCGGGCCTGCGTGCCGACGGGTGTCGCCGCGGGTGACCGCGCGGAGCCGGCTCGCGACGGCGGGCGGCTGGACGCCGCGGCCCATACGAGCGCTGCAAGGTGGCCGGGGGTGAGATTGACATCGCCCGGCCCGGCCGGTTTACTGCAGGACGAGGCGGCGCGCGGCGCCGCCTTCGCCAGTCCAACGCAGACGATGAGGATGCCCACGGTGCGTTCGCCGACTGAGACACTTCCGCCATGCCGGTGGCGGGCATGACCGCCCCGGCCCGGCCCGCCTCCCCCGACACCACAGGACCCTCCGCCGGCGACCGGCGCTCCCCGTCACCGGGCGGCAGCGACACTCCGCGCGCTTCGTCCGCGGGCAGCACGGACACCCGGCGCTCCTCGTTCCCGAGCAGCACCGACTCCCGCCCGCGCCCGGCGCTCCCCGACCTGCACGCCTACATCAACGGCGGGCTCTCTCCGGCCGCGCGCGACTGCCCCGCGGCCACGCGCGAGATGGCCGTCGCGCTCGAGGCGGCCGTGGCCGCGCTCCACGACGGGGGCGCGCCGGCGCTCGCCTCGCTCCCCGACCGGCTGGTGACCGACGAGTCCCTGCGCCGCGAGGCGGAGCGCGACCAGAACGTGTACCTCGGGGGCGCCGTTCACGGCGTGGCTGACACGCGCCCGGCCCGACCTCGTCTTCCTGCCTCTCTCGGCGCCCGAGGTCGAGGTCGCCTTCGCCTGGGCGCGCGAGCACGGCGTGCCGGTCACGATCCGCGGCGCCGCCTCCGGCGCGCTCGGCGGCGCCGTGCCCAACGACGGCGGACTGGTGCTCGACCTCTCGCGCCTCGACCACATCGACGTGAACCCCGACGACGACGTCTGCGTCATCGGCGGCGGGGCGCGCTTCCGCGAGATCCACCGCCGCCTCGCCGAGCACGGACTCGCCCTGCCGGTCTACTCCTCCAACCTCGGCGGCACCTTCGCCGGCTGGCTCGTGAGCGGCGCCTCGGGGCTCAACGGCTTCGGGCCCGGCGACGCCGTCGACGTCGTGCGCGCCGCCGACGTGGTCCTGCCCGGCGGCGACTTCGTGCGCTTCCACGCCGACGGCCGCCTCGACGTGCCGGCCGAGGCGCCGCGCCGCGGGCACCGCGAGGTGGGCGCCGACGCCGCCGAGGCCTGGTTCCGCGGCCGCGGTCTCGAGCCCTTCGGCCTCGCCGACCTCGTCGGCAGCGAGGGCACCCTGGGCGCCGTGGTACAGCTCGTCGTCGCCGTCGGACGACGGCCGAAGATCGGCGCCCTGCTGCTGCCGTTCACCTCGCTCGCCGACGCCTTCGCCGCCGTCGAGTGGGTGCGCCTCGGGGCCGGCCGCGGTCTGCCACGGCCGGCCAACCTGAAGCTCGTCTTCCGCCCCTTCGTGGACCACGTGCGCCGCGTGTGGGCCGACGAGGACCGGCGCGTCTGGCGCCGCCGCCCGTCGGCGCTCTCGGGCGGCGAAGGCATGCCGTGGGAGCGCCTCGCCGGCCCGCGCGAGCTGGAGGCCCCGCTCGCCGCCGGCGACGACGGCGCCGTCGCCTATCTCTACGTGGACTTCCTGAGCCTCGCGGCGGCGCGGGCGATGGCGCGCCGGCTCGGCGAGGCGCCGGGCGCGCCCGGCGCACTCGCCGACGAGAGCCTGCGCTTCGCCGCCGAGCGCTTCCGCCCGCAGCAGACCAAGCGCCTCGGCCCCGGCATGCTCGCCGCCGAGGTCCGCCTGCCGGCGACGCGCGTCGGCGCCTACCTCAAGGAGGCCGTCGCCCTGGCGCGCGCCGCCGGCGTCGAGCTCGACCCCGAGGTCTACTACCTCTCCGGGGGCGAGGCGCTGGTGATCGCCGGCTACCTGACCGACCACCGCTCGGCGGCGGCGACGCTCGACCTCGCCCTGTCCCCGGTGCTCGTCGACCTGGCGATCGCGCGCCACCGCGGCCGGCCGTACGTCGTCGGGCGCTGGCAGGCGCCGTTCGCCGCCGCGAAGTTCGGCGCCGACGGCCTCGAGCGTCTGCGCGCCGTCAAGCGGGCCCTCGATCCGCAGGCGCTCGTCAATCGCGGTGTCGTCGTCGACCTGGCCCTGCGCGGGCGCGCGGGCGCGCTCGTCGGGGTCGTGTACGCGCCCGGCGTGCGCGTCGCGCGCCGGCTCTGGGAGCGGCCCGCGCACGGCCGCGGCCGGCCGTGTGGCCCGGCGCCTCGCCGGCCTGCTCGCCGGGCCCGCGCGCGGGCACGGCGAGCCGCTCGGCCTGGCGCCGCCGTCGCCGCTCGACCGCCCGCTGCACTGCGTGAACTGCGGCGAGTGCAACGTGGTCTGCCCGGTCTACGACGCCGCCCGCGTGCGCCTGCCGCAGACTCTCGTCCACCGCGCCGAGCTCGCCCGCGCCGGGGCCGACGGCCGCGGCGCCACGCCGGCGCTGCTGCAGCTCTGCCTGCGCTGCGGCAACTGCGAGGAGGTCTGCCAGGCGGGGATCGCCCACCTCGACGTCTACGCCTGCCTCGACGAGCTCCTCGACGGGCGCCGCTCCGCCGGCACCGACGGCCACGCCGACCTGCTCGCCGCCGTCCGCGGCTCGTCCGGCTACCGCGATCGCTTCCTCGACGTGCGGCCTGGTCTCTACCTGCGCCGCGCGCCGGCCGCCCTGCCCGGGGTCGTGCGCTTCCACGTGCTGCGCGCCGAGAACGAGGACGGCCCCGCCGCGACCTGCCTGCACTGCGCCGCCTGCGTCCCGGTCTGCCCGACCGGCGCCAACCTCGAGTTCGAGGACGACGGCGACCCGCGCCGCATCTCGAGCGACGACGAGCGCTGCATCGGCTGCGGCGCCTGCGTCGAGGTCTGCCCGGCGAACCGGCGCAACGGGGGGCAGACGCTGCGCGTCGTGCAGGCGCCGGCCGACGACTGGCTCGTGGCGCTCGAGGAGTTCGAGACGCTCGAGGGGACGTGCGGGCCGGGCGTCGCGGCGCCGGCGGAGGGTTGCGCCGCGGCCGCGCGCGCGGGCGCGGCGCCCATCGACCATCACTGGGGGGAGCCGTCGTGGCGCGGCTGAGCAACGAGCTGGTCGCCATGCTTGCGCGGGCGGGGCAGGCGCCCGCCGACGGGCGCGCCGCGCGGGCGCGGGCACGCCTCGACCAATGGGAGGACCTGCTCGTCTTCGTCGGCGACCCGGCGAGCGAGGCCGTGCGCGACCCCGAGCGCGTCGGCCGGCTGGTCGCGCACCTCCTGCGGCGCGCCGGCGTCGACGAGGACGACTTCTGGGCGCTGCCCAGGGGCGCGCGCGGCCAGCGCTTCCTCGCTCTCTACGCGCAGGCCTCGCGCTCGCTGCCGCACCTCGAGCTGAGCTCGTTCGACGTCGACAAGCTCCTCAAGGAGCGGTACCGCCGCGAGCCGCTCACGGTGGGCGCCGCCTGGCATCACGGCTACTGGCGCTCCTACTTCTCGCACGCCGCGATCACGCACCCGGCGAACGACGGGCTGCGCGAGGAGTTCTCGACCACCTGGGACATCGTCCGCAAGCGGCCGGCCGTGCTGCTGCGCGAGGCCGGCGGCTGCCGCCTCGAGGAGCTGCACGCCCTGCGTCTCGACATGCCGATCGTCGTCGGTCCGCTGCCCCTGCACGAGGGCGTCACGCTCGAGCTCGCCTACCTGCAGGCGTCGGCCGACGCCGACGAGGCCCACGACCTGAAGACGCGCACCCTGGTGGTCGTCGAGGCGCCGCGGGCCCGCCTGCACGCGGCCGAGCTGCTGCCCTTCGCCGCCCAGCTCATGGTGCGTCTGGCGCCGGCGCGCAGCGCTGCGCGAGAGGGCTGCGCGAGGACGGGCTGCGCGAGGACGGGCTGCGCGAGCTCGTCGCCGCGGCGCGGATCGTCGAGCTCGACCCGTGGGGAGGCGACGGCGGCGAGGGCGGCGAGCCGGGACGGCTCGCCGCCCTCGCCGCCGCCGTGCGGGCCGTGAACCCCGGCTGCCTGCTCTCGGTCTTCGTCCGCCACGACGGCGACGCCTTCTGGGCGCGCCTCGAGGAGGCGGCGCGCCACGACGGCGTCGCCCTCGTGCACTTCCACGCCGGCGCCCTCAAGTCGTACCGCCTCACGCCGGCCGTCGACCGCTTCCTCAAGGACCGCCTGCTGCGGGCGCGCGTCCAGCTGCTCGCGGCCGGCGGCGACGGCGACACGCAGGCCTCGGCGGCCGCGGTCTACGAGTCGGTCCTGCTGGGCGCCAACGGCGGCGCGATGACCCACGCGGCGGCGATCGCGCTCGTCCCCGAGGCGGTCGACGCCTTCGCCGCCGGCGCCGACGGGTCGGCGGTCGCCACGGAGCTCGCCGCCCCCGACGGCCGGTCCCGCGACGCCGCCGCCGCCCCCGACGGCCGGTCCCGCGCCGCCGCCGCCCGCGACGCCTTCGCCGCCGCCGTACGCGCCGTCCCCCCGGGCGACCTCCGCGAGATGGCGCGCTGCACCCTGACCTGCTGGCAGCACAGCATCCTCGACTTCCTCAGCTGCATGGGCATCGACGACGTGAAGAAGACGTCGGGCAACACGATGGCGATCACCGTGACCGAGGACTGGGTGCGCGACGTCGACGCCCTGGCGACCGACGAATTCGGGGCCGAGAACGCGCGGGTGAACGCCGCCCGCGTCGACGCTGAGCCCGTGCCGCCGGACGTGCGTGCGCGCTTCGCCGTCTCGAGCCTTCTCCGCGAGCGTGCGCCCGACCTGCCGCTGGTGCGCGCCGCCCAGGTGCTGGCCCAGCGCACGGCCGGCGTGCACCTGAGCAACTCCAACGCCGCCCTCAACGCCGACTTCCTCGACGTCATCTACCGGATGGCCGCCGGGCAGCTCCCCGAGGTGGACGACTTCTTCCTCGCCGGCGACCCCGGGCTGTACGGCCTCGACCGCATCGGCTTGCGCGTCTCGCGCGCCAGCGTCGCCTGGTCGCTCGCCCGCCTGCGCCGCGACCCGGCGCTGCTCGACTACGTCTCGCTCGCGGTGCCGCGCGGCTTCGAGCGGCCGGGCGCGGCGGGGCCGCGGGCGACGGTCTCGATCCACGCGACGCGCAAGGGCCGGCCGCTGCTGCGCTTCGCCGCCGACGAGCGCGGCGGCTTCGAGCAGCGCGTCGGCGACGACCACCCGCTGGCCGCGGCGCTGGCGGCGGCCGAGGGGAGCGGCCCCACGCCATTGTGGCTGCGCGCCTCCGAGCCGGGCGGCGGCGAGCGCCTCGTCGAGCTGACGGCCGTCGGTCACGGCGCGCACGGGCTCTGCGTCGTGCGCGCCTCCGCCGACGGCGCCGTCACGCTGCGCCGCGACCCGCGCGGCGGCCTCGTCCTCTCGGGCGTCGGCGTCCGCGAGCCGATCTGGCACGGCCCCGTCTGCCACGCCTCGACCTCGCTCGGCGCCGCCAGCGAGGACTTCCTCACCGCCCGCGTCGAGGGCAATGTCGGCCTCAGCATGACCTCCTCCGGCGAGGGCGGCCCGATCAAGCTCGCGCGCGACGACGACATGCGCTGGGAGAGCCTCCAGGTCGCGAGCGGTCATTTCGGCGTCACCGGCCGCGACCTGCGCCGCGTGCGCGACGTCGAGATCAAGATCAACCAGGGCGCCAAGCCCGGCAAGGGCGGGCGGCTCTCCGGGGCCAAGGTCACGCCGACGGTGAGCAAGGCACGCAACATCCCCGTCGGGACCGACGCCCTGAGCCCCGACCCCAAGCACGACATCTACTCGATCGAGGACATGCCGGCCGAGGTGTGGCTCTGGCTCCTCTACCACAACCACTGCGGCATCAAGATCACGGGCTCGAACTACACGCGCTACGTCGCCGCCGGCATGTGGAGCAACTTCGTCGTCGACTACCTGCTCGTCGACGCCGGCATGGGCGGCTCGGGCAACTACCACGCCGATTCGTCGCATGTGGGCTGGCCGGATGCCTTCAGGACGATGCTGCACACCCACCACGCGCTGCTCGGCGAGAAGGTCGACCTCGACGGCAGCGGCGAGCTGCGCCCCCTGCGCGACGGCAACGGAGCGGCCTTCGGCGCCAAAGGCGGGACGCGGCTCTTCGCCTCGGGGGGGCTGCGCGGCGAGCTCGACATGCTGAAGGTACTGATCGCCGGCGCCGACGGCCTGCTCGAGGGCAGCATCGGCAAGGCCGTCGCCTTCGGCTGCAACCAGTGCGGCAACTGCCACCTCGACTGCCCGCGCGGCGGCATCACGACCAAGCCCGAGCTGATGGTGCAGAACGACCGCGACCTCATGCGCCGCCGCTTCCGCAACTGGACGGTGCTCAACATGGTGAAGCTCGCCGTCCTCGTCGACGCCCTCAACCGCGAGAGCGGGGCGCTGGCCGAGGACGGCTCCGTGGCCGACCCCGGCGCGCTGCTCGACGACATCCGCAAGCTGCGCGGGCGCACCGACCTGCTCGAGATGCCCGAGTGGCCGGCGGCGGAGGGTGACGTCGTGCCGCCGCCGGCCACGCCGCGGGGCCGCGGCGGCGACGGACGCCGCCGCGCCGGGCGCGGGCGCCGCCGGGGACCCCGGCGCGCCGCCCGCTCCGACCGGCTCCGTGGCCGACGCGGATGCCGCCGAGCCGCCCGCCCCCGCGCCACCGGCCGCCGAGCACGACTCGTGCCGCGTCGGCTCGCTGACGGTGAGCGAGCCCGTCGACGTCGCCGCCATCTGGGAGGCCGCGCGGCTCTCCTCGAACGGCGGCAACAACCGCGGCGGCGGCCTCGCCTGGGCGGGATTCGCCCCGGCTCCCGTCCGCGGGCGCTGCTGCCTCGTCGTCAACACCCTGGGCCCGGACCGCGCCGAAACCCTGCGTGCGATGCTCGACCACCTCGGCGGCTGCGGCGTCCACGGCGCCGACGGCGCCGAGCTCGCCGCCGCCGAGGTCGCCGCGCGCCTCGACGACTTCCGCCTGCCGGTCCGCGAGCGCTACGCGGGGCCCGAGGGCTGGCGGCTCGCCGACCTGCGCGAGGACCCCGGCGACTTCCACCTCTTCTTCGTCGAGCCCCGGCCCGAGGTGCTGGCGCGCTACGGCCGCACGCTGCTCGCCGGCGAACGCTGGCTGCAGCGGCGGACGAAGTACGGCGAGCTGGGCGACGAGGAGCTGGCCGGCGCCCTCGCCGGCCTCGAGGCCGGCGACCCGCCGGCCGGCGCCGCACAGGACGGCGAGGCCCCGGCCGGCGGCCGCCTCGCCGCCTTCCTCGCCGATGTCCGCGAGGAGTACCTCTCCGTCCTCGGCCACCTCATCGACTCGCGCTACTACCGCACGCACTCCGAGCCGGGCGCCCCCGCCGGCAAGTACGCCGCCAAGCGCTGCGGCTATCTCGTCTCGATGGGCGAGGACCTGGCCGCGGTCAAGATCTCGGGCTGGACGCACACGATCCCCGAGTACCTCGACTTCGCCCGCCTCTGGGAGGGCTACCCGGGCGTCCCGGAGGACGGCCTCGAGATCGAGACGTGCGGGCGCGCCGTGACGACTCACGCGCTCTTCGCCCACGTCTGGGCCCTGCACCATCGCTACCCGACGAACTCACCGGCGATCGACGCCGAAGGCCGCGGCAACCCGGCCGGAGCGCACCCCTTCAAGGCCTACGACCTGCTGCTGATGCACAACGGGGAGCAGGTCGGCGTCGACTCGACCTCGCCCTTCCTGCGCGAGTTCGGCTACGTGCACGTCGACCCGTCCATGGGCCCGGGCTGGCAGGACTACGCGGGCGATTCCCTCTACGACCGCAAGGCGCTCACCGACACCGAGTACGCCGCCTACCTCGTCGACTTCACGCGCCGCGTGCTCGGGCTGACGACGGAGGAGGCCTCGCAGGTCATCTCGCCCATCACCGGCCTCGATCTGGCGGCGATGCCCGAGGAGCGCCGGCGGCTGTTCGAGCTGCTCTCGCTCAACTACGTGCAGCTCACGCCGACCGGGCCGTACAAGTTCACCATCGTCGAGTCGCGGCCCGGGGACGGGGCGGGGGCCGCCGACGCCCGCGCGGCGGCTGCCGCCCCGCGCCGCGTCGGCTTCCGCGAGAACATGGACATCAAGTTCCTGCGCCCGCACGAGCTCGTGGTCAGCGTCGACACCGGTGAGGGCGGCGTGCAGGTCGTGGCCAACGGCAGCGAGGCGAAGATCGCCGACGCGATGCTGCGCGCGCTGCACCACCAGGGCGTGCTCAAGGACGCCGCCCACGACCTGCGCTTCAACATGCGCCCGGGGGGCACCCCGGGGAGGGGCGAGTTCGGCGGCGTCGTCGAGGCCTTCCTCACGCCGGGGGACGGGCGCCTGTCGCTGGTCAACCGCTTCGGCGAGCCGGTCGTCGTGCGGCGCGCCGGCGAGAAGGCCGACGTGGGTCGCCGGCCGACGCTGCGCCGCGTGCGCCGCCCCTGGCGCGACCGAGGTGGAGGCGTGGCTCGACGAGCTCGCCGCCGCCCTGCCGGAGGCGCTGGCCGCTGCGGAGGGCCGCTTCCTCGGGCCCGACGACGGCCTGCCCGAGCCGGCGGCCCGCCTCGTCGACACGACGCTGGCCCGTCTGAAGGACCTGCGCGTCGACGAGTACCGCCACCTCTGCGAGGTCGCGCTGCCGGGCTTCGCGGCGCGCGGCGACGCCGAGCGCGCCGCCGCCCTGCGCGTGCTCACCGAGCTGCGCAAGCGGGTGATCTACGCCGACCTCGGCGGCCGCGCCCTCTCGACCATCGAGTACGTGACCGACGGCGGCCGCGCCGCCGACGGCCGCCCGGAGGGCGGCGTCTACCGTCTGCTCGACGCGGTCCCGCCGCTGGCGCAGGTGCTGGCCGAGCAGGCGGCCGCCGCCTCGGGCGACGTGTCCGCGGTCGCCGGCGAGAGCGACGCGGCGGCCGGCGGCGACACGCCGCCACCCGCCGGCCGCTGGGCGCGCCTCACGCTCGACACGCGCGACGACCTGCTGCCGCCGACCGACGCCGCGCGCGACGTCCTCGTCGTCGACTTCGACGGCTTCGCCAGCGAGGCGTTCGGGCTCGACTGCGCCGCCCGCTTCCTCACCGAGGCCGTGCGCCTGGGCTGGCGCCACTTCGTCGGGTACGGCTGCCTCGGCGGCCCGCGCTACATCGGCGCCGACCTGGCCGACGCCGAAGGGGCTTCGGCCGAGGGTGTCGTCCTCGAGCTGTACGGTCGCGAGACCGGCGACTTCCTCGGCGCCCTCCTCGAGGGCGCCGAGATCTGGCTCTACGGTCAGGGGCAGTGCCACGTCGGCATGAAGGCCGACTCGGGCTACCTGTTCGTCCTGCAGGACGCCCTCAACACCTGCTTCTACGCCGCCCACGGTGGCACCCTCGACCTCTGGGACAGCGGCTCGCGCTTCGCCGTCGCCGGCCAGAACAAGGTGACGCTCGACGACGGCGTGTCGCCCGCCCAGGGCCTCCGGTCGATCCACTTCGGCTCGCCGAACGAGTACGCCTTCGAGTACCTGATGTCGGGCGGCGACAACTCGCTCCACGTGGTGATGGGCCTGGAGAAGCCCGACGAGCGCGGCGAGCTGCGCCTGCGCGGCAAGCCCTACTTCGGCAAGTTCTTCATGTCGGGAGCCGCCGCCGGGCGGGTCTTCGTCTTCGATCCCGAGCGCCGTCTCGACCCGGCGCAGTACCATGGCAACGTGGTCGAGGAGATCGAGCCCGAGGTGTGGGTGGAGCAGGTGGCGCCCTTCGTCGCCCGCGAGGCGGCGCGCCGCGGCGCGCCGCTGCGCGTCGAGGGCGACGACATCGTCCTGCGCCTGGAGGGCGAGTGGCGTCGCTTCCGCTTCGACGAGGCCTTCATCCAGCTCGTGCCGCAGAAGGTCGCCCGCAGCCTGGCCAAGAAGGGCGTCACACCGCCGCAGCTCACGCAGTTGGTGGACGAGCTGTGAGCCGGCGCCGCGGCGGGCGAGGCTTGCCGGCGGCCGCGCTGCCGGCGATCGCGCTGCCGCCTTCCACGCTGCCGGCGGCCGCACTGCCGGCGATCGTGCTGCTGGCGGCGGCGCTCGCCTTCGCCGTCGCCGCCGCCCTCGCCGGCTGCGGCGGTGACGTGTCGCCCGGCGACTCGCCGGACCCCGCGGCGACCGCGGCGATGGCTGATCCCTCGCCGGCGCAGGCCGTCTACCTCGTCGGCGGATCGTCGGCGCGTGAGTGCCTCGAGAGCAACGCCGCGTGGGGCGCCGCGATCCGCGCCGCCGGCGGGCCGGAGGTGCTCGCCGTCGACCTCGGGGAGAGCAACCAGAGCTACAGCGCCGACCGCCGCCTCGTGCAAGGGATGCCCGAGGGCTCGCTCGTCCTGATCGGCGTGAGCCTCGGCCGCTACACGTCGCCACCGCCGAAGGCGCTGGGCGACAAGCCACTCGACGCCGAGGCCCGCGCGGCCCTGGCCGGCGAGGTCGAGATCCGCCACCGCTACAGCGAGAAGAAGATCCAGACGGACGAGCGCAAGGGCGAGATCCTCGATCTCTGGCTGGCCGAGCGCTACGAGCTCTACCGCCGCAACTACGAGGCCAACCACGAAGAGCTCCAGCGCCTGTTCCGCGCCTGCCGGGACCGCGGCCTTCGCGTCGCCCTGCTCGAGCTCCCGCTCAACCTCGAGTTCATGGGCGACCGTCTCGACACCCTGCGGTCGAGGTACCGCCAGGACTGCCGCCGCCTGGCGGCGACCGCCGGGGTGCCCTTCCTCAGCTTCGTCGAGGAGGTCGGCCTGCGCAACACCGAGTTCTATGACCTCGCGCACCTCGTCGAGCCGGGCCGCGAGAAGTGGCAGGCGCGGCTCTCGGAGGAGGTCGTCGCGCTGCTCCACGCGTCACCCTGAGGCGCGGCGCTCGTGGCCGGCGTTCTGCCGCGCGGGACCTCTTGGTAGACTGCGGGGGTCGATA
This sequence comes from uncultured Thermoleophilia bacterium, assembly GCA_963791345.1. GTDB lineage: Bacteria > Actinomycetota > Thermoleophilia > UBA2241 > UBA2241 > UBA2241. Next base: position 496,809 of record CAWBRS010000021.1, on the reverse strand, counting down.
GGGGAGAGGAGGCCGGAGGGGTGCAGGCGCGCGCCGAGACCGTACCCGCCGCGGGCGGGCCGGGAGCCCCCCCTGCGGTCGACGCGGCCGGCGCCGTCGGTGCCGGCGCGGCGCCGGGCGCGGCACGGGACGGGGCGCGGGCCGGCGCCGTCCCGGCGGACCGCGTGGTCGCCGGGCTCCCCGGCCTGCTGGCGCTGGCCGTCGCCCGCGGCCTGGCGCTCTTCATCGCCGGCTTCACCCTTCTGGCGCTGCTCGGGGAGCTGCGCACGCCCGGGTTCGACGCCAACGTCTGGTGGATCGACCTGCGGCCGCTGCCGGAGCCCCTCGCCCAGGTCCTTCTGGCGGCGACGGCGCTGCTCCTCCTCGCCTTCGCCGTGCGTCCCGAGATGGGCGCGGTCAGGCGGGGGGCGACGGCGGCGGCCGCCTTCGGCCTCGCCGCCGCCGCCCTCTACGACTGCGGCCGCTTCTACCAGGCCTGGGCCGACGGGCTGATCGCGCCCTGGGCGCCGCTCCCGCTCTCCCTGCTCGTCGCTCTCGTGCTCGGCTTCGTGGGGGCGGTCGCGCTGCGCGAGGTGCACTCGTCCGCCAGGGGCCGCGGTCGCGCCTGGGCGCTCGCCTTGACCGCGCTCACGGTCGTCGCCTGCGGCGTCCTCTTCCCGCTGGCGCAGGTGCTCTTCTTCGGCACGACCGACTACCGGCGGCCGGCCGACGCGGCCGTCGTCTTCGGCGCCCAGGTGCACGACGACGGCCACATCTCGACGTCACTGCGCGACCGTGTCACGACGGCGGTGTCCCTCTACGAGGAGGGGCTCGTCGAGCGCCTCGTCATGAGCGGCGGTCGGGGCACCGCTCCCGTCCACGAGGCCGTCGCCATGCGCGACCTCGCCCTCGAGCTCGGCGTGCCGGCCGAGGCGGTGGTCGTCGACCTCGGCGGACTCGACACCGACGCCACCGTGCGCGGCACGGCGGCGATCTTCCGCCGCGAAGGTATACGGCGGGTCCTCGCGGTGAGCCACTTCTACCACCTGGCCCGGGTGAAGCTCGCCTACCAGGCGGCCGGCTGGGACGTACAGACGGTGCCGGCCGTGCAGAGCTACGTCGTCCCGCAGACCCCGCGCCTGGTCGCGCGCGAGGTGCCCGCGTTCTGGGTCTACTACCTGCGCGCCGTGGCGCGCTGAGGCGGCCCCGAAGCTGGTCGCGCGGGGGGAGCGGCGGGCGGCCCGGGGGCCGGCCCGGCGCACGCGTCACTCCTGCCCGGTGCCCTCCGGCGCCGTCGCCCCGGCCCTTGCCGCCGCTTGGTCCTGAGGCGTCGCTTCGCCCTTGGCCGTCGCCCTGGCCTCGGCATCCGCGACGTCCTTCGCCGCCGGCGTCGCGCTCCCCTCGGCCCCCGCGACGTCCTTCGCCGCCGGCGTCGCGCTCCCCTCGGCCGTGGGTCGGCGCTTGGCCTGCGTACGCCGCGCCTCGCGCTCGCGGGCCCCGACGTTCTTGCGCGTCTGCGCGGCCGAGCGTTTGCGTGCCTCGCCCTCGAGCGGCTCCATGCGCGCGGCGCGCGCCGCGACCTGCGGCATCGCGGTGCGCGCCTTGCGCGCGACCATCGTGTTGCGGTCGGTGGCGAGCTGCTCCATGAGCGGGACGCAGCGCAGGTCGTGGGTGCGCTTGAGGACGTCGATGAGGGCGAGCTTGTCGGGCGCGCGCCAGTAGCGCACCTTGCGCAGCAGCGTCTTGGTCGCCTCGACGTCGCCGAGCAGCGAGAGCGCCCGCGCCGACTGGTAGCGCACCGCGGGCGTCTGGTCGTCGAGAAGCCCCTCGAGTTTGGCGATCGCCGCCTTGTCGCCGCGCAGGGCCCGCGACGCGAGGCGGCCGACGCCGCGAGCGCCGAGCGCCGACTCCTCCCGCTCGCTGTCGAAGCGCTGCAGGCGCTGCCCCACGATCACGAGGGCCGGGATCGAGATGACGACCACGGCGACGCCCCAGCCGACGAAGAAGAGGGTGGCGTTGTCGGCGCGCCAGGCGAGGAACTCCTCGCGGTCCGAGAGAAGCGCGGTGCCGGCGATCGACGCGATCGCCCAGGTGATGACGGCGACGCAGATCACGACGAGAAAGCCGGCCATCGGTTTGGACTTCACTGCGGGCCTCTTTCGGGGGAGGGGCGGAGGCGGCGGGGCTGGGCGGACGGAGAATGGCGACGACGCCGGGGCGCGGCCGCGCCCCGGCGTCGTCGGACCACGCCGGTCAACCCTGGATCTTCCAGTACTTCTCGATCTTCTCCGGGCTCAGCTCGACGATGAACCCGCGCAGCAGGCCCTCGCCGTACTCGGAGCCGGGGTTGATGCAGACCGTGTCGCCGATGAAGGTGAAGCCGCTCGACTCGTGGATGTGGCCGTGCAGGCCCAGCATCGGCTGGTGCTTGGCGATCGCGTCGCGGACCGCCTGCGAGCCGACGTGGATCATCTCGACGCCTCCGGCGCCGGCCTGGACCTTGAGGTCCTTGCTCAGCTGCGGGGCGAGGTCGATGTCGGTGTCCTTGGGCGGGCAGTGGATGTTCCAGATCGAGTTGTGCACGTCGCCCTTGAGCCAGGAGATCTTCTCCGCGAGCATCTTCGCCATGCCCGCTTCGTCGGTCTCGCGCGGCGTGTCCCAGGGCGTGGGTGTGACGTACTCGTGGCTGATGAGCTCGTGGCCCTCGAGCTCGAGCACCTTGTCGGTGGGGTAGTGGATGTTGCGGTCTTCGTATTCCTTGATCGCCACGTCGAGCTCGAGCGGGTCGTCGTTGCCGGGCATGACGATCGACATGACCTTCGTGGTGTCGATCTTCTCGACCAGCAGGTCGAGCCAGTGCCGCATGCGCTTGACGACCTCCTCCTTCATGAGCGCGTCGACCTTCTCGGGGTGCTTCTTGAGGTCGTCGAGGCCCTTCTTGTCGATGCGGCAGGAGTACACGCCGCCGTTGGAGAGCTTGGTCTCCCAGTCGGCGATCTCCTCTTCGCTCTTGAGCTTGACCTCGCGCCCGAAGTAGCCCGACTTCGAGTAGCCCTTGCCGTAGTCGATGATCGGCACCAGCGCCTTGCCGGCGAGGTCGCCGCAGAGCATCAGGCAGTCACACTCGTAGATGCCGATGGCGCTGATCCACTTGCGCCACACGGTCTCCGCGCCGTGGACGTCGACCGAGTAGAAGATCCTCATGCGCACTCTCCCTTCGTGAGAAACGAAGGGCTCCCCTCCCGCACGAGGAGGGAGGGGAGCCCTGGTGCGGCGTGACTTACGCCGGCGGGATCTCCGCGAAGATCTTGTTCGGGTCGATCCCTTCCTTGCGGTTCTTATTGTACATGTACGCCACAAGGATGAAGCCGATGGCGAGCATGAGCGCCGTCGCCATCGTGCTCCAGAACACCATGTACTGGCCGACGACGCCCATCATCCACCAGCCCACGACGAAGCTGACCACGCCGATGATGGTGATCACCGGCACGCCGCCCAGCGTGTACTGGAAGGTCGACTTCTCGAACAGGTCGGGGCGCAGGTACGGCAGGAAGATCGCCGCCAGGCCCATCGGCCAGATGAAGAACAGGGCGCCGAAGTCGAGCAGGGCCAGAGTCTCGATGGCCCAGTCGGCGCCGATCGAGTCGCCGTACGCCATGATCACGCCCAGGAGGGCGAAGACGGCGAGGAAGTGGTTGGAGTTGGTCGGGTTGCCCGACCCGCCGACCTTGGCGAGGGCGAGCGGCAGCTGACGGTCGAAGGCCATCGAGAAGATGCCGCGCACGCCGGCGAGCCAGATCAGCAGGGTCGTGTTGGCGAACCAGAAGAAGTAGCAGAAGCCCATGAAGATGGCCAGCCACGCGTTGCCGCCGTTGATGCCGGCGTAGAACGGCATCGTCGGCTGCGGCGGGGTCTGGCCCATGGCCGTCTCCAGTGCGGCGAGACGTGGTGTCGTCCGTGTACCACAGGTAGGCGTAGTCACGGATGAAGTCGCTGCCGAACGAGAACCCCGACGCCCACGCGTTGAGCGTGTAGATGATGCCCACGGCCACGGCGCCGCCGATGAGGCCGCGGATGAAGCTGGTGCGCGGGGTCTTGACCTCGGAGCCGACGAACGACGTGACCTCGAGGGCGCTGTAGGCCCAGAGGACCGAGAGCAGCACGCCGGTCATGGCGTCCCAGGCGCTCATCATCGCGTCCTCGACGCCTGCCGCCTGGGCCGCGGCCGTCACGGCCGCCGCGGTGCCCGCGCCGTAGATCTCGTCGAACGCGGTCTGGCCGTCGACGACGAAGAGCAGGGCCAGGGCGATCACGGTACCGACGATCGGCGTGTAGATGATCGCGCGCATGACCCACTTGAGCTTGTCGAGGCCCATGAGCTCGAGCGCCCAGATGATCACGATGAAGACCAGCACGACGATGAGCTTGTTCTCTGCGTCGGCGAGCCAGTTGGACCGCGTCGGCCATGCTTGTGCTGCCTGTCATCTCGCCGCCGAGCTGGAAGCGTGCCGGCGATCGGGATGAAGCCCTGGTAGAAGATGAACCCGGCGGCCAGACCGCAGCCGCCGCCGATGACGTAGATCCAGTTCGGGATGAAGCCGAACATGGGGTGCAACACGCGGCTGGTCACCACGTACAGGGCGCCGGACCGCGGGAACGAGCTCGCGAACGCGGCGATGATGAGGACCGGTGGCAACCAGAGGAAGAAGCCGATGATGAACGCCCACACCATGTTGGCGCCGGGGTAGATGCCCGGCATCTTCACGGCGTAGTAGGTCATGCCGCCTGCGGCGGGGCCGGCGATGGTGAAGAGGAGCACGTCCCACCAGCTCATCTCCTGCACCAGGCCCGACGCTTTTCGTGCAAATACGATTGTCTCTTCTGCCATTCCCCCAGACTCCTCTTCGAGGATGACGACGGGTCACGCACGGACGGCCGGCGGTCGTTCACGGAGCCGGCCCGGGGACCCGGATGACTTGCCGTTTCGCTACTTCTGGCCCACCTCCCTTCACGAAACGGTCATGATTTGTACTCGAGGGCTGCCGAGGCGTCAACCACGAAAAGGCGCCTCGGCGCCCGCGGCCCGCGGCGCCGGTCCTGTGACCGGGTGCGTGCTCGCTGCACCCCCGGCCGCCGCGGCCGGACCCTCACACAGTGCGTACTCTATATGCAAGGGTGCGTCGAGGGAAGGGGCAGGGAGCGTACGCGAGGCTCGAGCGACGAGGGGCGGCGCGAGCCTGAAGGACGAGGCGGCGGCGGCGCAGACGGCCTCGTAAGGAAGAGGGCGGGGCGGCGGTCGTGGAAAGGGGCGGGGCGGCGGCCAGAATGGCCGCCGCCCCGCCCCTTCGTCACGCTCCGCTCGGGGTCGTCCGACCCCGAGCGTCGCTCAGAGGCTGCAGGCGTTGTCGCGCGCCTCCTCCCAGACCGTCTGAACGGGCTCGCCGCACTTGACGAGCAGCTTGTCCCACTCGTGGTCGACCCAGTCCTGGACGCGCTCGAGCGCCTCCTCGTTGCCGGGCTTGAAGAGGTGGGCGAAGCGGCCCTGGCGGCGGAGCCACGGGAGCAGGTCCTCCTTGAGCTTGGGCCGGTAGGTGAGCCGGTACTGCCCGTCCTCGACCTCGAAGAGCGGCCAGTAGCAGGTGTTCACCGCCTGGCGGGCGAGGTCGATGCTCTCGGCGCCGTCGCTGCGCCAGCCGCGCGGGCAGGGCGAGAGGATGTTGAGGAAGGTCGGGCCCGGCGTCGCCAGCGCCTTGGCCGCCTTGCGCACGAGGTCGCGCGGGTCGTGCGGCGACGCCTGGGCGACGTAGCGCAGCCCGTGGGCGATCATGATGTCGGTCAGGTTCTTGCGGTTCTGCAGCTTGCCGGCCTGCTCCTTGCCGACGGGGCTGGTCGTCGTCCAGGCGCCGATCGGCGTGGCGCCGGAGCGCTGGAAGCCGGTGTTCATGTAGGCGCCGTTGTCGTAGCACACGTAGAGCATCTGGTGACCGCGCTCCATGGCGCCGGAGAGCGACTGCAGGCCGATGTCGTAGGTGCCGCCGTCGCCGCCGAAGGCGATGAACTTGACGTTCTCGTCGATCTTGCCCTGCTTCCGCAGCGAGCGGTAGGCGGTCTCGACGCCGGAGAGGGTCGCGGCGGCGTTCTCGAAGGCGGTGTGGATGTAGCTCCCCGTCCACGAGGTGTACGGGTAGATCGTCGTCGACACCTCGAGGCAGCCGGTCGCGGCGCTGACGACGACGGGGTCGTCGGTACCCATCAGCACCTGGCGGACGACGGTCGGGGCGCCGCAGCCGGCGCACATGCGGTGCCCGCCGGCGAGCTGGTTGGAGTGCGCGAGCAGCTTGTGCCACTCGGTGCGCGCGTCCTCGAAGTGGTTGGTCTCCTTGAGGGCGTCGACCGGGCAGACCTCGACGCACTCGCGACACATGATGCAGCGCGACTCGTCGACCCGGTAGGAGCGCAGCTCGCGCTGGTTGAAGGTCAGCGCCCCGGTCGGGCAGGAGGTGACGCAGCGCCCGCAGGTGATGCAGTCCGCGAGTTGGAGGGCCTCGCCGTAGGGCGTGTCGACGGTGATCGCGAAGCCGCGCCCGGTGAAGTCGTAGCAGGCCGGGCCGGCGACGTCGCGACAGACGCGCACGCAGCGCCCGCAGGCGATGCAGCGCTCCATGTCGCGCTGGATGAACGGGTGCTCGTGGCGCGGCTCGACGCTGCGCACGCGGGCGCCGGGCACCACGAGGTCGTTGGCGGTGATCTCGTGCTCGACGCCGAGGCGCTGCAGCTCGCAGTCGCCGAGCGACGGGCAGACGCACTGCAGGCAGCGCGACGCCTCGGCCCGGGCGGCGGCCAGCGAGTAGCCCTTGTCCACCTCGTCGAAGGTGCCGGTGCGGCGCGCCTTGCCGATACGCGGCATGGTGGCCCGCCTGGCCTCCTCGGCGGCGATGCCCATCTTGAGCCAGACGGGGCTGCGCTCGGCGAGCCGGGCGCCGACCTCGCCGAGCTGGGGCTCGGCCTTGAGCTGCTCGAGATAGGGCAGGCCGGCGTAGACGGCGAGGTGCTCCTCGAGGGCGTCGAGGTCGGCGCCGCGCAGCCAGGCGTCGACGGCCAGGCCGGCGCGCTTGCCGCCGGCGACGGCGTGGATCACCGAGCGGGCGCCGGTGACGGCGTCGCCGCAGGCGAACACGCCGGTACGGGCCGTGCGCCCGGTGTAGTGGTTGGCCTCGAGGGTGTCCCACGAGGAGACCGTCAGCTCGTCGGCGTTGTCGCCCAGGTCGGGACGGTACGACAGCGCCGTGATGACGGTCGTCGCCGGGTGCTCGAAGCGCGAACCCTTGATCTCGCGGGTCTTGCCACGCTCGCGGCGCACGCGCACGCACTCGACCGCGCTCGGCTTGCCGCCGCGCGCCAGCTTGACCTTCTTCGCCTGCACGGCGAACTCGAAGGTGACGCCCTCGTCGAGGGCCTCGACGAGGTCGCGCGCGCCGGCCTCGAGGCGCTCGCCGGCGTGCGGTGCGAGCACCGTGACCTTCTTCGCCCCGAGGCGGCGTGCGGTACGCGCCGCGTCGAGCGCGGCGGTGCCGTCGCCGATCACGGCGACGTGGTCGGTGAGCCGCACCTTGCGGCCCTCGCGCACCTTGCGCAGCATGTCGAGGGCCTCGATGGTGGCCTCGACGCCGGGGATCGTCGCCCGCGCCTGCTGCCAGGCGCCGACGCCGAGGACGACGGCGTCGAAGCCGGCGTCGAGCAGGCCCTCGACGGTGACCTCGTACCCGAGGGCGGTATCGTCGACGAAGCGCACGCCGGCGTCCCAGAGCGGCTTCAGCTCGGCGTCGAGCACCTTCTCGGGGAGGCGGAACTCGGGGATGCTGTAGCGCAGCGATCCGCCGGGCTTCTCGTTGGTGTCGTAGACGGTGACCTCGTGGCCGGTCTCGGTGAGGTACCAGGCGGCGGCGAGGCCGGCCGGGCCGGCGCCGATGACGGCGACGCGCCGGCCGCTCGGCATGCCGGCGATCAGGGCCGCGGTGCCGTGGTCGGCGGCGGCGCGGTGCAGGGCGCAGATGGCGATCGGCTCGTCGACCTCGCCCCGCCGGCACTCGGGCTCGCAGGGCCGTGGGCAGATGCGCCCGAGGATGCCGGGGAAGGGCAGGTCGCGGCGCACGATCCACGCCGCCGCCGCCGGGTCGCCCTGCTCGAGCGCCGCCATGTAGGCCGGGATGTCGATGTGCGTCGGGCAGGCCTGCGTACAGGGCGCCTCGCAGTACGAGTCGTGGTCCGAGAGGTACATCTTGAGGTAGCTCTCGCGGCGCGCCCGCACGCGCTTGGTGTCGGTCTTGACCTTGAGGTCGTCGCGCACCCAGGTCGTGCAGGCGGCCTGCAGTTTGTCCGTGCCCTCGACCTCGATGAGACAGAGACGGCAGGCACCCCAGGCGGGGATGCCCTCCTCGTGACAGAGGGCGGGGATGTCGATGCCGTTGCGGCGGGCGACGTCGAGGACGGTCTCGCCCGCCTTGGCGCTCAGCTTCCTGCCGTCGACCGTGAGGCTGACGGAGGCCTTGGTCCGCGTACTCACTGCTGCCTCCCTTCAGCCGCCACGGGCGCCGCCGCTTCGACGCGGACCGCGTCGAAGCGACAGACCTGGCGGCAGGTGTCGCACTTGATGCAGAGCTTCTGGTCGATCTCGTGGAGCCCCTTGCGCTCGCCCGAGATCGCCTGCGTGGGGCAGTCCACGAAGCAGACGTGGCAGCCGGTGCAGGCTTCGGCGTCGATCTCGTAGCGGATCAGCGGGCGGCAGACGCCGGCCGGGCAGCGATGCTCGACGATGTGCGCCTCGATCTCGTCGCGGAAGTAGCGGATCGTCGAGAGCACCGGGTTGGGGGCGCTGCCCCCGAGGGCGCAGAGAGAGCCCTCCATGATGTCGTCGGAGAGGCGCTCCATGCGCTCGATGTCGTCGAGCGTGCCCTCGCCGGCGCTGATGCGCTCGAGCACCTCGAGCAGGCGCTGGCTGCCGACCCGGCAGGGCACGCACTTGCCGCAGCTCTCCTCGGCGGTGAACCGGAGGAAGAACTTGGCGAAGTCGACCATGCAGGTCGTGTCGTCGACGACGACCATGCCGCCGGAGCCCATCATCGAACCGGCGGCCACGAGGCTCTCGAAGTCGATCGGCTGGTCGAGCAGCTCGGCGGGCAGGCAGCCGCCGCTCGGCCCGCCGAGCTGCACCGCCTTGAAGGTGCGGCCCGGGAGCATGCCGCCGCCGATGTCGAAGATGACCTCGCGCAGCGTGGCCCCCATCGGCACCTCGACGAGGCCGCTGTTCACGACCTTGCCGGTGAGCGAGAAGATCTTCGTCCCCTTGCTCGTCGCGGTGCCCATCGCGGCGAACGCCTCGGCCCCGTTGAGCACGATCCACGGCACGTTGGCGTAGGTCTCGACGTTGTTGAGGTTGGTCGGCTGCCCCCAGAGGCCGTGGGCGACCGTGCGGATGTGCTTGCCGCGCGGCATGCCGCGGCGCCCCTCGATGGAGGCGGTCAGAGCCGTCGATTCGCCGCAGACGAAGGCGCCGGCGCCCTGGTTGATGCGCATGTCGAAGCTGAAGCCGGAGCCGAGGATGTCCGCGCCCAGCAGGCCGCGCTCGCGCGCCTGGTCGAGGGCGTGGCGCAGACGCGCGACGGCGAGCGGGTACTCGTGGCGCACGTAGATGTAACCCTCGTCGCCGCCGATCGCGAAGGCGGCGATGAGCATGCCCTCGACCAGCGAGTGGGGGTTGTCCTCGAGCACCGCGCGGTCCATGAACGCGCCGGGGTCTCCCTCGTCGCCGTTGCAGATGACGTAGTGCTTCTCGCCGGGGTTCTGGCGGCAGAAGCGCCACTTCTTGCCGGTCGGGAAGCCGGCGCCGCCGCGGCCGCGCAGGCCCGCGCGCTCGACCTCGTCGATGACCCCGTCGGGGTCGTCGGCGGCGAGCACCTGGGCGAGGGCCGCGTAGCCGCCGCGGGCGATGTAGTCGTCGATCGAGGTCGGGTCGATGAAGCCGTTGATGCCGCGCACGATCCGCGTCTGCCCCTTGTAGAAGGGGATGTCCTTCTCGAGCGCGACCGCGTCGCCGGTGGCCGGGTCGGTGTAGAGGAGGCGCTCAACGACGTCGTCGCCGACGACGCTCGTCTCGACGATCTCGGCGATGTCCCTGGCCTTGAGCCGTGGGTAGAAGACGCCCTGCGGGTGGACGACCACGAGCGGGCCCTCCTGGCAGAGGCCGTGGCAGCCCGTGAGGACGACCTGGACCTTGTCGCTGAGGCCGCGCTTGGCGAGCTCCGCCGTGAGGGCGTCGCTCAGGGCGGCGCGCCCCGAGGCGTCGCAGGTCGTCCCCCCGCAGACGCGGATCTTCACGGCGTCGTCGCCCCTCGTCGCGGACTCGGGGTGGAAGGCCGCCTTGAGGGCCTTGGCGATGCGTGCCTGCCGGGCCGAGCCGGCGCTCTTGCGGGCGGCCACCTCAGGCCTCCTTCTTGCGGAGCGTGCGCACCAGCTTGCGCGCCCCTTGCGGAGTGACGCGGGCGTAGGTCTGCTCCTCACCCAGCCGGACCGCGGGCGCCAGCGCGCAGGCGCCGATGCAGTTGACGGTCTGGAGCGTGAACAGCAGGTCGGGCGTGGTGCCGCCGACCGCGACGTCGAGCTCCTGGGCGAAGGCCTCGGCGACCAGCGGGGCGCCGGCGACGTGGCAGGCGGTGCCCACGCAGACGTTGATGACGTGCTTGCCCACGGGCTCGAGGCGGAACTGCGTGTAGAAGCTGGCGACGCCGAAGACGCGCGAGAAGGGCAGCTTCATCTCGTCGGCGATCGCCTCGAGGGCGACGCGCGGCAGCCAGCCGTAGGCCTCCTGCGTGGTGTGGAACGCCTCGATCAGGCCGGAGCCTTCGCGGATGCGGGCGACGACCGGGTCGAAGCTCGCCATGTCGACCTCGGGTTGCGCGGCCAGGGCCGCGGCCCGCTCGGCGTCGACGTCGAAGGGCAGGGTCTCGTACTCGGGGCAGTGGTCGATCTCGATGCAGTCGACCGGGCAGCTCCGCTCGCAGAGCGTGCAGGCGTAGCAGCGCAGGCGGCCGTCCTTCTCCTTGACGAGGTCGAAGAGACCGACGCCCTTGCGCTTGCCGACCAGCTCGCGCTTCTCGAAGTCGATGCCCTGCAGCACCTCGTACAGGTGCGAGCCGGTCAGGGTGCCCCGTCCGTTGCCGTTGCCGCTGTCTCTCTTGTTGGCCATCCGGGTCACCTCAGTCCTCGCGCAGGTTCAGGTAGCGCCGCTCGGTGGAGGCGCGGCGCTTGGCCTTGGCCGCCTTCTGCAGGGCGGCGAACGCCTGCTCGATGTTGTCGGGGAAGATGTCGCGCCCGCCGAGCCCGTAGATGAAGGGCAGGACCTGGGGGCGCGGGTCGCTGTCGTAGAGCGCGGCCCGCACCTCGAGGAAGACCGGCCCGCCCTGGGCGCCGAACGAATCGGCGCGGTCGAGCACGCCGACGACCTTGCAGCCCTTGAGCGCCTCGACGAAGGCCTTCACGGGGAAGGGCCGGAAGACGCGCACCCGCACCATGCCGGCCTTGACGCCGCGCTCGCGCAACTGGTCGACGACCATGCGCGTGGTGCCGGCCGTCGAGCCGACGACGACGATGGCGATCTCGGCGTCGTCCATGCGGTAGTCGGCGACCAGGCCGTAGCGCCGGCCGGAGAGCTCGGCGTACTCGTCGGCGACCTCCTGGATCACGCCGAGAGCGCGGTCCATGGCGCGGTTCTGCGAGACCTTGTGCTCGAAGTAGAAGCCGTGGAGGCCGTCGAACGGACCGACGGTCACCGGGTGCTTCGTGTCGAGCAGCGGGTGCACGGGCCGGTACGGCCCGATGAAGGCCTGCACCTGGTCGTCGCTCAGCATCTTGAGCGGCCCGATGGCGCCGCTGATCACGTAGCCGTCGAGCATGCCCATGACGGGGAGCATGACGTCGTCGTGCTCGGCGATGCGCACCGCCTGGAGGCAGTTGTCGTAGGCCTCCTGGTGGTCCTCGCCGTAGAGCTGCACCCAGCCGGTGTCGCGGCCGCCCATGGTGTCGGAGTGGTCGCAGTGGATGTTGATGGGGCCCGACAGGGCGCGGTTGACGGTCGTCATGACCAGCGGCAGCCGGTAGGACGCGGCGATGTAGAGGACCTCCCACATGAGGGCGAAGCCCTGGGAGGAGGTCGCCGTCATCGTGCGCGCGCCGCCGGCCGCCGAGCCGATCGCCGCGCTCATCGCCGAGTGCTCGCTCTCGGCGGTGATGAACTCGGTGTCGACTTTGCCGTCGGCGACGAACTGGGCGAAGATCTGCACGATCTCGGTCTGGGGCGTGATCGGGTAGGCCGCGACCACGTCGGGGTCTATCTGCCGCATCGCCTCGGCGACGGCCTCGTTGCCGGTGACGGCGAGCGTGTGGGCGTCGATCGTAGCCACGCTCACTCCTTCTCGTCGAGCTTCATCGTGATGGCGTCGGCGGGGCACTCACGGGCGCAGATGCCGCAGCCCTTGCAGTGCTCGAGGTCGACGCCCACGGCCTTGCCGTCCTCGACCTTGATCGAGGCGTCGGGGCAGTAGAAATAGCAGAGCATGCAGCCGTCGCACTTCTCGCTGTCGATCTCGGGGACGAAGGTGCGCCAGCCGCCGGTCTCGTTGTCGATCGAGTTGCCGGCCTCGGGGATCGTGGCGCCGAGCTCGTGGCGGTCGGGGCCCCAGGTCTCGAGGTCGCCGATGTCCCACTTCGGCTTGCGGCCCCTGGCGCCGCGGATGGCGTACGAGGCGCCGGTCTTCTGGTGCGCCGGGGCGGCCTTCGCGGCCGGGGCGGCTTTGGCGGCGGCCTGGCCGCCCGCGGCGGCCTTGGCGGCCGGGGTCGCCTTCGCGGCCGCCGTCTTGCGTGCGGGTGCGGGCTTCGCGGCGGCCGCCTTCTTCTCAGCGCTCATTCGCCCTGCACCTCCTCGTAGCTGCGTGTCAGGGCCTGGATGTTGCCCTCCACGACCTTGGGCGGGAACTTCTTGCCGAAGTCGGCGCGCATGAACTCGGCGACGTCTTCGATGGGGAAGAGGCCGGTGATGCGCGTCAGCGCCCCGACCATGGGCGTGTTGGGGATGGGGCGCCGGATGGTCTCGGTCGCGATGCGCGAGGCGGCGACCGTGAAGAGCCGGCGCCCTTCGACCCCGTACTTCTTGCGCAGCTCGGCGGGGCTCAGCTCGCTGTTGACCAGCACGACGGCGTCGTCGGGCGCACCCCGCGTGACGTCGACGATGCTGAGGAGCGACTGGTCGAGCACGACGACGATCTGCGGGTGCTCGACGCCGGCGTACAGCCGGATCGGCTCGTTGCTGATGCGCGTGAAGGCGACGATGGGCGCGCCGGAGCGCTCGGGCCCGTACTCGGGGAAGGCCTGGAAGTACTTGCCCTGCCCCAAGCCGACCTCGGCCACCATCTTGGCGGCCGTGACCGCGCCCTGGCCGCCGCGGCCGTGCCAGCGGATCTCGGTCAGCGTGGTCGCCGGCGGCGTGGTCTTGCGGCTGGCAGTCGTCACCGTGTCACTCCTCTCCTCGGCGCACCTCGGCGCGGCCCATCAGGGCGCGGCCGAGCGTGAGCTCGTCGGCGTACTCGAGGTCGCCGCCCACCGGCAGGCCGCTGGCCGGCCGCGTGACGCGGACCCTCGCCGGCAGCAGGTCGGCCACGTACATGGCCGTGGCCTCGCCGGTCATGGTCGGGTTGGTCGCGATGATCACCTCGTCGATGCCGTCGTCGACGCGGCGCACGAGCTCGGCGATGCGCAGATCGCCGGGCTCGACCCCGTCGAGCGGCGAGAGCGCCCCGCCGAGCACGTGGTACAGGCCGCGGAACTCGCGCGTGCGCTCGATGGGGACGATGTCGGAGGGCTGCTCGACGACGCAGAGCACGCGCGGGTCGCGGCGCGTGTCGGCACAGATGGTGCAGAGCTCGCCCTCGGTGAGGTTGAAGCAGCGGCGGCAGAAGCCGATCTTCTCCTTGACCTCGATGATCGCTTCAGCCAGCGGCAGGATCTGCTCGGGGCGCAGCCTGAGCATGTGGAAGGCGAGGCGCTGCGCGGTGCGCGGACCCACGCCGGGCAGCTTGGTGAGCTCGGCGATCAGGCGCTCGATCGCAGGTGAATACAAATGCACCGCCTTCGCATAGGTATGCAGTGACCGACTTCAGGCCGCGCGCGGCCCAGCACGGCTCTGCCGGGGTCGGGCGCGGGAGTCGATTCTACCGCGCCGGAAGGCCTCGTTGCAAGGCGGGCGGCGGGGCGGCCGGGCGGGGGTCGCGGCTCGGGCCGCGGGAGGGGCCGCGAGCGCCGCGGCGCGGGGCGAAGAATGACGGAGTAACGACGTCCTCTATGCAGACGGCTATCCGCTCGAGGCGCCACGTGACGGGCCGCCGGCGAAGGCTGCTCCGCGGCGGCTCGCCGCCGACGCGACGCTCAGAAGAGGCCGGGGATGTTCGGCAGGTCGAGTCCGCCGGTGGCGCCGCCGAGCTTCTCGGAGGCGAGGGCCTGCGCCGCGCGCAGGGCCTCGTTCGTGGCCGCGGTGACGAGGTCCTGGAGCATCTCGACGTCGTCGGGGTCGACGGCCTCGGGCTTGATGCGCACCTCGCGGACCTCGAGCGAACCGGTCATGACGACGGTGACCATGCCGCCGCCGGCGCTGGCCTCGACGGTCTCGTCGGCGAGCCGCTCCTGGGCCTCGGCCATCTTGCGCTGCATCTCCTGGACCTGCTTCATCATCTTCTGGTACTGGGGGTTCATGGCGACGGCACTCCTTACTGGTCGTCGGGCAGCTGCTCGGCGTCGAACGTCTCTTCGGCCATGCGGATCATCGCCGTGAAGTCGATCTCCTGCGGCGGGGCGGCGCCGGCCGGCGCCGGTGTGTCGGCCTCGCTCGCCGGCGAGCCGGGTGCGAAACGCGGGCGCAGACGCCAGCCGAGGACCTCCTCGACGGCGTCGGCGAGGAGTTCGGCGTTGCCTGGCTCGCCGGCCTTCTTGAGAGAGAACTCGGACGGCATCGTCACGACCAGCAGGTCGCCCTCGAGGGCCGCCGGGCGTGCGTCCCGGAGCAGCGCGTAGAGCGGCACGCTCGTCGTCTGGACGCGCTGTCGGATGAGCTCCCAGGCCCGGCGTACGCGGTCGATGGTGGGGACGGAGGCGGCGTCGGGCGCCTCGGCCGCGGGAGCCACTGGCGCCTCGGCCGCGGCGCCTCGGCCTCGGCCGCGGGGCCACTGGCGCCTCGGCCGCGGGAGCCGCCGGCGCCGTCGGTCGCGTCGCTCGCCGCCGGCGTCTGATCGTCCGGAGCGGTCGCCGAGGCCTCGCCGGTCGCCGCCGGCGCGTCGCCTCGGGTGCCGCGTGGCGGCGTGCTCGGCACCGGGCGCCGCGGCCTCGTCCGGACCGGGCGCCGTGCCCTCGTCGCGGCGGGGCGCCGGCGCCGCGGCCGAAGGCGCCGCCGCGGCCTCGGAGGACGCCTCGGCGGCGGTCTCGAGCTCGGGCGCTGACGGGACCGGCGCCGCCTCGGCGGCGACCGGCGTCGCGGCCGCGGCCGAAGGCGCCGCCGCGGCCGAAGTCGCCGCCGCGGCCGATGTCGTGCCCGCCGCCGTCGCCTTCGCGGCCGCCGGGCGGGCTCTCGCCGCCGCGCCGCCGACCGCGCCGCCGGCCGCCACGGCGGCCTCGAGGCGGCGCAGCCGCTCCTCGAGGCCGGCCGGCGAGTGGTCGACCTGCGGCCGCGTCATCCTCACCAGGGCGAGCTCGAACTGCAGGCGCGGGTCGAGACCATCGCGGATCTCGCGCTGTGCCTGACCGAGGGTCTCGATGCCGTGGACGATCTCGCGCGGGTGGAGCTGGTGGGCCTGCGGCAGCAGGCGGTCGAGCGCCTGTTCGTCGAGCTCGACCGTCTGGCTCAGGGCGCGCAGCGTGCGCACGTCGTCGGCCGCCTCCTCGAGGTGCTGGAGCAGGAAGAGCTGGCGCAGGTGGCGCAGCAGGTCGCGGATGAACTGCGCGTAGTCGGTGCCGGCGTCGGCGAGGCGCTGCACGAACTGGAGGGCCTCGGCGGTGCGGCGCTCGATGACGACGTCGGTGAGCTCGAAGAGGAGGTCGGCGTCGGTGACCCCGAGCAGGTCGAGCACCGCCGCCGGGGCGATCGCCCCCTCGCTGTAGGCGATGAGCTTCTCGAGGGTGCCGATGGCGTCGCGGAAGCCGCCCTGCGAGTGGCGGGCGATCTCGAGCAGGGCGGCGTCCTGGATCTCGATCCTCGGCCCTCCGCGCTCGTCGTCGGGCCGCGCGTTCTCGTCGTCGACGATGTGCCGCAGCAGGCGGGCGATCTCGGGCGGGTGCGGGCGATGGAAGTCGAAGCGCTGGCAGCGCGAGATGATCGTCTCGGGGATCTTGTGCGGCTCGGTCGTGGCGAGCACGAAGACGACGTTCGCCGGGGGCTCTTCGAGGGTCTTGAGGAGGGCGTTGAAGGCCTCCCTCGTGAGCATGTGGACCTCGTCGACGATGTAGACCTTGAAGCGGCCCTCGACGGGGGCGAAGGCGACGCGGTCGCGCAACTCGCGGATGTCGTCGATGCTGCGGTTGGAGGCGGCGTCCATCTCGATGACGTCGAGGGACGTGGCGGTGGCGACGGTCTGGCAGCTGCGGCAGACGCCGCACGGGGTCGCCGTCGGCCCCGCGACCGGACGCTCCTCGGTGCCGGTGCAGTTGAGGGCCTTGGCGAGGATGCGCGCGGCGCTCGTCTTGCCGGTGCCGCGCGGCCCGGCGAACACGTAGGCGTGGGCGACGCTGCCCGTCTCGACCGCGTTGCGCAGGGTGCGGGCGACGTGCTGCTGACCGACGAGCTCGTCGAAGGTCTGGGGGCGGTACTCGCGGTAGAGCGACCGTTTCACAGCGATCGGGTCATCG
Organism: uncultured Thermoleophilia bacterium; assembly: GCA_963791345.1. GTDB lineage: Bacteria > Actinomycetota > Thermoleophilia > UBA2241 > UBA2241 > UBA2241. The sequence goes on along the minus strand of CAWBRS010000021.1, from coordinate 479,892 downwards.
CGGGCGTGTCATGGCGACCGTTTCATGGGAGCCCGAGTCTACTGCACGGGTCGGCGGGTGAGAACCCGGCGGGCGATGGCCCTGCGCGTGACGCCGACGCCCCCCGGAGAGAGGGTCCTCCGGTGGGAGAGAAGCCGGCCGCGCACCCGCCGTCGAAACGCGTCCCCCGAGCGTCCTTGCCGGCGGCAAGCTCCGGCCAGGCACCCCCGCGGCACATGGAAGTGCCTGCTTAGCGCTGCTTCCTCCCGGACCTGACGCGGTTCGCGGGGTTCCATTGCGCGGGACCCGACCATCGACGCCGCACACCGGCCGACAGCCTCACAGGACGGCCCCTCGGGCGGGGATTCAGCCCCGCTGTAGCGGATTGCGGGTACAGGGCACCGCTGGCTCCCCGCCTAGCGCGGCCGAGGGGCTAGTGTACGCGCGGCGGCGGGGCGGCGCAACGCGGCGGCAGGGCGGCGCAACGTGGCGGCGTCCCCGCCGCGCCTTCGCTGGACCTGAGTGTCGCGAATGGCAGCTGAGACGACGGAAAGCGCGATCGTGAGCTCGGCCGGGCGACGCATTCAGCCGCCTGAGGAGTTCACGTTCGCGCTTTCGATGACACCCCCGACAGGGGTCCCGGTGTGGCCCGGCTCAAACGCCGGCGAGCGCCTACTCGCCGGCCTCGCCTCACGTGTGTCCGTCCTCTCGCAGAGCGCGGCTCGCGGCCTGCATGCCCGTGCACCCGCACGGCGACGTCGTCGACCGCGGCGGCGAGCTCGGCGGCGCGGGTGACCGGCAGCAGGTGACCGGCTCCGGCGATGAGCCGCAGCTCGGCGCCTGGCACGGCGTCGACGAGTCGCTCGCTCTGCTGCGGCCAGAGCACGCGGTCCTCGTCGCCGTGCACGGCGATCAGCGGCTGCGTGATCCGCGGGTACTGCGGAGCCAGCAGGCGCAGGTCGCGCTCGACGGCGGGCACGTCCTCGGCGTCGCCGGCGCTGCGCTCCGGGTCGTAGTTGAGGGCGAGCGCGGCCCGGGCGTAGGCCCGCGGGGCGCGCTCGGGCGCCGCGATGCGGCGCAGCACGAGCGGGCCGACGAGCGGCGACCGCCGGGGCCAGGAGTGCGACGCGGAACAGGCGTCCCAGAACGGGCGCGCGCAGGAGACGTGCCAGCGGGGCGCCCAGAGGCCGCACCGCATGCGTGTAGCCGGCCGCCGCCACGAGGGCCGCGACGTCGTCCGGATGGCGCAGCGCCAAGGCGAGGGCGACGGGGGCGCCGGCCGAGTGCCCGAGCACGATGGCCGGGGCGGCGTCGAGCTCGTGCAGCAGCTCGTGCAACAGGTCGGCCTGGGCGATCGGCGACCCGCTGTCGACCGGTGCCCGCTGGCTGTAGCCGGAGCCAGGCCGGTCGACGGTGATCACGCGGTAGCGGGAGCGCAGAAGAGGCGCAAGCTCGAGCTCATGGTCGTAGACGGAGCCCTTGGCGCCGTGGATGAGCACCACCGTCGGGCCTTCGCCCTCGTTGCGCAGGTGCAGACGCACGCCGTCGACGGTCACGAAGCGCCCGAGCGCGGGCGCCCGCCGTCTCGCGAGGCGGATGAGCCCGCGCGTCGCCACGAGGCCGGCGGCGGCCAGGAGGGCGAGGCCCGCGAGGACGGCGGCGGCGATGGTCAGAAGTCGCATGCCGTCATTGTCCATGACCGCGGCCAGTTGCAAACCCCGCGCGGGAGGCTACGCTCATGCGGGGCACACTCCGTGTGTGAGGTCGACGACGGCCGGATGGAGCAGGACGTCCCGGATGGCGCCGGATGAGGACGTCGTGCGAGGACGCGCAGGGAGGACGTGCGGCGTGAAGCGACGGCGACTGCTGCTCGCGGGTCTCGCCGGCGCCATCGTGGCGCTGGCGGTCGTGCTCGCCGTGCGGCCGCCGGCGACGCCGGAGCCGCTGCCGGCCGACGCGCCGGCCGAGGTGTTCTCGGCCGGGCGCGCGATGGCGGCGCTCGAGCGCGTCGCCGCCGCGCCGCGGCCTCTGGGCTCGCCCGAGGCGACGAGACAGCGCTCCTTCCTCCTCGGCGAGCTGCGCGAGCTCGGGCTCCCGTCGCAGGTCGTGAGCGGGGTCGTCGTCGCCCAGGACGGTCGCACTGCCGGGACGGTGCACGACGTCGTCGCCCGGCTGCCCGGCCGCGACTCGACGCGGGCGATCCTGCTCGTGGCCCACTACGACAGCGTCGCCGTCGCCGACGGGGCCGCCGACGACGGCAGCGGCGTCGTCACGCTGCTCGAGACGGCGCGGGCGCTCTCCGTGGGCCCGCGCCCGCGCAACGACGTCATCTTCCTGTTCACCGACGGCGAGGAGCGGGGGCTCCTCGGGGCCCGCGCCTTCCTGCGCTACAGCCCGCTGGCCTACGGCGTCGGGCCGGTGCTGAACTTCGACAGCCCCGGCTCGTCGAGCCCCGTGCTGATGTACGAGACCAGCACGGCCAACGGCCGCCTCGTGCGCGAGTACGCGGCGGCCGTCGAAGCGCCGTTCGCGTCGTCGCTCATGTACGAGGTGTCGCGGCGCCTGCCGTTCCAGAGCGACTTCCGGCCCTTCGTCGAAGAGGGCTTCCCCGGCATGGCCTTCGCCGCCCTGGACGGTCCGGCCTACAACCACACGGGTTACGACGACCTCGCGCGCTTCGAGCGCCGGCAGTCTCCAGCACCAGGGCGACACGGCGCTCGCCCTGACGCGTCGGCTCGGCGAGCTCGACCTCTGGGACCTGCGCGCCCCCGACGTCGTCTACTTCAACGTCGTCGACCGCTTCCACGTCGTCTACGACGGCGGCCTCGCGCTGCCGTTCGCGCTCATCGCCGGGATCGCCTACGCGGGCGCCTTGTTCGTCGGTCTGCGCCGTGGTCTGCTGCGGCCCGGCGGCATCGCCCGCGGTCTCGCTGCCTCGGCCGCCGTCCTCGGCACCGCCCTGGTGCTCCTCGCCGTCACGTGGTGGATGTACGTGACCGCCTACGAGGAGCGCCACTGGACCGACACCGGCGTCGTCCTCAGCGACAGCTACCGCATCGGGCTCGTGCTGCTGGCCGCCGCCCTCGTGGTGGGGCTGTACGGCGCGCTGCTGCGCGCCCTGAGCCCCTGGGACCTGGCGGCGGCCACCCTCTTCTGGTGGCTGGCCGCCACGCTGTCGCTCGCCGTCTTCGTCCCCGGGGCGAGCTACCTCGCCACGTGGCCGCTGCTGTTCTCGGCGCTCGGGCTGTTGGGCGCGCTCGCCTACGGCGAGCGCGCCCTCGAGACCGCGCGCGGCGTGCTGCTCGTGACGCTGCCGGCGGTCGTCGGCATCGTCCTCCTGGGCTCGGCGACCTGGCTCCTGCTGATGTCGGCCGGGCTCAAGCAGGTCATCACCGTGACCGCGGTGTGGTTCGCCGGCGGGCTCCTCGTGCTGTCCATAGCGGTCGTGCGCCGCGCGACGGGGCAGTGGCTCTCGCTCGGCCTCGCCGCCGTCGGCCTCGTCGTGCTGATGGCGGTCGGCTCGACGGTCGCCTACAACGCCACGCACCCGCGCTTCAACAGCCTCTACTACCGGCAGAGCGCGACCGACGTGGCGCGCTGGGAGACGCCCGACCGCCGCGACGGGTGGATCGAGGAGGCCATCGGGGCGGAGCCCGCCTTCACCACGTTGACGAGCTACTTCCCCGGCCTGGGCAGCGAGTTCATGGCCTCGGCCCCGGCGCCGGCGCTGGGCCTCGAAGGGCCGCGCGCCGAGGTGCTCGAGGACGTGGTCACCGGCGGCACGCGCAGCGTGCGCCTGCGGGTGTGGTCGCCGCGCGGGGCGGCCTGCGTCTCGGTGCTCGTCGAGTCGGTCGTCGGCGCGCTCTCGGCGCAGGTCGAGGGACAGGCGCTGCGGCCGGGGGACACGACGATCCTCGACCGCACCGCGGTGCGCTGGCGTCTCGACTACTACGCCCCGCCGGAGGACGGCTTCACGCTGTCGCTGCGCTTCGCCGCCGGGCCCGCCCTCAAGCTGCGTCTCGTCGACGCGACGTACGGGGTGCCGGGGGCCGTCGCCGGGGAGCTGCCGGCGCGCCCCGAGGGCGTGCTCCCCGGCGGCGGCGGAGACGGCACCCTGGTCGAGTCGACACTGGAGCTGCCGGCGGTCGGCGCGGCGCCGGACGGCTGAGTCGCGGAGGGCGCGTGAGGCGCGGACGGCCGCGGGGCGGCGGCGCCGGCCGGCGCCGCCGCCCCGCGGCCGTCGTCCCTCGCCCCCGTGCCGCCTCAGAGCCTCAGCACGAGCTTGCGCACCTCGGGCTCGTCGCCGGGCAGGATGTCGAAGCCGAGCGACTCGGCGAAGCGCGTCATCCCCGGGTTGGCGGCCAGCACGTGCCCGTAGATCTCGCGCACGTGCCGGTCGCGGGCCGCCTGGATCAGGGCGTCCATCAGCTTGCTGCCGATGCCCTTGCGCTGGTAGGCGTCGCGCACGAGGATCGCGAACTCGGCCTGCTCCTCGTTGGCCGTCTCCATCGTGAGGCGAGCGACGCCGAGCATCGAGGCGCCCTTGCGTCCCTTGGGCACGCGCATCGCGGCGAGCGCGATCTCGCGGTCGTAGTCGATGTGGCAGTAGCGCACCAGCATCGCCTTCGTGACCTCCCTGACCGGGCCGAAGAAGCGGTACTCGGCCGTGGTCGGCGAGAGCGACTCGATCATCTCGGCCCAGGCCGGTTCGTCCTCGGGCCGGATCGCGCGGATCAGCGCCCGCTCGCCGTTCACCGGGACGTCCCAGGAGTACTTGCTCGGGTACATCGAGATCATGAGGTGCGAGCCGGGCAGGGTGATCTTGCGCACGTCCTTGGGCTCGATCACCAGGCGGGCGTCGAGGGCGCAGAGGCCGTCGCTGCGCACCTGCAGCGGGTTGATGTCGACCTCGACGATCTCGGGGAAGTCGACCAGGAGGTAGCTGAACTTCACCAGCGCCTGCTCGAGCGCCACCATGTCGACCGGCTCCTTGCCGCGGTAGCCGCGGAGCAGCTGCGAGACCCGGGTGCTCGAGATCATCGACTGGGCGAGCGCCTGGTTCAAGGGCGGGAAGTCGACGGCCACGTCGCGGTAGAGCTCGACACCGGTGCCGCCCATGCCGAACATGATCGCCGGGCCGAAGGTCTCGTCCTTCTTGGCCCCGATGATGACCTCGTAGCCGCCGCGCGACATCTCCTGCACGGCCATCCCGATGATGCTCGCGTCCGGGCGCGCCTCCTTGACGCGGGCCGCGATCTTGTCGAACTGCTTGGCGGCCTCGGCGGCGGAGCGGACGTTGAGGGCGATGCCGCCGACGTCGCTCTTGTGGGTGATGTCGTGCGAGAGGATCTTGATGGCCACGGGGAAGCCGATCTTCTCGGCCGCCGCGGCGCACTCCTCGGGCGTGGTCGCGACGACCGTCTTGACGACCGGGATCTGGTAGGCGTCGAGCACCTGCTTCGCCTCGACCTCGTTGAGGATCGCGCGGCCGTCGCGGGCGGCGGCGATGAAGATCTTCTTGACCGCGTCGCGGTCGGGCTCGAAGTCGGGGAGGATGTCGGCCGGGGTCTCGTAGAGGTTCGCCAGGTTGCGCGTGTACTGGTACATGTACATGTAGGCGCGGACCGCGTCCTCGGGGGTGTCGAAGGTGGGCACGTGCGCGGCGCGCAGGATCCGCACGGCCTCGGCGACCTTGATCTCGCCCATGAACGACGTGAGCAGCGGCTTGAGCTGGTGGGTGCGGGCGACCTCGACGAGCGCCTTGGCCGTCGCCGTCGGGTCGCTCATCGCCTGCGGGGTGAGGATCGCGAGCACGCCGTCGCAGCCCGGGTCGTCGATGAGCGCCTGCGCGGCGGCGGCGTAGCGCACGGCGTCGGCGTCGCCGGCGACGTCGACCGGGTTGCCGCGCGCGGCGAAGGAGGGCAGGGCCTCGGTGAGCTTCGCGTCGGTCTCCTCGCCGAGCTCGGCGAGCTCGCCGCCCAGCGAGAGCAGGCGGTCGGAGGCCATCACGCCGGGGCCGCCGGCGTTGGTGACGATGCCCAGGTGCGGACCACGCGGGCTGGAGACGCGCGAGAGCGCCTCGCTGGCGTCGAAGAGGTCTTCGATCTCGTCGACGCGCACGACGCCGGCGCGCCTGAAGACGGCGCTGTAGAGCGTGTCGTCGCCGGCGATGGCGCCGGTGTGCGAGGCGGCCGCCAGGGCGGAGCGGGCGTGGCGGCCGCTCTTCACCACGATGATCGGCTTGCTCTTGGCGAAGTGCCGGGCCGCGCTCATGAACTTGCGCGCGTCGGTGATCGACTCGACGTAGAGGATGATCGACGTCGTCAGGGCGTCGTGGCCGAAGTAGTCGATGAGGTCGCCGAAGTCGACGTCGGCCATCGAGCCGACGCTGACGAAGGCCGAGAAGCCGACGTTGTTGGCGGCGGCCCAGTCGAGGATCGCGGTGCCGAGGGCCCCCGACTGGCTGAAGAAGGCGACGCGGCCGCCCGGCGGGATCACGTGGGCGAAGGTCACGTTGAGGTTGAGGGCCGGGCGGATGTAGCCGAGGCAGTTGGGCCCGACGATGCGCAGGCCGTACGAGTCGGCGATCTTCTTGACCTGGTTCTCGAGGCGCCGGCCCTCGGCGCCGATCTCCCTGAAGCCGGAGGAGACGATGACCGCGCCGCCGACGCCGGCCTCGCCGCACTCGCGGACGGTGGCCGGCACGTGTTTGGCGGGCACCGCGATGACGGCCAGGTCGATCTTGCGCGGGACCTGGCTGATCGAGGCGTAGGCCTGGATGCCCTGCACCGACTGCGCCGCGACGTTGACCGGGTAGACGATGCCGTCGTACTCGGCGCCGATCAGGTTGCGCAGCAGGATGTAGCCGACGGAGCCCTTCTTGTTGGAGGCGCCGATGACGGCGATGCTGCGTGGGTCGAAGAGTCGCTCGAGGTTGCGTGTGCTCATGGTCGCTCCCGGCTCCTGACGCGGGCGCTCAGGCCGCGGTCGTTGGCTTGCTGTCTCCTGGGGTCACGACGGGCGCCGGCCTGCGGCGCGCGGGCGCCGCTGCGCGGCGCCTCACGCCGACCCGCGGCGCGCGGGTGCGCGCCCCGGTCTCCGGTCGTGCCCTATGTACACTACGCCGCCCGGGGGCGGAGTTCATCCCGCGAGCTCATCGTACTTCGCGATGAAACGGCGGCGGGCGGCGGGCCCGTCGGGCCCGCCGCCCGCCCGGCCCGCCGGCCCGCTCCGCTCCGCCGCCCACGCCCAGCCGGCCCGTCGGCCGCCTGTCTCGCGGGGTGTCATCGAAACCGTCATCGTCACCTCGGAATTTCGACGGATTCGGTCGTTTGACCAGCGCTGCGCGGCGTTTTCCAGCGCTTGAACGTCCATCCGCGACACTGAAACGAGTGAGGAGTCGCGGCGGCCTGCTGTCCGCGTCTCGCCTCCGCGGCGTGTCCTCCGCCGCCCGCTCGCCCGCCCGCCCGCGCCGCGCGCCCGGGCCGCCCATCCGCCGCCCGCGCCCGCTCCGCCGCCCGCGCCCCGCCCGCCGCCCGCTGTGTTTCCTCCGCCTGCGCAGCGGAGACAAGGCAAGCCGATGCGTCCGGATGAGAGGACTGAGTGGTGAACGAGCCCAGCTACGCGCAGAGATACCGTCTCGTCGAGGCGCTGTCGCCCGGCCGCGCGGCGGCCAGGCACCGCGCGGTCGACGCCGACGGGCGGCCGGTGATCGTCACCGTCGTCCATCCAGCGGACGCCGACGCCTTCCTGCAGGGTGTCGACAGGGTCGCGGCCGCCCGGCACGCCGGGCTCGCCGCCGTCATCGATGCGGGCCGTGACGGTGCCGAGTGCTTCGTCGTCACCGAGGACGTGCGGGGTCGCGACGCGCAGGCTCTGGTGCAGCGCGGCCCGCTCGACGCGGCCGACGCGGCGCTCGTCGGGGCGGAGGCGGCCGCGGCTCTTGCGGCGCTGCACGCGGGTGGCGCCGTCCACGGGGACGTCGATCCCTCGGCCGTCGTGCGCGAGTCCACCGGCCCCGTCAGACTGACCGGCGCCGGTCTTGGCACTGCGCTCCGGCGGCCGGACCTGTCGGCAGGCGCCCCTCCCGACGTGGCCCGCTACCTGAGCCCTGAGGAAGTGATGGGTTCGGCGCCGGGTCCGGCCGCCGACGTCTATCGTCTCGGCTTGGTGCTCTACCTCCTGCTCACCGGTGTGCCCGCGGTCGACGGCGTGGACGCGCCGGCGGTGGCCCGTGCGCATGTCGACGGGGTGTTGAAGCCTCCGCAGATGCGAAACCCGGGTGTACCGGCGCCCTTGGCCGAGATCGTCGTCAGCACGCTCCACAAGGACCCCCAGAAGCGACCCTCCGCCGTGGCGCTGCGCGAACGACTGGAGCGCCTGCTGGCCGGGGCGACGTTCGTCGAGCCTCCGCCGCAGGAACCGCGCTCGCGAGCGCCACTGTGGATCGGTCTCGCGGTCGTCGTCTTGCTGGTGGCTCTCGCAGCCGCCTGGGCCGCGGGCGTGTTCGATGGCGGGGACGAGGCGGCTCCCGCCGCCGTGACCGTGCCGGAGGTGGTCGGGATGACGACCGACGGGGCGCGCAACGCGCTGGAGCAGGCGGGACTCACGGTCGGCACCATCACGGAGGCCGCGAGCGAGGACGGGCCCGACGGCACGGTGATCGAGCAGACGCCGGAGGCCGGGGCCGAGGTCGACGAGGGGTCCGTGGTCGACCTGCGGGTCTCGACCGGGCCTCCGGCGCCGACCGACGTCGAGGTGCCCGACGTGACCGGCGCTTCGCAGGAGGCGGCGTCCCAGACGCTACTGGCGGCCGGCTTCGTGGTCGTGGTGACCGAGGCGGCGAGCGACGCGGTACCCGCCGGTTTCGTCGTCGTGCAGCGGCCGGCGGCCGGCGTCACGGCGGCGCCGGGAAGCGCCGTCGACATCGTCGTCTCGACCGGCCCACCGCCGTCGCCGTCTTCGACGCCCGAGCCGGCGACCAGCCCGTGACGCCGACGCCCGAGCCGGCGACCAGCCCGTGACGCCGACGCCCGCCGGCGACCAGCCAATGACGCCCGGGCCGGCCGGCGCCGCGCCCGCGATCAGCCGTTGACGGCCGCTGCCGGCGGGCCCGGCGGGCCTGCCGGCCGCTGCCGAGCCAGCCTCGTCGGCTCGACCGCAGGCCGTCCCGACACTCCACCGATTCGGGCGTCAGGAATCGCCGCCAGAACGACGGACAACGCGGTCCGGCGACGGCGACACGACTGGATCCGCCGGATCCCGGGGTGACGTTCGCGCTTTCGGTGACACCCCGCGGACAGGTGCCGGCCATGAGCGCGACAGGTGCCGGCCATGAGCGCGACAGGTGCCGGCCCGCCGGCGCGACAGGTGCCGCCCGCGTGCGCGACGGCGCCGCCGCCGCGCGCATCCGTCCGCGCCGCCGCGCCGCGCCGCCGCCCGCCGCGCCGCGCGCCGCCCCGTCAGAGGTGAAGCACCGCTTTGCGGATCGTGGGCTCCTCGGAGGGCTCGACCTTGAAGCCGAGCGACTCGACGAAGCTGATCATCGGCGCGTTGGAGGCGAGCACGTCGCCGGTGATCTCGCGCACGTACTTGTCGCGCGCCGCGTCGATCAGGGCGGTCATCAGGCGCGTGCCGAGTCCGCGGCGCTGGATGTCGTCGCGGATCACGATGGCGAACTCGCCGCGGTCGCCGCCCGGTTCGTCGATCGCCAGGCTGGCCACCCCGAGCATCTTGGGCTCGCGCCCCTCGGCGGTGGCGACGAGTGAGATCTCGGAGTCGTAGTCGATGTGGCAGTAGCGCACCAGCGTCGGCTTGGTGATCTCCGTCACAGGGCCGAAGAACCGGTAGCCGGCCGTCGTGTCGGAGAGCGAGGCGATCATCTCGGCCCACAGCGGCTCGTCCTCGGGCCGGATGGCGCGGATCGTGACCGCATGGCCATCGAGGGTCACTTTCTGCTCGTACTTGGAGGGATACATGGAGATGATGAGGTGCGAACCGGGCCGTGCGATCTTGCGGATGTCCCTGGGCTCGATCGTGATGCTGGCGTCGAGGACCTCGACGCCGTCGGCTCGTACCTGGAGCGGACTGGCCTCGAGGCGGACGATCTCGGGGAAGTCGACGAGCAGGTAGCTGAGCTTCACCAGGGCCTGCTCGAGCGCGCCGCGATCGACCAGGTTGCCGAGGCGGTCCGGTCGAAAGAGCTTGGGCACCCTGACCTCGTCGATGAGCGCGTGCGCCAGGGCCTGGTTCAAGGGCGGGAACTCGACGGCGAGCCGGTCGGTGACGGTGCCGCCGCTGTCCCGGGGGCTGAGGAAGAGCACGGGACCGAAGGTCTCGTCGCGCCAGGAGCCGACGACGACGTCGTGACCGCGCCGCGACATGGAGTGCACCGTGACGCCGAGGACCTCGGCGTCGGGCATCGCCTCGTGGAGGCGCGTCAGCAGCCTGCCGTACTGGCGCGTCGCCTCGCCGACCGAGCGCACGTCGAGGGCGAGGCCGCGTACGGCGGCCTTGTTGGCGATGTCGCGGCTCAGGACCTTCACGGTCACCGGCAGGCCGATCTGCCGCGCCGCTACTCCGCACTCCTGCGATGACGTCGCGCTGAGGGTCTCGATGACGGGGACGCCGTAGGCCCTCAGCACCTCCTTGGCCTCGGTCTCCGTGAGCGTGTCGTGTCCCTGGGCGGCGACCGCCGTGAAGATGGCCTTCACCCGGTCACGGTCGGGCTCGAAGTGCGGGAGGATGTCGGCCGGTGTCTGATAGAGGGTGGCGAGGCTTCTCGTGCGCTCGTGCATGTTCATGTACGCGGCGACCGCGTCCTCCGGCGAGCTGAACGCGGGCACGTGAGCGCCGTGCAACTTCTGAAGCCCGACGCTCACGAGGTCGCCGCCGAGGAACGCGGCCAGCAAGGGTTTGCCGGGGAACTCGCGGGACGCCGCGATCAGGGAGGACGCCGTCTCGCTCGCCGGACTGGTCACGTACGGCGCGAAGATCGCCAGCACGCCGTCGCAGTTGGGGTCTGTCAACAGCGCCCTGGTCGCCATCGCGAAGCGATCGGCATCGGCGTCGTCACCGATGTCGACCGGGTTGTCGATGGAGGCGAACGCGGGCAGCATCGCCTTGAGCTTCTCGGCGGTCTCCGGGGCCAGTTCGGCCAGGTCGCCATCGAGCTGGAGGAGACGGTCGACCGCCATCACTCCTGGCCCGCCGGCGTTCGTCACGACGCCCAGTCTGGGACCGCGCGGGCTCGGCACGCGCGCGATCGCTTCACTGGCGGCGAAGAGGTTCGCGACCTCGTCGACGCGCACCACGCCGGCGCGCCGGAAGGCGGCGCTGTAGAGGGTGTCGTCGCCGGCGCCGGAGCCGATGTGGGCGGTGGCGGCCAGGGCGGCCCGAGCGGTCCGGCTCGACTTCACCAGGATGATCGGCTTGGTCTTGGCGAAGTGTCGTGCCGCGCGCATGAACTTGCGCGCGTCCGACAGGGACTCGAGGTACAGGATGATGGAGTTGGTCTGGGCATCGGCGCCGAAGTAGTCGATCAGGTCGCCGAAGTCGACGTCGCACATGGAGCCCACGCTGAGGAACGCCGACAGGCCTATCGAGTTGGTGGCGGCCAGGTCGAGGACGGCGGTGCCGAGAGCGCCGGACTGCGTGATGAAGCAGACGCGGCCCTGCTCGGGCATCACCGGGGAGAAGGTCGCGTTCAAGCGACGGCCCGGGCGCAGGAAGCCGATGCAGTTGGGGCCGAGGACGCGCAGGTCGTACGAGCGCGCGATGCTCACGACCTTCTCCTCGAGGGCGCGGCCCTCGGGGCCGCTCTCCTTGAACCCCGAGGAGACGATCACCGCGCCGCCGACCCCTTCTTCGCCGCACTCGTGGATGACGTCCGGTACCGAGGGGGCCGGCACGGCGATGACGGCCAGGTCGATCTTGCGCGGCACCTGGGCGATGCTCGGATACGCCTGGATGCCGTGGACGGACGTCGCGGAGCGGTGCACGGGGAACACGACGCCCGGGTGTTCGGCGGTGATGAGGTTGCGCAGAAGGATCTGGCCCACCGAGCCGCGCGTGTTGGAGGCGCCGATCACGGCGATGCTGTGCGGGTCGAGCAGCTTGTCGAGGGCGCGGGTCTTCAGGACTCCACCCCTTCTCCGGCGAGCCTGCGCCCCGGTCTTCGGCCGTCTGCGGCGCACGCCTGTGGTCGTTCCCCCGTGGTGCACCCTAGAGTGTACGACCCACGGTCGTCAACGCGCTGGGTCGGCGGCGGCCATGCGCGAGGACTGCGGCCTACGCGAGGCTTGCGTTCGCGCCTAAGGCCGGTGGTCCGGGTGCGGCTCCGTGCGCGCGTGGTCGTCCCCAGCGGATGCCGCCTGGCGCGTCGCCAGCCACCAGAAGCCCGCGACGGCGGCGACGACCAGGGCGAGCGCGATGTAGAGCTGCCAGTTCTCGGAGCCGTCGAGGAGCAGCAGCCACAGTTCACGCAACACCACCGCGATCGAGACCTCGGCGAGGTTGACCATCTTGATGCGCGCCGACCGCAGGTACTCGCGGAACAGGTCGAAGATCTCGATGACGATGAAGATCGTGAGGACGCCGATCACAAGGTCCTTGATCTCGCCGGCGCGTTGCTGCCGGATGGTCTCGGCGATGACGAGACCGAGGACGACGACGGACCAGACGAGGACGACGGCCATCAGCACGACCAGCACGTTGACGATGACGGCGATGGCCATCGAGGCGCCGCGGTCGACCAGGGTGCCGAGTCGGCCGCGGATGTAGCCCGTCGCGTGGGCCGGCCGGTGGTGTTCGGGCTGTCGCCCTGCGCCGGGCGTCCCGGCGCCGTCCGTGGGCATCATGCTCCTCCCGCACTCGATGTGGGCGCCCCGGGTTTGGCACACGTGGGCTGCTGTCCGATCCGATAGGGCTGCTGTCCGATTCGGCGAGCAGCCCTTCAGCCCTGCCGCTGCGTCGTCTCCCGCCGCCGCTGGGTCGTCTCCCGCCGCCGTCCGACGGGGCTGCGCTCAGAGGCGAGGGACGGGCGAGCGCGGGCGTAGGCGCGAAGAAGGGGGCGGCCGCCTTGCGGCGGCCGCCCCCTTCGAGCGTTCGTCCCGGGATCGGCGCGGGTGGAACCCGCGCCTGCAGCGCCGCGACTACTGCTTGTGTGCCTTCAGGTCCTCGACCACGGCCGGGTCGGCCAGGGTCGAGGTGTCGCCCAGCGCGTCGAACTCGCCCTCGGCGATCTTGCGCAGGATCCGGCGCATGATCTTGCCCGAGCGGGTCTTCGGCAGGCCGGTCGTGGCGAACTGCATCTTGTCGGGCGTGGCGATCGGGCCCACGACCTTGCGCACGTGCACGGCGAGCTCCTTCTTGAGCTCGTCGCTCGGCTCGATGCCCTCGTTGAGCACGACGTAGGTGTAGATGCCGGTGCCCTTGATGTTGTGCGGGTAGCCGACCACGGCGGCCTCGGCGACGGCCGGGTGGCTGACCAACGCGCCCTCGACATCGGAGGTGCCGATGCGGTGGCCGGAGACGTTGAGCACGTCGTCGATGCGGCCCTTGAGCCAGTGGTCGCCGTCGGCGTCGATGGCGCAGCCGTCACCGGTCGTGAAGACGCCCTTGAACATCGAGAAGTACACTTCCTTGAAGCGCTTGCCCTCGACGTCGCCCCAGGTGCCGCGGATCATGCCGGGCCACGGGGCGGTGATGACCAGATGGCCGTCCTCGTTGACGCCGGCCTCGCTGCCGTCGTCCTTGAGGACCTTGGTCTGCACGCCGAAGAACGGGCGCCCGGCCGAGCCCGGCTTGAGCGCGATGGCGCCGGGGAGCGGGGCGATCATGTGCCCGCCGGTCTCGGTCTGCCACCACGTGTCGAGCAGAGGCACCCGGCCCTTGCCGATCTTCTCGTAGTACCAGACCCAGCTGTTGGCGTCGATCGGCTCGCCGACCGAGCCCATGAGACGCAGCGAGGGCATGTCGTGCTTGTCGACCCACTCGTTGCCCTGGCCGATGAGGCTGCGGATGACGGTCGGCGCGGTGTAGATCGTCGTCGTGGAGTGCTTCTCCACCACCTGCCAGTAGCGGTCCGGCTCGGGGTAGGTCGGCAGGCCCTCGAAGAGGACGCTGGTGACGCCCATGCTGAGCGGGCCGTAGACGATGTAGCTGTGGCCGGTGATCCAGCCGATGTCGGCCGTGCAGAAGTGGACGTCGTCGTCATGCAGGTTGAAGACGTACTTGCACGTGTCGTGCACGTAGAGCAGGAAGCCGGCGGTGCTGTGGAGGACGCCCTTCGGGGTGCCCGTCGAGCCCGACGTATAGAGGATGAAGAGCGGGTGCTCGGCGTCGACCGGCACCGGCGCGCACTCGGCGGTGATGTCGGGGGCGGCCATCTCGTCGTGGTACCAGAAGTCGCGGCCGTCCTGCATCGGCACGTCGCCGTCGACGCGCTTGATGACGATGACCGTCTCGACCGTCGTCTCGCCGCTGACGGCGACGTCGGCGTTGGTCTTGGAGGGCGTCGTCTTGGCGCCGCGGTGGCCCTTGTCGGCGCAGACGAGGACCTTGGCGCCGCAGTTGTCGATGCGCGCCTTGAGGGCCTCGGAGGAGAAGCCGCCGAAGACCATCATGTGGATGGCGCCGATGCGCGCGCAGGCGAGCATGACGACGGGCAGCTCGGCGATCATCGGCAGGTAGAGGGCGACGCGGTCGCCCTTCTTGACGCCGTGCTTCTTGAGGACGTTGGCGAACCTGGAGACCTCGTCGAGGAGCTCCTTGAACGTGGAGGTCTTGGTGTCTCCGGGGTCGCCCTCGAAGACGAGCGCCGGCTTGTCGCCCTTGCCGGCCTCGACCCAGCGGTCGAGACAGTTGTACGAGGCGTTGAGCTCGCCGCCCTCGAACCACTTGATGTAGGGGACGGCGTCGAAGCTCCAGTCGAGGACCTTGTCCCACTTCTTCGTCCAGACGAGCGCGTCCTCGGCGCGCTCCGCCCAGTAGCCCTCCGGGTCCTCGACCGAACGCTTGTACAGAGCCTCGTACTCGTCGAGGCTCTTGACCCAGGCGTTCTTCGAGACCTCCGGCGACGGCGGGATCACTCTGCCCTGCTCGTCAGCCACCCTGCTCACCTCCCGTTGCTTCTTACCGTCCGGCGCCCCGGCGCTTCGTGCCGGGCCGCGCGCTGACCGTGCTGCCGCCTGCGCCGGTATGGGGATCGCAGGGGGGCCTGCCGCGCGCGGGCGTACTGGTGCTCGTGCTCGCGAGACGCGGGTGCGGCCAATCGGGCACACTACATGCCCGGCGGGGGGACTTCAACCCTCGCGCCGTCTGCGCGCGGCCACGTGAGGCGCCGGCGCCGGGTCGCGACGGGGCGGCGTGGGCCGGGAGGTGCAAGCCCTCAAGCTTCACTTGAGGTTGAGAGTGAGCGCGATGAGGGGACGTCGGGCGGGGCGAGGGCGGGGCGTGGTGACGGCGTCCGGGTCGGGGTGCGGGGTGGCGGAGGAGTGCGTGGTGGGCAATGTTGGATTTGAACCAACGGCCTCCTGCGTGTGAAGCAGGCGCTCTCCCCCTGAGCTAATTGCCCACAGGCGGAACAGGATACCAGAGGCTCCGGCGGGGGAAAACACGAGGGGCGCGGCCGGCGCCCGCGGCGCGCCGCGGGCGCCGGCCGCGCCCGGTCCCCAGCGGCGGGGCGCCGCCCGAGACGAGGCGCCGCCCGAGGCGAGCCCCTGCGGTGAGCCCCCGCCGGTCAGGGCACCGCCGACCGGCCGTGACGATGCGCGAAGGCAGCGACACGCTCGACAAGATCCGGCGCGGCTACCGCGCCCTGGGCCTCGGTGCGCATCGCGACGTGGTCGCGATGTTCGAGGACGACGGCGACGCCGCCGGCCCTCACAACGGCGAAGGCTCGGAGCGTGAGGCCCGCGGGGCACCCGGGTGCGGCGCGCCCTACGGGCGCGGCGGCGGGGAGTGGGCGGTCTTCGATCTCATCGACGGGCGGCCGTGGGCGACGCGCGACCTGGTCGCCCTGGACCTCTTCGGTGGGCTTCCCTCCCACTGGGACCTCGTCGGCGTCGACGTCGAGCGCTGGCAGTGCGGCCCGTGGCGCCGCTTCGCGGGGCTCGGGCCGGCGATCGACGGGGTCGCCTCTCTCGTCGTCGGGGGTCACTACCGCGCCCGGCCGCGGGCGCCCGACTGCCGCTGGCACGTGGAGCGCGTGCCCTTCCTCCACATCTGGCGCCTCGCCGGCGCTCGCGTGGAGAGCGTCTACAGCTTCCTGGACGGGGTCGAGCTCCGCCGCCTCCCGGCGGCGGCCTGAGCGCGCCGCTCCTTCGGGGTGGCCTGAGCGCGCTGCAGGGCGGGGCCGCCGTCCTTCCAGTTCCACCACTTGGCGAGCTCGGGGTCGTCCGCGCCGTGTCCGCAGCCCTGGTCGCCCCGTCGCCCGTGAGCGGCAGCGTGCTCCGCGGCGTGCACGGCGCAGCGGAAGGCGTAGAGCACGCAGCGGTCGACGGGGCCGAGCCGTGACTGCAGGTCGTCGTAGAGCGCCTCCGGGTCGCGCCCGCGCAGGTCGGCGGGCGAGCGCACGCCGAGGAGGAGCAGCTTCTCGGCGAGGCGGGGGCCGATCGACGGCAGGGTCTGGAGGGCGGCGAGGGCGTCGGCGTCGTCGGCGCCGCGGCGCGCGCTTCTGCCCGGCGGCCGTCACGACGCGCTCTCGGCCGCCGCGAGGCTCTCGGCGCGCTCCTTCACGGCCGCGCACAGCTGCTCGAAGCCGTCCTGGGACTGGCGCATCGCCGTGCCCAGGAACGGCAGCAGCAGGCCGGTCACCACCTCGTGCGAGCGGAAGCGGGCGCGACCTTCGGGGAGCGGCTCGACGGTGAGGGCGTGCTCGCCGTCGAAGACGCCGGGGACGAACCAGCGTCCCCGCCAGCGCAGCTCGCGCCCGGGGTCGAGCCGGTGCACCCTCGCCTTGAAGGTGACGGGCTTGCGGCCCGGCGCCCGGATGGTGACGGCGACCCTGCCGCCCTCGCGCAGGTCTCCCTCCAGCTTCTGGACGAAGGGGTTCCACTCGGGGTAGCGGGAGGCGTCGGCGAGCACCTTCCACACGGTCGCGGCGGGGGCGTCGATCTCGATGGATGCGTTGAGGACCTTCATGGGGGCTCCTTGGTGGGGTCGCAGGGTTGGTACCCGGCGCCTCCGGAACCGTCACGTCGCGGGTGCTGTGCGATACTCCGGGCGATGATCAAGTACCTGGGGTCAAAGCGCCTGCTCGTCCCCGACATCCTGCGGATGGTCGCCTGCTTCGGCGGGGCGCGGCGCGTGCTCGACCTCTTCTCGGGCACGGCGCGCGTGGGGCACGCGCTCAAGCGCGCCGGCTACGACGTGCGTCGCCAACGACAACGCCGCCTTCGCCTACACCCTGGCGCGCTGCTACGTGCAGGCCGACCGGGCGCGGGTGATCGACGAGGTCGGCCGGCGGCTCGAGGAGCTGCGCCGCGTGCCGCCGGCCCCCGGCTACTTCACCGAGACGTTCTGCGAGCGGGCGCGCTTCTTCCACCCGCGCAACGGCGCCCGCGTCGACGCGATGCGCGAGCGCATCGCGGAGTGGGCGGGCGGCGGCTGGGGCGGCGCCGGCGAGGGTCGGCCGGCGGCCTCGACCCCGACGTCGAGGCGGTGCTGCTCGTCGCCCTCATGGAGGCCGCCGACCGCGTCGACTCGACGACCGGCGTGCAGATGGCCTACCTCAAGCAGTGGGCGCCGCGCGCCCTCGGCGAGCTCGAGCTGCGCCTGCCGCGCGTGCTCGACGGCCCCGGCACGGCGCTCGGCCTCGACGCCCTCGAGGCGGCGGCCGCCGTCGAGGCCGACGTCGCCTACCTCGACCCGCCCTACAACCAGCACAGCTACCTGGGCAACTACCACGTCTGGGAGTCGCTCGTCCGCTGGGACAAGCCCGAGGTGTACGGCGTGGCCTGCAAGCGGGTCGACACGCGCGCGCGTGCGAGCCGCTTCAACTCGCGCCGCCGCGCCCCCGAGGCCTTCGCCGAGGTCGTGGCCGCCGTCGCGCGCCCCGCGCCTGCTCGTCTCGTTCAGCGACGAGGGCTTCCTCGCGCGCGACTGGCTCGAGGCTCTGCTCGCGGAGCGTGGCCATCTCGTGGTGGCGCCGATCGACTACAAGCGCTACGTCGGCGCCCAGATCGGCATCCACGACCGGCGCGGCCGCAAGGTCGGCCGGGTGAGCCACCTGCGCAACACGGAGTACCTCTACGCCGTCACACCCGACCGCGAGAGGCCGAGTGCTGGCTGAGCGGTCGTAGCCAAAGGCGCCTGCAGACGCGCCAGCTCGAGACGCAATCCAGCGCGGCCGAGACGCGCGCCTCGTCCTGCGATTCGCGCGGCGCTAGAGCTCCTCCCGAAGCGCTGCAGCACTCGTGATCTCATTGCACTTCAGTCGGTTCTATATGCTACAGTCGCGTCAGAAGTGTCCTGACTGCGGCCACCGCCGGAGCATGAGTTCCCGGGCGCTCGCCCTCGATCGGCGCAACCCCGTTGCCAGACCTGGCAACGGCGCATTCTGGCCATCGACAAGGTCAGTATCCGTTGTACGCTTCGCCCGAGAAGGTACGGACCCGACAAACCCCCGGAGGGTATTGACGGTGGGCGTACTCAATAGCTAGTGTGCACATACAGAACCGGGGGCAGCCGCCCGTGGGCAGCGAGCTGCAAGGGGTACCGAAGATGATCACTACGGGGTCGCCAGGAACCGGCGAGGATTCGCCGGTCCTTTGCATGTCCGCCGCGACTTCCGCGCCCCGGTCCCTGCGGCCCCCGCGTCAGCTCTGACAACAGCGCTGGCAACAGGTATTTCGTCTACTCCTGCGCCCGCGCCCTCCATGCCTCTTTGCAGGGAGGAAGCATCGGCCGCCTCGGCCTCCGACCAAATCCGTCCGCACGAGGGTATTGACTTTCGACGTACTCCATATCTAAATGTGTCTAGACGGACGGCGCGGGCACGCCGTCGCTCAGGCTCTACGAGTCCGAGACCTATGAGGGGGGTGATCGCCAGCTCGACGACCTTGCGGTCGCTGCAGTCGGCCGCGCTTTAGTCCCGACGCCTCAGTTCTCTTGGCAGTCCCTGCTTCGGAAGGCAGGGGGAGCACACCGGGGGCGTCAACCGCGGGGGGTACCATCGTGAGCGTGTCCACGACCTCCGTCAGCAGCATCCTGTCGACGCTGTCGGCAGCGCTGTTCACGACGATCGTGTGGACGAGAACGAGCAGCCGGGGTCCGAAGCCCGTCTTCGGCCCGACGCCAGTCGTCTGGCCCGAAGCCCATCCTCGGGGCCGGCTGCGCCCATCTCGAGCTCGTCCCCGTACACGTCACGGTCTCTGCCTTCCCGCGCGAGCGCCACTGAGCGACGTGCACGTAGGTATCGGACCGATCTTTCGATCCTCCGCAGTCGATCACGCACGCACCAGCACTTCTCGCACGTACCGACACTTGTTCCACGCACTACGCAGGGCACTACTGCACAAGGCGCACTTCCCTCGTCTGACCGATCGAGGCGACCTCCGGGCCGCCGAGTGGCTGCGAGGGGCCTCCGTACCCGGCAAGGTACGGAGCAGGCACAGTATCAAGGGAAAAGGGGGAACCATGAGTAAGCTCGAAAGCCGCCACGTCGAGGTGGCCGTTGCCGCCTCGCACGACGGCGGTACTGCTCGTCATCGCCTTCCTCATCGTGGTCAGCACCGCGCTGGCCGACGGAGGGGGCGATGCTGCGCAGGAACGTGTCCGGCACGCCGGACTTCGAGACCGAGAACGCGCAGATCACCGTCGCGCAGTTCTACATCGACGCGCAGCGGGCCAACGGCACGCTCGTCATGGACGAGGACGTCCTGCTGGACGACGAACGGCACCCCGTTGACGGACAAGGACGGCGAGCTGCTGCCGGGCACCCTCGAGTACTACGCGGAGACGGGTGACCCGGAGGACGAGACCGTCCTCGGCCGCGACTTCAAGACCAACGAGGACCTGCTGCTCGACGAGCGCACGATCGCCAAGCCGATCGTCGTCACGTACTACGACGAAGTCGAGTACGACGCCTACACGAACGACGGCATCCCCGACAACACGCAGGCGGCGCTCCGACTCTCGCTCGGCGGCGCAGCTCGCGAAGGCTGTCGACGACGCCTTCGACGCCGAGGCGCTGGCCTCGGGCGGCGTGCCCGACCCCGAGCATCGCTTCGACGCGTTCGCCTCGGTGTCGTTCGACGACGGCGAGACCTGGAGCCAAGTACAACCTCTCCGAGTCGGCCCTGCGACTCGTCCTTCACGCTGAAGGACGGCACGGTCTACCCGGGCACCGTCGACTACGGCGTCAAGCACGCGATGGCCGGCAACAAGATCCTCGTCGTGTGGCACAGCAAGTACGCCATGCAGGGGTCGCCGCGCTACTCGCTGTAGGTCGATCGACCCGGACGCTGACGGCGAGTTCCTGCTCGACGACGACGGCGACGAAGTGCCGCTGCGGAGTACTACGGCCTCGACGGCGAGCCGGTCACGTACGACGAGGTCCTGGCCGACCCGACCTGCGTCGTCGACCTTCGACCTCGACCAGGACGGCACGATCGTGGCGCCGACGACGACCGACATCGGCGAAGCCCGTGCCGCTCGACATCTGGGGCGTCGCCGGTGCGCAGGGCTCGATCGACTACAGGACGTGGATGCACCACGGCCTGTTCCCGTTCGCCGAGGTCGGCGAGGTGCCGTTCAGCGGCCATCTGGACCGCGCGCGGCGTGATCCAGCAGATCGCGCGTCGACGAGGACGACGACGGCATCGGTCGACATCGACCTCGACGAGCCGGTCGCACGAGCTCAAGATCTGGAGCGTCAAGTGGCGCAAGGCCGAGCGTCTCACCTCCGGCCGTGCGTGACGCCATGTACACGGCCATCGACGGCGCCGAGAACGCCGGCTTCGGCATCGTGTGGCAGGAGGACCCGACGGGTCTGCGTCCCGGCTACGGCGAAGGCCCCGGCGAGGGCTGGAGCGGCGCGACCGCCCACCACAAGACCGACCTGTGGTACAGCTACATCACGCTGGGACGACTTCGACAAGGTCGAGAACCCGCTCGTCGACGCCGTGGCGACTGACGGATCCGGACGTGCGTACGTCGACCCTCGATCCTCACGACCGAGCCGACTACCTCCAGACGCCCGACGACGTCGACGCGCATCGGCTGGGACATCACACGTTCGACGACGACACGCTCGACGAGCTCGGCGACCTGACGACCAACAAGCCGCAGGTCGTACGAGCGCATGTCGATGCCGCAGCGCATCACCGACAACAACAACATCGTCTGCCTGATCGACGGTGTCGAGCTGACCTGTCCGATGCCGCCACGTATGCGGACACGGGCACGCTGATCACCCCCGACCGCCTCTCGCCCGTCGTGGGCGGCAGCGAGGACGGCACGATCAAGGTCAACGACCTCTACGCCTGGCTCGACCTCGACGACCTCGACGGCGACGGCCTCGCCGACGGCAACGGCATCCCCGACATGGTCGCCGGCGGCATGGTCTGGAAGAACTCCCAGGGCGTCGCTGATCTGCAACGCGCGTCACCGAGGACGGCCGGCTCATGAACGGCCAGACAGTGGTCGACGCGTACGCCGCCTGATGATGGAGGGCTACGACAAGTACATCGCTCGACGCGGACGGCGAACACGGTCGACGAGAACGCCGACGGCATCCCCGACCCGAGCGGAGCGCCTGGGTCCTCATGGGCTACGAGGACAGCAAGGGCCTCGGCCCGGGCAGCCCGGACACCAACGACGATGGCGTGCACGACGACGACGCCGAGATCGACCCGGGCGACATCGGCAAGAACGTCAAGGCCGACACGTTCGAGTTCACCGACCCGTCGTTCGCCAAGCCGGGCCACATGCATCAACGCGCCCGACCTCGGCAACCCCGGGTACAGATCGACGAGACGGTGGCGACGACTACCGATCCGCTCTCGACCGAGATCATCGCCACGACGATCCCGCCGTTCACGGGCCTCGATCGAGAACGACATGTTCGAGCTGCAGTACGGCACGCCTATCGCGAGAAGGCCGGCCCTGTTCGTCAACCCGATCCTCAAGCTCGAGCCGGTCGACGGGGACGGCAACGTCGTGCTCCCGACGACACCGTCCTCGACACCGACGACAGCGCTGGGCTACGATCGCCGGCTACAAGACCAGCATCAAGATGAAGCCCGGCATGACCTCGGCCATCCTGCTCTTCAAGGAGGGCACGATGCGTCAGGGCGGCCCGGCCGACATCATGCTGCGCCGCTGGGAGGTCCCCGCCACCGTCGTCGAGGACGGCGTCGAGCGGGCGTGGGACGCCCACATCGACAACCCGTTCGCACTCGCGAACCTCGTGGCCGACGTTCCGGATGACTACGTGGGCTTCACGGCCACGACCGGACGACGACCCCCTGACCGACGATCAGGTGCCCGATCTGGAGAAAGGACCTGGAGACCGGCGAGTACCTGGAGCCCACCGAGTGGGTCTCCGTCGACTCCGACGGCGACGGCTGGGACACCCAGATCGTCGACGGCACGCTGCGTCGCGGACGAGACGTCGAGGTCGGCGTACCCGACCGTCGCGTTCGACGACTTCACCTCCGAGTACTACCCGAACGGCGTGATGGTGAAGGGCGTCCAGAACGTGTCGAGCCGCCATCCCGCTGGATGTCCGGGAGCTCGAGAGCACGGGCGGGGACACCGCCACGGCGTCCGAGACCGTGCCGGCCTGGCACCTCGACCTCATGCCCGACCTCGCCGACAAGGTCGAGGACGGCACGCTCAGCGTTCACCGACTGCTACTCGTGCCACCCCGACTCGTGGGGCGTCAACCGACGACGGACAGCCTGTATCCCTCCCACGGCATCCTGAACCGCGTGTGGTGGTGGTCGCAGACCGACGGTTCCACCGAAGTGAACGACGAGATCATGGACCTCACCGAGGTCAACAACTACGTCGACCCGATCACGGGTGAGACGATCAGTGGCGACACGCCCATCCTGAGCATCACGCGTGATCAACTCGACGCCTGGGGCGCCACCCAGTACGACGAGCACTGGAAGAACCCGTACGAGCTGCCAAGGGCCACCGCGGCCACATCGACGGCAACGACGTCATGGTGATGTTCGGCTACGCGCCCAACTGGCTGCAGTCCCACTACGGCAAGGAGCCGATCAACCTCTTCATCCGCCGCTCGTTCGACGGCGGCAGGACCTGGACCACGACGCCGGCCACGACAGACGAGGGTCTCGTGGGCATGACCCGTACGAGCCCGTGGATCCGGCCGACGCGGATGACAACGGCATCATCGATGAGATGCAGCCGTACATCGACGGCGGCGTCAGCCTCGACGGTGTGCCCTACGGCAGCCTCTACACCGACGCAGAGCCGCTCATCTACTCTCAGGTCCAGGGCACCGGCTCCGAAGAGCTGGGCCGGGTCTTCTTCTACCTCGAGGACTACGCGGCGGGTGACTTCGAGCGCGGCCGCAACGTGTCGCAGTTCTACGACAGCTCCTCGACCATCATCGACCCGCGCTACAGCGCCGACCAACAACAGGCGGCAGACGGCGATCCTTCGCAAGCTGTCGCTCGACCAGACGGAGGAAGACGCCACAACCACCGGCGCCTACAACCTCCTGAACGGCCGGTTCAACTTCGAGCCGCTGACGGTCACGCCCGACGAGACGCTGTACTCCGGCTTCACCGCCGAGACGGGTCTCGTGTCACCGCTCGCCGACGAGGTGAGGGCATCCGCCCGCACCGACGACGTCCGCGACCCGAGCAAGTTCTTCGCCGTGTACGAGAGCGGCGACAGCGGACCCATGCGTGAGGGGTTCGAGGCCGCCGCCGAGAACCTGTACTACAGCCGCGCGACGCAGTGGGGCGACATCTGGGAGGATGTGCTCTGGGTGCCGAGCGGCAACAGCCAGAACGTCGACGCGAACACCGAGCCGAGCATGTACTGGGATTGGCTCGAGAACGACGCCGAGGACAAGTCGGGCGAGGCCGCAGTCGGCTCGAGCCCCGGGTGGCCAGTACTTCTACGCCACGTGGAACCAGTGGACCGATCTACGAAGGTGACGAGCACGAGTACGAGTTCGACGCGATGTTCCGTCGCTGCTACTGGGTGCCCGACATCCTCCGCGAGATCATCTTCCCGCTGGAGGACGAAGAGGTCATCATCACTCCCGAAGAGCCCGTTGCGACCGAAGGCGAAGTCGTCACTCTGACGGCGACAGTCGACGACGGCGAACTGGCCGACCGGCTGTACTACGTCTGGGATCTCGACGGCGACGGTACGCTTCGAGACCGAAGGCGACACGGTGAGCATGGTGGCAAGCGGTGCCATGCAGCACGTGACCGTCATCGTCAAGGACAAGGTGGGCGGCGGCCTCACGGCCGAAGACGCCTGGGTCAACGGTGCGTTGAACACGCCGATGGTCTGGAACGTCAAGCTCGCCAACGGCTACACCGGTCTCGCCGGTACCCGGGTCGCCCTGAAGGCCAACTTCAGGAGCCCGGGCACGCGCTGGAACGCTCCGGCCCCGGCGGACTACGACTTCAGCGTCGACCGCGGTCATCGACTGGGGTGACGGCGATCATCGAGCCGGGCACCATCGCCTAGCAAGAACGACGGCAAGGGCTCGCAGCGCTTCGTGGTCGGCGAGCACAAGTACAAGACCCCCGGCCTGTACACGGTGAAGGTGACCGTGACCGACGCCTACGGCGGGATCGGCTGGGACTACCTCGAGTACGCCGTGATCGTCCACCGCAAGGCCGGCGCCCTGGCGATGTCGGGCACCTTCGACGACCCCGCCGGGGCCGGCGAAGCCAGTATCGCCGCCAACGTCAAGTACAAGCTCAAGGGCAAGTTCCCGAGCGGCAAGGTGCTGTTCAGCCTCGGCGACAAGAGCTTCGTCTCTGAGAAGCTCGACTGGATGGCGATCCACGGCCGTCAGGGCTGGGTCCGCGGTCAGGGCCAGCTCAACGGGGTCGGCGGCTACGAGTTCCTGCTCGCCGTCGTCGACGACCGCCAGAACCTGAGCGACCTCGTTCGGGTGAAGGTCTGGAAGGCCAACGGCAAGATGGAGAGCGTCATCTACGACTCGCAGCCCGACGCCCCGCTCGACGCCCTCGCGGTGACCGAGTTGAAGGACGGCAGGATCACGATGCCGCTCTTCAAGGGCAAGTCGCTGGAAGCTACTACCGCACCTGGTCCAGTAAGTGACGCTAAGGTGCACCAAGGGGCGCCGGCTCTCGAGCCGGCGCCCCCGCACCTGGAGGGCGCCGGCGGCGATGCCGCCGGCGCCCTCTTCGCGTCTCGGTCTTCGCTCACGGACCGGTCGTCGCGCGGCGCTGTCGCGCGGCGTCCGTGTCGATTGCGCCGCGCGACCCCTCCGCGCGCCGGGGCGCCGCCGCGTCAGTCGAACTCGACCGCGTCGCCGGCCGCGAGCTCGATCGACCTCGGCGCCGCGGCGCACCTGCACCGGCGCGGCCTTGTCGG
The DNA here is from genome assembly GCA_963791345.1 of uncultured Thermoleophilia bacterium. Taxonomy (GTDB): domain Bacteria; phylum Actinomycetota; class Thermoleophilia; order UBA2241; family UBA2241; genus UBA2241. Next base: position 454,350 of record CAWBRS010000021.1, on the reverse strand, counting down.
AGCGGCTCGACAGGCGCGCGCGCCCGCGCGCGAGCTCGAGCCGCAGCGGGTGGCCGCGGTAGGCGAAGTCCACGTCGATGGGGCCGAGCTGCGCCGGCCATCGCGGGTCGAGCGCGAGCACCCCGTCCCTGTGCTCCAGCCCGGTGAAGCAGCGCTGCAGCAGGTCGACGCCGCTCGTCATCGCCCCGAGGTGGATGCCCTCGGGCGTCGTCCCTCCCTGGATGTCGTCGACGTCGCTGCGCAGCGCACGCACGAAGCGCGCGTAGGCGTCGTCGCGGCCCTCGCGCGCCAGCGCCCAGGCGAACACGGCGTCGCTCAGCGTCGAGCCGTGGCTCGTGCGCTCGAGGTAGTAGTCGACGGTCGCGGTGACCTGCTCGGGCCGCAGCTCGTAGCCCAGGCGGCCCAGGACCGCCTCGAGCTCCTCGCGCGCGAACACGTAGAAGAGCATCACCGCGTCGGCCTGCTTGGAGAGCTTGAAGCGGTTCGGGGTGTCGTTCTCGGCCTCGAGGATGCGGTCGAGCCGGTGGATGTCCCCGTACTTCGCCCGGTAGCCCTCCCAGTCGAGCTCCTCGAGCTCGTCGTAGCCCTCGAACTGGCTGATGACCCCGTCGTCGTGGAAGGGGACGATGAGCTTGCGGCTGAGCTCGTCCCAGCTGGCGAGCTCGTCGTCGTCGATGCCCAGGGTGTCGGTGAGCTCGGCCGCCCGCCGCTCGGTGAGCTGCGCGGGCAGGCGGGCGGCCTCGCCGAAGAGCCAGGCCGCCATCACGTTGGTGTAGGCGTTGTTGTCGAGGCCCGGCGTCGTCGACGCCCGGGTAGGCGGTGTGGAACTCGTCGGGGCCGAGGACGCCGCGGATCGCGTAGCGCCCGCGCGCGGCGTCGAAGGTCGCGAGCGAGCCGAAGAAGCGCGCGATCTCGAAGAGCAGCTCGGCGCCGTAGTCCGCCATGAACTGGTCGTCGCCGGTCGCGTCGTGGTAGCGGCTGCACGTTGCGCGCGATGGCGAGCGCCCACGTGCCGCTGGAGGTTGGTGACGTCCGGCACCCAGCGCCCCGACTTCGGGTTCAAGTGGATCTTCTGCGCCATCTCCTCGCCGTTGCTGCCGCACTGCCAGGGGTACATCGCCCCGCGCAGGCCGTCGCGCGCGCGCCATGCGGCGCGCCTCCGGCAGCCGCCGGTAGCGGTACTTGAGCAGGTCGCGGGTGACCTCGGGCAGGCGCAGGTCGAGCACGGGGAAGACGTAGAGGTCGTCCCACATCGCGAGGCCGCGGTAGGCCTCGCCGTGCAGGCCGCGCGGCCCGAGGGAGACGTCCATGTCGAGGGTGTTCGGCGACGCCGTCTGGAAGAGGTGGAAGAGGTGGAGGCGGGCGATCTGCAGGACGTCGGGTCCTCGGGCAGCTCGAGGCTCGAGCGCGCCCAGATGTGAGCCCAGGCGGTCTCGTGGCCGGCGAGCAGCGCGGCGAAGTCGCCGGCCCGCTCGAGGGCGAGCAGGGCGTCGCGCCCGGGCTCGGAGATGCCGTCGTCGCGCGCGGTGAAGACGGCGACGACCTTCTCGACGGTCGCCGTCTCGCCCTGCGCCAGGTCGACGGCGAACTCGTGCGCGATCACGCCCTCGTCGCGGCTCAGCCGCCGCTCGGGCGCCGCGCGCCGCCGCCGCTCACGAACACCCGCGTCCGCGCCGCCTCCGCGATGCGCACGTGCGACTGCACCGTCTCGACGCGCGCGAGGAGCGTCTCGTCGTCCGCTTCCTCCAGCCCGAGCACCTCGAGGTGCCGGCTCGTGAGCTGCCGGTAGCGCGGCACGCCCCAGTTGGTCACCGAGGCGTCGATGCCGCTGCGCACCCGCAGGCGTCCCGACCAGTCCTCGGCCGTGACCGTCGTCTGCAGCGCGGCGAGGTGGGGGAGACCCATGTGGACGATGCGCCGCTCGACGGTGCGCGTCGTGCGCCCCTCGGCGTCGCGGAAGCGGGCCGTGCGCGTGAGGACCCCGCGGCGCAGGTCGAGCTCCTGGCGGTACTCGAGCAGCTCGACCTCGCGCCATGTCGAACCACGGCCCGTCGTCGATCGCCAGCTGCAGCACGAGCCAGTTCGGGATGTTGACGATGGACTCGTTGGTGATCGTCTGGCCGGCGATCTCGGTGTCGAGGCGGTTGTAGACGCCGGCCGGGTACGTGCCCGGGTAGTGCACGTCGTCGGCCGCCGACTCGGCCGCCGCCCCGCGCGTCGCCATGTAGCCGTTGCCCAGCGTGCAGAGCGCCTCGCGGAGCCCTTCGTTCTCGGGGTCGAAGCCCTCGTACGCCCATACCCACGGATCCATGCGTCCCCTCACTGCCGGTGCTGTCGGTTCGGTGTGGCCGGCCCCTATGGTAGCGGGTCGGTGTGTCCCGCTGCGTCGCGTCAGGCCGCTAGCGCTGACGACTGGCCCGCTGCCATGACGCCTCTCGCGGCGCTCGTCTCGCCGAACGCGCGATCGCAGGTCGTCCCGGTCGCATCCGGCGCGGCGTCGCTGCGGCGTCATACCCGCGCGCCTGCGACCGCAGACATACGACGCGCGGCGACGCCGGCTTCAGCTGGCCGCGTTGAGCGGCTCGAGCGGCGGTCGCCGGCCGGCTGCGCGCGAGGTCGTGGGCCGCCTGCAGGTTGAGCCAGTACTCGGGTGTGGTGTCGAGTGCCTGGGCGAGCAGCCAGGCGGTCTCGGGCGTCACGCCGCGCTTGCCGCGCACCAGCTCGTTGACCCTCTGCACGGGCACGCCGAGGTGCGCCGCCAGGGCGACCTGCGAGACGCCCAGCGGGTCGAGGAACTCCTGGGCGAGGATCACGCCCGGATGGGTGGGGATGCGGTTCTCGGGGATCACGGTGCAGCCTCCTCTCAGCTGGTCGTCGGTCAGGCGCTCACGTCGTGGCCGGCGTCTGAGCCTTGCCAGCGCAAGACGACGACCACCCACACGATGTGTCGTTGACGCGGATCGAGTGCAGGCCCTGCACGATCGCCTCTGAGCGCCTGAGCCGGTTGCCCGGCGGACGCGCGCAGGTCGAGCGTCGAGGACGCACGCGTTCAGAGAGCTCGCAGCGTTCACCAGGGCGCACGCGACTACGTCGCGCGGGAACCGCCGGGCGCGAGCGTCGCGGCCTGCAGAGGTCCTCGGTGGCGCGACTGCGAGGAACGCGTCGCGGACGTCGGCGTGATGCGATCAGACCTGTCCCGGACGACGTCGTAGCGACCTCGTCGGCCTCCGAACGGCATACTTTCCATACCGTAGACCTGACAGACCGTAGGTGAGGTCTCGACGTTCGAGCGAGCGCAAGAGCCAGGCGAACAGGGCCAAGCACGGCATCGACTTCGTCGAGGCGCAGGCGCTGTGGCTCGACGAGACCACCTGGCTCGCGGCTCGCTCGGTGCGGAAGTCGCGCCCGACGGAGGTGCAGGCGTATGAAGACCGAGTGGGTTCGACAAGCAAGTTCGACGACGGGGTCGAGGACGTGATCGACGACCTCGACATGACGACCGACGACCCGGCCGTTCAAGGAGCGAGTGGCCGTGGCGAACGTCGACTTGCCGTCCAGTGCTGGATGATCAGCCGTCTCGACCGTGCATACCTCGACAGCGATGGGCGTCGATGCGGCAGTCGATCATCAAGAGTCCGGCGGGCCGAGGCGGCTGGAGAAGCGAGAGTGCCCGGACGCGAGCGATCGCGAACCATAAGGCTGAAGTCAAGCCTTAGAGTATCGCTCACGGTGGGCGTTCTGTAGCCTGCGGCGAGCGGGCCCACTCAAGTACCGCAGCCCGGCGTCGAGCGCGTCGAGAGGTACGCGCCGTCGAGGCGAGGTCCGGAAGCTTGTGGCGCGTCGTATGCTGAAGCAGACGTGCCGACGGAGATGGAGGGCGCATGACGACGATCGATCTGAGTGACGTACGGCGCGGTGATCGTCGCCGCGGACCCGGACCGCGTTGCTGGCGACCCGGACCGCGCTGCCGCGGACCTGCACCGGCGTCTGCAGTTGCGTGGCGTGCCGGTCGAGGTCGTCCCGCTGAGGGGCGGAGGCGTCCGGCGCCGGTGCCGAGGCCGCTGCTCTCTCGAAGCCGCCCGGCGCCTCGGCGCCGACCCGGCGGCCACGGCGGTCGTGGCCGGCACGCCGGCGGCCGCCGAGGCGGCCCGGCGCGCCGGCTTCGCGGCCGTGGCCGCCGACGCAGCCGACGTCGACCTGCAGCCCGCCCCGCGCAAGCTCTCGGCCGTGCCCGACGCCCTCGCCTCCTGGGGCACCGTCGCCGCACTCTTGCGTGGCCGCCGCCTCGCCGTCTTCCTCGACTTCGACGGCACGCTCTCGCCGATCGTCGACCGCCCCGACGACGCCCGGATGACGCCGTCCGGCGGCCCCGCGCTCGCGCGTCTCGCCGCGCTCTGCCCGGTGGCCATCGTCAGCGGTCGCGACCTCGGCGACGTGCGTCGCCGCGCCGGCGTCCCCTCCCTCTGGTACGCGGGCAGCCACGGCTTCGAGTACGTCTCGCCCGACGGCGAGGCGCACGAGCACGAGCAGGCCGGTCAGGCGGTCGCCGCTCTCGCCGAGGCCGAGCGGCAGCTCAGCGCGCGCTTGCGCGACCTCCCCGGGGCGATCGTCGAGAACAAGCGCTTCGCCCTCGCCGCGCACTACCGCATGGTCGCCGAGGAGCGCGCCAGCGAGGTCATCAACGCCGTGGCCGAGGTCGGCGCCCAGTACGAAGTGCTGCGCATGACCGGGGGGCGCAAGGTCGCCGAGCTTCGACCCAACATCGACTGGGACAAGGGCAAGGCCCTCCACTGGCTGCTCGAGCAGATCGCCCCGGATGACGGGGAAGTGCTGCCGCTGTACGGGGGGGACGACCTCACCGACGAGGACGCCCTGAGCGCGGTCGGCGAGCGCGGCTTCGGCGTCGTGGTGCGCAGCTACGAGCTCGGCGACCGCCCGACGGCGGCGCACGTCGGGGTCGACGACCCGGAGGAGTTCTGCGTCTTCCTCGAGCGTCTCGCCGATCTGCTCGAGAAGGGGTAGGCGCCCGGACGGAGGCGTGATGGCCGAGAAGACCGCCGCCGAGAAGATGCGCCTCAAGCCGGGGATGACGGCGGCGATCCTGCACGCGCCGCCGGGTGTCGTCGAGGGTCTCGGGCTGCCCGACGACGTGACCGTCGTCGGGCAGCCCGAGACCGCCGCCTTCATCCTCACCTTCGCCGCGACGCAGGCCGAGGCCGAGGAGCGTGTGCGCGAGATCGCGCCCCACGTCGGCCCCGACACGCTGGCCTGGATCGCCTACCCGAAGGGCTCGCAAGGCCGCCGGCCGCGATCTCAGCCGCGACACGATCTGGGCGTTCGTGCGCACCATCGGCCTCACCCTCGTCACGAACATCGCCGTCGACGAGACCTGGTCGGCGCTGCGCCTGCGCCCGGCGAAGTAGCCGCGCGACAGCGCGAGATCGCGGCGGGGGCGGCTCTCGCCGCCCCCGCCGCATCGTCCGGAGATGTCGCTATAGCTCAGTGGCCGACGGCCATCGGGGCGACGATCCTGCCCCACCCGTAGGCGGTGTCGAAGCCCGATCGTGCCGAGGTCGAGGGCCGTGCCCTCGAGCCGCAGTTCAGCTTCGAGCGGCGTCCACGTGCCGTCCGCGTTCGGGTCGGCGGACCCCAGCATGAGGGCCACGGTGCCGGTCACGTGCGGAGCCGCCATGGAGGTGCCGGACATGGTCGCGTAGCCACCGCTCTTCGTCGTCGAGAAGATGCTCACGCCCGGCGCCGCGACGTCGACCTGCGGGCCGCGGCTGCTGAACGACGCGACCACGTCGGCGCTGTCGGTGGCGGCCACGGCGATGACGCCCTCGAACGCGGCCGGGTAGCCGACCGTGTTCTCCGTCCGGGCCGGAGTTGCCGGCCGAGCAGACCATGATGACGCCGGCGTCGAGCACGGCGTCGGTCGCGATCTCGTAGGCCTCCACGTACGAGGACGTGCCCAGGCTCATGTTGATGACGTCCATGCCGTGACCGACCGCCCACTGCATGCCTTCGATGATGTCGGAGGTGGTGCCGCGGCCGGACCTGTTCAGGACCTTGATGCCGTACAGGTTCGCCGACGGGGCGACGCCGATGACGCCGATCGTGTTGTCGACGCCGGCCACCGTGCCGGAGACGTGCGAGCCGTGGCCGTTGTCGTCGTCGAAGTTCGCGGTCTCGGCGATGCAGTTCCAGCCGCCCTTGACGTTGGCGGCGAGGTCGGGATGGTCGATGTCGATGCCCGTGTCGATGATGCCCACGTTGACGCCGGCGCCCCTCAGCAGGTAGCTCGACCAGACGAGGTCGGCGTCGATCTTGTCGACGCCCCAGGGCACCGACTCCGCCGGCGGCGCCGGCGGCGTCTTGCCCTTGTACGCGTACTGCACGACGTCGAGCTCCACCGTCCTCACGCCGGCGAGCGCGCGGACCTTGCCGGCGGCGGCGCGCGACGGGAGCTTGAACACGGCGCCGTCGATGATCCACAGGTCCTTGACCTTCACGCCACCGAGCTTGGCGATCTGCTTGGCGGCCGCGCTGTGGTCGGCGCTGTCGAACGTCACGATGTAGCGCTCCGGTGTCGCCGCCGCGGCGAGCGCCGGGACCAGTAGCGCGACGAGCGTCGCCAGGACGATCGCGCACACCAGCTTCCGAGACCAGTTCTGCATGGATGCCCCCCTCTTCCCGCGCCGGGCCCGGCCGGCCGCGGGTCACGTGAATAGTGCCTTCAGCTGGACTATAGGCGATTGGCGGTCATATCGCCAGAGGTGCGTACGGATTTGGGCGGAGCAGTCGCCGCATCGTCGACCCGAGGCCGCGGGCACCGTCACCGTCTCCGTACGCAGCGACCCTTCTCGGGCGGGACCCTCCGCCGCAGACTATGGGGCGTCGCCGCGTGCGCGGCGATCGTCTGGACCTCGAGTGAAGCGAGGTGTACTCTTGGTACATAACGTACATAGTGTACGTTCGGTATCGGGAGGTGCCACCGTGACGTCCACGTGGGACTACCAGCAGCGGGTCGACGACGGCGACTTCGGCGACGCCGCCTTCGTGAGCACGAAGCAGCTGCGCGAGGGCCTCGCCGAGGTCCTCAACCGCGTGGCGTACGGGGGCGAGCAGGTCGTCGTCACCCGCCACGGCAGGCCGTTCGTCGCGATCGTCGCCACGTACGACCTGCAGGCGTGTCAGGCGCTCGAGGATCGCGGCGACGCCGCAGAGGTCGAGCGTATGGACGCCGGCGGCCTGGCCGACGAGCCGGCCGCCGCCCTCGACGATGTGGTGCGGAGGCACGGGCCGGAAGCCGAGCCGTGACCTGGCGGGCGTCCTGTGCCCGGCAGGCGTCTGGCGCGTCCGTCCGGCCCACCATCGCGTGCTGTTGCGCGTCGACGAGGCCTCACATCAGGTGCGCGTCTTCGCATCGCACGCCGCGACACCGTCTACAGACGACTGCGCGACCTGCCCTTCGGCTGACAGACTGCCCAGTCGGCTGGCTGGCGTTCCGCCGAACTGTCACCCGTACTGCCGTCCGAAGTCTCTTGCAGGCCAGTCGATCGCGCGTATCATCGGACCATGGGTGTTCCCGCGATCGACATCGACGAGCTCGCCCCCGACGAGCGGCTGCGACTCATCGAGCAGCTCTGGGAGAGTCTCCGCGTGCATCCCGAGGCCGTTCCGGTCACGGCGGCGCAGCGGGCCGAGCTCGATCGTCGGCTCGACGAACTCGACTCTGGTGAGGCGGAGGCCGTCTCCTGGGATGAGGTCAAGAGGCGCATTCGTACCCGCCTGGAGTGACCGACGTCTGGTCCCTGAGTCAGGAGCCCGCGTCCAGGTCGTCGAAGGCGAGCTGGCCGGTCTCCTGCGGTCTCTCGGTCCACAGCCGCCCGTCGAGCTCGCGCCCCGTCTCCTTGCGGCGCACGCCGCCCCACTGCTTGAAGTAGAACGGCACGCCGGCGGCGACGCACTGGTCGCGCACCGACCGCACCCAGTCGACGTGCAGCGGCCGCGCCCCCGGCCCGGACTCGCCGCCGAGGATCACCCAGCCGATGTCCCGCAGGTCGAGGGCGTCGATCGGCCCGAGCAGCGGCTCGAGCACGAGATACCTGACGGTGGCGGGCACGCGGCGCAGCAGGTCCGCACGCCACTGATGCGCCGCGTCCTCCACCGTGGCGCCGGCCCACACATTGGCCGGCCAGGGCAGCCCCTCGCTCAAGTCGACGAGCCGCTCCGGCCGCTTCGTCAGCAGGTGGAAGCGGTGCCGTGGCGAGCGCACCATCACATCGAAGACGCGCTCGATGAACTCACCGGGCACCTCGTCGTGGAAGAGGTCGCCCATGAAGCTCACGTACACCCGCCGGGGCTTGGCCCAGTGCAGCGGCTTCTCGAGCAGGTCCTCGTGGGTCGTGACCTGGAAGCCGCGGGCGTAGCGCGCCTGGCCGATGCCCTGCAGGCGCCGCGCCATGCGCTCGGCCCAGCAGTGGGCGCAGCCGGGGCTCACCTTCGTGCAGCCGGTGGTCGGGTTCCAGCTCTCCTCGGTCCAGCCGGTGTCGCGCGCCGCGGTCACGCCGGCGGTCCCGAGACGATCAGCGGGATGCTGGAGGCTTCGAGGGGGGTGCGGATCGCCCGACCGAGAGCGTTCAGGTGGCGGAGAGGGGGGGATTCGAACCCCCGGACGACGCAAACGCCGTCAACGGTTTTCGAGACCGCCGCTTTCAGCCGCTCAGCCACCTCTCCGCCGGGCAGTATAGCGGATTGCCTCGCGTGCGCCCGACCGCGGGCGCGCGGGCGTACGCGGGTCGATTCAAGCCGGTGGACGGTGGACGGACGGCCCTGGTGGGGCGTCGGACCGAGGGCCCTGGTGGGGCGTCGGACCAAGGCACTGGTGGGCCCGTGGACGGACGGCGGTGGCGGGGCGTCGGACGGACGGCGGCGGTGAGGCCGGGGTTCGGCTTCGGGGCCGGGAAGGTCGACTGGCGGAGAGGGGGGGATTCGAACCCCCGAGACAGCTTACCGCCGCCTACGCGATTTCCAGTCGCGCTCCTTAAGCCAACTCGGACACCTCTCCGCGTGGCGCGGGCCCGGGGCCGACGCGGGCTCCCGGCCGGTGCCGGTGTCTACTTGCCGCACCGTCGGCCGGTGCGGAAGCGGCCGACCCGGCCGGCGCGGACGGTAAGTATAGCGCGGGGGCGCAGGGCGATGAACTGGTGGCGGCGGGATGCGGGGCGGAGGGGCGCGCGGCGGCAGGCCACCGCCGCGCGCCCGCCGCCGCCCCGCTCCACCGCCGCCGCCCCGCGCGCCGCCCCGCGCTCGCGGCCCCCGCGACCGCGGCAGGCTCCGCGCTGCGCGCGGCGAACATTCGTGCGTGAGCCACGACGAGCCCGAACAGCGCCACCGCCATCACCGTCTCTGGCGGCGTATCGCCGCCGGCGACAGCTACGGCATCGTCCTCGTGCTGATCATCCTCGCCCTCGGGGTCGGTGTGGCGACCTCGGAGACCGGGCTCGTCCTCGCGGTCGGGATCCTCGTCCAGGCGGTCACGCTCCTCGTCACCTTCAAGGCATCGATGGTGTCGCGAAGGGTGATGCTCGCGGCGATCTTCGTCGTCGTGGGCGGCACCGTGCTCGCGTTCGCACTCATCCTCATCGGCTCCGCGGAGGACACACGCGCCATCGCTCGGGTGTTCGGGGCGGTGCTTGCCTTCGTCGCTCCGGTGGTGATCCTCCAGCGTCTGATCAGGCACTACGAGGTGAGCGGCGAGACCGTGCTCGGTGCGCTCTGCGTCTACCTGCTCATCGGGCTCATGTTCGCCAACATCTACGCAGCCGTGGAGATGACGGGCGGCACGCCGTTCTTCGCCCAGGTGGAGGACGCGACGTTCGCCGACTTCGTCTACTTCAGCTACGTGACGCAGGCGACGGTCGGCTACGGCGACCTGAGCGCGGTGACGACGCCGGGGAGGATGCTCGCCGTCGCCAACGGCCTGCTCGGGCAGATCTACCTGGTGACGGTGGTCGCCATCATCGTCGGCAACCTGGGGCGGAAACGACTGTCGGCCGCAGAGGGCGCGGCCGGCGAGGAGTAGCGGCGCCGGCCGGGGTCAGGGCGTCGGCGAGGCGGCCGGCGTCGTCGAGCCGCTCGACACCAGCAGGATGATCGTGCTGCCCGGCGTGACCTGCGAGCCGGCGCTCGGGCACTGGCCGAAGACGGCGCCGACGGGGCGGCCCTCGGCCGCCAGCTCCCAGATGACGACGACGTAGCCCAGGCCCTGCAGGTCGGTGGCGGCCTCGGCGCCGCTGGTGCCGAGGACGCCCGGCACGGTGAGCACTTCGATGCCGGCCGGCGCCGGGCCCATCGAGACGGCGATCGCCATGGCCCCGCCGGGCGCCAAAGCCTGGCCCGGCGACGGGACCTGACCGGCGACGATGCCGCCGGCCACCGTCGGGTGGTAGACGGAGAGCGTCTGGTCGAGGAACAGTCCGGCGGTCACGATCGTCTGCTCGGCGGCGGCCTGGCTGAGGCCGACGACGGTCGGGGCGACCGCCGTGGCGGCCTCCGGCACGATGGTCGTGCCGGGCGAACCCGTCGCCCCGGGTGTCGGCGTCGCGCCCGGTACGGTCGTCGTCGTGCTCGCGATCCTGACGTCGACGCGCGAGCCGACCCCGACCTCGTCGCCGGGGGTCGGGTCCTGGCTGAAGACCGTGCCGATGATGGTCCCGACCGGAGCCGCCTCGAGACTGACGTCTCCGAGCTCGAGCCTCGCGTCGGTGAGGGCGGCGCGCGCCTGGGCCTCGTTCATGCCCCGCACGTCGGGCACCGGCACCTTCTCGGTGAACGCCCCGAACGACCAGAGCAGGCCGACGATGAGGAGGGCGGCGACGACGGCCGTACCCAGGGCCCAGGTCGCGAGGCGGTGGCGCTCCATCGCCGGGGTGGCGGCGATCGGTGTCTCGGAGGCGAGCTTGGCCGGCTCGGGGACGGGCTCGCTGCCGGGCACCGGCGGCGCCACCACGGGCAGCTTTCTGGCGGCGCGCTCGAGATCCTTGCGCATGAGGTCGGCGTTGGCGTAGCGGTCCTCGGGCTGCTTGGCGAGGGCGCGGATGATGACGCGCTCGAGCCCCTCGGGCAGCCCGGGCGTGAGCCGGCTCGGCAGCTCGGGGTCGGCGCCCATCTGGAGCTCGGCCACCTCGAGGGCGGTGCGCCCGTCGAAGGGCGGCGCGCCGGTGACGAGGTGATAGAGGACGAGGCCCAGCGCGTACACGTCGGAGGCTGGACTCAGCTCGCGCGCGAGGACCTCCTCGGGGGTCTTGTAGTAGGCGGCGCGGGGCGGGTCGAGCGCCGTCAGGTCGGCGGGCCAGGAGGCGCGCGCGAGGCCCGCGTCGACGAGGCGCACGGAGCCGTCGGGTGTGACGATCACGGCCTGCGGCGAGACGCCGCCGTGGACGGCGCCCAAGGCGTGCAGGGCGCCCAGCCCGGCGGCCACCTCGGTGGCCCAGCCGACCGCCTCCTTCCACGGCACCTTGTCGCGCTCGGCGATGATCTCGTTGAGCGGCGTGCCCTCGATATCCTGGCGGGCGAGGAAGCAGCGTCCCTCCGTCTCCCCCCAGTCGAGGATCGGGGTGACCACGGGGTGGACGACGCCGGCGAGGCGCTCGGCCTGGCTCAGGAAGCCCTGCCGGTCGCTCGGCGTCACGAAGGTGAGGACGACGTCGCGCCCGCGGGCGTCGGCCGCGTGGCAGGAGAGCAGCTTGTCTTCGCGGCGGATCGACTCGCCGAGGGTGAAGCGCTGCTCGATGTCGGGGCCGAGGCCGCTGCCGGATGCCATCAGGGGGGAATCATACAGGGCCGCCGCGGCGCCCGCCTTCTCAGCGCCGCGGGCGGAAGAACTCCTGCAGCAGCGCGACCGAGTCCTCGGCGAGCACCCCGCTGGTGACCTCGACGCAGTGGTTGAGGCGCTCGTCGCGGCAGACGTTGTAGAGGGTGTCGACGGCGCCCGCCTTCTTGTCGGGGGCGCCGTAGACGAGGTGCGGGATGCGCGCCTGGACGATGGCCCCGGCGCACATCGGGCAGGGCTCGACCGTCACGTAGAGGACGGTGTTCAGGAGGCGCCAGCTGCCCATGCGGCGGGCCGCCTCCTCGATGGCGATGATCTCGGCGTGGGCGGTCGGGCTGTTGCGCAGCTCGCGCTCGTTGCCGGCGGCGGCGAGGATCTCGTTGTCGAGCACGACGACCGCGCCGACCGGCACGTCGCCGTGCCGCGCGGCGCGGTGCGCCTCGCGCAGAGCGAGACGCATGTAGTACTCGTGACGGGGGAAGTGCGAGTCCACTTCGTGCTCATCATGCCTCACCGGGGCGGATTTCCAACCTCGAGGCGGGGCGCGGCGGGCCGTTGTCAACTCTGACAACGGCCCGCCGCGCCCCTGCACGGCGAAGGCCGCCGCGCCCCTGCACGGCGAAGGCCGCCGCGCACGTCCCTTCCCGACCCGGCATCCGGTCGGCCTCCGGTGGGAATACACTATGCCGCAGCCCTCGGGGCTGTCTCCGTGCGCGACGACCGCGCCGGCACGCGAACGAAAGGTGTGATCGACGACCATGGCTGGCTACTACTTCGTCTTCCTGCTCATCCCGCTCGTCCTCGGCCTCGCCGTACAGGGGTGGCTCAAGAGCACGTTCGCGCGCAACTCGAAGATCGCCGTGCGCAGCGGCCTCAGCGGCGCCGACGTCGCCCGGCGCATCCTCGACCAGAACGGTCTGAGCGACGTGCAGGTACTGCCGTCGAAGGCGGGTCCTCTCTCCGACCACTACGACCCGCGCAAGCGCACCGTCAACCTCTCGGAGCCGGTCTTCGCCGGGCGCAGCGTCGCCGCCACCGCGGTGGCCGCGCACGAGGTCGGGCACGCGATCCAGCACGCGACGGCCTACGCGCCGATGCGCGCACGCACGGCCATCTGGCCCGTCGCCGCGTTCTCTTCGCAGGCCTGGATGTTCTTCCTCATCGCCGGGTTCTTCATCGCCAACCTGAGCGGCCAGCTCTTCACGATCGCGCTGATCCTGTACGCGTTCGCCGTGCTCTTCCAGCTCGTGACCCTGCCGGTCGAGTTCAACGCGTCGGGCCGGGCCAAGGAGCAGGTCGCGGCGCTGCAGCTCGCCGACGGGCAGGAGCAGGCCGGCGTCAGCTCGACGCTGACCGCCGCGGCCATGACGTACGTCGCCGGGGCGCTGGCCTCGCTGTTGCAGCTGCTCTACCTGTTCATGCTCGCGCGCGACTGAGCAGAGTCGGGGCGGTGCGGTGGCGGCCTTCGGGCCGGCGCCGCACCGCCCCTTCGTCGTCGACACCGCCGCGTCGGCACCGGCGTTGTCAGGCGGGACAACACCCCGGTCGCCTCCTGACTTCGTCCTCACCCGGTTGTATGCTTTCAAGGCTTCGTACGCACGCATTCGAAGGAGGGGGACATGAGGGGAATTCCCGCCGTGCGTCCGGTCCTGCTCGCCCTGCTCGCGCTGCTCGTCGCGCTGGCCGTGGCGGCGCCGGTGGCGGCCGCGGACACATCCGGGACGGCCGACCTGCCGTCGAGCTACATCATCGAGGATGTGCCCTTGTGGCAGCAGGTCGACGCCTTCAGTTGCGGCGCCAGCGCGGCGCAGATGGTCATGGACTACTGGGGGCCGTTCATCGACCAGAACGAGGTCCGCGCTGCGGCGCGCACCGGGCGCAGCAAGGCCCCCGAGGTGGCGCGGGGGACCGCGGTACCGGACGTCGCCCGCGCGGGGCAGTTCAGCTCCCTGAGCGAGTCCATCGGCGAGGCCTACGGGGAGACGATCTGGGGCTACTCGGCGCGGCCGTTGGGCTACGCGGGCTTCTACTACGGGCTCGCGGAGGGGGCGTCAGAGGATGAGGTCCTGCAGTGGTTCGAGCAGCTCAAGGCCATCATCGCCGCCGGCTACCCAGTCATCTGCCTGACCGACTGGCTGCCCGACATGTACGGCCCGCATTATCGCGTGGTCGTGGGCTACGACGACGCCGAGGGCGTCATCTACTTCAACGACCCGTGGGTGCGCGAGTTCCGCAACGACATCGGCGCGCGTGGCAGTTTCGCCCAGTTCAAGGGTGAGCCGAGCCCGTCCACCTACGGGTACATGGAGTGGAGCTACGAGGACTGGCTCGCTGTGTGGGACGAGCCGGGCGACCTGTGGGGCCAGCCGGGCTACAGCTACAACGCCGTTCTGATCGCCCCGTGGGAGGTAGAGATCGAGGCGCCGGCGACGGTCGCCGCGGGCGAGAGCTTCGAGGTCAAGGCGACGGTGACGTACCCGTGCCTGGAGCCGTTCGGCACCGGCGAGTGGCCGGCGTTCCCCGCCAGCGCGACGACGATCGCGCTCGCGCTGCCCGACGGGTGGAGCGCCGACGCCGCGGTGGCGCCGGTCGGCGAGCTCGGGGCCGGCGAGTCGGCGTCGTGGACGTTCACGGTGACGGCCGGCGCCGACGCGGGTGACTTCGCCCTCGGCGCGACCGGCAGCGGCCTGGTCTCGGGCTCGCTCGACGAACGCGCCCAGTTCCCGGCCTACGACTACACGGATCTCATCGGCGGCTCGAGCGCGGTGACGATCGCGGTCGCCGCCGACTGAACGAGACGAGCGACCGGGGTGCGGGCCGGCGGCGTACGCCGCCGGCCCGCACCGGGGTCGCCACCCGACGCACGGAGGGGGCTATGAGGGGGAAGAGTGTGCTGCGTCCGTACCTGATCGTGTCGCTGGCGCTGGGTCTTGCGCTTGCGCTGACTCTGACGCTGGCCGCGGCGGCGCCGATGGCCGCGGCGTCCACGTCCGCCACGACGGACACGGCGACGGGCGACCTGCCCGCGCGCTTCATCATCGAGGACGTGCCGCTCTGGCAACAGCTCGACGCTTCCGGCTGCGGGGCCGCGTCGGCGCAGATCGTGATGGACTACTGGGGGCCGCTCGTCGACCAGCGCGAGGTCTACGCGGCGGCACGCACCGGGCGCGGCAGCGATGCGTTCACCGCCGTCGGCACCGCCGTGCCCGACCTCGCCCGCGCCGGCCAGTTCAGCTTCATGAGCGAGACGGCCGGTGACGCCTACGACATCTCGGCCTGGGGCTACACCGCCCGGCCGCTCGGCTACGGGGCCTTCTACTTCGGCTCCACCGAGCCCTGGCTCGACCAGCTCAAGGCGATCGTCGCTGCCGGTTACCCGGTGGTCTGCCTCACCGACTGGACCCTGGAGTACCCCGGCTACCACTACCGCGTGGTCGTGGGGTACGACGACGAGAAGGGCGTCCTCTACTTCAACGACCCCTGGGTGCGCTGGTTCACCGAGGACATGAGCGCGAGGGGCTGCTTCGTCCCGACCAAGGCGGCCTCGCAGCAGTACTCGTTCGAGCCCATGGAGTGGAGCTACGAGGACTGGCTCTCCGTGTGGGACGCATCGGGCGACCTGTGGGGCCTGCCGGGCTGGAGCTACAACGCGGTGCTGATCGCACCGTGGGAGGTGGAGATCGACGCGCCGGCCGCGGTCGCCGCGGGCGAGAGCTTCGAGGTCACGGCGACCGTGACGTACCCGTGCATGGAGCCGTTCGCGAGTGACGGCTGGCCGGCGTTCCCCGCGAGCGCGGCGACGATCGCCCTTGAAGTGCCGGACGGCTGGAGCGTCGCGGGTGGCGCCGAGGCGCCGGTCGGCGAGCTCGAGGCCGGCGAGTCGGCGTCGTGGACGTTCACGGTGACGGCCGGGGGGGACGCCGGCGAGTTCGCGCTCGGCGTGACCGGCAGCGGGCTCGTCTCAGGGTCGCTCGACGCGCGTGCGGAGCACCCGGCCTACGACTACACGGATCTGATCGGCGGGTCTGACGAGGTGACGATCCTCGTCGAGTAGGCCGCGGCGGGTCAGACGAGGCGTCGCTCGCGTTCGGGCGCGTCACGAAGGGTCCCGCTGGGTGACGGTCGTCGTCGGGCAGATCACGACGGGTCCGACGAGGTGTCGCACGCTGTCGAGAAGGTCGCGGTCGGCCGCGCAGCGTGGCTCGCGATCGGTGACGCCGCCACCACCGCGGGCGACCGCCCGGGGTACCCCGCGCGGGGGTGTCATCGAGAGCGCGATCGTCATCCCCTCGTTGCGACGGGATCCGGCATCGACAACCCTTGTGCACGCCGGGATCCGCCATTTCGGGCCCACATCTTGATGTCGGATGTCGGGTCTCTGACGCCCGACGTCGCTGTCGCTGCTGCTGGTCGCTCCGCCGCTTGCTCCGCCGCCCGTCCGCCGCCCGTCCGCCGCCCGTCCGCGCCCGTCCGCCGCCCGCGCCGCCGCCCGCGCCGCCGCCCGCGCGCCGCCCGCGCCGTCCGCCGCCCGCGCCGCGCCGCCGCCCGCGCCGTCCGCCGCGCCGCCGCCCGCGCCGTCCGCCGCGCCGCCGCCCGCGCCGTCCGCTGGTTGGCTGGAGGACCGATCGGCGCATCGACATCGGGCGCCGTCTCCTGACCGAGAAGCGACGGCATCCGCGATCGTCACAGGGTGCCGATGGCGGATCCCGGCGTGCAAGGGGTGGACGTTCGCGCTTTCGATGACTGCCCGGACGGGGACAGGCTCGTGCGGAGCGGCGCCGGAGCGGCGCCGGAGCGGCGGCAGAAGGGCGGCGACGTGACGGCGGGAGGAGGCGAGGTGGTGCACCTAAGTGGACGACTCTCGGACTCTCGCGAGGAGGCGATACGCCTCCTCGATGGCCGCGGCGAGTCATACCAAAGTCAACTACAAAAGGCATCTGCTCACCGGTTGCATCCGGCTTGGTCGTCGATCGCCATGGCGAGCCGCTGGCGGTAGGCGTAGGCGCCGCTGGTCGATTGACTGACCGGCCAGCTCGTCACCGCTGCAGCGGCGTACCACCGCGGAGGTAGCTGCCGGCGGGGCGCGGAGGCTGAAGGCTCCATCCGCGCCCCGCCTCGTCTACCACCGGCCCCCGGCGGCTACCACCGCCGGGAGACCCCGGAGCCCTCGGAAATCCCCCCGTCGTCCGTTGTCACTCACCACTGCCGGGCGATTCGCCTCAGCCGTCGCGCCCATAGCCTTCCAGCAGGCAATGAGGCCTTTACCTGGGGGTACTGAAATGGCACTGCACGGCAAGACCTTCGAGACCGGCGCCGGACTCACGGAGCGGCTCGCCCGCACCGCCGCACTCCATCCCTACCGCACCATTGCGGTGTACGCAGCGCTCATCGCGCTCGCGGTGCTGAGCGTCGCCGGGCTGCTGAACGGCGGCCTCACCTCCGACAGCAAGTTCCGCGCCAACGAGCCCGACAGCGTCATCGCCGATCGTCTCATCCAGGACCGCCTGAGCGGTCCGCACAAGGTCACCGACTTCGTGATCGTCAGGTCGGCGGACCTGACCGTCGACCGACCCGCCTTCAAGGCCCACGTGCTGGCCGTCGCTGCCAAGATCGACGCGCTCGGCAGCGACATCGTCGCCGGCACGTCCACCTACTACGCGACCAAGGATCCCGGCCTGGTCTCCAAGGACAAGCACGCCACGCTGATCCCCGTGGTCATGACGGGCGGCGTCGACGACGCGCTCGAGAACGTCGACAAGCTCCACGAGACGGCCATGACCGGCCAGAGCGACGGCTTCACCATCGCCCAGGCCGGCGACGCCAGCCTCAACCAGATGTTCACAGAGCTCGCCGAGAAGGACCTGTCGCGCGGCGAGATCTTCGGCGTCCCCGCCGCCCTGATCGTGCTCGTCATCGTCTTCGGCGCCGTGCTGGCGGCGACCATGCCCCTGGCGCTCAGCGTGATCAGCATCGTCCTGGCCCTGGCCCTGACGGCGCTCATCGGCCAGCTCTACCCGGTCAACATCTTCGTGCTCAACATCCTCACCATGATGGGCCTCGCGGTGGGCATCGACTACACGCTGTTCGTCATCTCCCGCTACCGGGAGGAGCGCGCCCGCGGCCTGCAGAAGATCGACGCCATCGCTGCCACCGGGGCCACCGCCAACCGGGCCATCCTGTTCAGCGGCATGACCGTGGTGCTCGCCATGATCGGCATGGTCATCGTGCCCATCGACATCATGATCGGCATGGGCATGGGCGTCATGCTCGTCGTCTTCACCACGCTGCTCACCGCGCTCATCGCGCTGCCCGCCGTCATCAGCGTGCTGGGCGACCGCGTCGACGCGCTGCGGGTGCCCTTCCTGGGTCGTGCCGCCGCCAAGCGCGCCAATGGGCACGGCGGGGTCTGGGAACGGCTGGCGCACAGCATCATGCGTCGCCCCGTCATCTGGCTCAGCGTCGCCGTCGTGGCGCTGCTGGCCATCGCCGCTCCGGTCTTCATGATGAACAGCGGCAGCCCCACCCAGAGCGCCGGCTATCTGCCCGATGGCCACTACGCCAAGCAGGGCTGGAACATGCTCGACCGCGACTTCTCCCTCGGCCAGGCCAACCCGCTGCAGATCGTGGTGGACGGTCAGGCAAGCGCGAGCGCCGTCGAGCGCGGCATCGCGCGGCTGGAGCGGGAGATGAAGGCGGACGGCCGCTTCGCGCCCGTCCACGCTGCGACCAACAAGGCTGGTGACCTGACGCTGCTGACCACCGCACTGGCCGGCGACCCCGTGGGCGACTCCACGCAGGCGCTGGTGAAGCACCTGCGTAGCGACATGATCCCCGCGGCATTCGCCGGCAGCCCCGCCAAGGTGTACGTCACGGGCACGACGGCCGGCGTCATCGACTACCTCGGCTTCTTCGACGCCTGGCTTCCGATCGTGCTGTTGGTGGTCCTCGCGCTGAGCTTCGTGCTCCTGCTGGTGGCCTTCCGCTCGATCGTCATCCCGGCGCAGGCGATCCTCATGAACCTTCTGAGCGTCGGCGCGTCTTACGGGCTGCTGGTGCTGGTCTTCCAGAAGGGCATCGGCGCCCATCTTCTGGGCCTCACCCCGGTGGAGAGCATCGAGGCCTGGGTGCCGGTCATGCTGTTCGCCCTGCTCTTCGGCCTCTCCATGGACTACCAGGTGTTCCTGCTCAGCCGCATCAAGGAGCGCTTCGACCACACCGGCGACACGCGCGAGGCCGTGGGCTACGGCGTCGGTCGCACCGCCGGGATCATCACCGGCGCGGCCGCCATCATGGTCTGCGTCTTCGGCGGCATGGCCACGGGCCAGATGGTCGTGTTCCAGCAGATGGGCTTCGGCCTCGCCGTCGCCATCTTCATCGACGCGACCGTGGTGCGCACGATCGTCGTGCCGGCCGCCATGGAGCTGCTCGGCGACTGGAACTGGTACCTGCCGCGCTGGCTCGAGTGGCTCCCCAACGTGAGCATCGAGGGACGTCGCACGCCAGAGACGGATGACGAGAGGCGGTCCGGCGAGCGCGCGCCAGAGAACGGCAAAGGCCGCTCTCGTCGCGAGCGTGAAGGCCGCGGGTTCGAGCACGACACCCGCAATCCCGCGTGGAACCCCACCCCGGCGGCGGAGCGGGCGCGGACCGACTGAGGAGCTCACCCCCTCTCCTCAGACGCGAAAGGGGGGCGGGCCGCCTTGCGGCCCGCCCCCCTCTTCACGTCGGAGCTCAGTGCTCGCGCACGTAGCGACGCGCGGGCGTCCCGGCAGCCGGCTCGGGCCCTACCAGCGTCCTCATGATGCCCTCTCACGGCGAAGACGTTCGGCGGTATCCCAAACCAGGGAGGTGGCCCTCGAGACAGGCTTTGGACTTCGACCCTTGGGGGAATTGCTGGTGCGCCTGGCAGGATTCGAACCTGCGGCCTTCGGTTCCGTAGACCGACGCTCTAATCCAACTGAGCTACAGGCGCACTGGGGAGAGCAGTATACCCGACCTGCGACGGCTCCGAAAAGCGGCGCGAGGGCCGGCGGCGAGGGCGTCCGGGCGGCAGTGGATCGAGACTGGCGGAGAAGCCGGGATTCGAACCCGGGAAGGAGCTTGTCGCCCCTTAACCGCTTAGCAGGCGGTTGCCTTCAGCCACTCGGCCACTTCTCCGCGCGGGGGCACAGTGTACCGCAACCCGGCCGAGGCGGTCACGCGTGCGCGAGGCGCCGACGCGTGCGCGGGGCGAGGATGGCCGAGCGTGGCGTATGATGACCGGGGCTCGGGGCCGGGTCGGCCGGCGGCACGCCGGCCGGCGACACGCCGATCAGCGACACGGGAGGCACCGGTGCAGGGAGTGAGCGTGGACGAGCGGGCGCTGGCGGAGCGGCAGGGCGAAGTGGTGGAGCTGCTCAGGCAGCTGCTGCGCATCGACACCACGAACCCGCCCGGCAACGAGACGCAGGCCGCCGAGTTCCTGGCCGGCTGGTTCGCCCAGCACGGGCTCGAGGGCGAGATCGTCGGCGAGCCGGAGCACCGGCGCAGCTTCGTGCTGCGCCTCGAGGGCACCCGGCCGGGCCCGACGATCACCCTGCTCGCCCACACCGACGTCGTGCCGGCCGAGGCCGAGAACTGGGCGGTGCCGCCGTTCTCCGGCGAGGTCCGCGACGACTGGGTCTGGGGGCGCGGCTCCGCCGACATCAAGAACCTCGTGGCGGCGCACGCCGTGGCGGTGCGCCGCCTCGCGGCGAGCGGCCGCGACTTCGCCGGCACCGTGATCTACGCGGCCACGGCCGACGAAGAGGAAGGCGCCGTGGCCGGGGCCCGCTGGCTCACCGAGCAGCGCCCCGACCTGGTGCGCTGCGACTACCTGCTGAACGAGGGCGGCGGCGAGTTCCTCGACCTGCCGGACGGCCGCCGCCTCTACGAGCTCCAGACCGGCGAGAAGGGCACCGCGCAGTTCAAGCTGACCGTGAAGGGCGAGGGCGGTCACGCCTCGGTGCCGCTGCGTCACGGCAACGCCGTGGTCGACGCGGCCGGCCTGATCCGCGCCCTGCACGACTATCGGCCGACGGTGTCTCTGGCCACGGTCTCGCCCGAGTACGTCGAGCTGCTCGTCGATGACGTGGAGATGCGCCGCCGGCTGCTCGATGTGACGACGGCACGCGCGGCGCTCGAGGAGCTGCACGCCGGGGACGGGCTCCTCGGCCGTCTGCTCGAGCCGCTCTACGGGGTGACGTTCTCGCCGACGATCGTGCACTCGAGCAGCAAGGCGGTGAACGTCTTCCCCCAGACCGTCGAGCTCTTCGTCGACTGCCGCATGCCGGCGGGGCAGACCGAGGACGACGTGCGCGCCGAGATCGACGCCGCGCTGGCGGGGGTCGAGGGCGACTGGAGCCTCGAGTGGTTCAGCGTCGTGCGCGGCAACGCCTCGGCGGCGGACGGCCCCTACGCGGACGCGATCTCGACCGTGCTCGGGCGCCACGTGCCCAGGGGTGCGTGGCGGCGACGCACTGCGTCGGCTTCACCGACTCGAATTGGTTCCGCGCGGCGTTCCCGGACATCGTGGCCTACGGCTTCGGCCCGTACCTCGTCGAAGACGGGCCGACCGTCTTCGACCGCTACCACAACGTCGACGAGCGCATCCACGTGAAGGACGTCGCCTTCCAGGCGCTCTTCGCCGAGGAGCTGGTGCGCGAGCTGCTCAAGTAGTCGGGCCTCGGGCGAGGGGGCGACGGGGGCGGCGGCTCGGGAGAGCCGCCGCCCCCGTCGCGCTCACCGCGGCCCCGCGTAGGCGATCGCGACGACGCTCGCCGCCATCAGCACGACCTGCACCGAGATCCCCCACAGAGGGCCGGAGCTGCCGTGCGGGAACGAGGCCCAATGGCTGGGGAACCACTTGCGCGCGTGCTCGCCGCGCAGCGTCGCGATGAGCACGTCCCAGTCCGGCGCCCCCGAGAGCAGCCCCATGGAGGCGAGCCAGAACGGCCAGCCAAGCGCCAGCCAGCAGACGAGGAAGGCCGCGAGCGAGCCGGAGAAGTCGAGCACCCCGTAGCCGACCGGATGCCGCGAGACCGTGTAGTCGTAGTGCGGGATGAGGTCCATGAGCACGTGGGACGCGACGACCAGCAGGACGAGGAGCCACCACGGGCCGCCGACGAGCGCGGCGATGGCGAGTCCGGCGAGGACGTGCGTGAC
The DNA here is from genome assembly GCA_963791345.1 of uncultured Thermoleophilia bacterium. Taxonomy (GTDB): domain Bacteria; phylum Actinomycetota; class Thermoleophilia; order UBA2241; family UBA2241; genus UBA2241. Next base: position 432,332 of record CAWBRS010000021.1, on the reverse strand, counting down.
GACCCACATGGGGGCGAGTCTACGTGCTCTCGTGTGCGGCGGGCAAAGCACGGGGACCGCGCGCGTGCGCTGCGGGCGAGTAGGGTACGATGGGCGCAGCCGACAGGAGGAGGAGCCTCAAATGAAGACACTGCTTTGGCTGACCGTGCTGGGCCTCATCGGAGTAGGCATCTACTTCGGCTACAAGATGGCCAAGGGCGAGGGCGGCTGGCTCGGGGGTTGCGGCCAGTGGAAGGGCGACGAGTCCGACCCCTGGACGACCTACACGCCGCCGGCCGAGGCCGAGGCCGAGGCCGACGCGGGCGGCGAGGCCGGCGCGACCGCCTGACCGCGAGCGCGGCGGGGCGGCGGGCCCGAGGGCCCGCCGCCCCGCCGCGTCCCCGCTCCAGCCTTGACGCCGCGCTCCGGAACGGCGAGCATGCGAAGGGACCGTGGGCATCGCCCACGGTCCCTTCGGCCACCTGGGGGCAGGAGCCGTGAGAGCCGTCACGAGGCGCGGGGAGTCTCGCCGGCGGCGCGGACCTTCATCGCGCCGTGAGTCCTCGCGCGGCCACAGCGCCGCGCCGTCCCGAGCCGCCGTCCCGTCCCCAGTCCGTGCTCTGCGCCCGCGTCCGCACGTCCGGTGGCGCCTCGCCGCGGGCCTCGGGCCGTCGCCCCGCGGGCCGTCGCCGCCGTCGCTCGTCCTCATCTCACGACCGGCCGTGCGCCGGTCGCGGCTCATCTCCAGGACAGGCCCCGCCCAAGGAGGACCAGCATGAGGAGCGTCACCGAACGGACCGACACGCGCGACACTCGGCGCAGGGTGCTCCTGCTGCTGTTCGTGGGCGCGCTCGCCGTGGTCTGCCTCGCCGCCGTCCTCGGCGCGGGCGCCGCCCTGGGCCAGGACGAGGGCACGGCGTCGCCGGCCGCCGACGAGAAGCTCGTCTTCAAGGTCGGCTGGATGGGCGAGATCGACAACCTGAACCCGCTCATCGGCTGGACCAACAACGTCTACGAGGTCTACGGCAACGAGTACCTGCTGATGGTCGGCCGCGACTGGGAGACCTACGAGCCCAGCGACGGAGGGATCGCCAAGACCTGGGAGGTCTCCGACGACGGGCTCGTCTGGACGTTCACGATCAACGAGGGCATGACCTGGCACGACGGCGAGCCGATCACGGCCGCGGACGCCGCCTTCACTTACAACTTCATCATCGAGAACGAGATCGCCGCCTACATCAACTTCCTCACCGGCGTCGACCACGCCGAGGTCGTCGACGACCTCACGTACAAGGTGGTCTGCAGCGAGCCGGTCGCCAACATGCTCGTGCTTGTGGATCCCCTGTCTCCCCGAGCACATCTGGGGCGAGATGACGCGCCAAGGAGGCGAGCCTGACCTTCCAGAACGACCCGCCCTGCATCGGCAGCGGGCCGTTCCAGGTCGTGGAGTGGAACCGGGACCAGTACCTGCGCCTGGAGGCCAACGAGGACTTCTATCTCGGCGCGCCGACCATCGACGAGGTCATGTTCGTCGTCTACCAGAACGGCGACACGATGGTCCAGGACCTGAAGAGCGGCGCCATCGACTGCGCCTACCTGTTCCCGCCGGCGCAGTTCGAGGAGCTCAAGACGACGGCGGGCATCGAGGCGATCGAGTACAGCTACTACAACTGGGACTACGTCGGCTTCAACTGCTACGAGGGCGAGTCCGGCGGCCACCCCGCCCTGCGGGACGCGGACTTCCGCATCGCGCTCGAGTACGCCGTCGACCGTGAGAAGATGGCCGAGCTCGCCTACGGCGGCCACGCGATACCCGGCTACACCTTCCTGCCGACGGGCAACTGGCGCGACCCGGACTACGCCTGGGCGCCGCCGGAGGGCGAGGCCCGCACCTACGATCCCGCGCAGGCCAACGCGATCCTCGACGACGCCGGCTACACCGACGGCGACGGCGACGGCATCCGCGAGTACGAGGGCAAGAACATCAAGCTCCGCCTCTGGGCCACCCCCGACGCACCGGAGGGGCAGCGCGCCGTGCAAGCTCATCGCCGGCTGGTGGGAGGCGGTCGGCATCGAAGTGGCCTTCACCGTGCAGGACGACGGCGTCTACTTCGACAACATCTGGGGCTACGACGGCAACACCTTCAAGCCCGACTTCGACGCCTACTACTGGCAGTGGGACGGCTACTTCGACCCCGGCCAGACGCTGACCTGCTTCACGACCGACCAGATCGAGGGCTGGAACGAGTTCTCGTGGTCGAACGCCGAGTACGACCGCCTCGACGAGCTGCAGACCAAGGAGATGGACGAGAACAAGCGGGCGGAGTACATCCACGGCATGCAGGCGGCCATGTACGGGGACGCGCCGTGCATCACGACGGTGTTCCCGTACAAGCTGATGGCCTACCGCACGGACAAGTGGGACGGCTGGTCGCGCTCAGGCTACGGTGAGGGGCCGCCGTTCGTCACCGGGGCGCTGCCGTGGGCCTACTACTCGCTGACGCCCAAGTCGGCCGAGGAGGAGGAGAGCGACAACTTCGGCCTCTGGGCGGCGATCATCGCCGCGGCCGTCGTCGTGATCCTCGTGATCGTCTGGCTGGTCGCGAGGAGTCGTCGCGGCGGGCCGGCGATGGAGGAGTGACGGCGCGACGGGGCCGACGCCGAGCGGCGGGGCGGGCGGGCCGTGAGGCCCGCCCGCCCCGTCGCCCACGCCGCGTCGCGCGCCTGCCGATGGTCGCGGTCTGCGGGCTTCAGCGCCGCGCCGTCGCGGGCCCGGAGAGCCGGACGTTCGACCGCGTCGCTCGCGCCCGCGGGACCCTCCGCCGCTTCGGCGTGGAGCCGGCTCCAGTCCGATTCACCGCAGAGACCTGACGAGCACGAGAAGTCGACGCGCACCGCGGGCCGAAGGAGGGCTGACCGATGGCAGCACAGGCGCCGCACGAGATCGACAGCGACCTGATCCGTAGGCTCATCGAGCGCGAGGAGCGGCGACTCGAGGAGCACACGCGGAGGTCGTTCGAGCTCTATCAGACGGCGAAGGACAACCTCGTCGCCGGGGTGTCCTCCGGCTACCAGGCGCGGGAGCCGTACCCCATCTACTTCACCGAGGGGCACGGCTCGAAGATCCTCACCCTCGACGGCGAGGAGCTCTCCGACTTCCACAACGCCTACGGCTGCATGGTGCAGGGGCACGCGCACCCGGTGATCGTCGAGACGATCCGCGAGCGCGTGCGCCAAGGGCACCCAGTTCGGCCTCGCCGTCGCCAGGACGCCGTCGTCGTCGCCCGGCACCTGGCGGAGAACTTCAAGCTGCCCAAGTGGCGCTTCGTCAACTCGGGCTCCGAGGCGACGATGGACGCGATCCGCGTCGCCCGCGCCTTCACCGGTCGCGACACCGATCCTCAAGATCTTCGGCTCCTACCACGGGCACCACGACTACGTCATGGTCTCGACGCCGATGAACTACGGCGAGATCGGGCCGCGCGACGACTACATCTCGGCTGCCCTACGGCGGCGGCATCCCGCAGGCCGTCGTCGACATGACGGTGCCGGTGCCGTTCAACGACGCCGACGCCACGGAGCGCCGCGTCGAGCGGCTCGTCGAGGAGGGGCGGCCGCCGGCCTGCATGATCATGGAGCCGGCGATGATGAACATCGGCGTCGTGCTGCCCGAGCCGGGCTACCTCGAGGCGGTGCGCGAGATCACCCGGCGCCACGGCATCGTGCTCATCTTCGACGAGGTCAAGACCGGCATCTGCACGGCGCCCGGCGGCGGCGTCGAGCGCTTCGGCGTGGTGCCCGACATGGTCTGCCTCGCCAAGGCGCTCGCCGCCGGCCTGCCCTCGGGGGCGATCGGCGCCACCGACGAGATCATGGCGCTGGTCGAGGACTGGCGCGTGTACCAGGTCGGCACGTACAACGGGAACCCGCTGAGCATGGCGACGGCGCGCGCGAATCTCGAAGAGGTCATGACGCCCGAGGCGTATGCGCGCCTCGACTACCTGAACGACCGGCTCGTCGAAGAGTGCGACGCGATCTGCGCGAAGTACGACTTCCCGGGCTACACCGTCGGCATCCGCTCCAAGGGCTGCGTCGACTTCGCCACGGGCCGCATCACCGACTTCGAGTCGTTCCAGAAGTACCAGGACGCCGACCTGAGCGAGCTCGCCTGGCTCTACAACTTCAACCGCGGCGTGCTCATGGCGCCCGGGCGCGAGGAGGAGTGGACGCTCTCGATCCAGCACACCGACGAGGACATCGACCGGTACGTCGCGGCCTTCGAGGAGCTCGTCCGCGACGTGACGCGGTGACGTCGCGGACGTCCGGGCGCGAGTCGACGCAGGGATAGGACGGCGAGGCGACCGGCGCCCGCTGACGCGGTGATCGCGCGGCGAGGCGCTCCGACGCGCGCCGCCGCGGTGAACAACGAACGGCAAGGAGTGAGGGATGAAGATCTGTGTCGTCGGCGGCGCCGGCAAGATGGCCGAGGCCGCGATCCGCGACCTCATCGAGTCCGAGGAGGTCGAGGCCATCCTGCTCGCCGACCTGAACGAGGCCGGCCTCGCCGCGCGCGCCGCGGCGATGGCCTCGCCGAAGATCTCGACGGTGGCCGTCGACGTCAGCGACATCGGAGGCCCTCGCGAGGGCGCTCGAGCCCATCGACGTCGTCGTCAACTGCTCGATGGCCTACTTCAACGAGGCCGTCATGGAGGCCTGTCTCAAGGCCGGCTGCCACTACACCGACACCGGCGGCCTCTTCCACTGGGCGAAGAAGCAGCTCGCGATGAGCGACCGCTTCGAGGCCGCCGGCCTCACCGCGATCCTCGGCTCGGGCTCGGCCCCGGGGATCGTCAACGTCATGGCGCGCTACGCCGAGCAGCGCCTCGACACCGTCGAGTGGGTGCAGGATCTACGACGGCATCGTCAACTGGGGGGTGCCGCTCGCCCCCCTGGTGCCGCCCTACTCGCTGGACACGATCCTGAACGAGTTCCTCATGAGCGCCTGGCCCTTCGAGGACGGCGAGTGGCGCGAGTACGGCCCCTTCCAGGGCGCCGAGGAGGTCGACTTCCCCGAACCGGTCGGCACCCAGACCTGCTACTACACGATCCACTCCGAGCCGGCGACGATCCCCGTCGCCTTCGCGGGCAAGGGCATCCGCGAGTGCTTCTTCAAGCTCGCCCTGCCGAAGAAGTTCGAGGAGAAGCTCCGCTTCCTCTGCGACCTCGGCGCGGCGGGCACCGAGGCGATCGCCGTCAAGGGCCGCGAGGTCGTGCCGCGCGAGGTCGTCCTCGCGCTCGTCGAGCGCTCGCTCGCCGAGGCCGCCGCGGCGGCCCCGGCGCAGGAGAAGCCAGCGCTCGACGACCACAAGGTCCTGCAGGGTCGAGGTGCGCGGCACCAAGGACGGCCAGACCCAGGACTGGCGCCTCGAGACCGTGCTGCACCACTACCCCGAGTGGGAGATGCCCTGCTCGACCTTCACCGTGGGCTACCCGGCGGCCGTCACCGGGCGCCTCCTCGGGCGCGGGGCGATCGAGAGGAAGGGCGCCTTCGGCGGCGAGGCGGCGATCCCGCCCGAGGTCTACTTCGCCGAGCTCAACCGGCGCGGCATCCACGTCGAGGCGACGCAGAAGGTGGTGTATTGACCCGGAGCCGGGCGGGTCGGGTCGGCGGAGCCACGCGGTCGAGGCGCGCGTCGATGACGAAGACGATCCTCTGCCTGTGTCGGGACGTCAGCGAAGAGGACGTGCGGCGCGCCGTCGCCGACGGCTACGACGACATCGAGACGCTGAAGCGCTTCACCGGCGCCTGCACGGGCCCGTGCCAGGGCAAGACGTGCGTCGATGCCATCCGGCGGCTGGTCGCGGAGCTCACCGGCCGGGAGCTGGCGGACGTGCCCGCGCCGCCGCGCCGGCCGCCGGTCGCGCCGGTGCGGCTCGGCACGCTCGCGGCGGAGGACGAGGCGTGAGGCCGCGCCCCGGAGGCGCGGCGGAGGGTCGGCGGGCCGGTCCGTCGCGCCGCGCGTCATCCCGGGGCGACGACCGGCGAGCTCGCCGCCGCCTACGACGCCGTCATCGTCGGCGGCGGCCTCCAGGGCATCGCGCTCGCCTACGAGCTCGCGAAGCGCCGCTTCGGCCGCATCGCCGTGCTCGAGGCCGCCTACCCCGGCTCCGGGGGCAGCGGCCGCAACGGCGAGATGATCCGCTCGGCCTTCGCCACCGACGAGTGGATCGGGCTCTTCGACGACAGCCTCCGGCGCTGGCAGGGCCTCTCCGCCGAGCTCGACTTCAACGTGCTCTTCACGAAGGCCGGCTACCTGCTGCTCGCCTCGACGGCGGAGGCTCTCGCCGCCGCCGAGCGCAACCTTGCCGTGCAGCGCCGGCACGGGCTGCAGGTCGAGCTGCTCGGCCACGACGACGTGCGGCGGCTCTGCCCGGAGATGTCGCCCGAGATGATCGCCGGGGGTGTCCTGCAGACCGATGCCGGCTTCGCCCACCACGACGCCGCGGTCTGGGCGTACGCGCAGGCGGCCGCCCGGCTCGGGGTCGAGATCCACCCGTACACGAGGGTGACGGCGGTCGGTGTCGCCGGTGGCGCCGTACGTTCGGTCACCACGGATCGGGGCGTGATCTCGACGGGCGTGGTCGTCGACGCCGCCGGCGGTCAGGCGCGCGACATCGCGCGCCTCGCCGGCGTCGACGTGCCGGTCGAGGTCTTCCGTCTCGAGGCGATGGTGACCGAGCCGCTCGAGCCCTTCCTGCGCCCGGCCGTGAGCTCGCCGGCGATCATGGGCTACTGCCACCAGACGACGCGCGGCGAGTTCGTCGGCGGGCACCGAGCCCGACGTGCCGGTGCCCTCGACGAGCATCCGCTCGACGCTGGACGGCGCCCGCGACATGGCGCGGAAGTTCGTCCGCCTCTTCCCGCGCCTCGCCGGCGTGCGCATGATGCGCCACTGGTCGGGGGTCGTCACGCAGACCGCCGACATCGCGCCCGTCCTCGGCCGGGCGCCCGAGCTCGAGGGCTTCTACCTCGACTGCGGCTGGGTCTACGGCTTCGTCGGCGCCCCGGCGGCGGCGGCGCTCGTGGCCGAGCTCATCACGACGGGCAGGACGCCGCCGACGCTGGCGCCCTTCGCCGTCGAGCGCTTCGCCACCGGCAAGCTCATCCGCGAGACTTCGCTCGTCGTCGCGTCGTCCGAGGGGAGCGCGGCATGAGGGGGGTGCCCGACGGGCGGAGGCCCACGGGGCCGTCCCGCATCGAGGGCGAGCTCACGGGTGCCGAGGTCACCTTCCTCTTCGAAGGCCGGCCCATGACCGCGCGCGAGGGCGACTCCGTCGCCGCGGCGCTGATCGCGAACGGGGTGCACGTCTTCGGCCGGAGCTCGAAGTACCACCGGCCGCGCGGCTACCGCTGCGGCCGGGGCCACTGCTCGTCCTGCGCGATGCGCGTCGACGGGCTGCCCGGCGTGCGCACCTGCGTCACACCCGTGCGCGCCGGCATGACGGTCGAGCGCGAGCACGCGTGGCCGAGCGCCGACCTCGACGCGCTGCGCGCCGCCGACCTGCTCTCGCCCCTGATGCCGCCCGGCTTCTACTACCGGCGGTTCCGCCGCTCGCCGCGCCTCTGGGGCGCCTTCGAGCGCGGTCTCGCCCAGGTGGCCGGGCAGGGGAGCATGCCCGAGCGCCGACGCCGTCGAACGGCTCGCCGCGGCGCGCTGCGAGCGCCGCGCGGTCGACGTGCTCGTGGTCGGCGGCGGCGCGGCCGGCATGAGTGCCGCCCTCGCCGCGGCCGGTGCGGGCGCGCGCGTGCTGCTCGTGCACAGGGGCGATCGTCTCGGCGGCGGCCTCGCCGACGACGTCCCCGCGAGCTCCGCGATCGCCTCCGGTCTCGCGGCGCGGGTCGCGGCCGAAGCGGCCATCGATGTCCTGACCGGCAGCGACGCGATCGCCTGGTACGAGGAGGGCACGATCGCCGTCGACCGGCACCCGGACCTGCTGCTGGTCGAAGCCAACGCGGTCGTCCTGGCCACGGGCGGCTACGACGCGGGGCTGCCGTTCCCGGACTGGGACCTGCCCGGCGTCATGACCGTCTCCGCCGCCCGACGCCTGGTCAACCGCTACGGCGTGCTCCCGGGGTCGCGGGTGGTCTTCGTGACGGGCGACGACCACGCCTACGCGGTGGCTGCTCGGCTCGTCGCGCTCGGTGCAGAGGTCGCCTGCGTCGCCGACCTGCGGGGCGGCGACGGGGATGGCGAGGGGAATGGCGAGGGGAGCGGGGAAGGGGGCGAAGCGGTCGGCGAGGGCGGCGAGGCGGCGGCGAGGCGACAGCCGGGTCCGGCTTCGCCGGAGCTGGGGGTCGCGCCGCCGGTCATCCTGTCGCCGACCCGCAGGTCCTGGCCGAGCTGGCGGCCCACGGCGTCGATCTGCTGACCGGTCTGGGGAGCGTCGCCGCCCGCGGCACCGACCGGGTCCGGTCGGTCACCCTGCGACCGGCCGACCGGCCCGGGCATCCTCCGCGTGGCCACCGCACCTACGACTGCGACACCGTCTGCTACTCCGCCGGAGTCCGGCCCGCCGACGACCTCGCCTACCAGGCGCTCTGCGCGGGGTCCCTGGTGCTGTCCGCCCCGGGCGACCTGGCCGACGACGACGGCGGACACGGCGCGCGCGACACGGGCGCGACGCCTCGCGGCCCCTGGCTCGCCGGTCTCGCGGCCGGCGTGAGCTCACCGACGGCGGTCGTCGCGCAGAGCGAAGCCGCGGGCGAGGCCGCCGCGGCCGCCGCCGCGGCGGCCGCCGCGCGAGGCTGACCGCCACCACAGGCCGCGTCTCCGCCGCGCGTGTCACACGCGCGGCGAGCGACCGCGACGGGGCGAGGCGGGCCGAGACGCTCGCGGCCCGTACGACGCGGCGCCTGGCGAAACGGGGCGGGCGGGCCTCACGGCCCGCCCGCCCCGTCGTCCACTCCGTGTCGCGCCCGCTACCCGACCGAGGGCTGCAGCGCGCCGAGCATGTTGATGAACAGCCCGATGAGCAGGCTGCCGACGAAGAAGGCGATCACGATCCACATGGCCGCCTTCTTGCCGAAGAGCGGCACCAGCAGGGCGATGGACGAGAGGCAGATGCCGTTGCCGGCGATCGTCAGCGCGATGGCGTGGCCCATCGGCAGACCGGCCTGCATGAGGGGCGCGAGGATCAGCACGTCCTCGCCCGAGCAGAGGAAGATCGGCACGCCGATGCCGGCGGCCAGCAGGAGCCCGAACGGGCCCGAGAGGTAGTCGCCGACCACGTACGCCGGCAGGTAGAGGGCGAACGCGGTGCCGACCAGCATGCCGATGATGATGTAGGGCGCGAGCTGGCGCATGAGGTTGAACGCCGTCTCCATCGAGGAGTCCGTCTTCTCGAGCTTGACGGCGCTGCCCGAGCAGCCCTTGCAGCTCACGCAGCCGCCCTCGGGGAACTCCGGGTCGCGCTCGCCGAGGAACTCCTCGATCAGCGTGCCGGTGATCATCGCCAGCGCGAACGTGGCGACGATCCGCCAGAAGGTGTACTCGAGCCCGAGCGTGCCGTAGGAGAAGACGATCACGAAGGGGTTGAGGACCGGCACGACGATCATGAACGTGATCACCGCCCGCAGCCGCACCTTCTGCGTGATCATGAGGCTGTAGGCGAAGGCGACGGCGGCGCAGCTGCACACCGGCAGCAGCGAGGCGAAGAGGCCCGCCCCGAGCATGCTCTTCGGCAACCAGCGGGAGTCGTCCATGACGTCGCGCGACACGACGCCCGAGAGCACGCAGCCGGCGACGAAGTAGGGGAAGGTCGAGAGCGAGAACGTCGTGAGGATGTGGAAGAACGAGGCGTCGTGCGCGGCCTTCTCGGTGATCGACTTGCCGCAGTACATGCACCAGGCGTAGGCGAGGATCGCCAGTATGGAGAGCGTCCAGGCGATCCTCCGCTTCGTCTGCGGCGACGGGTGCAGGCGCCACCTCGCGAAGAGCGCGTCGGTGCGCTCGCGGAAGCGCGCCGAGCGCTTGCGCGCCTGCCACGTCACCAGCGTCACCACGTAGGCGATGAAGAGCGGCACGCCGATGATGCCGAAGGTCGACTCGATCTGGTTGATGAGCCCCTGGAGGCCGTCTTCTTCGAGACCCTGGCCGGGGACGTGCTCGGCGACGAGCCCGAAGGCGTTCTCGACCACGCTCATGAGCTCATGCAAGCGACGAACCTCTCCCCGCGGCTCCCCGAGTCCCCTCGGCTCGGCACACTAATTCTCGGAAGCGCAGAATCCTTACTTCGCGGTCCTGCGACGATGGCCGGGCAGCCGGCCGCCGCCGGAGCGATCGTGCTCCCACCCACACGATACGTCATCGCGGCGCGGCGTGCAGGCGGGCGGGCCCGGAAACGGCATGCAGGCTACGAGTCGACCGGCGGGTTCGACAGGTCGTCCTGGCACGTCTACTGAGGGCGCCGACTACTTTTCTCATCGGCGGGGCACAGGTGTAGAGTACCCGCGGGGCAACGAACGACGAGGGCGGTCGCTCAGTGGAAGTGCGCAAGGACGGTACCAACCGGAGTCTCGACACGCTCGGCGACGTCTTCGGCGACCCGACGCGCAGCTCGATCCTGAAGTACGTGCTCGACGCCGAGGCGCCGGTCTCGGCCGCCGAGGTCGGCGAAGTCTTCGGCGTGCACCGCACCGTGGCCCGCGGGCACCTCGAGAGGCTCGTCGCCACGGGCCTGGTCAAGACCGGGAAGCGGACGCCGGTCACGGGGTACGGCCGTCCGGCCAAGACCTACATGTCGAGCGGCGAGCGCCTCGTGATCACGCTCCCGCCGCGGCGCTACGAGGCCCTCGCCCGCCTCCTGCTGCACATCGTCAAGGGTGTCCTGCCGACTCCGATGGCCGTCCATCATGCGCAGGCCGCGGGCTACGAGTACGGCGTGGGGGTGCGGGAGCAATTGCAGGGCGGGCCGCACGGGCGGCTCTCGCCCGAGGCCGCCTGCGCCTGGCTCGCCCAGGAGGGCTACGCCGCCCACTGCGAGCGCCGCCCCGACGGCGACGTCTTCGTCTTCGACAACTGCGTCTACCGCGAGATCGCCGCCGAGCAGCCCGAGATCGCCTGCGCCTTCAGCCGCGGCATGCTCTGCGGCCTGATCGGCGCGGCCCCCGACGACCTCACGCAGACGAACAACATGGTCGCCGACGGCTTCTGCCGGCACGTGATCAAGCGGTAGCCACGCGGCGCGCTGGGGCTCGTGACGCTCCCGTCGACGAGCCCCGCCAACGCCGCGCTGACCTTCGATGACAAGCTCGCGGCGTGGCAGGTCGTCCGTGACGCCGTGGGGGAGGCTGAGGGGTAGCGTCACCCTTGCGCGACGCCAGGTTCGAACCGCACAAGAGCGGCAACTTGCACAATCGCGCGTGATTGCCGATAATCGTCCTGTCGACTCGACGGGAGGCGGTGATGGTCCCGAGTCTCAAGTTCAGTCAGGCGCGCAACGACCTCAGCCGGGTGGTCGACGGGGTCCTGGCCGGCGCCCCGGTGGTCATCGACCGCCGCGGGCAGCGCGTCTGGGTCACGAGTGTCGACGAGCAGCGCGAGCTGCTCGAGGGCTGCTTCCGGTTCCACCCCGAGGTGCGCATGGGGCAGCCCGACGGCGTGTACATCTGGCTGCCCGAGTTCGCGGTCTACGGTGAGGCCGAGACCCTGACCGAGGCCGAGGACGACCTGCTCGACGAGGCGCTGCTGTACGTGGAGGAGTGGCTGGAGGAGCTGCACGCGGCACCCAATCACGCCGACCGCCGCGGCTGGGTCTGGCGCCTCGCCATGGCCGACGACCGCGAGGCGGCGCGCCGCGTCGTCTTCGGCGACTGAGACGCCCACGTCCCCCCGAGGATGAGGCTCCCGACCTACGCCGACCTCAAGCGCTTCTGCGAGGTCGACGGCTGGTTCGACAGCGACGCGCGGCGCGGCGCCAAGACCGGCGACCACTTCCGCTACGGGCGCGTGCTCAGGGACGGCACGCGACTTCGCACGAGGGCCTCGCACGGCTCCGGGTCGATCCGCGACCCGGCGACGTTCAAGGACATCCTGCGCAGCCAGCTCCAGGTGACCGAGGAGCAGTTCTGGCTCGCGGTCGACAAGGGGGTGGCTCCGCGTCGCCCCGGCGACACGCCGCCGGAGCCGCCGGGGCCAGGCCTGCCGTACGACCTCGTGAAGAACCTCACGACCCGCTCCGGACTGGTGCTCGAGGACGTCCTGCGGATGAGCAAAGACGAAGCGGTCGCCGCCTGGCAGGAGTGGCTGACGAGCGGCGGTGCTGCCTCCGAGGACGACTCGGGTCCGCGCTGAGCAGGCGAGGCGTCGCCTCCATCGCGCAGGATTGTCCTTTGAGAGGTCGTACTCAGTCCATAGCAACAACGGCGATGCGGCCGGGAGCGACGTCACGGGCCAAAGGGCCGCGCTCCTGGCCATCGGCACTGACTGGGGTGTCCATCTACTCGAAGGAGGACGTCATGCTGCGCAAGTTCTGGCTCGTCACGGTCGTGATCCTGGTCCTCCTGCTGTTGACGGCGCCGGCCGCGTTCGCCTCCGGCTACGTGTACGAGGACAGCTTCGGACGCTACGGCTCGGGACTCGGCGAGTTCGTCAACGCCCAGACACTCGCGATCGGTCCGGCAGGAGCCGTCTACGTGTCGGACGTGGGCAACTCCCGCGTACAGAAGTTCTCGAGCGAGGGCGTCGTTTCTCAGCGCCGTCGACCTCGGCGCCTACGGCAGCGCGGCTCTCGTCGACAGCACCGGCAGCCTTCTCGTCGCGGACTACAACAGCCCGGTCTACACGTTCACCACGGGCCTCACCCCGCTGGGCTCGTGGGGCGCCGGGCTCTTCACCGGCGTCAACCAGATGACGATGGACGCCCTCGGCAACATCTACGTGACCGAGTACAGCGCACGATCGCGTCCAGGTCTTCGACCCGGGCTACAACTACCTCACGGAGTGGCCCTCCTCCTGGGCATCGGGTATCGCCGTCGACGATGACGAGGTCTACGTCGCCGACTGGAACAACTACCTCATCAACGTCTACGACCACGCCGGCACGCCGCTGCGTTCGTTCGGCTCGTACGCCGAGCTCGGCGTCCCGTCGAACATGGCCTTCGCGCCGGACGGCAGCCTGCTCGTCGGCGACGCCATGCGGCAGGGTGACGCGCTGGGATCCGGACGGCGGGTCGCTGATGGAAGTGGTGGCGACGTACGGTGGCGGCCCCGGCCAGGTCTTGGGCGTCTGGGGCCTCGCCGTGGCGCCGAACGGCGACCTCTACGTGCCCGACCAGTACGACTACAAGGTCGAGAGGTACGCGTGGGACGACGAGGCCCCGGTCGTGACCCACGACTACGACGGCGAGTGGCACTCCCAGCCCGTGACCGTGCAGTTCGACATGACCGACGAGGTCTCCGGCGACGTGTGGAACTACGTCTCGACCGACGACGGCGCGAACTGGGACCTCGCCGACCACGTCGACGTCGCCGCGCCGGCCGACCACTCGAACGACGGCATCCACTACATCCGCTACCAGGCCGTCGACAAGGTCGGCAACTGGACCCCGGAGCGGATCGTCAAGGTGAAGATCGACACGCGCAAGCCGCGCACGGCCGATCAGCGACGTGCCGACGGCCTGGACCCGCTATGACGTCGCGGCGCTGCTCACGCCGACCGACATCGGCTCCGGCGTCGGCGGCGTGCACTGGCGCCTCGACGGCACCGTCTGGTGGAACGACCTCGCCGAAGACCGCATCGTGCCGATCGGCGAAGGCGTCCACCTGCTCGAGTACTACGCCTGGGACAACGCCGACCCGCTCAACGTCGAGGCGGTGAAGAGCGTCGAGGTCAAGGTCGACAAGACGAAGCCGGTCGCGGTCGCGAGCAACGCCATCACCGTCGTGCGCGGCGGCACGGCCACCTTCAAGTACACGCTGGCCGACAACCTCTCGCCGACCTGCACCGTCAAGCTCGTCATCAAGAAGAACACGACCGTGGTCAAGACCGTGCTGATCGGCGCGAAGGCCACGACGCCGGTCGCGACGGCGTACTCGAAGAAGCTGACGATCAGCCTGCCCGTGGGTGTGTACTACTGGTCGATCCAGGCCACCGACCTGGCCGGCAACAAGGTCACGTCGCTGGCGAAGAAGCTGACCGTGAAGTGACCACGGTCTGACAGAGGACCGCGGCGCGCGCCCGTCGAGGGTGCGCGCGCCGCACGCGAGTGGGGCGGGGCCGACGGCCCCGCCCCGCTCGCTTCGTCGTTCACGACGCTGCCGGCCGTGATCCCACCGGCCGCGGCTCCGTCGCCGCGCCGCAGCAGAACGCTCGCCGTCAGGCGTCGCGCTCGGCGCCGCCGGGCGCGCCCTTCCGCACGAGGTACGCCCTGATCTGCTGGCTGCTCGTCCTCGTGCGGTCCATGGGCACGGCGAAGGCGAGAGTCCGCAGCAGCGTGAACCCGCTCGCGGCGACCCACTCCTCGACCTGCCGGCTGCTGTGGCGGTACATCGTCACGGACGCATCCGTCATGGTGTGCTCGGGCCCGACCACGACCTCCGCCGGTTCGTCCTCGCTGCGGTCGCCGACGGCGAACACGAACACCCCGCCGTCGCGGAGGATCCGCGCCGTCTCCGCGAAGACCGGCGTCAGGTCGCGGATGAAGTTCGAGGGTCCCCACGCAGACCGCGTGGTCGAGGCTGGCGGTGGGGAAGGGGTAGGGCGGCGCGGTCAGGTCGTGGAGGGTCAGATCGGTGAAGCCCTTGCCGCGACAGGCGTCGAGCATCTCCGGCGCGACGTCCATGCCGTGCACCCGCAGCCCTGCCCGGCGAAAGAGGACGGCCGCCAGCCCGGTGCCGATGCCGAGGTCGAGGATCGTCTGGCCCGGCCGCACGAACTCGTAGGCGAGGCCGAAGGCGACCTCCGGCCCGTACCACCCGGTCGCCTCGGCCTCCTCGTCGTAGGCCTCGGTCATGGCGCGCGCTTGTTCTTCGTCGTAGGTCATGTCTGGCGGGCGCCTCCTCCGTGGCGTCGTCGAGCGAGCTGGCGGCTCCTGTGGCGCTCGCGTCGCTCTGAAGGCCTGTCGAGCCTCGTCGTCGCGCGTTCTGTCGGGACTCCGACGCAGCTTCTGCCTCAACGATGTCACTAGTTTTGTGACACGGCGCGTCACCCGTAGGTGACAGAGCTAGAGGCTCGGTCGATAGACCCGGTTGTGCGTCGCACCCTCGCTCGTCAACGCACCTTTCGCGACCATGTCGGCGAGGTCACGCTGCAACGTTCGCCGGGCGACGGCAGGCTGGAGCTTCTCGTAGTCGGCCAGTGCGACTTGCCTGTGCTCCAGCGCGAATGCCAGTGCCGTCGCCTGGCGGCCGTTCAGGCCGACGTCGGCCCACGGCGAGATCGCGCGTGATGACCAGCTCGGCTCTGCGGGCGGTCTGACGCATCTGCGCCGCCAGCCCGTCAGCGAAGTACTCGAGCCATGGCGTGATCGGCGTCGGCCTCGTTGCCCGAGCGCATCGCTTCGTAGTACGCGGACCGGTCGCTGTCGTAGTGCTCGCTGATGGTGAACAGGCGCTTGAAGTCGTAGCCGGAGCGGTAGAGCCAGAGTGTCGAGAGCAGACGACCGGTGCGCCCGTTGCCGTCGAGAAACGGATGGTGCGGACAGCTCGATTTGCGCGACCCCGGCAGCGAGCACGGGATGCACGCCGCCGGGGTTGCGCGCCACTCGACGAGTTCGGCCATCGGCCGCGGCACCTCAAATGAGGGCGGCGGCGTGTAGACCGTCTCGCCACTCGCTGAGTTGACGACGTAGTTCTGGACCCGCGGTACTGACCCGGCGCCGCCAGTCGCCGCGACCCCTGCACCAAACGGCGCTGGATCTCGCGCACCAGCGACTCGGTGATGGGCTCTCCGCTCTCGAGGTAGGACGAGACGAGGTCGAAGGCGTCACGGTAATCGAGCATCGCGTGCGTCGTCGCGCGGCGCGTCGGGCACGTCCTCCCGCCAGGAGCCGCTCGGCTTGGTCCAGGGTCACGCGAGCGCCCTCGATGCGCGTCGTGTGGAAGGCCTCGACGACGAGCGCCTGGCGCTGCATGCGCTACCCAGTCGGCCGAGAGTCGCGCCGCGGTGAGGAAGCCCTTGGCTTCGTCGATACGGCCGATGGCCGATGTGATCGTGTTCGTGATGGAGAACCGTGGCGCGAGGCCCGTGCTAAGACCGTTCGTGTGGGGTCGTCCTTCCATGTTCGCCGCCACCGTCGACTGACGCAAGAGCCGGGACGTGGACAATGCCGCAGCGGCGAGAGGGATGATGGCGCGCACCGCAGAGTGAACGGGCAAGATGGCCGGCCACACGCTCAGTACAGCTGCTCTGAGTGATGGAGCCTCTGTTCGGCGAGTTCGTGAGCGGCGACGTACAGGCGATCATTGACGCCAACGTCGCCTTCTACCGCCGCATCAACGACGACGACATCGGCGGCGTTCCACTGCTCGCGGCTGTTCGCCCGGTTCAGAGGGCGGCTGAGCGAGTGACGTGTGCCGCGAGTTCGCCGACTACAGATAGACACGACTTTCGTTGGTGACGTAAGTTCTGTCCAGTCTGTAAGGAGGAGCTCGAAGGACTCATCGTGGCGCTGCACCGGTGCGCGCGGCGCGCCGTACCCATGACGTTGGTCGGGGCCGGCCTTCCCCAGATGCCACGACTCGCCGGCGAGGCCAAGTCCTACAGCGAGCGGCTGTTCCGCTTCGTGCAGATCGGTGCGTTGAGTCCGTCGCGGGACGCTCCCGATGCTCTGGTGCTTCCCGCGCACGAACTCGGCGTCGACTACGCGCCCGGGGCGGTCGCCCGGATCGTCGAGTACACCGAGGGCTACCCCTACTTCCTGCAGGAGTACGGTCGCATCGTCTGGGACGAGGCCTCCGCGTCGCCGATCGCCGAGGAGGATGCGACGTCCGTCCTTCCGATCGTCGAAGAGAGCCTCGACGAGAGCTTCTTCCGGGTGAGGGCGGAACGGACGACGGAGCTCGAACTGAAGTACCTGTGCGCGATGGCCGAGCTCGGACCGGAACCGCATCGCGCGACCGAAGTGGCGCGTCGTATCGGTCGCACGGTCGAGCAGGCCGGGCCGATCCGCTCACGCCTCATCGACAAGGGCCTCCTCTACACCCCCGGACATGGCCTCGCGGCGTTCACCGTGCCGCAGTTCGACCGCTTCATGCTTCGCCGGTATCCCGACCTGCTGGGGCGGACCGACCGGGCCTGAAGGGCGCGATCCGGGCTTCCCGGCTTGGCTCGATGAGCACCGATGCCGCCCGCCCTCGTCGCGGCCGAGCTCGGTGGGTCGTCTCTCGAGCGAGGGCTGACGCCGGCTGAGGCGCTTCAGAAGTGGAACACGGCTACCGGAGCCACCGTCGCAGAGGAGCCGAAGCCGCGTCCGGGAGTGGAACACACCTACCGGAGCCACGGTGGAAGGATGTACCGGAACCGCACACCGACGAGGTCCCGGTGATCGTGGCGGAGGGGGTGGGATTCGAACCCACGAGCGAGTCGCCCCGCTGGCGGTTTTCAAGACCGCTGCCTTCGACCTCTCGGCCACCCCTCCGGCGAGCGTGCGGCGGGCTGCGCCGCGGGCGCGCGACGGTAGTGTAGCAACGGGCCCTCTGGCATACTAGGTCGCGTGTCCACCGTCCTTCTCGCCTGCTCAGACGCAGCGCTGGCGCCCGCCCTCGAGCGCCTGCAGCTCAAGCTCGGCCTCACCCAGGTCGACCGCCTGCTGATCCCCGGCGGCCCGCTGCTGCTGGCCCGCCCGGGCATGGAGCGGCGCGTCGCGCTCGAGTGCCTCACGACCCTCGTCGAGGGCCACGGGACGCGCCGGATCGTGCTGGTCTCGCACCAGCAGTGCTCGAGCTACGAGCGCGCCCTCGGGGGCTTCGGCTTCGACCAGCAGGAGCTGCTCGAGCGCGACCTGCTCCTGGTGCGGACGGTGCTCGAGACCGCCTTCCCGCAGGTCGAGGTCGCGAGCTACTTCATCCCCTGGCACGAGGACAACGACGTCGCCGCCTTCGGCGAGCCCGTCGTCGTCGTGAGTAGGCGGCGCGCCGAGCTCGATCAGCCCTCGGGCGCGCCCATCGCGGGCGCCCTCAGCCTCCCAGCTTCTCCTTGCCCACGTACGGGCGCAGGATCTTCGGCACGGCGATGCTGCCGTCGGCCTGCTGGTGGTTCTCCATGATCGCGATGAGCGTGCGCCCGATGGCGATGGCCGTGCCGTTCAGGGTGTGCACGAAGCGCGGCCCCTTCTCGGTGCGGTAGCGGCAGTTGAGGCGCCGCGCCTGGTAGTCGGTGCAGTTGGAGCAGCTCGTGAGCTCGCGGTAGCGCTGCTGGCCGGGCAGCCAGGCCTCGCAGTCGAACTTCTGCGCCGCCGGCGCGCCGAGGTCGCCGGCGGCGATGTTGACGACGCGGTAGGGGATCTCGAGCAGCTGGAGGAGGTCCTCCTCGGCCGAGAGGATCAGCTCGTGCTCGAAGGCCGACTGCTCGGGCCGGCAGAACGAGAACATCTCGAGCTTGTCGAACTGGTGGACGCGCAGGATGCCGCGGGTGTCGCGCCCGGCGGCGCCGGCCTCGCGGCGGAAGCAGGTCGAATAGCCTGCATAGCGCAGCGGCAGGGCGTCGCCGTCGAGGAACTCCTCCATGTGCATCGCGGCCAGCGGCACCTCGGAGGTGCCGACCAGGCAGTCGCCGTCGGTCGTCTCGTAGATCTGCGCCCGGTCGGTGGGGAAGAAGCCGGTGCCGTACATGGCCTCCTCGCGCACGAGGACCGGCGGGACGACGGGGCGGAAGCCCTTCTCGCAGACGACCTCGAGGCCGAGGCGGATGAGGGCGAACTGCAGCAGCACGAGGTCGCCCTTGAGGTAGGCGAAGCGCGAGCCGCTGACCTTGGCGGCGCGCTCCATGTCGATGAGGTCGAGGGCGAGGCCGAGCTCGAGGTGGTCCCTGGGCTCGAAGTCGAAGGCGGGGGGCGTGCCGACCTCGCGGAGGACGACGGCGTCGTCCTCGCCGCCCGCGGGCACGCCGTCGAGCACGAGGTTGGGGATCTCGAGGAGCAGCTCGTTCATGCGCCCTTCGGTCGTCGCGAGCTGCTCCTCGAGCGCCTTGATCTCGCTGCCCAGCTCCTTCATGGCGGCGATCGCCTGGGCGGCGTCGCCGCCGCCCTTCCTGACCTTGGCGATCTCGTCGCTCGCCGTGTTGCGCGTGGCGCGGCGCTCCTCGACGGCGGTCGTGAGGCGGCGGCGCTCCTCCTCGACGGCGAGGAACTCGTCGAGGCTCGAGCTGCCGGCGCCGCGCCGCTCGAGCGCCTCGCGGACGACCTCGGGGTGCGAGCGCACCAGCTTGATGTCGAGCATCCTCACTCCTCGCGGTCGTGGGGGCGTCGGCCGCGGCGGATTCACGCCCCCGGTGTCGAACGCCGTTAATGCTACCGGATGCCATCGCGTCGCGGGTGCGCCCCGCCCCTGACCGCGCGGCCGTGCTACCTTCGCGGCGAGGGCGTACGAGCGAGGGAGGAGCAGCATGCACGATCGATCGAGCGACGGGCGCGGGGCGCGGAGCCTCGCGGGGTGGGTCGTCCTCTTCCTCGTCGTCGCCGTGGTCGGCTCCGCCGTCGCGGCGACGCTCTCGGCCGTGCCGGCGCTCGCCGACGAGACGCCGACGCCGCTGGGCGACGTCTCGGCGTCGCCGTCGGCCGACCCGTCCGCGTCGCCCTCGGCCGAGCCCTCACCGGACCCGTCGGCCTCGGTCCGCGCCGTACTCCCTCGACCTACGCGCTCTCGCAGCCGGAGATCAGCTTCGTCGGCACGGTGAACGTGATCGGCGCGGTCGCGCCGGCCGCGGAGGGGCTCGAGGTCGCGGTCGCCGTCGACGGAGTCGACGTGGCGACCGTCCTCACCGACGCCGCCGGCGCCTTCACGGCCGGCTTCGTCGCCGAGCGCAACTGCGTCGTCTCGGCCCGTCTGACCGCCGACGGCACGACGGGCCCGCTGCTCCCGCTCGCTGTCAGGCCCACCGTCACGACCTCCTTCGGCACCGCCGTCCCCTTCCTGCCCACGCGCTTCGTCGTCAACGTGACCCCGGCCGATTACGACGGGTACGCGGTCGCCCGCGTCTATCACCGCGGCGTCCTCGTCGGCAAGGTCGTGCGCCAGGTCGTCGACGGCAAGGTCGTCTTCCGCCTGCCCACGCCGGGCATCGAGTGGTTCAAGGTCGAGTGCGCGCTCCGGGGCACCGAGGACTACGCGCGCAAGGAGTTCACGCGCAACTTCGAGGTGCCCTACCGGTCGCTCAGGTACGGCTCGAGCGGCCTCATCGTCGAGGGCCTGCTGACGCGGCTCAACCAACTGCGCATCCGCGTGCCGGCGATCGACCGGTACTTCGGCGTCAAGGACAAGGACGCCGTGGTGGCGTTCCAGAAGACGTACCGGCTGACGCGTGACTACGTCGTCAACTACGCCGACTGGCGCAAGCTCGAGTTCGCCAAGGTGGCGCAGCCGCGTTACGCCAGTCCCACCGTCCACATCGAGGTCGACAAGACGCGCCAGATCCTCATGGTGGTGAAGGAGGGCAAGGTCGCGGGCCTCATCGCCTGCTCGACGGGGGCGACCGGCAACACGCCCGAGGGCGCCTTCGCCATCAAGAGCAAGATCCCGATGTCGGTGAGCCTCTTCGGCACCGACCTGATGCCGTACACGATGGGGTTCTACGGCGAGTTCGCGATCCACGGCTACTGGTCGGTGCCGCCGTACCCGGCGAGTCACGGCTGCGTGCGCGAGCCGGTCTGGGTCGCGGGCTGGGTCTTCTACCGCTCGTTCCTCGGCGAGCGGGTGTACATCTACCACTGAGGGTGAGGGCGGCCGGCGGCGCGGGCCTCTCGCTGACCGCCGGCTAACGCGCCGGCAGCACCTTCTCGAGCACGATCATGTCGGGCCGGTCGGTCGCCGGCGCCGGCACGAATTCGTGCCCCTCGTAGAGGCGGCGCGACGGACGGTCGTCGGCCGGCACGTAGGCGCTCAGCCGGCTGCGGCCCTCGGCGAAGGCGATGCCCTCGACCCACTCGAGCAGCTGGCGGCCGACGGCCCGCGCCTCGTAGGCGGGGCCGACGCAGAGGCAGCGCAGGCGCACCTCGTCGTCGTCGGCGTCGAAGGCCACGTAGCCGGCGATGTCGTCGCTCTCGGTCTCGCCGACGTAGACGCGGGCGCGCTCGAGCAGGTCGAGCAGGGCGCGCTCGTCGAAGCGCTCGGGGTGGCCCTCCTGCGCGGCTCGCGGGTGCAGGGTCTCCTCGGCCATGAGGTAGAGCAGGCTGCGGTCTTCGGCGCGGGCCTCACGGACCGTGACTCTGAGACGCTCCATCGTCACCTCCCGTCGCGCTCGCGGGCGGGTGAGCCGCCGCGGCGATCTCGTCCCCGGAGATTCTACACCGCGCCCCCGCGCGGGTGGGGGGCCCGTGCGCGCGGTAGCGAGCGTGAGTCAGCGGAAGGGGCGGAGGTCACACGACGCGGGCGAGCTCGACGAAGCGTCGCCGCTCAGGTCACGGGGTACGAGCCGAGGACCCGCAGCCAGGGGAGCTTGCAGGCGAGGCACTTCACCGCCTGGGCGAGCTGCGTGTCGCCGGTCTTGCCGTCCATGTCGATGAAGAAGATGTAGTGGCCGAGCGCCTGCTTGGAGGGCCGCGACTCCACCTTGGTCAGGTTGACGTGGCGGTAGGCGAACTCGGAGAGGATGAGCAGGAGGCTGCCGGGCTCGTCCTGGTCGATGCCGCAGACGAGGCTCGTCTTGTAGGGCGCCGCGAGGTCCTGCGCCGCCGGCGCCGTGGCGAGGTAGACGAACCGGGTCCGGTTGTCGGCGAAGTCCTCGATGTCGTCGCGCAGCACGGCGCACTCGTACATCTCGGCGGCCAGGCGCGTGCCGATCGCGACCCAGGGCCGGTCGACGCGGCTCACCATGCGGACCGCCTCGGCGGTCGAGTTGGCGGCCTCGTGCTCGACCCCGGGGAGCTGCTCGCGCAGGAAGGTGCGGCACTGCGCGTAGGCGTGGGGGTGGCTGATGACCTTGGTCACGGTCTCGAGGGCGCGAGGGGCGCGGGCGATGAGCTGGTGGCGGATCGGGTGGACGACCTCGCGCGTGATGACGAGGTCCTCGAAGTCCCAGGCGAGGGCGTCGAGGGTCAGGGCGACCGAGCCCTCGATCGAGTTCTCGATGGGGACGACGCCGACGGACGCCTCACCGGCGCGCACGGCCGCCATGACGTCGCGGATCGAGGCGTAGGGGAACGGCGTGAGCCCCTCGCCGGGCAGGTTGGCGAGGAGGGCCTCCTCGGTGAAGGTGCCCTCGGGGCCGAGGAAGGCGACGCGGCCGTTGCCGGCGGGCGTCATCGCGCGGGTGCTCCGCGGCGGTGGTCTCAGGATGCTGTCCATCGGCGGAACGCTATCAGAAACCGGGGCGCGTGAGTGGTGCGGCGAGGGTGCGAGGGCGCGGCGGGTCAGGCCTGGTCTTGCCCGGGCCCGGGCTCACCGCCGCCAGCGGGCCTGCCCCCGCCGGACGCGCCGCGATCGGCCTCGTCGCTGCCGCGGTCCTCGGGTGACTCCCAGACGAAGTCGTCCTCGACCGCCAGCGGCGCGCGCCGGTGCGGCGCGGACGGCGGCTCGAGCGCCGCGGTCTCGGCCGGCGTCGCGCCGCCCCGCGTCGCGCCGGTCGGCGTCCCGGCGCCCCGCCGCGCGCCGGCCGCTCCCGTCTCGCCGGCGGCCTCGGTCTCGGCGGGCGTCACGCTGACGCCCGGGGCCTCGGCCACGGTGGCCGCCGGCGGTACGCCGGTCGCCGGCCGCGGCGGCAGCGGGTCGGGCACGGCCTCGGCCACGGCGCGCCGCTCCTCGGGCGACAGCTCGCGGTCGGCGACGCCCTGGTCGAGGATCTTGACGTAGAGGCGGGCGAAGTCGCGCGCCGCGATGGCGCTGATGACGAAGCCCGAGCGGTAGTCGTCGAGAAGCACGAGCGTGGCGCTCTGTTGCCCGCCGGCGTCGCGGAAGGCGTCGTAGCGCACGAGGGCGCGGTGGGTCAGGGTCTTCGCGAGGCGCCGCTTGTGGGCCTCGAGCTCTTCGGTGAGGCCTTCGACCGCCTGGCGGAGGTTGCGCACCTGAGAGGCGAGCTGCTCGCTGTGGGCGACGATGTCGCGCTGGTCGTGGGCGCCCATGACGACGACCTGGGCGCGGCGCACGCCGCGCAACCGCGCCCAGAGCACGCCGGCGACGACCAGCGCGACGAGGGCGAGGACGGCGGCCGAGAGCGCCAGCCACGGCGCGATGTCACGCAGCGTCTGCACCGCTCACTGGATCTGCAGGAGGAACTTGAAGGTGCCGCGGTTGTTGTCGAGCACCTTCTCGTCGGGCACCGGGCCGGCCTGCACCTTGAGCGTGCAGGTCTTGGAGATCGCCTCGGCCGGGATCGAGAAGCCCGACACGTCGATCGACTGCGTCTCACCGGGCTGGATCACGCCGATGGTCACCGTCTGCTCGGCGGCCTCGGCGCCGGGCACGGTGAGGGTCAGGGTGACGGGCACGTCGCGCTCGATCACGTTGCCCTGGTTCTCGACCGACACCCTGAAGGAGAACTGCGCCGAGGCCGGCACGTCGACGGTCTCGCCGGCCTTGAGCACCGTGCCCCCAGGCTCGACCGTGACCTTGGCGAGCGCGACGCCGCGCACCCCGGTCATGCGCGCCGAGGCGCGCAGCTGCTCGATCATGCCGTCGAGGCGGGCGCGCTCGAAGGCCGTCGTCTTGAGGAACCAGTCCGCGGTCGGCACGGCGACGTCGGTCACGCCCTCGTCGGCCATGATGGCGCGCGCCGGGGCGTAGAAGAACTCGGCGTACGAGGCGTCGGGCCCGGCGAAGTAGCCCTCGAGCTGCGCCAGGGCGGCGGCATCGACGCCCTTGCGCTTCTCGAGCACGGCGATCATGGCGTCGCGCCAGAGCTCGAAGCCCGTGGTGCGCACGGTCATGCCGGCGACGAGCGCGTCGTGCGGCTCGGCCAAGGGGCCGGGCGGCTCGAAGCGCCGCACGCGCTGCTCGATCTCGGCTTGCGCGGCCGCCATCTGCTCGAGGCGGGCGACGAGGTCGGCGCGCTTCAGCTTGGTGGGGTCGGAGACGATGTCGTTGAGCTGCTTGCCGAGCTTCTCGGAGTCGGTGATCGCGCCCTCGACGGCGGTCATGTAGTCACGGTACGAGGTGATCTTGCGGTTGTGCTGGCAGCTGCGGACGAGCCAGGTGAGGCCGAAGGCCACGATGGCGAGGACGACGACCGCGACGGCGATGCGTTGCCAGCGGCGCGAGCGGCTGCGACGGCGGCGCGGTGGCGGAGGAGGGGCGGTGGTCGGCGACGGGGCGGCCTGGACGTCGTCGTCGAAGAAGTCCACGAGCGGGGTCCCCCTCAGTCGGCCGGACGGAACAGTGGTGGGCGAGGCGGGACTTGAACCCGCACGCACGTAAGTGCACTAGACCCTGAACCTAGCGCGTCTGCCAATTCCGCCACTCGCCCACGGCTCCACACAGGGTTCGGATTGTACCACACGAATACTCCTGCAAAGCCCACTACTGACCCGTCGCCCCAGCATGCCCGTCGCCGTTCAGAACCCGAGCCTTCCTCCATCCCCGCCGGCAGAGCGGTACGAAGTGCTGCGCCGGCTCGGGAGCGGCGGTTTCGCCGACGTCTTCGAGGCGCGCGACCGCGAGACGGGGGAGCGCGTGGCTCTCAAGGTGCTGCGCGAGGGCAGCACGATGCCGGCCCGCGCGGCGCGCGAGGTCGAGGCGGCGGGCGCCCTCGACCACCCCGCCATCGTCGCCCTCCGCGACACCGTCACCGACGGGCGCCGCGTCTGCCTCGTCTGGGAGCTGGTCGAGGGCGACGCCCTCGACCAGCTCCAGGGCGAGCTCGGCGACGCCGACGCCGTGGCGGTCGCCGCCGAGCTCTTCGACGGGCTCGGCTTCGCCCACAGCCAGGGCGTGATCCACCGCGACGTGAAGCCCCAGAACGTCATGCTCGACAGCGGGGGGCACGTCAAGATCATGGACTTCGGCATCGCCCGCCTGCTCGACGCCGACACGCTGACCAGCGAGGGCGACCTCATCGGCACCGTCGCCTACATGTCGCCCGAGCAGGCGGCGGGGCGCCGGGTCGGGCCGCCGAGCGACGTGTACTCGGCCGGCCTCGTGCTCTTCGAGCTCCTCGCCGGCGACAACCCGGTGCGCGGCGAGACCCCGGCCGAGACGCTGTCCAACGTCGCCGCCGGCCGCCTGCCGTCGCTCGGCGAGTGGCGGCCGGACCTGCCGGCGGCGCTCGTCGACCTCGTCGACGCGGCCTGCGCCGTGCGGCCCGGCGACCGGCCGGCGGCGGTCGACGTCGCCGTCGCGCTCGAGGACCTCCTCGAGAGCGGGGAGCTCGGCCGCCGCACTCTGCACCGGGCGCGCGCCGCGGTGCGCCCGCTGGGCCGCGCCGCCGCGGCCCTCGAGCGCGGCGGAGGCGCCGTGCTGGCGGCGGCCGTCTGCCTCGCCGTGCTGCGCGAGCTGCCCTCGTACCCCGCGGCCTGGACCCTCCCGCTGGCCGCGCTCACCGTAGCCGTCTGGGCGGTGCTGCCGCGCGCCGGCCTCGCCTGGCTGCTCGGCGTGCTCGCCTTCCCGCTCTTCGACGTCTCGTTCAGCGTCGGCGCCGCCTACCTGGTGCTCGCCGTCGCCGTCGTCCTCGTCGCCGGCCGCCGGCCGCTGCTGGCGATCTGGCCGGCGCTCGCCGTGCTGCTGGCGCCCTTCGGCCTGGCGCTGGTCGCGCCGGCGCTGGCGGCCGTGTTCGGGCGCCTCAGGGGCGCCCTGACGGCCGCCTGGACCGGCGCCGTCCTCATCGTCGTCCTCTTCCTCGAGCGCGTGCCCCGAGGGCCGTTCACGCTCTACCAGCCGCGCGGGCGGCTCGCCGCAGAGGTCGCCGCCGCGGGCGACCCGCTGGACGTCGCACTCGCCGTGCTCGCCGTGCTCGCGACCCCGCAGAGCCTCGTCCAGATCGGCGTCTTCGCCGGCCTCGCCGCCGCCCTGGCGACGGCCTTCGCCCTCGACCGGCTCGAGCTGCGCCTCTGGGTCTGGGCGGCGAGCTTCGCCGCCGTCTTCGTCCTCTATCGCCTTCTGCCGCTGTTCGCCTGGGAGACGCGGGCGACGCCGGGCTCGCTTCTGCTGAGTGTCTCGGTCACCGCCGTCGTGGTACTCTTGCCGCTGGTCCTGTGGCCCGGTGCCCACCCGGAGGACGTCCCTGATGAACATCCTGAAATCGGTTGAGCAGAAGCTCGAGGGTCTGGTCGAAGGCGTCTTCGGCCGGGCCTTCAAGGCGAGCGTGCAGCCCGTCGAGCTCGCTCACAAGCTGGCCAAGGAGCTCGGCGATCACAAGATCGTCGGGCCGTCGCATGTGTACGTGCCCAACGAGTTCGAGATCTACCTCGGGCACGACGACTACGAGCACCTGACCTCGTTCGCCGACTCGCTCAAGGCCGAGCTCTCCAGCTACGTCTCGGCCTTCGCCCGTCGTGAAGGGTGGACGATGGTGGCGCCGCCGCGCATCGAGCTGCGCGAGGACACCGACCTGCGGGTCGGCGAGTTCGGCATCGCGACGCGCACCGTCGACCCGCAGGGCGCCGAGGAGTACGCGGCCTCGGCCGAGGCGGGCGGCCCGGCGCCGGTCGCGCCCACGCCGCCGATCACGCCTGTCGTGCCCGCCGGCGCGGCGATGCCGGCGGCCGCGGCCGCCGGCGCCGGCTTGGCCGCGGCCGCCGGCGCGGCGATCGGGCCGGGTCACACCGTGCTCTACGAGCGCCCGCCCGTGGCCCCGGCCGCCGGCGTCCTGCGCGGCGACGCCGGCGTCTTCGAGCTGGTGCAAGACGTCACTGTGCTCGGCCGCAGTCGCCGCTGCGACGTCGTCCTCACCGACCCCAACGTCTCGCGTCAGCACGCCGAGGTCCGGCGCGCGGGCGGCGAGTTCGTGGTGCGCGACCTCGACTCGACCAACGGCGTCCGGGTCAACGGGCGCGTCGTCAAGCAGGCGACCCTGCGCGCCGGCGACCGCGTCGAGCTGGGCACGACCGAGCTGCGCTTCGAGAGGCGGTCGTGACGCAGGCCGTCGCGGTCGCGGGCGCCGGGCTCACCGGCGCCGGTTGGGCGGCGCTCTTCGTCGCGCACGGCCTGGAGACGCGCCTCTACGACCGCGACTCCGAGGCGCTCGCACGGGCCGCGTTGCGCGCCCCGCTGGCGGCGCGGTTCCTCGCCGGCCAGGGGCTGGCCGAGGCGTCCGCCTGCGAGGCCGGCGTGGCCGCCCTCACGACCCACACCGACCCCGCGGTCGCCCTCGCCGGCGTCGCGCTGGTGCAGGAGTGCGTCCCCGAGGACCTGGCGGTCAAGCGCGAGGTCTTCGCCCTGGCCGACCGGCTGGCGCCGGCCGAGGCCCTCATCGCGACGAGCTCCTCCGGGCTCTCGATCGGCGCCATCCAGGAGGCCGCCGAGCGCCCCGAGCGCACGCTCGCCGCGCACCCCTACAACCCGCCCTACCTGGTGCCGCTCGTCGAGCTCGCCGGGGGGCCGCGGACCGCGCCCGAGACCCTCGAGCGGGCCGCGGCCTTCTACGAGAGCCTGGGCAAGCGGCCCGTCGTCGTGCGCCGCGACGTGCCCGGCTACATCGCCAACCGCCTTTCGGCCGCGCTCTGGCGCGAGGCCATCGAGCTCGTGCGCAGCGGCGTCGCCAGCGTCGCCGACGTCGACCGCGCCGTGAGCGACGGCCCCGGCCTGCGCTGGGCCGTCATGGGCCCGCACCTGCTCTACCACCTCGGCGGCGGCGAGGCCGGCGTGCGCGGCCATCTGCGCCGCCTCGGCGGCGTCAAGGAGGGCGTCCTCAACGACCTGGCCACCTGGACCGAGTTCCCCGCCGACGTCGCCGACCTCCTGGCCGCAGGCCTCGAGGAGGAGGTCGGCGACGTCGGCGTCGAGCGGCTCACCGCCGCCCGCGACGCCGCCCTGGCCGCCCTGCTCCGCGCGAGGCGAGGGGCGTGAGGGCGCTGGGGGCGGCCGGCTCCGTCCACCTCGGGAGGCGCCGATGATCGACATCGTGCTGCTGGCGCTCAAGATCGGCATCCTCGTGCTGCTCTACCTCTTCGTCTGGTGGGTGGTCCGCCGCACCGTGCGCGACACCGTGACCGGGCAGACCGCGACGCCGCCGCCCGACGTCGCCCTGCCGACCGCCGACGTCCCTCCGCCCCCCGTGTCCCCGGAGGAGCGCGACGCGCGGCGCGATCAGCGCGACGCCGAGCGCACGATGGACGGCCAACTGCTCGACTTCACCCCGCACATCAACCCGCGGCTCGTGGTCGAGAAGAGCACGATCGTGCCGCCGGGCGTCATCTTCCCGCTCGAGGGCTGGGTGACGATCGGCCGCGCGCCCACGAGCAGCATCGTGCTCGACGAGCCCACCGTCTCGAGCACCCACGCGCGGCTCGTCTCGCGCGGCCAGATCTACGTCGTCGAGGACCTCGGCAGCACGAACGGGACGTACGTGAACGAGCGCGCCGTCACCGAGGCGCAGCTGAAGCTCGACAGCCGTCTGCGCATCGGCGAGACGGTGTTCCGCTACGAGGAGTGATCCCGCGGTGACCCTGGTCGCCCGCCACGCGGTGCGCACCGACATCGGCCTGCACCGGGAGGCCAACGAGGACGCCGCCGTCGCCCTGCCGCCGCTCTACGCCGTCTGCGACGGCATGGGCGGGGCGCGGGCCGGTGAGGTCGCCTCCGACCTCGCCTGCTCGACGCTGGGCGCCCGCGTCGCCGCCGGCGACGACGTCGTCGCCGCGGCGCGGGCCGCGAATGTCGCCGTCCACGACGCGGCCGCCGACGACGAGAGCCTGGCCGGCATGGGCACCACCCTCACGGCCATGGTGCTCGACGGCGACGTGGCGCGCTTCGCCCACGTCGGCGACAGCCGCGCCTACGTGCTGCGCGACGGCGAGCTCCGCCAGGTCAGCGTCGACCACTCGGTGGTCGGCCAGATGCTCCGCGACGGCGAGCTGACCGTCGAGCAGGCCGCGGTGCACCCGATGCGCTCCATCCTCACTCGCGCCCTCGGCACCGAGCCCTCGGTCGAGGTCGATTCGTACGAGCTCGCGCTGCGCGCCGGCGATGTCGTCCTGCTCTGCAGCGACGGCCTGACCGGCATGGTGCCGGACGAGCGCATCGAGCGCCTGCTCCGGCACGACGACCCCGAGGAGAGCGCCGCCGAGCTCGTCGAGCAGGCGCGCCGCGGCGGCGGGCTCGACAACATCACCGTCGTCGTCGTGCGCTTCGACGAGGCGGGCGACGAAGCGGACTCGGCGGCCGACGCCGGTGCCGGGCTCGGTGCAGCCGCGGCCGCCGGCGTCGCTCCGGGTGCCGCCGGCACCGGCGACACGGCCGGCGACACGGCCGCCGCCGACACCAGTCCGGCCGCCGCCGCTGGCCCGGCGCCGGCCCCGCTGAGGCGGCGCCAGGCGGCGCGGCCGCCGCGGCGGCCGAGCGCGAAGCGCGGACCGCGCGGCGCCTCAAGATCGTCCTCGCCGTCCTCCTCGTCCTGCTCGTCCTCGCCGTCGGCGCCGCCGTCTCCCTGCAGGCCTTCTACTTCATCGGTGTCGACGACGGCGACGTCGTCGTCTTCAGCGGTCTGCCGTGGGCCTTCGGGCCGCTGAAGATCCAGGACGTGTACGTGCGCGGCACGCGGGCGTACGACTCCCTGACCCCTGCGCAGCGACAGCTCGTCGACGAGGCGCGCCTCCAGAGCCGCGACGCGGCCCTGAGCCTTCTCGAGACGCTGGAGACGCTGCCGTGAAGCCGCGCACCGTCGAGCTCCTCTTCCTCGTGCTCGCCGGCGCGGCGGCGACGATGGCCTACGTGTCGGTCTACGCCGGGCGCTACGGCGAGGTCAGCCGGGGCTCGATCGTCTACGCCGCCTTCTTCGTCGGCGTCTTCGTCGTCCTCCACCTGGTGGTCCGCTGGCTGCTGCCGCTGGCCGACCCGTACCTGCTGCCGGTCACGGCTCTGCTCTGCGCGCTCGGTCTCACGGCGATCTACCGCCTCGCGCCGCGCCTCGCCCTGCTGCAGGGCCGCTGGCTGCTCGTGGGCGTCGCGCTCTTCATCCTCACCGTGTTCGTCGTGCGCGACCCGCTGCGCCTCGACCGCTACCGCTACGTGATCGGCGCCATCGGGCTCGGTCTGCTCGTCCTGACCATCGTCGCCGGCACCGAGGTGCGCGGCGCCCGGCTCTGGATCCACCTCTTCGGGATGTCGATCCAGCCCTCCGAGTTCGCCAAGCTCGCCATCGTCGTCTTCCTCGCCGGCTACCTCGACGACAAGAAGGTCATGCTCTCGGTGCCGACCCGGCGCCTGCTCGGCGTGCCGGTGCCGGCGACCAAGTACTTCGGCCCCCTGCTCGTCATGTGGGTGCTGTCGCTGGTCATGCTCGTCTTCATGAAGGACTTCGGCATGTCGCTGCTCTTCATGGCCGTCTTCGTCGCCCTGCTGTACATGGCCACGACGCGCATCGTCTACGTGGTGCTGGGCGCCGGCCTCTTCGCCGCCGCCGCCGCCTTCGCGATCGCGGTCGTCCCGCACGTGCGCGACCGCTTCGACATCTGGATCGACCCGTGGCGGTACGCCGAGACCACCGGCTACCAGCTCCTGCAGTCGCTGTTCACGATGGCCGACGGCGGCGTCGTCGGGGCCGGTTTCGGCCGCGGCTACCTGCTGTACTCGGCCGGCGACCCGGTCGTCCCCGACATGGCGACCGACTTCATCTTCACGGCGCTCGCCAACGAGATGGGGCTGCTCGGCGCCGTCGCCGTCATCCTCTGCTTCCTGCTCTTCGTCTGGCGCGGCTTCAGGATCGCCGTGTGGGCGCCGGACGGCTTCTCCAAGCTGCTCGCCGGCGGCCTCGCCACCGCCTTCGGGCTCCAGACCTTCATCATCATCGGGGGGGTCACGCGCCTGATCCCCCTGACCGGCGTGACCCTGCCGTTCGTGAGCTATGGCGGCAGCTCGATCGTCGCCAACTTCGTGCTCGTCGCCCTGCTCCTCATGGTCTCTCACCGCACCGCGGTCGTGCACTCCGGGGACGAGCTCCAGCGGCGGCGCCTGGCGGAGCTGAGGTGAGGCCGTGAACCGCGCCGTCGCCAGGGTCTTCGTGGTCGCCGCCGTGCTCTTCGTGGCGCTCATCGTCAATCTGACGTACTGGATGGTGGTGCGCGCCGAGGACCTGCGCACGGCGCCCGAGAACCACCGCCGCATCGCCCAGGAGATGAAGCACCCCCGCGGCGACCTCCTCGCCTACGACGGCAGCGTGCTCGCCGGTTCGGTGCGGCGCTCAGGATACTACCGGCGCCGCTACCCGCAGGGCTCGCTCGCCGCGCACCTGCTGGGCTACGACAGCGTGCGTTACGGGCGCACCGGGCTCGAGGCCGAGCTCAACGACCTCCTGACCGGCGAGAGCCTCGAGCTCGGCACGCAGGGCTGGGTCGACCGCATCCTCGGCCGACGCCCCGACGGCGCCGACGTGCGCCTCACGCTGGTGCCCGACGTGCAGCGCGCCGCGCAGCAGGCGCTCAAGGGGCAGCAGGGCGCCGTGGTCGTGCTCGACCCTGGCACCGGCGCCGTGATCGCCGCGGCCTCGGCGCCGAGCTTCGACCTGAGTCGCCTCGAAGGCCGCTGGGACGACTACTCGAGCGATGCCTCGGCGCCGCTCTTCGACCGCGCCCTGCAGGGTCTCTTCGTGCCCGGCTCGGCCTTCAAGATCGTGACCGCGGCGGCGGCGCTCGACGACGGCGCCGTCACCCCCGAGTCGCGCTTCATCGACACCGGCACGTACGTCGTCTACGGCGGCAAGGTGACCAACTATGGCGGCGCCGTGTACGGCACCCACGACTTCACGACGGGGCTGACCCTCTCCATCAACACGACCTTCGGCAAGGTCGGCAACGAGGTCGGGCGCAAGAAGCTGACCGCCGGCGCCGAGGCTTTCGGCTTCTGGAAGCGGCCGCCCCTCGCCCTGCCCGAGGACGCCGTCGCCGTCAGCGGCCGCTACCGCGACGGCGAGCTGCTCGAGCCGACGCAGGGCATGGACCCGCTGGCCACGGCGTGGTTCGCCTGCGGTCAGGAGAACCTGCTGGCCTCGCCGCTGCAGATGGCGCTGGCCGCCGGGGCGGTCGCCAACGGCGGCCGCGTGATGGCCCCGTACCTGGTGTACGAGGTGCTCGCCGCCGACGGGACGACGGTGAGCACGGCCGAGCCCGAGCTGTGGCTCGAGGCGATGACCCCGCAGACCGCGGCCACGCTGAACACGATGATGCAGCGGGTCGTGACCGCGGGGACGGGGACGGGCGCGGCCCTCGAGGGTATACCGGTCGCCGGCAAGACCGGCACCGGCGAGAAGGGCGACGGCACCAACGTCGCCTGGTTCATCGGCTTCGCCCCCGCCGACGATCCCCAGGTGGCGGTCGCGGTGGCGATCGACGGCGTCAGCGCGACGGGCGGCGAGGTGGCGGCGCCGATCGCCGCCGCCGTCCTGCGGGCGGCGCTGGAGCAGGTGTCGCTGCCCTGACGGGGCAGGGACACGGGCGCGGGCGCCGTACAGCTTGAACGACGGATGAGAGGCAGCGGACAGTGAGCGACGTGTTCCAGGACGGCCAGATCGTCAACGAGCGCTACCGGATCCTGCGCAAGCTGGGCGGCGGCGGCATGGCCGACGTCTACCTCGGCGAGGACCTGACCCTCGGCCGGCGCGTCGCGCTCAAGGTGCTGCTGCAGCGCTTCCTCGGCGACGCGCAGTTCATCGAGCGCTTCCGCCGCGAGGCCAAGGCCGCCGCGGGCCTCAACCACCCCGGGATCGTGGCGATCTACGACTGGGGCCAGGTGGGCGGCACGCCCTACATCGTCATGGAGTACGTCGAGGGCGAGACCCTCAAGGACCTCATCCGCCGCCGCGGCCGCCTCGGCGGGGCGGAGGCGGTCGACCTGACCCTCGGCCTGCTCGCCGCCGTCGAGCTCGCCCACCGCCACGGGATCATCCACCGCGACATCAAGTCGCAGAACATCCTCATCGACCGCAACGGCGCGGCCAAGGTCACCGACTTCGGCATCGCCCGCGCCGGCGACTCGGGCATGACCGAGGCCGGCTCGATCCTGGGCACGGCGCAGTACCTCTCGCCCGAGCAGGCGCGCGGCCTCCCGGTCGACGAGCGCTCCGACCTCTACTCGGTCGGCGTCGTCCTCTACGAGATGCTGACCGGCCGCGTGCCGTTCTCGGGCGACAGCGCCGTCAACGTCGCCATGCAGCACGTGAACGAGCTGCCCGAGGAGCCGGTGACGCTGGTCCCGGGCATGCCGGCGTCGCTCA
Source organism: uncultured Thermoleophilia bacterium (assembly GCA_963791345.1). GTDB lineage: Bacteria > Actinomycetota > Thermoleophilia > UBA2241 > UBA2241 > UBA2241. The sequence continues at coordinate 398,846 of CAWBRS010000021.1, read as the reverse complement.
ACCAGATCGTCCTCAAGGCCCTGGCCAAGGACCCGGCGCACCGCTACGCCACCGCCGCCGAGTTCGCCGCCGACCTGCGCGCCGCGCGCGCGGGGGCGCCGGTCGCGGCGGCGGGCTTCGACCCCGACGCCGAGCGCACGCAGTTCGTCGGCGCGGCGACCGCGGCCGGGGCGACGCGCGTCATGGCGCCGGCGGCCGAGGCGGCGGCGAAGAAGAAGCGTCGTTGGCCGCTCTTCCTCATCCTCGGGGCGCTCGTCGCTCTCGCGATCGTCGGCTACCTCGCCTGGGCGGGGGTGAGCGGCGACAAGGTCGAGGTGCCCAACGTCGTCGGGCTGACCGAGGAGGCAGCGATCCGCCGGCTCGAGGACGCCGGCTTCAAGGTCGCCGTGCAGGAGGAGTTCTCCGAGGAGTTCGCCGTCGGCTTCGTCTCGCGCCAGGCGCCGCCCGGAGGCACGAAGATGGCCGAGGGCGAGACCGTCGACGTGTGGGTGAGCAGCGGCTCGCAGACCGTGGCGCTCCCCGACTTCCGCGGCTGGGACGAGGGCGACGTCGCCGACTGGCTGCGCGAGAACGGGCTCGAGGGCGACCGCCGGACCGGGCGCTCGGACGACGTCGCCGAGGGCCGCGTGTACCGCCAGGACCCGGCCGCCGGGGAGGTGGTCGAGCGCGGCTCCACCGTCGCGTTCTGGGTGAGCACCGGGGAGCCGAAGGCCGTCGTGCCGGACCTCGTCGGCATGACCCAGGCCGACGCCATCGCCGCCCTCACCGAGGCCGGCCTCGCGGTCGGGGACGTGACGACCCAGGCGAGCGCCGTGATCGACGCCGGGCGCGTCATGGCGCAGGACCCGGTGGCCGACACCAAGGTCGAGGGCGGGAGCAGGGTCGACATCGTCCTCTCCACCGGGCCCGAGCCCACGCCGACGCCGACGCCGACGGCGACCGTGGTCAGGGTGCCGAGCGTCTACGGCATGGATCTCGTGATGGCGACCGACACGCTGGAGACCGCCGGCTTCGTGGTCGACGTGCGCGAGCAGTCGAGCGCGCAGCCGGCGGGCACGGTGATCAAGCAGGACCCGGAGGCCGACACCTACGCCGCCCTCGGCTCGACCGTGACCATCACGCTCGCCATCTAGTCTCGCCCGCCACGGCGCACCCCGGCGGGCGGCGTCGGCGTCAGCGGAGCACGACGTAGACGATGTACGCGAAGTACATCGATCCTGCACCCGCGAGCGACCACCAGGTCAGCGTCTGCTTGATGCGCAGCGTGAGGTAGAAGACCAGCCCCGACACGAGGGCCAGGGCGCCGCTCACCAGGGCCACCTGGTCGAGCTGCCAGCTCGTGAAGACGAGGCCGATCGAGACCGGGAAGGTGCTCTGGAAGACCATCGCTCCCGTGATGTTGCCCAGGGCGAGCGTGTCCTTGCCCTGGCGGACCCACAGCACCGAGTTGAACTTCTCCGGCAGCTCCGTGGCGACGGGGGTGATGAGGAGCGAGACGAGCAGCGGGCTCGCGCCCAGGGAGTCGCTCACGACCTGTACCTGCTCGACGAAGATCTGCGCGCCGAGGACGATGCCGCCGAGGGCGAAGGCGATCTGCAGGAGGATCCGCGAGCGGTGAGGCATCTCGGGGTGGCGGTGGAAGTAGAGCGGCTTGGTCTCGCCGTCGAGGTCGCCCTCGCTCTTCATGGTCTCCCACACGTAGTAGGCGTAGAAGACGAGCAGCGCCGCGGCGAGGACGTAGTGCGCCGAGCGCACGTGGATGGCGCCGGCGGCCATCGCCAGCGCGTAGGCGATGAGGAAGTGGCTGAGGTCGCGGCGCATCACCGGCTGGTTGACGGTCACGTGGCGGGTGCGGCGCTTGCGCCACGCGAAGATGAGCACCGCCATGCCGGTCACGAACATGGCCAGGCTGGCGAGCATGAAGGGCGCGCCGAGGATCGCCCCGATCCCCACCTCCTCCGCGGTCGCCCCGCCGGTGAAGACGATGGCGATGATCGGCACCAGGGTCTCGGGCAGCGCCGTGCCGACCGCGGCGAGCACGCTGCCCACGGCGCCCTCGCCGAGCTCGTAGCGGCGGCCGAACCACTCCACGCCGTTGGTGAAGAGCTCGGCCGAGACGAGGATGATGGCGAGGGCGACGATCAGCAGGAAGTAGGCCATGCGCGCCGGAGGATATCAGACGTGCGGGGCGGGCCGCCTGCGGCGGCCCGCCCCGCACGTCAGCGTCCCGTCCTCGGGGTCAGAACAGACCCTTGGCGTCGAGGTACGGGAAGATGAAGTAGAGGACGAAGGCGAGGGCCGACACCCAGAGCAGCCAGTTGACCTCGCGCGCCTTGCCCTGCACCACGCGGATCAGCACGTAGGCGATGAAGCCGGCGCCGATGCCGTTGGTGATGCTGTAGGTGAGCGGCATGATGGTCATGATCAGCACCGCGGGGAGACCGAAGGCCAGGTCGGCGAAGTCGATCGCCGCCTTGGCCTCGCCGCCCTCGTGCTCTGCTTCGCCCTCGGCTTTGGTCAGCGTCGCCATCATCAGGTAGCCGACGACGATGAGCGCGGCCGCCGTCGCCTGTGAAGGCACGATCGCGGCGACCGGCGAGAAGAACATCGCCAGCAGGAAGAGCGCGCCGACCACGACGGCCACCCATCCGGTGCGCCCGCCGACGCCGACGCCGGCGCCCGACTCGATGTAGGTCGTGGCCGACGAGGCGCTGACGGCGCCGCCGGCCGCGGCGGCCAGCGAGTCCACGAGCAGCGGGCGGTTGACCTGCGGCAGGTCGCCCTTCTCGTCGAGGTAGTCCGCCTGGCCGCCGACGCCGACCAGGGTGCCCATCGTGTCGAAGAAGTCGCTCAGCATCAGGCTGAAGACCCAGAGCAGCGCGGCGGCCACGCCGAGCTTGCTGAAGGCGCCGAGGTCGAACGCGCCCACGAGGCTGAAGTCGGGCGCGGCGAAGATCTTGTCGGGGAGGACGGCCGTGCCGGGCAGGAAGCCGGCGTCCTTGTCCCAGATGTAGTTCATGACGACGCCGAAGGCGGTGGCGACGACGATGCCCAGCAGGATCGCGGCGCGCCAGCGGAGCGCGAGCATGACGATCGTCGCGAGGAGGCCGACGACGGTGACGGCGAGGGGCACCATGGGCACGTTGCCCAACTCGACGAGCCCGACCGGCGTGCCGCCGTTGACGTTGATGAGGCCGCCGTCGACGAGGCCGATGAAGAGGATGAAGAAGCCGATGCCGACGACGATCGCCTTCTTCAGCTCGAGCGGGATCGAGTGGAAGATCGCCTCGCGGAAGCCGGTGATCACGAGGATCGTGATGGCGACGCCCTCGAGGACGATGAGCCCCATGGCGCTCTCGAAGCTGAGGCCCTGGCCGAGGACGAGGCTGAAGGCGACCACCGCGTTGAGCCCCATGCCGGGGGCGATGGCGAAGGCGCGGTTCGTGACCAGCCCCATGAGGATCGTCATGACCCCGGCGACGAGGCAGGTCGAGGTGAGCGCGGCGGCGAAGGGCAGACCCTCGCCGCCGAGCCCCAGGATGTTGGGGTTCACGAAGATGATGTAGGCCATGACGATGAAGGTCGTGAGCCCCGCGAGGGTGTCGCGCTTGAGCGACGTCCCCCACTGCTTGAACTTGAAGAACCGCTCGAGGGCGTTGCCCTCGGTCGTCGCGGCCACTGCGGCCATGGGCGCTCCTTTCTGCTCGGCGAAGGCCGGGTCCCCCTGGGTCCGGCGAGACGACGGGCGCATTCTAGTACGAACCGGCCGCGTCGTGTCGGCGTGCCGGGGCGGCGCCGCTGCTGAAGGTCCCGCGCCGGGATGGACGTGGTGGCCAAGCGTGGCGGCGACGATTGACAGTGGTGGGGGCCGTCGGTATCGTCGCCGCTGCCCACTCCAGGGAAGGATGTGAGCCACCCCGGTGGACGACGGGCCAGGGCCGTTCCCGCTCTCCGAGTTCGAAGGCATGATCGTCCTCGACGTCGACGGCGTCGAGGTCGGTGAGCTCGTCGACGTGCTCGCCGTCTTCTCCCCGCACACGCCGCCGGTCACCGGCGTCTTCATCGAGCGCGGCGACGAGCAGCTGCGGGCCGCCTGGGACGCGGTCGCCGAGCTCGACATCGACGGCGAGCGCCTGCGCCTGGGGGTGCCGCTCGAGCGCCTCGAGCCTGCGTCCCTCAGCGGCGACGAGATCGCCCTCTTCGACGCCGTGCTCGACAAGCAGGTGCTCGACATGTCGCGGCGCGCCTTCGTGCGCGTGCAGGACGTGCTGCTCGAGGAGCGTGACGGGCGCCTCGTGGTGACCGGCGTCGCCACCGGCGGGGGCGCGCTGGCCCGGCGCTTCGGCCTCGGCTTCCTCTCGCGCCGCCTCACCGCGCGCCCCGGCGACATCATCCCCTGGGGCGACGTCAATCTCATCTCGCTGCGGCTCTCCCGACTGAACTTCGTCGAGGCCTTCGCCGAGCTCGCCGACCTGCACCCGGTCGATATCGCCGACATCGTGAGTCAGGTGGGTCCGCGCGAGCGCGCCGCGGTGCTGGCGGCGCTCAACCCCGAGCTCGCCGCCGACACGCTCCAGGAGATGGAGCCGGAGCTGCGCGCCGCGGCGCTCGCCGAGATGTCGCGTCGAGCGCGCCGTGAAGGTGCTCGGCGAGCTCGATGCCGACGCGGCCGCCGACGTGCTCGCCGACGTGCCCGACGAGCTCGCCGAGCAGCTCCTCGCCCAACTGCCGGACGAACGCGAGCTCGACCTGCGCGAGCTCGCCTCCCACCCCGAGCACTCGGCCGGGGCGCTGATGACGACCGAGATGACCGTCGTGCGGAGGGGCACCTCGGCCGGCGCGGCGCTCCAGTGGATCCGCGGCGCGCACCCCGACCAGCACGCCATGACCTACGTGTACGTCCTCGGCGAGGACGAGCGCCTGACCGGCGTCGTCAGCCTGCGCGACCTCGTGCTCGCCGAACCGGGCGACGCGGTCGACGACATCATGGAGGGCGACGTCGTGACGGCGACGGCCGACCTCGACGAAGAAGAGGTCGGCCGTCGCATGACGCGCTACAACCTTCTGGCCCTGCCGGTCGTCGACGACGATCAGCGCCTGCTCGGCATCGTCACGCTCGACGACGCCCTCGACGCGATCCTGCCCGACGACTGGAAGCGACGCCTGCCGCGCCTCTTCCGCTGAGCGCCGTCGCGCGCCGGGCGTGGAGCGTGCGCCGCGACTCCGCTCGAGAGCGTGCCGCGCCCGCGGTCGGGCGCTCAGACGGGCTGCGCGGCCGCCGGCGCCTTGACCCGCTCGCGGGCGCGGCTGTCGCGGGGGACCGCGACCACCGTGCCCAGGTCGACGCGGTAGCGGGCCACGTCGCCGCAGCGCGCCACGGTGCGGAAGCCGCCGCCCTCGAGCACGTCCGGGTTGAAGAGGTTGGCCTCGCGCAGGTAGCCGCGGAAGCGGTCGGCGGGGTCGCTGCGCCGCAGCGCGAAGGCCTCCAGCGCCGGCACGTCACGCAGCTTGAGGGCGGCCGCGACGTCGATCAGCAGGCGCTGGAAGCCGGCGAGGTACTCCTCGTCGTAGAAGTAGGCGCAGAGGAGGAGCCAGGCGTCGGGCGACGGCGGCCCCGCGGGCAGGCCCGGGGCGCGTGCCACCAGTCGCCCCGGCGCCGCCTGCAGCCAGCCGATCACGTCGTCGCCGTCGACGAGGGCGCGGCCGAAGAAACCGGCCTCGTCCTCGACCGCGCGCTCCCAGCCGGGGCGCAGCGCGGCGTCGCGGGCGTGTGGCGACTGCCACCAGGTGCAGCCCCGGCAGACGGGCGCCATGAGGTCGCGCCCGGCGACCGTCAGGTCGAGCGCCCTCACCGCGGCCTCTCCGGGGTCGCCGCGCTCGTGCGCGGGCCCGGCCGCGACCTCAGACGCGCGGCGTCACTCCTGATCGAGCCCGGCGACATCGTCGACGTGGACGCGGACGTGGGCGAGATCGGTGCCCGTCATGCCGGCGAGGTAGTCGGCGCCGGCGGCCGCGACCTGCCGGGCGACGGTCGGGATGTGCGCCCCGGCGTCGACGATGATGTGCAGCTCGAGGATGGGGCCGTCCTCGGCCGCCTGGTCGAGCCGCACCGGCTGCGAGCGCTCGATGTGGACCAGCTCGCCCAGGGACTGGAGCGGCGTGCGGCGGAGGTCGGCGAGGCCGGGGACGTCCTTGATCGCCTCCCAGACCGAGCTCGCGATGACCTCGGGGGTGAAGCTCGGGTTGGGCTGGTCGGGCATGCTCCACCTCGCGTCGTGGCCGTCGAGGCAGTATAGCGCGCCGCCCGGCCGGTCAAGCGTGGGTCAGTTGCCTCGCCCGTCGCCCGTCCCTATACTCACCGCACGCGCGGAGGCACCCCGCGGGCTCATCTTGACGACCATGACCGACAACCAGCCGACGATCTATCGCGCGGATTGGGTCCTGCCTGTGGCGGGGCCGTTCGTCGCGGGCGGCGCCGTGGCCGTCGCCGGCGAGCGCATCGCCGCCGTCGGCAGCGCCGACGACCTCGCCGCCGCGTACCCCGCGGCGCAGGTCGTCGACCTCGGGCGCGCCATCGTCATGCCCGGCTTCGTCAACTGCCACAGCCACCTCGAGTACACGCTGTTCCGCGGCATCCTCGACGACGCCCAGTTCGGCGACTGGATCCTCCAGCTCGTCGACTTCAAGGCGTCGCTCACGCCCGAGGAGTACGTCCTCAGCGCGCGCCTCGGCGCCGCCGAGTCCGTCGCCTCGGGCATCACGACGATCGCCGACACCAGCTACGGCGGCGCCAGTGTGGCGCCGGCGGCCGAGGCCGGTCTGCGCGGGCGCCTCTACCTCGAGGTCTTCGGCATCGACGACTCCCGCATCGACGCGACCCTGGCCGCCATCGAGCGCCGGCTCGACGAGGCGCGCGCGGCCGCCCCGTCCACCTTCGACGTGGGCCTCATGCCGCACGCTCCGTACACGGTCTCCAGCCGGCTCTTCCAGACCCTCGCGACGTTAAGCCGCGAGCGCGGCATCGCCATGGCGAGCCACGTCGCCGAGAGCAAGGAGGAGCTCACCTACGTGCGCTCCGGCTCGGGCAAGTTCGCCCACGACTTCCGCGAGAAGCTCGGCTGGGAGCGCATGCTGGTGCAGCCGTACGGGGTGAGCCCCATCAAGTACCTGCAGCAGTGGGGCGTCTTCGACACCGAGTTCATGGCCGTGCACTGTACCCAGGCGACGCTCGACGACGTGCACATCCTGCGCGCCAAGGGCGCCGCCGTCGTCCACTGCCCCAAGAGCAACGCCAAGCTCGGCTGCGGCATCGCGCCGCTGCCCGACCTGCTGCGCCTGGGGGTCACCGTCGGGCTCGGCACCGACAGCCCGGCGGCCAGCAACATCATGGACATGTTCGACGAGATGCGCACCATGCTCCTGCTGCACCGCGCCACCGAGCGCGACGCCTCGGTGCTCGACGCCGAGACCTGCGTGCGCCTCGCCACCCTGGGCGGCGCCGAGGCGCTCGGCATGGCCGCCGACGTCGGCAGCCTCGAGCCCGGCAAGCTCGCCGACTTCATCGCCGTCGACATCTCGAGCTCGCACTTCGCGCCGGTCGAGAACCCCTACTCGGCCCTCGTCTTCGGCGCCAACCAGGACGACGTCCTGCTGACCGTGATCGGCGGCCGCCCCGTGTACCGCGAGGGCGAGCACCTCGGTCTCGACGTCGAGCTCGTCCGCGCCGAGGCCATGGTCGCGCGTCTGCGTCTCCAGGAGCGCCACCGCCAGGGCCTCGTCCGCGTCGGCAGTGTCGAGTCCGGCTGGTGGCAGACGGGCGAGGCGCTCGAGGAGGCGACGGCCTGATGCTCCTCGACCGCAAGAAGGTCAAGTTCTGGCAGCGCATCGTCTTCGGCGGCATGGCTTTCCTGATGGCGGGCTTCCTCGTCGTCGGGTACTCGGGCGCGCTCTCGAGCTGCCAGCGGGGAGGCGGCAGCACCACCGACCCGATCGAGCAGCTCGACGAAGAGATCGCCACCCTCGAACGGCAGCTGCGCGCCGACGAGACCGACGTCGCCCTGTGGGGCGAGCTCGGCGACGCCCTGATGTCGCGCGGCAACGAGCAGCAGGACCCCGAGGCGCGCGTCGCCGACTGGCGCAAGGCGGTCGTCGCCTACGAGCGCAAGGCGACGCTGCTCGAGGAGCAGGGTGGGGCCGAGGTCAAGGCCGCGCGCCGCGAGACGCTCGAGACCCTGGCCAGCGTCTACCTCACTCTCGAGGACTACGAGATGGCCATCAACGTGTACGGCCAGCTCACCAGCCTCGCGCCGAAGCGGGCCGAGTACTTCCTCGCCATGGGCGAGATCGCCGCCAGCATCGGCGACACCGACCGCGCCCTGCTGGCCTACACGCGCTATCTGCAGCTCGAGCCCGACTCGGCCGACGCCGAGTTCGTCAAAGAGTGGATCGCCGCCAACACCCCCGAGAGCGAGGAAACGCCTCGATGAGCACAGCCTTCAGTGTCGACAGTGCGCGCCTGCAGGACACGATCGGGCTGGTCACGCTGACCGGCGAGGTCGACATCTACACCGCGCCGCGGCTCAAGGAGCACATGCTCGAGCTCTTCGACTCCGGGGCGCGCGACATGGTGGTCGACCTCTCCGCGGTCACCTTCATCGACTCCACCGCGCTGGGCGTCCTGATCGGCGGCGTGCGGCGGGCCAACGACGTCGGCGGCACCGTCGCGCTGGTCGTCGCCACGCGGCCCGTCCAGCGCATCCTGACGGTCACCGGCCTCGACCAGGTCTTCACCGTCCACGGCACACGGGACGACGCGCTCGCCGGCCTCGGCTGACGGCACCGTCCACCTCGACATCCCGCGGCCCGCGTGGTAGTGGTCCCCTGTCCGCGCCGTACGGCGCCGGCGTCACGAGTGAGCAGGCATGAGACTGATCGTCACTGAGAAGGATTCGGCAGCCAAGAAGATCGCCCAGATCCTCGGCGGCGCCGTCGCGGTCACGGAGCACGGCCGCGGCCGCCAGAAGGTGCGCTCGTACCGCTTCGAGTGGCTGGGCGGCGAGGCCGTGGCCATCGGCCTGCGCGGCCACGTCATGGAGACCGTCTTCCCGCAGAGCTACAAGCGCTGGAGCCTCAAGACGCTGGGCGACATGATCCGCCGCCCCGACCTCGCCTGGGTCGTCGACGGCGGCGCCGTGTCCACCCTCGCCGCGCTGCGCGCCGCCGCCAAGGGCGCCGACGAGCTCATCATCGCCACCGACTACGACCGCGAGGGCGAGCTCATCGGCCACGAGGCTCTCGAGATCCTGCGCGGCGACGCGCTCCTGCGGCACCCGGCCGATCCGGCCGGCGGCGCCGCCAAGGGCGGCCGCGGCCGCCGCGCCGCCGGCGCCAAGGCGGCCGCCGGCGCCAAGGCGGCCACCACGAAGACGGCCGCCGCGGCGACCGCGGCCGCCGCCGACCCGAGGGTCAAGGCCATGCTCCCGGCGGCCGTCGTCGACCGGCACCACAGGGCGCGCTACAGCGCCCTCACCGCCGAGGAGGTCACGGCCGCCTTCACGAAGCCCTCGACCGTCGACTTCAGTCTCGCCGAGGCGGCCCACTCGCGTCAGGACATCGACCTCATCTGGGGCGCCGTGCTCACGCGCTTCATGTCGCTCGCCTCGTACCGCTACGGCAGCGAGTTCCTCTCGGTGGGTCGCGTGCAGACACCGACGCTGCGGCTCATCGTCGACCGCGAGCTCGAGCGCCGCGCCTTCGTGCCCGTGCCCTACTGGGAGCTCGGCGCCGTCGTCGACACCGCCGAGGGGCCGCTCGCGGTCGCGCACACGAGCGGCCGCTTCGACGACGCCGAGGCCGCCGAGGCGGCGCGCGCCCGCGCGGCGGCAGCCGACCGCGCCGTCGTCACCGGCTACAAGGCTCAGCCGCGTCAGGTCGCTCCGCCGCCGCCGTTCAACACGACCGCCCTGATGAGCGCCGCCTCGGGCGTCGGCGTCTCGCCGGCGCGCGCCATGCGCGCCGCCGAGAGCCTCTACCTCGACGGCCTCATCAGCTACCCGCGCACCGACAACACGGTGTACCCGCCGTCGCTCGACCTCGCCGGCAGCCTGCGGCAGCTCTCGTCGTACAAGCCGGTGGCGGCGGTCGCCGCGCGGCTCGCCGCGCAGGAGCGCCTCACGCCCACGCGCGGCAAGAGGCGCACCACCGACCACCCGCCGATCTACCCCGTCGACGCGCCGCGCGGCGAGCTCAGCGGCGACGCCGCCAAGGTCTACGACCTCGTCGTGCGCCGCTTCCTCGCCACCCTGCTCCCGGCGGCGGTGATCGAGGGGCAGCGACTCGACGTCGGCATCGGCGGCGAGCCCTTCCTCGCCCGCGGCAGCCGTGTCGCCAGCCCCGGGTTCCTCGAGGTCTACGAGCGCTACGCGGCCAAGCGCGACCGGCCGCTCCCCGCCGTGTCGGTGGGCGACGAGTTCCCCGTCCTCGAGCTGCAGGTCGAGGCCAAGGAGACGCAGCCGCCTTCACGCTACGGCCAAGGCCCTCTGATCGAGAAGATGGAGGATCTCGGCCTGGGCACCAAGGCGACGCGCGCCGACATCATCCAGCACCTCTACGACCGCAACTACGTGCGCGACAACCCCGTCGAGCCGACCGAGCTGGGCGTGGCCCTCATCGCCGCCTTCGACGTCGCCATGAAGGAGGCGCCCCTCGACATCTCCTCGAGCGCCATGACCCGCGAGCTCGAGGCTGAGATGGACCGGATCAGCGAGGGCGAGCTGCGCCGCGAGGAGGTCGTCGCCGACAGCCAGCGCATGCTCGAGGAGGCCTGGCGCCTGCTCGACGCGCACGCCGACGAAGTGCGCGACCACATCCGCAGCGGCGTGCGCGAAGACCTGACCCTCGGCGTCTGCAAGAACTGCGGGGGGCAGCTCCGCGTGTTGCGCGGCAAGACGGGCAAGCGCTTCGCGGCCTGCATCGGCAAGGAGGGCGAGGCCCCCGGCCCCGACGGCCGCCGCGGCTGCGGGCAGACGTTCCCGCTCCCGCAGCGGGGCACTATCATCCCCACGGGCAAGACGTGCTCCGAGTGCGGATGGCCCGAGATCAAAGTGCTGAGCGGCGGCGGCCGCGGGCGTCCGTGGGTGCTCTGTCTCGACATGGACTGCCCCACCAAGGCTGCGTACAAGGCCCGCTCGCGCGGGTCGCGCTGATCCCGGGTCGTCGCGGTCCGTGCCCGCTCGAGGAGGATCCGTGACCTCGCTTCCCGGCCTGCTCGTCTCCTTCGAAGGCATCGACGGCTGCGGCAAGACCACCCAGGCCGAGTTGCTGTGCGAGGCCCTCGTCCGACGCGGTCTGCCGGCAGGTCCGGTCGGCGCGCCGGGCGCCGTGATCCGCGAGCCGGGGGGCACCGAGGCCGGTGAGCGTATCCGCGCCCTGCTTCTGCACGGTCCCGACGGCCTGGCGCCGTGGACCGAGGCGCTGCTCTACGCCGCCGCCCGCGCCCAGCTCGTCGCCGAGGTGGTGGCGCCCGCGCTCGCCGCCGGCCGCGTGCTGGTGCTCGACCGCTTCCTCGACTCGTCGCTCGCCTATCAGGGCCACGCCCGCGGCCTCGGCATCGACGTGGTGTACGCGCTCAACGAGCCGGGGCTGCAGGGCGTCCTGCCCGACGTCACCTTCGTGCTCGACGTCGATCCCGCGACGGGGCTCGCCCGGGTGGGCGGGTCTCCCGACCGCATCGAGCGGGAGGGTCTCGCCTTCCAGCGTCGCGTACGCGACGGCTTCCGCGAGCTCGCGGTGCGGTACCCCGCGCGCGTCCGCCTGGTCGACGGCGACCGGCCTCCCGGGGACGTAGCGGCCGAGGTCGAGGCCGACGTCGGCCGTCTGCTCGAGGCGCGGCGTGTTTGAGGGCGTCGCCGGGCAGGCGCGCGTCAAGAGGGTGCTCGAGCGCGCCCTCCGCGAGGACCGCCTGAGCCACGCGTACCTGTTCGCCGGCCAGGAGGGCCTCGGCAAGCTCGACCTCGCTCGCGAGCTCGGCGTCGCCCTGGTCGTCGCGTTGCGGCGGCTGCGGGGCCTGCGACGAGTGCGCACGCGCCCGCCGCGGCCTGCACCCCGACCTGGCCGTGATCGAGGTCGAGGGCGAGGAGATCCGCATCGAGCAGATCAAGCGCCCTGGTCGCCGACCTGGCCCTGCGGCCGTTCACCGCGACGCGCCGCGTCTGGGTGATCCCCGAGTGCGAGCGCCTCAACGACGAGGCCGCCAACAAGCTCCTCAAGAGCCTCGAGGAGCCGCCGGCGCACGTCCACTTCCTACTCGTCAGCGACCGCATCGAGAGGGTCAAACCGACGATCGTCTCGCGCTGTCAGGTGATCGACCTCGCACCGATCTCCGAGGCCGACGTCGCCGAGCATCTCGTGCGCGTCCACGGCGTCGCCGGCGACGAGGCCGCGACTCTCGCCCGGCTGGCGCGCGGCTCGGTCGACCGGGCGGCGCGGCTGGCGGCCGACGCCCGCGGGCCGCGCCGCCGCGAGCAGTACCTCGTGCAGGCCGCCCGGCTCGTCGGGGGGGCGTCAGGTGGGCCTGCCGGAGGCGACGGGCAGACGCGGCGCCGGGGGCGGCGTTCATCGCCCTCCTCGAGGCCGAGAGCGCCGCCGTGCGGTGAGGAGGTCGCGGCGCGCGCGGCCGCCGAGGTCGTCGCGCTCGAGCAGCTGTTCTCCGACAAGCGCGAGCGCGAGCGGCGCATCAAGGCCGTCGAGACGCGGGCGAAGCGCGAGCAGCTGCGCCGCCGCCGTCTCGCCGCGCTCGACGCCCTCGACCTGCTGGCGTCGTGGCTGCGCGACCTGCTCGCGCTCTCCTGCGGCGCACCTGCTACCATCTTGAACGTGGACCGGCGGGCGAGCCTCGACGAGAGCGTCCTCGCCGCTCCCGAGGTCTACCGGCGTCTGCTCGGCATCGTCGCGGCGACGCGGGGCGACCTGTACCTGAACATCGACCAGAAGCTGGCCCTGCAGGCGATGATGGTCCGCTTCGAGGAGGTCACCGGCGCGTGACGAGAGCAGTGAGCGTCGTCTTCAAGGGCGGCGGCAAGGTCTATCAGTTCGACGCCGGCGAGCTCGAGCTCGAGATCGGCGACCACGTGGTCGTCGACACCTCGCGTGGGCTCGATTTCGGGCGCGTCGTGGTCGGCCCCGGCGAGGCCGCCGCCGAGCGGGCTCCGGGCGGCCTCAAGCGCGTCGTGCGCAAGGCCGGCCCCGACGACTTCGCCGCGGTGAGCGAGGCGGCCGCCGTCGAGCAGGAGGCGCGCGTCGCCTGCCGCGAGCTCGCCCGCGAGCTCGGACTGGCGATGAAGGTGGTGGGCGCGGCGCGCTCCTTCGACGGCGGCCGCCTCAACGTCACCTTCTTCGCCGAGGAGCGCGTCGACTTCCGCGAGCTGGCGCGCCGCCTCAACGACCGGCTCGGCCGGCGCGTCGAGCTCAAGCAGATCAGCGCCCGCGACGAAGCGCGCACCGTGGGCGGGTACGGCCCCTGCGGGCGCAGCCTCTGCTGCAGCACCTTCGCCGGCGACCAGGACCCGGTCTCGATCCGCATGGCGAAGGACCAGAACCTGCCCCTCAACCCGGCCAAGATCTCGGGCGCCTGCGGCCGCCTCATGTGCTGCCTCAAGTACGAGCACGGCGTCTACACGTCGTTCAAGAAGCGCGCTCCACGAAAAGGCGCGATTATCGCCACTCCGGGCGGGGAAGGAAGAGTCGTCGACCTCAGCGCCGCGAGCGACAGCGTGACCGTCGATCTGGGCGGGGGGCTGACGGCGACCTACCGGCTCGCCGAGCTGCCGGTGCAGAGCGAGACCGGGGAGTGAGCATGCCCGAACCGCAGAGTACCGTCCTGAGCGTCCTGAGCGTGCCCGACGTCTCGTGCGCGCACTGCAAGATGGCCATAGAGACGGCCGTCGGGCGGCTGCCCGGCGTCTCTTGTGTCGAGGTCGAAATCGAGGCCAAGACCGTCGCCGTCGAGTTCGACCGCGCCGCGGTCCAGCTGGCGACCATCGAAGAGGCGATCGAGGAGGAGGGCTACACGGTCGCCGGCGAGCTGGCCGCGGGCGCCTGAGGCGGGCGTCCGTCGCGAGCGTCCGACGCGACCGGCAGCACCGGTGGTCCGGTTCGACCGCGCGCGCCATTGGTCCGAGGCGGCCGTCGCGGGGCCCGCCCGTGACTCCCGGTGCGTGCGCGAGCCGTTTGGCATCGTCAGGCGCGGCTGGTACCATTGCGCCTCGCCGACTCGTGGGCCGTTAGCTTAGCTGGTAGAGCAGGGGACTCTTAATCCCAAGGTCGAAGGTTCGAATCCTTCACGGCCCACCAGCGCCCCTGCCTCCACGCTCACTTGTCGGCCTTCTGAGCGCTCTGGTATCGTGACGAGGACGGGAGGGCCGGGTCAGTGCGGCCGACACGTGTCCCGGGCGATGCGACCACCATGCGGCTGCGGACCGACACCACGCACCTGCGGCGCGACGCCGCGGTCACACTGCCTCAGGGCGGGCCTCGCCATCACGTGCGCGAGAGCTTCGTCATGCTCGTCTGCCTGGTGTTCTACGAGGTCGGCCACGGTCTCGCCACCGGTCGCGAAGACATCGCCATGGCCAACGGCTCTGCCGTCCTGCAGGCCGAGAAGTCCCTCGGCATCTACATCGAGCCCTGGCTCCAGGCGGCCGCCAGCCGTTTCGACCTCGTCGTCGCCTGGTCGGTCGCCTTCTACCAGTACGCCCACATGCCGCTCACCGTCGGCTGCCTGATCTGGCTCTACATGCGTCGCGCCGAGACGTGGCACCTCTTCCGTGACTGGTTCGTCATGATGAACCTCCTGGCGGTCAGCGTCTTCGCCCTGCTGCCCACGGCGCCGCCGCGCATGCTCTTCTCGTCCGGCATCGTCGACATGGCCTACCTGCGAGACTGGACCGACGCCATCGTCGCCGGCCCAAGCCCGCTGGCCAATCCGTACGCCGCCATGCCCAGCCTCCACTTCGGCTACGCGCTCTTCGTCGCCATCGCCGTCTTCATGCTCGCACGGCCGCGCTGGGTGCGCTGGCTGGCCGCCGTCTACCCCTTCGCCGTGCTGGCGAGCATCGTCATCAGCGGCAACCACTTCATCCTCGACGCCGTCGCCGGCGGTCTGGTGGCCGCGGCGGCCTACTACGCCGCCGTGCGCATGAGGGCGACGGCGACCACGACCTTCCAGACGGTCATCGCCGTGCGCGAGCGCGAGGGCGGCTGACCGCCGTGCCCGCTCGCGCTCCGTCCTGCGCCGCGCCGCCGGTCCGCCCGGCGGGTGGTGGCTGAGCGGCCGTGGCCAGCCTCAAGACCAGCTACACCGCCGGCGCCCGGCGCGGCTTCTACAAGCTCGGCGTCATCCTCGCCGGCTGGGGTGTCACCCCGGACGTCCTCACCGGTGCGGGAGTCGCCCTGAGCGTGGTCGCGGCCGGGTTCATCGTCACCGGTCACTTCCTGTGGGCCGCGGTCACCCTCCTCGTGGCCTCCGTGTGCGACGCCCTCGACGGCGCCGTCGCCCGTGCCGGTCGCGGGTCCGACCAGGTCCGGGGCCTTCCTCGACTCGACCCTCGACCGCGTCTCCGAGATCATCACCTTCGGCGCGCTGGCCTTCTACATGGCCCGCGAGGACCGCCTGTGGGAGCTGGTCGCCGTGCTCATCTGCCTGGGCTCGGCGCTGATGGTCTCGTACGCGCGGGCGCGCGCTGAGGCGCTCGGCACCGACTGCAAGGTCGGCTTCATGTCGCGCCCCGAGCGGCTCGTGGGCCTCACCATCGGCTTCGTCTTCGAGCCGTGGGGTCTGCTACCGTTCATGATCGTCCTGATCGCCGTCCTCACGCCGATCACCGTCGTGCGTCGCCTCGTCCACGTCATGCGCACTCTCCGCGCCGAGGAGCGCGCCGCCGAGCACGCTCCGGCCGAGGAGGCCACCGCCGAGCACTGACGGCGGCGCGGGCTGGCGCAGAGTCACCGCGCACCGGCTGAGTCTGCGGCCGGCCGATACCCTCGCGCCGGCGCGTCGCGAGTCGCCGGCGACCGGTCTCCCTGAGCCCCGCGCGCCGGTCCCCGTGCGCTCCGGGCGTGGCGGCGGCCCGCCCCGCTGGTGCCCCGCTCGCCGCTCGGGCGCTCGGAGCGCTGTGATATACTCTCGCGCACTCGTCTGAGCCCAGACCGCCCCGACGGAGCGGGTCTTCGGCACCAAGCTGACCGGCTGGTCACGCGGCCGATCCCAGTGGAGGTAGACCGACCTTGGCCAATCCAGTGCGCGTCGCGATCATCGGCGTGGGCAACTGCGCCTCGTCCTTCGTCCAGGGCGTCGAGTTCTACAAGAACGCCAAGAAGACCGATTTCGTGCCCGGCCTCATGCACCCCGTCGTGGGCGGCTACCACATCCGCGACATCGAGTTCGTGGCCGCCATCGACATCGACAAGAACAAGGTCGGCAAGGACCTCTCCGAGGCGATCAAGACGCAAGCCCAACTGCACGCCGATGTTCTGTGACGTGCCGGCCAAGGGCGTCACCGTCGCGCGCGGCATGACCCACGACGGGCTGGGCAAGTACCTCTCGCAGATCATCGAGAAGGCGCCGGGCCCGACCGACGACATCGTCGGCATCCTCAAGGAGACGCAGGCCGACGTCGTCGTCAACTACCTGCCCGTGGGCAGCGAGGACGCGACCAAGTGGTACGCCGAGCAGATCCTCACCGCCGGCTGCGCCATGGTCAACTGCATCCCCGTGTTCCTCGCCCGCGAGCCCTACTGGCAGCGGCGCTTCTCCGAGGCCGGCGTGCCGATCATCGGCGACGACATCAAGAGCCAGGTCGGGGCCACCATCGTGCACCGCGTGCTCACCCGGCTGATGAGAGAGCGCGGCGTCCGCCTCGAGCGCACGAGCCAGCTCAACGTCGGCGGCAACACCGACTTCCTCAACATGCTCGAGCGCGAGCGCCTCGAGTCGAAGAAGATCTCCAAGACCAACGCCGTCACCAGCCAGCTCGACTACGACATGGGCGCCGACAACGTCCACATCGGGCCCAGCGACCACGTCGCCTGGCTCGAGGACCGCAAGTGGGCCTACATCCGCCTCGAGGGCCGCAGCTTCGGCGACTCGGCGCTCAACATCGAGCTCAAGCTCGAGGTCGTCGACTCGCCCAACTCGGCGGGCATCGTGATCGACGCCGTGCGCTGCGCCAAGATCGCCCTCGACCGCGGCCTCGGCGGGCTCGCTCGAGGGCCCGAGCTCCTACTTCATGAAGTCGCCGCCGGTCCAGCACCCCGACGACCAGTGTCGGCGGCTCACCGAGGAGTTCATCGCCGGCGAGGGCCGCGGGGCGACCGCCGTCCTTCAGGGCTGAGCACCGCGCCGTCGGCCTTCGGGGCCGAGGGCCGGGCCGCATCCGCCGGGGCGCAGCGCGAGAGCGCTGCGCCCCGGCGGCGCTCTCGCTCCCGGGGGCTCCTCGCGGTGCGGCCGCGGTCGTCCTCGGTGCGGCGTGACGGCGCTCCGCGAGAGCGGCCGTGCACGCGGGGGTACGGCCTCGCGCCGCAGGCGCGTCGGGCAGGTGGATTCCCCTGCTCAAGACGATAACGTCGCGCACCGGTCGGGCGATCGGCGGCACGGCACGAGGGATTCATCGGGGCGAGGCGAACAAGCAGACGACCCCGTCCTGTCGAGGTACCCCGTGGCACAGCCGAACGAGATCTACGACAAGTACCTGACCCGGGCCATCTCGGAGATCAACGAGCTGACCGGCGAGATCCTCCGCTGCCGCGGCTGCCGTCACGCGCGCACGATGCCGGTCATCGGTTCGGGCCACCCGCTGGCCGACATCTTCATGCTCAAGTACCAGGCGCGGCCCAGCGAGTGCCACGAAGGGGTCGCCTTCTTCGGCCGCAGCGGCACGGCGCTGATGAAGAGCTGCCAGCGTCTCAAGATCGACCCGCTCCAGCTCTACGGCACCAACGTCGTCAAGTGCGGCGACGTGCAGGAGGCGCAGTCCGAGGGCCGTTGCCTCGAGCACCTGCGCCGCGAGCTCGCGGTCGTCGAGCCCAAGATCATCGTCGCCATGGGCGAGGAGACGGTCGCGGCGCTGAACGCCGCGGCGGTGCCGATGGCTCGAGAGATCGTCTGCGAGCCGGGCGAGATCGTCGAGTTCACCCCGGGCACCGAGGTCCTCGTCACGACCGACATCGACGCGTCCCTCGACGAGCAGCGGCTCAAGGCCGCGTTCTGGCGGGCCTTCCGCCGGCTCGGTGAGTGGTACGACGCCATCCCTCCGTACTGAGCCGGCGGCAGCGCTCCTCCGCGCGGGGGTCGCCGCGGCGCTCTTCGCCGCCTACACCGGGCTGAGTCGCTACCTGCCCGAGGTCGAGACGACGCTCGCCGCCGTGCTCGCCTCGGGCTTCGCCGCCGCCCTCGCCGCCCTCGTGCAATGGGAGCTCGCCCCCCTGCTGGGGGCACGTCGGCTGCTCGTGGTCCTGCTCGGCGCCGGGCTCGTCGCCGCGGTCGGCTTCAGTCTCGTCGGCTGGGTCCCCGGCGCCAACGTGGGCAAGGTGCTCTTCGCCACCGCCGCGGGGCTCCTGCTCGCCGGGGCGCTCGAGCGCGTGAGCTGGGTGGTGCTCATCGCCGCGGTGGTGACCGTGACCGACGTCCTCAGCGTCTACTTCGGCCCGACCAAGGTGCTGATCGCCCAGGGGCCGCGCGTCATCGGCGCCTTCACGGTCGCGCTCGCCTGGCCGGGCTACCGGCCCGACGAGGCCTACACCGCGCTGGGGGTGGCCGACTTCATCTTCTTCGCCCTCTACCTGGGCGCGGCGCGGCGTTTCGGTCTGCGCGCGGGGTGGACGGCGGTCGCCATGACGGTCTCGTTCGCGCTGAGCATCGCCGCCGGCTTCTGGCTGACGGCCGTGCCGGCGCTCCCCCTGCTCTCGGCCGCGGTGCTCCTGGTCAACGCCGACCTGCTGTGGGCGCGGCTGAGGGGCGGGACGCCGGCCCGGGACGCCTCAGGGTCTCTAGCGGCGGCGGCCCGTCTCCGGGCGGCCGCTGCGGCTCAGCTCTCGTCGAGGACGAAGAGCGCGACCGTCTCCACGTGGTGCGTGTGCGGGAACATGTCGACCGTCCGCACGCGTGTCAGCCGGTAGCCGAGGTCGCCCAGCTCGCGGGCGTTGCCGGCCAGCGTCGTGGGGTTGCAGGAGATGTAGACGAAGCGCGCCGCCCCCAGCGCCGCCGCGCGCTGCAGCGCCTTGCGCGCGAGCCCGGCGCGCGGCGGGTCGACGCTCACCACGTCGGGCCGCGCTGCGCTCGAGTCGAGGTCGACGGCCGAGGGGTCCTTGAGCAGGCGGCGCACGTCGCCGGCGAAGAAGGCGACGTGCGCCGCCCCGTTCAACTCGGCGTTCACGCCCGCCGCCTCGACCGCCTCGGGCTGCAGCTCGAGGCCGGTGACCTGCGCGGCGTCGCGGGCGAGGCGCAGCGAGAAGGAGCCGATGCCGCAGTAGAGGTCGACCGCCAGCGCTCCCGACGAGAGACCGGCGAAGCCGGCCGCCGTCTCGTAGAGCAGGTCGGTCATCGCCGTGTTGGTCTGCAGGAAGGCCGTCGCCGGGACGCGCAGGTCGACGCCCGCCAGCCGCTCGCGGAAGTGAGGGCGGCCCGGCGAGCATGTGGGGGCCGTCGCCGACGGCGGCGTCGGCCGGGCTCGCGTTGACCGTCACGGCGAACGACGTCACGGGGCAGCGCGCCATGACGGCTTCGACCAGGGCTGGCTCCTCAGGGAAGCGGCGACTGACGTACAGGTTCAGGAGCAGGTCGCCGCTGGCGCGCCCTTCGCGGATGACGAGGTGGCGCAGGAGACCGGCGTCGGCGGTGTCGCCGGCGACGCTCGGGCGGGGTGCCTGACTCGGGGTCGCAGGCGCTGCCGCCGGCGCCGCCGTCTGAGGAGGCGTCGGCGGCGTCCGGCCGCGGAGGCGCACCGCCGCCGCGACCACGGTCGTAGGCCGTGAGACCGAGCTCGCGCGCGGCCGCGGCCACCGCGGCCCGGGCGGCGTTCATGCGCTCCGAGGCGAGGAGGCAGTCCTCGATCTCGACGATCTCGCGCCACGAGCCCTTGCGGTGCAGGCCGAGCACGAGTCGGCCTTCGTCCGCCCCGAACGAGAACTCCATCTTGTTGCGGTAGCGCCACGGCTGCTGCATGCCGATGATCGGCTGGAGCTCGTAGTCGTCGAGACCTCCAAGGTGGGCGAGGGCCTCGACGACCTGCGACTGCTTGGCCTCGAGCTGGCGCTCGTAGGCCAGCGACTGCCACTCGCAGCCGCCGCAGTCGCCGGCGTGTCGGCAGCGCGGGGCGACGCGCTCGGGCGAGGGGCGCAGCAGCTCGACGGCGCGCGCCTCGGCGTGGCGTCGCTTGCGCTTGGTCACGCGGGCGCGCACCCGGTCGCCGGGCAGGGCGCCGCGGACGAAGACCACGAAGTCGTCGACGCGGGCGACGCCGCGCCCGCCGTAGGCGAGCGTGGTGACGTCGAGGTCGAGCATGTCGCCGGGCTTGGGGGGCATCGGGCGAGTGTACCCCGGCCCCCGGAGCGCGGCGACCGACCGGTCGCCGGCGATTGTCCACCTCGAGGTGGCCCGAGGCGCGGGCGCCGGCCGCGGGCCGTCTGATAGAGTCCCGGCGGCGTCACGGCGCCGGCGCTGCCCACGCGACCAAGGAGTACGGGTGCATACCCTCGATCTCGACGAGTACCGGCGACGAGCCGAGGAGTTCTCGGCCGAACTCGAGAAGGAGGCCTACCTCCACTTCTCCGGCCAGAAGGAGACCTGCGACACCGCCGCCGTCTACGAGCGCTACCCGGAGCTCTTCACGCGCGCCGCGGTGACCGAGCTCAACGAGCGCTACCCGACGGTCACCGACGACCCCAAGCGGCAGCTGGCCTACCTCATCGCGTTCACGACCGAGGGGTACCTCGGTGCCGCCACCCGCCACCTGAGCGACGAGGTGGCCAACACCGAGAGCCGCACCACGATCGAGGTCGACGGCGAGCAGATCGGCCTGCGCGTCTCCAGCGTCGTCCAGGCCAACGAGGCCGACCGCGAGCGTCGGGCCCGCATCCAGCAGGCGCGCCTCGAGGCCACCACCGCGCACCTCGACCCGCTGCTCCTCCAGCAGTGGGGGCAGGCCCACGGGCTCGCCCGCGACCTCGGGTACCCGCACTACCTGGCGCTGTACACCGAGATCCGGGGGCTCGACCACCTCCTCCTGCGCGCCCAGGCCGAGCGCTTCCTGCAGGACACCGCCGGCCTCTATCGCCGCGTGATGGAGCGTCTCGTCCGCGACAAGCTCGGCATCGCGCTCGAAGACCTGTGGTTCTCCGACCTGGCCTACCTCTTCCGGGCGCCCGGCTACGACGACGTCTTTGCCGCCGACCGCCTGCTGCCCACCTTGGAGCGTACGCTTGCCGGTCTCGGCATCGACCTGGGCGCCCAGTCCAACGTGCACCTCGACACGGCGGTCCGCGAGCTCAAGACACCGCGCGCGTTCTGCGCTCCGGTGCGCGTGCCCGGCGAGATCTACCTCTGCGTCCTGCCCCAGGGGGGCGCCGACGACTACTCGGCGCTGCTGCACGAGGGCGGCCACACCGAGCACTTCGCTCACACCGATCCCGGTCTGCCCTTCGAGTACCGCCACCTGGGCGACAACGCGGTCACCGAGGGCTTCGCCTTCCTCTTCGACCACCTGTCGTTCAACCGGCGCTGGCTGGCCGAGCTGCTCGGCTACGACGAGGCCGACGACTACCTGTTCTTCGCCAACGTGGCCGAGCTGTTCCTCATCCGGCGCTACGCCGCCAAGGTCGCCTACGAGACCGAGCTGCACGCGAGCGACGACATCGCCGGCATGGCGCAGCGCTACAGCCGGCGGCTCAGCGACGCGCTGATGGTCGAGGTGCCGGCCGAGAGCTACCTCGTCGACGTCGATCCCGGCCTCTACGTGGCCAGCTACCTCCAGGCGTGGATGCTCGAGGGCGCCTTTCGCATGATCCTGCAGGACCGCTTCACGCTCGCGTGGTTCCAGAGCGCCGCGGCGGCGGAGTGGCTCAAGGAGCTGTGGGCCTTCGGCCAGCACTTCCGCGCCGGGCAGTTGCTCCTCAAGAAGGGCGGCGGGCGCCTCGACTTCGACCCGTTGCGGCGCCACATCGAGCGCGCGCTCGGGCGCTGACGCGCTGAGGCGGTCGCGCGCGGGGGGCTCGGGCGGTGCGGGGCGCTCGGGCGGTGCGGGGGCGGCGCGGCGCGCCGCCCCCGCACCGCCCGAGCGGCGTCGCCCGGCGGGCGGGCCCTGCGGCCGGCCGCGTCAGGCCGGCAGCACGACCACGTCGACGCGCCGCCGCCGGGGGCCGTCGAACTCGCAGAAGTACACACCCTGCCAGGTGCCTAACTTGAGGCGGCCTCCGACGAGCGGCACCTGCACGCTGCCGCCCATGAGGCTCGCCTTGACGTGGGCGTCGGCGTTGCCCTCGGCGTGGGTGAAGGGCAGCGTCGCCGGCACCAGGCGCTCCAGCGCCATGAGCAGGTCGACGCGCACCGAGGGGTCGGCGTTCTCGTTGATGGTGACGCCGGCCGTGGTATGCGGGACGGAGACGACGACCACTCCCTCTGCGACTGCCGACTCGCGGGCGGCGGCCGCGACCTGCGCCGTCACGTCGACGAACGCGGCGCGGCCTGGGGTCTTGAGCTCGAAGCTCTGCATGCTGCCCTCCCCTAGAAGAGGCCGAAGCGTTTGCGCCGGCGCTCGACGTCGGTGCGGTGGGGGACGGTGGTGCGCGCCTTCAGCGCCGCGACCACGTCGGCCGTCGAGCGCACCGGGTCGGGCAGCAGCGTGGCGCAGCGGCCGAGGGCCTCGACCCGGTGCGCGTCGCTGCCGCCTGTCTGTGCGAGCCCGAGGTCGCGGGCGATGGTCTGCGCCTGAGACACGTACCGCTCGGCGAGCCAGTTGCCGTTGAAGACCTCGACGCCCTCGATCGTGGCCGCCACCGAGCGCTCGAGCCCGGGGTAGTAGGCGGAGCCGCTCCGTCCGCCGCCGGCCGCGGGGTGCACCCAGACGAGGGCGGCGTGGCCGGGCACCTCCCCGGGCCGCAGGGCGTCCTGCAGGTCGCGCAACGTCGCCAGGTAGTCGAGGTCGGGCGAGAAGACGACGAAGTCGCCGAAGAGGGTCGAGATCTCGACGCCGTGGAGGAGCAGGACGCCCTCGGCAGCGAGGGCCGGCCCGAGCTTGCGGGCGTCGTCGACGTCGCCGTGGTTCGTGAGCGCGACGGCCTCGACGCCCGCGTCCACGCACCAGTTGACGTACTCGCGGTAGGTGATGGCAGAGCAGGTCGACCCCGGGTAGGTGTGCGTGTGGAGGTCGACCAGCATGGGGCCCGAGTATACACTTGCGCCTGTCATGCAGGGGACCCTGGAGAGCTTCAGCATCGTCGAGCTTCTTCAGATGCTGGGCACGGCCCGCCACACGGGCACCCTGCATCTCGAGTGTCCCGGCCGCCTCATCGACGTCCGCTTCGCCACCGGTCGCATCGGCGAGACACGCGACTCCACCAGGGTGGCCACCGACACCGTGCTCGGCAGCCTGCTGCTGCGTCGCGCTCTCGTCAACGAGACACAGCTGGACGAGGCCCTGCGCGAGCAGGAGCGGCACCCTCGCCCCGTGGGCACGATCCTCGTCGACCACGGCGCCCTGCACGAGCGCGACCTGCGCGAGGTGCTCTCGCGGCAACTCGCCAACACCCTGGTCGCGGCGCGCACCGAACTCTCGGGCGCCTTCGTCTTCGCCGCCGACCCCGACCCCAAACCGGTCGACTACCTGACCATCGACACGCAGGCGGTGCTCATCGACATCTCGTCGGTCGCCGGCGACTACTGCCTGGCGGTCGAGGTTCTGGGCCAGGCCGACACGGTGGTCTTCACGAACACCGACTACGAGACCCTGCCCCCCGGCACGATCGGCATGGGGCGCGACGAGTTCCTGGTGCTCGCCTTGGCCGACGGGCACCGCACGGTGCGCGAGATCACCACGGCGAGCGGGCTCGAAGAGGTCACCGTGGTGTCGATCCTCGGCAAGCTCTGTGACGCCGGCGTGCTGCTGGTCAAGGCCGAGCGCCAGACACGTGCCGAGGCCGACGAGGAGCTGCGGGCGCATCGCGACAGCGTCTGGGCCGAGGTCAGCGCCCTGTTCGACATGGCGACTCCGGCGGCCGAGGAGACGGCACGCACCGTCGCCGCGGCGCAGGCCGCCGCGGCGGCCGCAGCGCCGGAGGCCGCCGCCGCCGCATCACCCGAGGTCGCCTCCGCGGGCTCCGCCGCGGCGCCCGCCGACGCGGCCGGCTCGCCGGCCGCGTCGTCCGACGACCCCGCCGAGCCGGCGCCGGACGACGAGATCGACTGGGACGTGCTCACGCCCGACTGAGAGCGGGGGTACCGTCGCCGGTGCGTGCGTGTACCGTCGCCGCCCGGCGCCGGTGCGCGCGGGCAGGCCGCCCGTCCACCCGGTCACCGGAGCGAGACGGGGGCGGGGCGACTCTCGTCGCCCCGCCCCCGTCGTCAAGCCCGCGACCTCGTGGCCGCGGAGATCCGTCGTCCCGTCGCCGTCAGGCCGTGACGTCGCGCACGAGGTCCTCGAACGCCGCGATGTAGCGGTCGATGTCCTCGTCGGTGTGCGTGATGGAGAGCGTCCACTCCTCCTCACGACCGGGGGCGATGATGATGCCGCGGTTGATGTTGTAGAGCCACGCCAGCGCCACGAGCTCGTGGTCCTGGGTGCGGATGAACGACTCGTAGTCGGTGATCTTGTCGAGGGCGAAGTTGACGCAGCCCTTGGACGAGATGCCGACGGTGTAGCCGGGGAAGTCGTACTTCTTGCAGACCGCGTCGCACCCGGCGATGATCTTGTCGTTCAGGTGGTTGAGGTGCTTGTAGGCGTCGTCCGTCATGACCTGCTCGAAGCTGGCGCGGGCGGCTGCCATGGCGAGCGGGTTGCCCGAGTAGGTACCGACCTGGAAGACGGTGCCGTCGTTCACCATCGCCATGACCTCGTCGCTGCCGCCGATGGCGCCGGCCGGCGTGCCGCCGGCGAGGGCCTTGCCGAGCGTGACCATGTCGGGCACGACGCCGAAGCGCTCGACCGAGCCGCCGCGGGCGGTGCAGATACCGACCTTGACGTCGTCGAAGATCAGGACGATGCCGTGCTTCCTGGTGAGCTCTCGGACACCCTCGAGGAAGCCCGGCTCGGGCAGCACGACGCCGAGGTTCATCATCGCGGCTTCCATGATGACGCAGGCCGGCGGGTTGCCCTCGTCGACCATGCGCTCGATGCGCTTGGTCATGTTCTCGAGGTCGTTGAACGGGACCGCGACGGTGAGGTCGATCGAGCTCTGCGGGATGCCGGCGCCGTACGAGAGCGACGCAGTAGTTGTCGCGCGGGCCGATCTTGCCGTAGTCGAGAGCGCCGATGCTCACCATCACGTAGTCGTGATGGCCGTGGTACGAGCCGAACATCTTGACGATGGGCTCACGACCGGTGAAGGCGCGGGCGACGCGGATGGCGTCCATCGTGGCCTCGGAGCCCGAGTTGACGAAGCGCCACTGGGGGAGCGTGAAGGCGCCGGCGAGGTGCTCGGCCATGATGATGGAGTCTTCGGTCGGCAGGGCGAACTGCGTGCCCAGCGTGGCGCGCTTCTGGATGGCCTCGACGATGACGGGATGCGCATGGCCCTGCACCATGCAGCCGAAGCCGTTGTGGAAGTCGGCGAGTCTCCTGGCCCTCGACGGTCCAGATGTGCGGGCCCTTGCCGTGGGTGAAGTACACCGGGTAGGGGTCGCGGGCCTGGTACGTCGAGGCGACGCCCATCGGCATGTGCTTGATGGCGCGCTGGTAGAGCTCGAAGGACTTGGGGGTCGCCGCCTCGAGGCGCTTCTCCTCCTTCTCCATCAGCTCCGCGATGCGCTTACGGTTCGGTACGCACTCTGCCATTCTTCGTCCACTCCTTGTCGGGCACCCGCGTCGACGTCCGCGAAGGGCGGGCTCGACGACGGGGCTTGGGCGCCTCCGCAGGGGCGGCGCTCGGCCGCGCCCCCGGTGCGTCACGGGTCCTCGTTCTGCGAGTCAACGGCGCTGGATAGAGCGGTTATCACCTTCCTCCGTTGCCCAAAGTCGAGCGTTCGACGGCGTTGAGCAGCGACGCGGGGACATGGCGGTACCCTCTCACGCCCGCGCGCGTCACGCGAAGTGGAGTCTACATGCTACATGGCGCCGACGCCGCTGTGTAGGGTTCGGCAGCGAATTGGTGGTTTCGGCAGCCGATTCGGCAAGATAGTGCTGCCTTCGGGCCGTCCGCACGCCCGGCGGTATCCGCCGGTGCGGCGTCGACGGCCCGCGGCCGGCCTGTTGTCACGACCGCCTGCCGGCCCGGGATCCCCGGTGTCCGCCCGTCTGTCGTCCACGGCGGTCGCCCGCTCTCCCCCCGGCGCTCCCCGGCGGTCCCGCACACCTCCGGACCGACGTTTAGATGATAGACAGCTTGGCCATAAAGTTGATATACTTCGACTCAACTTTTGAACAGCGTCGTATCGTGGCACGGCAGTGACGTGCCCGCACGCAAGGAGGAGTCTGCATGGGCAAGGTCATCGGCATCGACCTGGGGACGACCAACAGCGCGATGGCCGTCCTCGAGGGCGGCGAGCCGACCGTCATCCCGAACTCGGAGGGCGGCCGCACGACCCCGTCGGTCGTCGCCTTCTCGAAGAGCGGCGAGCGTCTGGTCGGCAGCGTCGCCCGGCGTCAGGCGGTCACCAACCCGGAGAACACCGTGTTCTCCATCAAGCGCTTCATGGGGCGCAAGTACGGCGACGTCGCCGAGGAGATGACGATCGTGCCGTACCACGTCAAGGCCGCCGACAACGGCGACGCCTCGGTCGACATCGGCGGCAAGTCCTACTCGCCGCCCGAGATCTCGGCCATGATCCTGCAGAAGCTCAAGCGCGACGCCGAGGACTACCTGGGCGAGAAGGTCAGCGACGCGGTCATCACCGTGCCGGCCTACTTCAACGACGCGCAGCGGCAGGCCACCAAGGACGCCGGCCGCATCGCCGGCTTCGAGGTCAAGCGCATCATCAACGAGCCCACCGCGGCGGCGCTCGCCTACGGTCTCGACAAGGAGCACGACCAGACGATCCTCGTCTTCGACCTCGGCGGCGGCACCTTCGACGTGTCGATCCTCGACATCGGCGAGGGTGTCTTCGAGGTCAAGTCGACCAACGGCGACACCCACCTCGGCGGCGACAACTGGGACAAGGCGGTCGTCGACTGGATGGTCGCCGAGTTCAAGCAGAGCCAGGGCATCGACCTGAGCAAGGACAAGATGGCCCTGCAGCGCCTCTACGAGGCCGCCGAGAAGGCCAAGATCGAGCTCTCGACCACGCAGTCGAGCAACATCAACCTGCCCTTCATCACCGCCGACGAGAACGGGCCCAAGCACCTCGACCTGACGCTCACGCGGGCCAAGTTCGAGGAGCTCACGCGGGCCCTGCTCGAGCGCGTCGTGGCCCCGGTCAACGCCGCCATCAAGGACGCCGGCCTGGGCAAGGAGAAGATCGACCACGTCATCCTCGTCGGCGGCATGACCCGCATGCCGGCCGTGCAGGAGAAGGTCAAGGAGCTGATCGGCAAGGAGCCGCACCGCGGCGTCAACCCCGACGAGGTCGTGGCCGTCGGCGCTTCGATCCAGGGCGGGGTCCTCGCCGGCGAGGTCAAGGACGTCCTGCTCCTCGACGTGACCCCGCTCTCGCTCGGCATCGAGACCAAGGGCAACGTGTTCACGCGCCTCATCGAGCGCAACACGACGATCCCGACCAAGAAGAGCGAGATCTTCTCGACCGCCGACGACAACCAGACCAGCGTCGAGATCCACGTGCTCCAGGGCGAGCGCCCGATGGCACGCGACAACAAGACCCTCGGCAAGTTCCAGCTCATCGGCATCCCGCCGGCGCCGCGCGGCATCCCGCAGGTCGAGGTCACCTTCGACATCGACGCCAACGGCATCGTCCACGTGCGCGCCAAGGACCTCGGCACCGGCAACGAGCAGAAGATCACGATCACCGCCTCGAGCGGCCTCGACGAGAAGGACATCGAGCGCATGATGAAGGACGCCGAGTCGCACGCCGACGAGGACCGCACGGCGCGCGAGCTCGCCGAGACGCGCAACAACGCCGAGAACCTCATCTACTCGACCGAGAAGTCGCTCAAGGACATGGGCGACCGTGTCGACGCGCCCACACGCGAAGAGATCGAGAAGGCGGGCGCCGAGCTGCGCGAGGCGCTCAACGGCGACGACCTGGGCGAGATCCAGGCCAAGACCGAGGCCCTCATGCAGGCGTCGCACAAGCTCGCCGAGGCCGTGTACCAGCAGGCCCAGCAGCAGCAGGCGAGCGACGACGGTACGGGCTCGCAGGGCGAGGCCGGCGGCGACGAGCACGTCGAAGAGGGCGACTACGAGGTGATCGACGACGAGCAGTGATCTGGGCCCATCGGCCCAGCAGGCAAGGGTCCGGGTCACGCCATCGGCCCGGCCCGTCACGTTCCATTCGAGAGACGGAGGTGCAGACGATGGCCATCATCAGGTGGGACCCGTTCCGGGAGATGACGCAACTGCAGAACCGCTTCGACAGGCTCTTCGAGGCCGTCGGAGGGAGGCAGGAGAGCTGGCTGCCCGCGGTCGACGTGTTCGACACGAAGGACGCGGTCGTGCTCAAGGCCGAGCTCGCCGGCATGGACCCGGCCGAGATCGAGATCGAGGTCGAGGACAACGTGCTCACGATCAAGGGCGAGCGCAAGTTCGAGGAGAAGGTCGACGAGGAGCGCTACTACCGCGTCGAGCGCCGCTTCGGCTCGTTCCAGCGCAGCCTTGCGCTGCCGCAGGGCGTCAAGGCCGACCAGATCGACGCGGCCTACGACGACGGCATCCTCACGGTGACCGTGCCGAAGGCCGAGCAGGAGAGGCCCAAGCGCATCGAGGTCCAGGCGCGCAAGACCGTAGAGGCGAAGAAGAGCGACGAGAAGTGAGCGCGCACCGTCGCGGGTGAGCGGCGCGGCGTGCCGCGTCGCGGCCGGGCCGGCACGCCGGCCCGGCCGCACCCGGACGAGCGCCCCGGAAGGGACCGAGTAGGACGATGACCCAGACCCACGGCAAGAGAGAGCAGGCCGAGGCGCGTCGCCGGGCGGCCGAGACCGCGGGCGCCGAGACGGCCGCGGCGGAGGCCGCCGAGGCCGCCGCCGGCGCGACGGCCGACGATGCGGCGCCGGGCTCCACGGACGAGGCCGCGCCGGCGGGCGCCGGGCCTGCACCCGACACCGGGGCCCCGGCGGAAGGCGCCGGCGAGGCGCTCGCCCGGGCGCTCGCCGAGCGCGACGACTACCTCGACCACCTGCAGCGCCTGCAGGCCGAGTTCGACAACTACCGCAAGCGCGTGCGTCGCGATCAGGAGCACCTGCGTCTGAGCGCCGCCGAGACCGTCGTCGAATCGCTGCTCCCCGTGGTCGACAACCTGCGGCGCGCCGTCGCGGCGACGCGCGAGCACGGCGGCGAGCAGCTCGCCGCCGGGGTGGCGCTGGTCTACGAGCAGCTCGTGAACACGCTCGCCGGCCATGGGCTGACGGCGGTCGAGGTCGAGCCGGGCGCGCCGTTCGACCCCGAGGTCCACGAGGCGGTCATGACGCAGCCCTCCGACGATCACGACGAGGGCGCCGTGCTCCAGGTCATGGAGCGCGGCTACCTGCTGCACGGCCGCCTGCTGCGGCCGGCCAAGGTCATCGTCGTCAGGTGAGGCATGGCCGACTTCTACCAGACACTCGGCGTGCCCAAGACGGCGTCGCAGGACGAGATCAAGAAGGCCTTCCGCAAGAAGGCCCGCGAGTGCCACCCCGACCGCAACCAGGGCGACCCCGCATGTGAGGAGCGCTTCAAGGAGGTCAACCAGGCCTACGAGACGCTCTCCGACCCCGAGAAGCGCAAGCAGTACGACGAGTACAGCCGCCTCGGGGCCTTCGGGCCCGGCGCCGGCGGGTTCCGGCCCGGCGCCGGGGGTCAGGGCTTCGACCCGCGCATCTTCCAGCAGTGGCAGCAGCAGCAGGGTCAGGGCGGCGCGACCTTCGAGTTCGGCGACATGGGCGACATCCTGTCGAGCCTGTTCGGCGCCGCGACGACGGGCCGCGGCGGCCGCCGCCGCAGGCCCGCGGCCGAGCGCGGCGCCGACCTGCAGGCCGACGTCACGGTGTCGTTCGACGACTCGCTCGAGGGCGCCACCGTGCGCGTGCCGGTCGACAAGCCCGACACGTGCGACACCTGCCACGGCACGGGCGCCGCGCCGGGCACGACGCCGAAGATCTGCCCCGACTGCGAGGGGCGCGGCGTCGTCGCCCAGAACCAGGGCCCCTTCGCCCTGTCGCAGCCCTGCCCCCGCTGCCGCGGGGCGGGCACGATCGTCGAGAAGCCCTGCGCCACGTGCCAGGGCAGCGGTGTCCGCCGGCGCACGCGGCGCTACAGCGTCAAGGTGCCGGCGGGCGTCAAGGACGGCACCCGCATCCGTATCAAGGGCAAGGGTGAGGCGGGGCAGCGCGGCGGGCCGACGGGCGACCTCTACGTCGTCGTGCACGTCGAGCCCGACGACCTCTTCGAGCGCCGCGGCGACGACCTCGTGCTCGAGGTGCCCGTGACCCTGAGCGAGGCGGCCCTCGGCGCCCGCGTCCGTATCCCGACGCCGGGCGGCGGGCACGTCTCGCTCAAGGTCCCCGCGGGCAGCCGCGACGGGCGCACCCTGCGCCTGCGCGGCAAGGGCGCCCCCAAGCTCAAGGGCGGCGGCCGCGGCGACCTGCTGGCACGGGTGCGCATCGCCGTGCCCGACAAGGTGAACAAGGAGCAGAAGGAGCTGCTCGAGCGGTTGGGCAAGGCGTTGCCCGACCCGCGAGCGGCGGCCTTCGGCTGAGTCGTGACGAGGGCGGGCGGTGGAGATGGTCTCCGACGAGCGTGAACGGCCGGTGTTCGTGATCTCGGTCGCGGCCGAGCTCGCCGGCATGCACCCGCAGACGCTGCGCATGTACGAGCGTCGCGGCCTGCTGCACCCGCAGCGTTCGGCCAAGAACGCGCGCCGCTACTCGCCGGCCGACGTCGAGCGCCTGCGCCGCATCCAGGAGCTCGGCCAGACCGGTCTCAACCTGGCCGGCGTGCAGCGGGTGCTCGCCATGGAGGAGCAGATGGCGGCGATGCAGCACGAGCTCGAGCGGCTGCGCGACAACCTCGCGCGGGCCGCGGCCCAGATGGAGCGCGACCTGCGCCGCGAAGTCTCGCCTTCGGTCGGGCTCGTCCCCGTGCGGCCGGCGGCCGTCGTGCCGCTCGGGCGCCGCCGGCGGCGCTGGTGAGCGCGAGGCGCGGGACCGCGAGCGGCGGCGGCGCGACGAAGTGCCGGTACGCGGCCGTGATGCGTGAGGCAGCCGTGCCCGAGCGAAGACAAGTGAAGACGATCGAGAGAGTGTGATGGACGTCAACAAGTTCTCAGAGCGGGCCCGCGAGGCGCTGGAGACGGCGCAGGGCATCGTGCGCCGCGGCGGCGGCAGCCAGCTGGGCACCGAGCACCTGCTGCTCGGCGTGCTCAGCCTGCCCGGGGGCGTGGTCGACCAGCTCTTCGGGCTGATGAGCATCGACAAGGGCGCTGCCATGGCACGCGCCGGTCAGTTCGCCCAGACCTCGGGGGCCCACGGCGCCCCGGCGGAGCAGCTCTATCTCACGCCGCGCGCCAAGGCCGCCCTCGACATCGCCGCGCAGAAGGCCCAGGAGCTCGGCGACGCCTTCGTCGGCACCGAGCACCTGCTCCTCGGCGTGCTCCTCGAGGGCGAGGGCGCGGGCGCCGCCGTCCTCCACGAGGTCGGAGTCACGGAGGACGGCCTGCTGCGGGCGCTGAACCAGTTGCGCTCGTCCGGGGTCGACTACGACGAGCAGGCCCAGGGCCAGAGCATGCTGGCGCAGTACACGCGTGACCTCACGGCGCTCGCCCGCGACGGCCGACTCGACCCCGTGATCGGCAGGGACGCCGAGATCAAGCGCGTCATCCAGGTGCTCAGCCGGCGCACCAAGAACAACCCCGTCCTGATCGGCGAGCCCGGCGTGGGCAAGACGGCGATCGTCGAGGGCCTCGCCCAGAAGATCGTCGCCGCCGACGTGCCCGAGTCGCTGCGCGGCAAGCGCGTGCTGGCCCTCGACCTCGGCGCCATGATCGCCGGGGCCAAGTACCGCGGCGAGTTCGAGGAGCGCCTCAAGGGCGTGCTCGACGAGATCCTGCGCTCGCGCGACGTCGTGCTCTTCATCGACGAGCTCCACACCGTGGTCGGGGCGGGCGCCGCCGAGGGTTCTGTCGACGCTTCCAACATGATGAAGCCGATGCTGGCGCGCGGCGAGCTGCAGGCCGTGGGTGCGACCACGCTCGACGAGTACCGCCAGCACATCGAGAAGGACGCCGCCCTCGAGCGCCGCTTCCAGCCGATCCTCGTCAGCGAGCCGTCGGTCGATGACACGGTCGCGATCCTCGAGGGCCTGCGCGACAAGTACGAGGCCCACCACAAGGTGCAGATCAGCGACGAGGCCCTGGTCGCCGCGGCGACGCTGGCCGACCGCTACATCGGCGACCGCTTCCTGCCCGACAAGGCGATCGACCTGCTCGACGAGGCGGCGAGCAAGATGCGCATCGAGACGACGATGCTGCCGCCCGACCTGCGCGAGATGGAGCTCAAGCTCAACGAGCTCGCGCGCGAGGGGGCGGCCGCCGTGCAGGCGCAGGACTACGAGCGCGCCGCCCAGCTGCGCGACCAGGCCGACCGCATCCAGAAGACGTTCGTCCAGGCCAAGGACGCGTGGCTCGCCGACAAGGGCATCGCCGAGGCCAGTGTCGGCGCCGAGGAGATCGCCGAGATCGTCAGCGGCTGGACGGGCATCCCCGTGCAGCGCATGCAGCAGGCCGAGGTCGACAAGCTGCTCGCCATGGAGGAGCACCTGCACCGGCGCGTCGTCGGCCAGGACCGCGCCGTCGTCGCCGTCTCCGAGGCGGTGCGGCGCGCCCGCGCCGGCCTCAAGGACCCCAAGCGGCCGATCGGTTCGTTCATCTTCCTCGGCCCGACCGGCGTGGGCAAGACCGAGCTCGCCCGGGCGCTCGCCGAGTTCCTCTTCGACGACGAGGACGCGATGGTGCGTCTCGACATGAGCGAGTACATGGAGCGCCACAGCGTCTCGCGCCTCGTCGGCGCTCCGCCCGGCTACGTGGGCTACGAGGAGGGCGGCCAGCTCACCGAAGCGGTGCGCCGCCGGCCGTACTCGGTCGTGCTCCTCGACGAGATCGAGAAGGCGCACCCCGACGTCTTCAACATGCTGCTGCAGATCCTCGACGACGGGCGCCTCACCGACAACAAGGGCCGCACCGTGGACTTCAAGAACACGGTCGTGATCATGACCAGCAACGTCGGCGCCGGGCTGATCCCGGCGGGCGACGAGATGGAGCGCCGCTACGAGGAGGTCGAGACGCAGCTCATGGAGGCGCTGAAGCAGGTCTTCAGGCCCGAGTTCCTCAACCGGGTCGACGAGATCATCGTCTTCCACTCGCTGTCACGCGAGGAGCTGCGCCGCATCGTCGAGCTCCTGCTCGACCGCGTGCGGCGCCTCGTCGAGGCGCAGGGCATGACCCTCGAGGTCGCCCCCGAGGCCGAGGACCTCATCGCCGCGCAGGGCTACGACACGCTGTTCGGGGCGCGGCCGCTCAAGCGCGCGATCCAGCGCCTGGTCGAGAACCCCCTCTCGAGCCGCCTTCTGAGCGCCCAGTTCAAGGAGGGCGACACGATCCGCGCGACGGTCGACGACGGGCGCGTCGTCTTCGCCGCCGGGGAGTAAGGCCCGGCGCGGCACGGGAGTCCGCGCCGCGGCCGTCCGGCGCCGCTCGGCGGCTCACGGAGAAGCGGCGGCGGGCGCCCGGCGGGCCGGCAGGCCCGCCGGGCGCCCGTGCTATAGTCGAGCCGCTATGAGGAAGGGACGCAGGCTCTTCGTCGGTGGGCTCGTGAGCGCAGGGCTCAGCCTCCTGGTCGCGCCGCGCGTCGCGGGTTCGCGCCGCGCGGCGCTGTCGCGCCTGCGGGCGCGCGGCGCGGCGAGCGGCGCCTTCGCCGGCACGCCGTGCTCCGCACCCGACCCGGCCGCGACCGTGGCGGTCGTCGGCCGCGACACGGCCGCGGCAGGCGACGACGTGGCCGCGGCCGGCGACGATGCGACCGGGGCCCCGGCGGCCCCTTCCGGCCCACCAGACCCGAAGGAGGACGCGTGACCCCGCAAGGCGAGAACGACCGCTCGGACGTCAAGCTCCAGCTCGACCTCAAGGCCTTCGAGGTGGTCGCCTACACCGGCGAGTTCAAGGTCGTGGGCACGGCTCACTTCGGCATCGGCCAGCGGGCCTCGTCGCGGCGCGCCTCGGACTACATCCGTGCCTTCTCCGACACCAAGATGACCCTCGCCGACGTGCGCATCTACAGCCGCGACCGGCTCGAGATCATCGACACGGCGCCGTTCGTCGTGCTCAACCTCGAGAAGGTCGACCTCATCTACGCGCGCGACGAGGACGAGATCGGGGGCGCGGGCGCCGCGTCGCCGGAGGTCTGACCGGGGAGGAGGGGCCGTGGCGAGCCAGGCGCCGGGCGGCGAGCTCTACGAGCTCGACCTGCTGATCCCGACCGCGCGCTTCGTCTTCAGCGTCGAGGGCGAGCGCGTCGAGGTGCTGCCGGAGCACCGCTCGCCCGAGGCGTCCGCCGCCTACGCGCGGCTGCGCCGCGAACGGCCGGTGGTCGGCATGACCACCTTCCCCAACACGATCCTGCTGCGCGGCCCGCGCACGGTCCTCGTCGACCCCGGGCTGCAACTGCAGAACGAGCCGGTCCTCGGCGCGCTGGCGGCGCGCGGGCTCGGGCCGGCCGACCTCGACATGGTCGTCCTGACCCACGCCCACGACGACCACGCCGACGCGCTCGTCGACTTCCCGCTCGACCTGCCCGTGGTGCTGCACGGGCTCGAGCCCGGCGGCCGTCACTGGGCGGCCGTCAGCGGCGTGCTCGAGCAGCATCGGCTGCAGCTCCTCGACGGGGAGGAGGGCGTGCTCGCCCCGGGTCTGCGCTGGGCCCTCACCCCGGCACACACACCCGGTTCGATCGCTCTCTGCTGCCGCACCGCGGGCGGCGTCATCGTGTGCTGCGGCGACACCGTCGGGCCGCAGAAGGAGCCGTTCCTCGCCATGCACCCGGGGGAGGGGGAGGAGGCGGTCGCCCTGCTCGCCGCCTGGCGCCGCATCCGCGCCTTCGCGCCCGAGCTCGTGGTGGCCGGTCACCTCCCACCCTTCGCCCTCTGAAGCGTGGCCGACCCCGCCGCTCGCCGGCCTTGATCCGACGGCGCTCCGACCACGCCCGTCGCCCGGCGGCCCGAGCCTGTCGCTGTGCTAGACTGACTCTTCCGAGCGAGGCGACAGGAGCGAGAGTGCCGACCTACGAGTATCGCTGCGACGCCTGCGGCGCCACCTACGAACTCTTCCAGAAGATGTCCGAACCGCCCCTCGAGACCTGCGAGGCCTGCGGGGCGCCGGTGCGCAAGGTCCTCTACCCGGTCGCCATCCACTTCAAGGGATCCGGCTTCTACACGACCGACTACGGTCGCTCGGGCACGCGGCGCGGCGCCAAGGGCGCCGAAGGCGACGGCGACAAGGGCGCCGGCGAACCGGGCGGCGGCGAGTCGGGCGGCGGCGAACGGGGCGGCGGCGAGACGGCCGGCACGGCCGCGAAGCCCGCCGCCAAAGGCGACGGCGCCTCCGACCCCTCGTCCACGGGCGACAGGGCCGACGGGGCGCGCAAGATGGAGAAGCAACCCGCCGGCTGACGGCGGCGAGGAGAGCCCGTGGGGGGGCCGTCAGAGGACAACCTGCGTCGCGCCCGCGTCACGCTGCGAAGTCTGGTCAGCGACGGCGCCTCGCCGCTGCCGTCCCTCAACGCGGTCGCCGACGCGATCCGCCTCGAGCTCGAGCGGCGCGGCCGGGTCGCCATCATCTACGTAAGCCTCGACCGCTACGGGCACCTCGAGTCGCTCTTCGGCTGGGGCATCGTCGGCGACATCCTCGACGCCGTGGCCGAGAGCCTCAGCGGCATGGTCGGCAGCACCCTGCGGCGACTCGACGTCGTCGCCGACTTCACCCTCTCCGACAACGCCTTCGTCGTGCTTCTCTCACCGCCGCGCTCCGGTGAGGCGATCTCGAACGAGGAGCTCGGCGCCGTGACGCGCCGGGTCTACGAGCGCCTCCAGTCCCTGCTGCTCAACGACCTCGCCCCGGGCGTCTTCGACCGGGTCCACCCTTCGGTGGGCGCGGCCAGCGTCGCCGCCGACGCCGCGCTGACCTTCGAGCAGAACCTGCAGCGCGGCGTCGCCCTGGCGATGGAGGCGGCCGAACACCAGTCGAAGGTCTACGACGAGGAGCTCGAGAAGGCGCTCGCCGACTGCATCGAGCACGACGAGCTCGAGCCGCTCTTCGAGCCCGTCGTCGACCCCACGGCGCAGGCCGTCATCGGCTACCGGAGCAGCGTCCGCGGGCCCTTCTACTCGCCCCTCCGCCTGCCCGACGTGCTGCTCGACGTGGCGCGCCGCTCGGTGCTGCTCGACTCGTATGGCATCGCCGCGCGCGCGACCACGGTACGGGCGGCGCAGGGTCTCAAGCCCGACGACCTGCTCTTCCTCACCTGCGCCGCCGTCGAGCTGCCCAACGCCGGCGTCGTCGCCCTCAGCGAGTTCTACTCGCTCAACACGGCGCTGGTGCCGCAGCACGTCGTCTTCGAGCTCGACGCGGCCGAGCTGGTCGTCAACCCCGTGTCGCTGATGCGCACGCTGGCCAACCTGCGCGAGCTCGGCTTCCAGCTCGGACTCTCCGGTCTCGGGGCGCACTTCGCCTCGCTGGAGCTCGTCCGCGAGGCCGCGCCCGACTACCTGATGCTCGACCCCGTGCTCGTCGGCAACGTGACCGACGGCATCACGCCGGTGGAGACGGTGCAGCTCCTGGTGCGCTTCGCCGCCCGTCACGGCGCGCAGCTCATCGCCCCCGGGGTCAAGGACGCAGCACAGGCGCAGGCGTTGCGGCGCGCCGGCGTCGAGCTGATGAGCGGCGAGCTCTTCGGGCGCGCCGACACGCGGCTGCCCAAGGCGAGCTTCGAGGACTGAGGCCGCGGCGGCGGCTGCGTCGCCGGCCTGCGCCGCGGCCGTCGCGGCGTCTCAGGCGCTGAGCGCTGCCGCGGCGGCTTCACTGCCGGCGGCCACACCCACGGCCACGACGACGCGGTTGCGCCCGCGCGCCTTGGCCGCGTAGAGCGCTTCGTCGGCGCGCTCGACCAGCGCCGCTTCGTCCACCGGGCGCGACGCGGCGCCGGCGACCCCGACCGATACCGTGACGCCCGTCTCCGTGCCGCGGCGCAGGTCGATGCCCTCGCGCTCGACGGCGTGCCGCAGCCGCTCGGCGAGCTCGTAGCCCTGCTGCTCGTCGCCGCGGATCAGGACGGCGAACTCCTCGCCGCCGTAGCGCGCCGCGAGATCGGCCTCGCGCACCGAGGCGCGCAGGAGCGCGCCGACTCGACGCAGCACCTCGTTGCCGGCCTCATGACCGTGACGGTCGTTGAAGCGCTTGAAGTGGTCGAGGTCGAGCATCAGCAGCGTCAACTGCCCGCCGTAGCGGTCCACCTTGCGTGCCTCGTTGTGCAGCGCGTCGACGAAGGTGCCGTAGTTGTAGAGCCCGGTCAGGCGGTCGGTGAGCGAAAAGGCGGCGAGGGCGCGGCGCTGGTGGTGATGGCGCCGCTGGACGGCGCCCAGCAGCAGGCCGGCGGCGAAGAAGAGCGCGCTGCCGATCAGCGCGTCGCGCACCGCCGCCGGAGAAGCGGGGGCGGCGAAGCTGTAGTGGAGGACGAGGACGTTGCCGGCCCACACGGTGACGATGAGGCCGCCGAGCTCGAAGAAGAAGACGGCGGCCAGGACCAGGGGGAAGACGGCGAGCGGCCAGAGGTAGGCGACTCCGCAAACGGTGATCACCACGGAGGCGAGGGCGAGGGTCGCCGCGAGGAGGGCCGCGCGACGGGCCGTGAACCGCGGCTCACGGGCGTCGACGGGGACGGGTGCTCGCTCGGCCATCACGCTCCGGGGACGGGTGCTCGCTCGGCCATCACGCTCCGGGGACGGGTGCTCGCTCGGCCATCACGCTCTTCGCTCGTGGCTCCTGTCTACGACGGGGTCCCGGCGAACCCTGCCCGCGGCGGCGAAGGGGGTGTCGCCCGGCTCGGGTACAATCGACGGACATGGCGCGCATCCTCCTGACCAACGACGACGGCATCCACGCCTCCGGCATCGCCGCGCTGCGCCGCGCCATCGACGGCCTCGGCGAGGTCGTGACCATCGCTCCCGGCACGAACATGAGCGCCGTCGCGCGGAGCATCACCATCGATCGTGCGCTGCACCTGAGGCCCACGACCTTCGGCGACGGCTGGCCCGGGTACGCCCTCGACGGCACGCCGTCCGACTGCGTGCGTGTCGGCCTCATCGCCGACCGCTTCCCGCCTCCCGACCTCGTGGTCTCGGGCGTCAATCTGGGCGGCAACATGGGCGTCGACGTCGCCTACTCCGGCACCGTCGCGGCGGCGCTCGAGGCGGCGGTGCGCGGCCTGCCCGGGCTCGCCTTCTCGGTCCAGGAGCGCGAGCCCGGCTGGCTCGACGAGTGCGTGCCGCTGCTGCGCACGATCGTCACCCAGGCGCTCGAGCACGGGCTGCCGGCGGCGACGGCGCTCAACGTCAACCTGCCCGACCGCCCCTACGCCGAGATCCGCGCGCCGCGCGTGACGCGCCTCGGCGGCGCGAGCTGTCACGACCGCCTGCTGCTGGCGGCCGACGGCGCCGGCCGCGGTGCGGTCGACGGCGACGGCCGCCGGGCGACAGCCGGCGGCGCCGACGCCGCCACCGAGTACGCCGTCCCCTGCGACCGGGCGCCGGCCGAGCACTGGGCGGCGACCGACTTCGAGGCCGTCGCCGCCGGTCACGTCAGCGTCACCCCGCTCACCTACGAGCTGTTCGCCGAGACCGCCCTCGAGCTTCTCTCGGCGTGGGAGCTCGACCTCGACCTCCTCCAGGCCTGAGGGCTCGCGTGAAAGGCTACGACCCCGTGATCTTCGACCTCGACGGCACCGTCGTCGACACGGTCGAGCTCATCCGCGACTCGTTCCGCCACACGGTGCGCACCGTGCTCGGGCGGGACATGCCCGACGAGCACATCCTGGCGGGTGTCGGTCAACCCCTGATGACACAGATGCGCCGCCTCTCGGAGCAGCACGCACAGGAGCTGTACGACGTGTATCGCGAGTACAACCACCGCCGGCACGACGAGCTGGTCCGCGGCTACGAAGGTGTGCAGGAGATGCTCGAGGCGCTGCACGCGGCGGGGCGGAGGCTCGGCATCGTGACGTCGAAGAGCCGCGACACGACGGAGATGGCGTTCCGGGCCGTACACCTCGGCGAGTACTTCGACGCCGTGGTCACGGCGAGCGACTCCGACGAGCACAAACCCTCGCCGGCGCCGCTGCTGCTCTGCCTCGAGCGCCTCGGCGGCGCCGGGCGCGCCGCTGCCGGCTCGGGCGGCGGCGAGCCCGACGCTGGGGCCGCCGAGGCCCTTGGGCCGATCTACATCGGCGACAGCCCCGTCGACATCGAGGCGGGGAGGGCCGCCGGCATGGCCACGGCCGCCGTCGCCTGGGGCGTCTTCGGCCGCGAGTCGCTGCTCGCGGCCGCTCCCGACTTCTACGTCACGACGACGGTCGATCTGCTCGCCCTCTGTCTCGACGGGGCCGCGCCCGCCCCGGCCGCCGGCGAGACCGGCGAAGAGGCGGTGCCGGTGCCTTCCTCCTTCGTCGAGACCGGCGACGGGGCGGTGCCAACGCCTTCCTCCTTCGGCGCGGCCGACGAAGGGCCGCCGTCGTGAGCGCCCCCGACGCCGCCACCCGCGCCGCCGACCTGCGCGCGCAGCTCAACCGTCACGCGCACCTCTACTACGTCCTCGACGCGCCGGAGATCGACGACGCCGAGTACGACGACCTCATGCGCGAGCTCCAGGCGCTCGAGGCGGCGCACCCCGAGCTGCGCACCCCCGACTCGCCGACCCAGCGGGTCGGCGGCGCGCCCCTCGAGCGCTTCACCCAGGTGCGCCACCTCGAGGCCATGCTCTCGCTCGCCAACGCGCGCGACGAGGACGAGCTCCTCGCCTGGGACGCGCGCAACCGGCGGCTGCTCGAGGCGGCGGGGCTCGACGATGACGTGCACTACGTCGTCGAGCCCAAGATCGACGGCCTCGCCATCTCGCTGACCTATCGCGACGGGGTGTTCACCGTCGGCGCGACGCGCGGCAACGGCGTCGTCGGCGAGGACGTGACCGCCAACCTGCGCACCATCGGCTCGGTGCCCCTGCGCCTCCTCGGCGAGGACCCCCCGCCGGTGGTCGAGGTGCGCGGCGAGGTCTACCTGCCGCTCTCCTCCTTCGCCCGTCTCAACGAGGAGCGCGCCGCCCAAGGGCTCGCGACCTTCGCCAACCCGCGCAACTCGGCCGCCGGGTCGATCCGCCAGCTCGACCCGGCGCTCGCCGCCTCGCGGCCGCTCGACCTCTGGTGCTACGGCGTCGGCTACCGCGAGGGTCTCGAGCTGGGCGCGCACGGCGAGGCGCTCGAGTGGCTGCGCGCCCGGGGCTTCCGCGTGAACCCGTTCATCGCCACGGTCACCTCGATCGACGCCGCCGCCGAGGCGTGTCGGCGCTGGGAGGAGCGGCGCGCCGAGCTCGACTACGACATCGACGGCGCCGTGGTCAAGGTCGACGCCTATCGTCTGCAGGCGGCCCTCGGCGCGGTGGCCCACGACCCGCGCTGGGCGATCGCCTTCAAGTTCGCCCCGACGACGGCGACGACGCGCCTCCTCGAGATCGCCGTCAACGTCGGCCGCACCGGCGTGCTCACGCCCTTCGCCGTGCTCGAGCCGGTCGCCGTCGGCGGCGTCACCGTCGAGCGCGCCACGCTGCACAACGAGGACGACATCCGGCGCAAGGACCTGCGCCCCGGCGACGACGTCATCGTCCAGCGCGCCGGCGACGTCATCCCCCAGGTCGTGGGCCCGGTGAGCGGGGGAGAGGTCGAGGTCGGCGGCCGGCGCGTGGCACGCGGCGAGTATCGCGCCGGCCTGCCCGAGTGGCGCATGCCGGTCGACCTGCCCGTCGTGCGGCGCCGAGGTCGTGCGCGAGACCGGCGAGGTCGCCGTCCGCTGCCCCAACCGCTCCTGCCCGGCGCAGATCGTCGAGAGCATCAAGCACTTCGTCAGCAAGGGCGCCATGGACATCGACGGGCTCGGCGAGGAGGCGGTCGCC
Organism: uncultured Thermoleophilia bacterium; assembly: GCA_963791345.1. Taxonomy (GTDB): domain Bacteria; phylum Actinomycetota; class Thermoleophilia; order UBA2241; family UBA2241; genus UBA2241. The sequence goes on along the minus strand of CAWBRS010000021.1, from coordinate 357,301 downwards.
GCTCTGCACGCCGCCGGGCTCATCGAGAACGTGGCCGACCTCTACGGGCTCTCGCTGGGCCGCCTCGTCGACGTGCCGCTCTTCAGCCGCAAGGCCAAGGCGCCCAACGGCGACGAGATCGTCGTGCCCGGCAAGATGGCCGAGAACGTGCTCGCCGCCCTGGAGGCGTCGAAGCAGCAGCCGTTCGCCCGCGTACTCTTCGCCCTCGGCATGCGTCATGTCGGGTCGGTGACCGCCGAGGCGCTGGCCTCGCACTTCGGCGACATCGACGCCCTGCGGGCGGCCGACGCCGAGGCGCTGGCCGCCGTGCCCGGCATCGGGCCGGTCGTGGCCGAGGCGGTCCGTCAGTACCTCGACGACGAGCGCAACCAGCAGACGCTCGCCGCGCTGCGCGCTCACGGGCTGTGCTTCGCCGAGGAGGCCGCGCACGAGGGCGAGGCGCGGCCGCTCGAGGGCCTGACCTACGTCCTGACCGGCCGCCTCGAGACCATGACGCGGGGCGAGGCGCAGGCGCGCCTCGAGGCCCTCGGCGGCCGGGTGGGGAGTGCGGTGACCCGGGCCACGACCGCCGTCGTAGCCGGCGAGGACCCCGGGTCGAAGCTCGCGAAGGCCCGCGCCCTGGGGCTGCCCGTCCTCGACGAGCCCGCCTTTCTCGAGCTCCTCGAATCGGCCGGGAACCAAGGCCAAAGCGCGCTCGAAGCTGGCTGAATCTGAGGGGCTGCGGCAGGCCTCTCAGGCTGCAGCCTTCACCTGAGTTAACACTCCTTCAAGAAGTCCTTCTTGGCGCACAGATAGTGTCTCGGCGCGCTGCTTCCCCTCTCCGAGAAGCACGCTGCCGGCGTTCGCGCCGGTACCTCCATGTCGGTCCGCCCAGGCCCCGGGTGGGCCGCGCCTTCGGGCCGGCGGCCTCGGCCGCCGGCCCGGGCACCCCGCACGTGCGCCCCCTCGCACGTGCGCGCCCGGAGACGGGCGCTCGCCGTCACGGACTCGCCGACACGGCCACGAGGCGCGCGGCGTCGGGTGTCAGGCGCCGGCCGTCGCCGCCTCGGGGAGGTCGCCGCCACAGCTTCGTCCCCGCGGGTCGCCAAGTTTGACCAACCATCGCCCGGTGACAGATGCACGGGGCCCCGGTAGGCTGGGGCCCGCAGGTCGGCGCTCGCCCGGCGCCTGCGCGGCGCCCCCGGCGTCGCTTCGGCCGCCGGGCCCGCGGGCGCGAGATCCGAGCGTGGGGGGCCGATGGAGCAGCGCATCCCGACGCGCATGGGCGACGGCTCGTGCGCCTTCATGACGAGGAGCGAGATCCGCGCCGACGTGGTCGCCGGCGTCGAGGCGGCGGTCAAGCGCGCCAAGGTGCCGCCGCTCGGCGACGCCGAGGTCGATCACCTCGTCCACATCTTCGCGTCGGCGTCCCGCTTCAGCGCCGTCGATATCGGCGACGAGGTGATCCTCTCCTCCGACGGGGTCGGCAGCCAGGAGGTCGGCTCGCGTGTCGACGACCTGCGCTTCTACGAGCAGGTCGTGTGCACCGACACGGTCGAGCTCTACCACATGGACTACTCCTACAAGCCGGTCAAGGGCGTGCTGCCGTTCGAGCAGGCGACGATGCGTCAGGCGCAACTGCTGCTCACCCTCCCCTGTCAGTACGGGGCGATGCCCGACCTCGGCCTCTACACCCAGCCGGACGGGCCCGTGCCCAACTGGTCGGCGCTGCTGCCCGAGGGGCGCATCGACGAGGCCCGGGAGGCACAGCGCGAGGCCGTCGACCTCGCCGTCGAGGACATCGTCCACGTCGCCGAGAGCATGTACGCGGCGGGCGCCGACGGCATCAACCTCGACACCGCCGGCGCCGCCGGCGACGCCGACTTCCTCGCCTCGCTGCTCGCCGTCGAGCGCCTGCGCGCCACGTTCCCGGAGTGGGGGATCCAGATCGGCATGGCGAGCGAGTTCGTGCTCGGCATGCACGGCGAGCTCGAGTTCCACGGCACGCGGCTCGCCGGCCTCTGGCCCGAGGCGCAGATGCGCCTCGCCGCGGCGGCCGGCGTCTCCGTCTTCGGGCCCGCGGTCAACGTGAACACCGGCAAGTCGGTCGCCTGGAACACCGCTCGCGCGGTGACGATCGTGAAACCGTGCACCGACGCGGCCACCGTCCCCGTGCACATGAACGTCGGCATGGGGGTGGGCGGCGTGCCGATGCACCCGGTCACGCCGGTCGACGCCGTGTCGCGGGCGTCACGGGCCTGCGTCGACCTCCTGCGCCTCGACGGCTTGTAGATCGGCGCCGGCGACTGCCACAGCCAGGGCATCGCCCACGGCGTGGCCTCGGGCATGGGCGGCGTGCGGACGGCCGGAGACCTGGTCGCCCGCGTGCAGATGACCAAGCGCCTGAGGCTCCCCGAGGCCAAGCGCTACGTGGCGGAGAAGCTCGGCTGCAGCGCCTTCGACCTCTCCGACCCGGTGACGATGCTCGACATCAGGCGCGACCTCGGCCTCGGCGGGCTGTCGCACCAGGACGTGACGACGGTGGAGGACGCCGTCGCCCTGGGGGCCAAGTTCGCCATCGCCGAGGCGCTCGACGTGCCGATCCCCAGCGTCGAGCAGTTCGCGCGCCTCGTGGGCGACCGTCTGAAGCGCGACTGAGGTCTTGGGGCAGGGCGGCGGCCCCGGGGCCCGCCGCCGCCCATCCGCCTCGTGCGGGGCTGCGCGCGAGGCACCGGCATCGGGCGGCGGCGCGCCCAGCGCGCCGCCGCCCGGCCGCGTCTTCGATGTACACTGACGAGGCTGCCGGCCGGCGTAGCTCAGCTGGAAGAGCAGCCGCCTTGTAAGCGGCAGGTCGACGGTTCGAGTCCGTCCGCCGGCTCCAGTCCGTCCGCCGGCTCCGATCAGTCCGCTGACTCCGATCAGTCCGCCGACTCCGGCCCGCCGCGCGCCTCCTCGTCGTCTCGACCCACCCTTCGGTCGTCGTCATACGTGCTCGGAGCCCTGTCGTGACGGTCAACGGCGCCGTCGTTCGGGGGCCGAAGGGTCGGGAATGCTGCAGGAGTGCCGCAGAGAGGCGGAGCGGCGTCCACACGACACTTGGGGGTGTGCCATGCCGAAGTACGTCATGCTCATGAAGCTGACCACGAAGGGGCTCGCGGAGCTCAAGGACGCCCCGGCGCGCATGCAGCAGGGGATCAAGATGGCCGAGGCGGCCGGCGCCAAGGTGGAGAGCCTGCACGTCACCATGGGGCCCTACGACTACATCGCGGTCGCCGACGGCCCGAACGACGAAGCCGCGGCGATGGTCGCCATGGGCCTGGGCATGCAGGGCCACGTGACGACACAGACGCTGCGCGCGTTCACGCCCGAGGAGTTCGCCGGCCTCGTCGGCAAGCTCGGCTGAGCGACGGCGCTGGCGCGCGGCGGGGGCGGGCCGAGGCCCGCCCCCGCCGCAGCGCACGCCGGCCATCGCCGCCGGCACGAGGTCGGCAGCGGCGATCGGTCGGCGCTTCACCCCGGCGCCCCTGTGGGCGCCGGCAGACCCGCGCGGCCCTGCGCCGCACCGTCGAGCGGCCTCCTGTGGCGCCTCGCGAACGGCCCCGGCGGGTGGCGGCTCCGCCCGGCTCCGGATAGCATTGCGCGGCGGCCGTGAAGGCCGCCGGCCGCCGGCGACGCCCGCCGCGGCCGACCCGCACCCAGTCCCTTCTAACCCGGTCCCACCGGCCCGCGCGACGCAGTGGAGGTGATGCGCATGGAGCAGAAGATCGCCACCCGCATGGGCGACGGTTCGCTGGTCGAGATGACGCGCTCCGAGATCAAGGCCGATCTCGAGGAGGGCACGCAGATCGCCGCCAAGAAGGCGAAGGTCCCAGAGCTCACCCAGGACGAGCTCGACCACCTGCTCGACATCTACGCCTCGTCGGCGCGCTTCACCGCGGTCGACATCGGCGACGAGGTCGTCCTCTCGCAACGACGGCACCGGGACCAAGTACACCGGCAGCGTCGGCATGGACCTCCAGGTCTACGAGCAGGTCGTCGGCGTCGACATCGTCGAGCTCTGGCAGACCGACTACTCGTACAAGGCCGTCAAGACCAACGTCCACCACGAGGCCCAGTGGATGAAGATGGCCCAGATGCTGCTCACCAACCCGGTGCAGTACGGCGCCATGCCCGACCTGGGCCGCTACTCGGCGCCCGACGGGCCCTACCCGAACTGGTCCGAGCTGCTGCCGCTGGGCAAGATCGACGAGGCGCGCCGCTCGCAGGAGGAGGCGGCGGCGACGCTCGTGCACGACATCGAGTTCGTCGCCGACCATCTCGTCGAGGCCGGCGCCGACGGCATCGACATGGACACGACCGGCGCCGCCGGCGACTGCGACTTCCTCGCCGCCCTGCAGGCGTGCGAGAAGCTGCGCGCCAGGTACCCCGACCTCGGCATCGAGATCGGCATGGCCGGCGAGTTCGTGATCGGCATGCACGGCCAGATCACCCACGACGGCACGCGCCTCGCGGGGCTCTGGCCCAAGGCGCAGCTCGAGCTCGTCCAGAAGGCGGGGGCGAGCATCTTCGGGCCCTGCGTCAACATCAACACCGGCAAGTCGACCGCGTGGAACGTCGGCCCGCGCGATCACCATCATCAAGCCGTGCATGGAGATCGCCGAGATCCCCGTCCACGTGAACGTGGGCATGGGCGTCGGCGCCGTGCCGACCTGCGCCTACCCGCCGGCCGACGCCACGTCGAGGGCGTCCAAGGCCTTCGCCGAGATCCTCAAGATCGACGGCTACTAGGCGGGCACCGGCGACGCCCAGGGCATGGAGGGCGCGCACGCGCACGCCGCGGGCATGGGCGGTTACCGGACGGCCGGAGACCTGGTCGCTCGGATGCAGATGACCCGCAGGATGCGCCTCAAGGAGGCGAAGCAGTACGTGGCCGGCAAGCTCGGCTGCTCGACCCGCGATCTGTCCGACCCGATCGCCATGGAGACGATCCGCCTCGACCACGGCATCGGCACGCTGGCCTGCACCTCGGCCGTGCACCCGGCCGAGGCCGGCATGATCGAGGCGAAGTTCAACATCAGCAAGCTGCTCGAGATCCCGATCAACTCGGTCGAGCGTTTCAAGGAGCGCGTCGGGCTCTGAGACGGAGGCCGGCGCAGACCGCCGCGGCGGAGGCAGGCGGGCGATCCGTCACCTGCTTCCCGCGAGAGGTGTGGCTTGAAGGGGGCGGGCGGCGCGGGACGCGCCGCCCGCCCCTGCGGGTTCTCGCGAGATCGACCCTCGCCAACTTTGCCGAGGCCGGGGCGGAGGTTTGTCGCAGGATCGGGCGTTGCCGTCGCGAGCGGCACCCCGTAGCATCGACCTGACCGCACCCGGACGGGTCCGGGACCTCGAACACCGCGAACGGGGGGTCGTATGGGATCGCGTGTCGTGACGCGCATGGGGGACGGGTCGCTCGTCGAGCTCACGCCGGCCGAGATCCGGGCCGAGCTCGAGGCCGGCGTCGAGGCCGCGGTCAAGCGCTTCGGGGTCGAGCCGCTCGCCGGCGACGAGCTCGACCACCTCGCCGACATCTTCACCTCGCCGGCGCGCTTCGTCTCGGTGGCGCTCGGCGACGAGGTCGTCCTCAGCCAGGACGGCACCGGGCAGCCGCAGCAGGGCGGCAGCGTGCAGGCGCTCTACGAGACCGAGCAGCTGATCTGCCAGGACACGGTCGAGCTCTCCAACCTGGACTACTCCTACGCCGCGGTGAAGACGATCACCCCGTACGAACAGCAGACGATGAAGGAGGCCCAGGAGCGGCTCACGATCCCCGTGCACTACGGCGCGCAGCCCGACCTCGGGCGCTACTCGCGGCCCGACGGCCCGGTGGGCAACTGGTCGGAGCTGCTGCCGCAGATGCGCATCGACGAGGCGCGCGCCGCGCAGGAGGAGGCGGTCGAGCTCGCCGTCGCCGACATGGTGCACGTGGCCGAGGCGCTGTGGGAGGCGGGCGCCGACGGCATCAACTTCGACACCGCGGGGGCGGCCGGCGACGCCGACTTCCTCGCCGCGCTGCGCGCGGTCGAGTACCTGCGGCGTCGCCACCCGGACATGGGCATCATGGTCGGCATGGCGAGCGAGGTGGTGCTCGGCACGCACGGGCAGCTCGAGCACGGCGGCGTGCGGCTGGCGGGGCTCAAGCCCGAAGGCCAGCTGCGCGTCGTGCAGGCCGCCGGGGCGACGATCTTCGGCCCGGCGGTCACCGTCAACACGGGCAAGACGGTCGCCTGGAACACGGCCCGCGCCCTCACCCTCTGCAAGCCCTGCATGGCGGCCGCCGAGATCCCCGTCCACATGAACGTCGGCATGGGCGTCGGCGGCGTGCCGATGAGCGCCTTCGCCCCGGTCGACGCCGTCTCGCGGGTCTCGCGGGCCTGCGTCGATATCCTGCGCCTCGACGGGTTGTAGGTCGGCTCGGGGGACGCGCACGGCATGTCCATCGCCCACACGTGCGCCGCGGGCATGGGCGGGCTCCGTGCCGCCGGAGACCTGGTGGCACGGCTGCAGATGGCGAAGGGCATGCGACTGGCGGAGGCGAAGCAGGCGGTGGCGGACGCGCTCGGTGTCGGCGTGCGCGACCTGAGCGACAACCAGGCGATGCACGAGTTGCGCGGCGAGCGCCGCCTGGGGCGCATCTACGAGGCCGAGGTGAGCTACTTCCGCGACCCGAGCCCGCTCGAGGCGAAACTGAACATCGAGAAGCTGCTCGGCCTCGAGTTCAACGGGGTGCGGGCGCTGCGGGAGCGGCTCGGGGGGTAGCTCGGCAGGTACATCGGCCACCGCGTCGAAGCGTGCTTGGCAAGTGCCTCGAGGCAGCGGAAGGGGCCCCGTATCCTCGCGATCCAGCTGGCCAATCTCGTCGGCGCGCTCGTCGCGCTGTTCCTCGTGGCGCGGGTCGTCGCCCTCGACCGCCGCGCCCTCAGCGTCCGCCTGCGCTCCTGGGTCGCTCTCATGGGCGCCATGGTGCTGCTGTCCGCCGTGCTCGCGCTCGAGCTCTACGCCGGGGTCGACGAAGCCGCGACCGGCCTCGTCCTCGCCCGGACTCTCGCCGAGTCAGGCCTCGTCGCGCTGCTCATCGTCGCCTTCTACTTCCTCTACGTGCGCGAGCACAACCTGGTCCGGGAGCTGGTCGACCGTGAGCAGCAGCAACGTGTCCGGTCGCGCCGGCTCGAGGCCATCCTCGGGCTGAGCACGCGGCTGCGCGCCGTGCACACCGTGCGCGAGGTGGCCGAGATCGCGGTCGCCAGCGTGCACTCCGCGGTCGGCTTCAACCAGAGCGCGCTCTACCTGCACGGTGCGGCGGACGACGTCTTCGTGCTCGGAGCGGTCGTCGGAGCGGATGAGACCTATGACGCGGCGGTACGCGATCGGCGTATCCCCGGTGGCGTCGTGCGCGGTGTGCTGAGGGAGGAGTTCCGGACCGGGGACTGCTACTTCATCGATCATCGGGAGTACGAGTGGACCGACGAGGAGAATTTCGACTTCCCCTCGACAGATCTGCCCGATCTCGGACCCGGTCGGTTCCACGCCGACGACGCGCTGTTCGTGCCACTGCGCGACCACGAGGGACGCGTGGTCGCGCTCTTCGACGTCTTCGATCCGGAGGACGGGCTCCTGCCGGGGGCGGACGTTTGTCAGGTGCTCGAGATCTTCGCCAACGTGACGGCCAGCGCGCTGGAGAACGCGCGCTACGGCGAGGAGCTGGCGGCCAAGGCGATCAGCGACGGCCTCACCGGCCTCTACAACCACCGTCACTTCCAGGAGACGCTGGCCCGCGAGATCGAGCGCGCGAGCCGCTATGACCTGGCCTTCACGTTGCTCATGATGGACCTCGACCGCTTCAAGGCGGTGAACGACAGGCTGGGACATCCCAGGGGAGACCAGGCCCTGCAGATGGTCGCCGACGTGCTGCGCGACTGCGCGCGGGCCAGCGACTTCGTAGGGCGGTACGGCGGTGAGGAGTTCGTCATGATCCTCCCGGGCACGACCGTGCAGCAGGCGCTCTCTCTGGCGACGCGCATCACGGAGGGCGTGCGCGGCGTCGTTCTGGCGGTCGACGACCCGCCGCGACTCTCGATCAGCATCGGCATGGCGGAGTATCCGGCCTGCGGCCGTGACCGGGAGAGCCTCATCGCGGCGGCGGACGCCGCTTTGCTCTTCGCCAAGCGCTCGGGGCGCGACATGATCGCCGACTTCTCCCAGGTGTCGACCGTCGAGCTCGACGCGGAGGGTCTCGAGGGATTGGCCTCGCGGCTCGAGAAAGCCGACATCGAGACCTTCGAGGCGCTTGCGGCGGCGGTCGATCTGCGCGACTCGTCGGGACCCGGCCGTTCCGGCGGCGTCGCGGCGATGGCGGAGGATCTGGCCACGGCGCTGCAGCTGGACGCCGAACAGCGAGACCTGTTGCACGTGGCGGCGCTCGTCTACGACATCGGCAAGCTCGGCGTCCCCGTCGAGGTGCTGAACCGTCACGGCCGGCTCAGCGAGGGCGAGCTCGTCAAGGTGCGGCAGCACCCCGAGCTCGGCATCCGCCTCCTGCGCAGCGCCGCCTGGATCGACGCCCTCATGCCCATCGTGCTGTACCACCACGAGCGCTGGGACGGGACCGGCTACCCTGCGGGGCTCGAGGGCGAGCAGATCCCGTTCGCCGCCCGGGTGATCGCGCTCTGCGACGCCTACCTCGCCATGGTGACGGACCGGCCGTACCGGCGCGCGATGCGTCGGGAGGAGGCCCTGGAAGAGATCCGCCGTGGGGCGGGCACGCAGTTCGACCCGAGACTGGTCGCCACCTTCATGGCGACGGTGACGGGGGCGGCCGGGGCTCTCTGAGCCCCGGCCGCGCCCGTCAGCCCGGCGGCTCCGCGAGCGTCAGCCCTCGGGCCACGTCGAAGCGTGCACGTCCATGACCTTGTGCAGCAGCTCGACGGCCTCGTCGTGGGGGCGCTGGAACGAGTTGCGGCCCATGATCGTGCCGAAGCCGCCGCCCAGAGCGGTCTGGCGGTTCTCCTCGAGGACCGCGTCGACGCCCTTGGCCTCGCCGCCCGAGAAGATGACGATGCGGCGGCCGCCGAAGGCGCCCTGGATCACGTGCTTGACGCGGTCGGCGAGCGTGTCGAGCCTGGTGCCCGACTTCTCCAGCGCCTCGGCCGCCTTCTTGTCCCACGGGGCGTTCGTCGGCGGCTTGATCTTGATGATGTTCGCCCCGAGCTGCGCCGCGATCTGCGCCGCGTAGGCGGCGACGTCGACGGCGGTCTCGGCCTCCTTGGGGATCACCCCGCGCGGGTAGCTCCAGACGACGACGGCGAGGCCGGCGGCCTTGGCCTCGGCGGTGAGCTCGCGCAGCTCCTCGTACATCTCGGTGCGCGCCCCGGAGCCGGGGTAGATGGTGAAGCCGATCGCGCCGGCGCCCAGACGCAGGGCGTCGTCGACCCCCGAGGTGACCGCCGGCAGCGGCGCGCCCTCGGCGGTGTAGAGCAGGTCGTGGTCGTTGACCTTGAGGATCAGCGGGATCTGCCCGGCGTAGTCGGCGGCGCCGGCCTCGATGAAGCCGAGCGGCGCGGCGTAGGCGTTAGAGCAGGTCGTGGTTGTTGACCTTGAGGATCAGCGGGATCTGCCCGGCGTAGTCGGCGGCGCCGGCCTCGATGAAGCCGAGCGGCGCGGCGTAGGCGTTGCAGCCCGCGTCGATCGCGAGCTGGAAGTGGTAGCGCGGGTCGTAGCCGGCCGGGTTGGGGGCGAAGCTGCGCGCGGGGCCGTGCTCGAAGCCCTGGTCGACGGGCAGCATCACGAGCTTGCCGGTGCCGGCGAGGCGCCCGCTCGCGAGCATGCGGTAGATGTTGGCCTGGACGCCCGGCGCCTCGGAGCGGTACCAGGAGAGGATCTCGCGGACTCGGTCTGCCATGTGGGCTCCTCCGGATCTCGGCGCGGGCGCGCATGACCCGCTGATGTACGTCCCTCGGTCTCTCGACTACATACCGCGACCGTGTCAAAGTCATGCTGGCGCGGACGGACGCGCGCCCGGGGACGGGCGCGCGTCCGCAGACCGCGGGCCGCGCGGCCGAACGCGCGCCGCATGCCGTCCGGAGTTCCCGCGGCGTGCGACCTCCCGTCGCTGCCGCGGGCCGCGCGAGGCTTGCCGGGCGCGCCGCGCGGGAATGGTCAGGGGCGCGGCCGGCGCGCCGGCCGCGCCCCTGACCATGGACGAGACGACGCGCATCACCTACGTCGGGCACGGCACGGCGCTCATCGAGAGCGCCGGCCGCCGCCTGCTCACCGACCCGCTGCTGCGGCGCTGGGCCGGTCCCCTGCGGCGCTACACGCCCCTGCCCGGCCCGGACGCGACCGCGAACCTCGACGCCATCCTCCTGTCACATCTGCACATCGACCACGTCGACGTCGGCTCGCTGCGTCTGCTCGACCGGCACACGCCGGTCATCGTGCCGGCGCCCGGGGCCACGACGCTCGGTCGTCTCGGCTTCAGCGATGTGCGTGAGGTGGAGACGGGGGACGTCGTCAGGTTCGGCCCGGTGAGCGTCGAGATGACCCCGGCGCGTCACGTCGTCAAGCGCTACCCGCTGCTGCCGGTGAGCGACGGTGTGGGATTCCTCGTGAACGGCGGGCACTCGATCTACTACGCCGGGGACACGGGGCCGTTCACCGAGATGGCCGACATCGCCCGCCTGCTCGACGTCGCCCTGTTGCCGATCGCGGGATGGGGCCCGACCCTGAACGCCGACGAGCACCTGACTCCTCTGGCCGCCGCGCGCTGCCTCGGGTTGCTGCAACCGGCGCTCGCCGTACCCGTGCACTGGGGGACGTACTACCCGCCCGCCATGTCGCGCCTCTGGCGCGGCGACCCGCGCCGCCCGGCGGTCTCGTTCGCGCGCTACGCGCGCGTGCTCGCCCCGGGCGTCGCCGTGCGCATCCTCGAGCCCGGCGGGACCGTCGAGCTGGGCCCGGACTCGCCTGCGGGAGCGACGCAGGCTGCGGACTGAGGAGGACGGCGCCCGTCGTGCGCGGGCGCGCGCCCCCGGCCCTGCTGCGCGCAGCGCCCGTCTTGTGCTAACCTACGTGCTTCCGGCACGTGTGCGGCAGCGGCGTGCGCCGCTGCACGAAGACGAAGAGAGGCCCCGGCGTCGCCGAGGCGACGTACGAGAGAGGAAGCTGGATGCCCGCCACCAAGAGCAAGCCGCGCGAGAAGAAGAGGGGCAAGCCCTTCGACCCGACGCGTCGTCGCTTCTGCCACTTCTGCAAGGAGAAGGTCGACGAGGTCGACTACAAGGACCACACGTCCTTCCGCCGCTTCATCAGCGACCGGGGCAAGATCAAGTCGCCGCGCACCACGGGCACCTGCCGCCGCCACCAGCGCCAGCTCGCCACCGCCATCAAGCGCGCCCGCGAGATGGCGCTGCTGCCGTACGTCGCCGAGCCCAAGCCCACCGAGGGCGGCCGGGGTGGTCGTCGCGGCGGGCGGCGCGACCGCGACCGCGACCGGGACTGACACGGGCCGGCGCCGCGAGGCGCTGAGCGCGACCGCGAACGGCGCAGCAGAGAACGAGACGGCGGGGGCCGGGCTGATGCCCGGCCCCCGCCGTCTCGACGAGGTGCGACGCCGTCGGGGCCCCATGGGTGACGGTCGTCAGAGGCGCCGCACGCCGCCGCCCATCATGCCGCCGCCCTGGCCGGTGCCGGCCGTGCCCGCCGCCGAAGCCGCCGCCGGTCCCGCCGCCGAAGCCGTCGCCGGTCCCGTCGCAGTCGCCGTTGCCGTTCATGCGGCCGCCGTCGGCGCCGAAGCGCTCGTCGTGGCCGGTGCACGCCGACGGATCGATGCCGTACTTCTCGAGCAGGGCGGTCATCTCGCTCCGGTACCACTCACGAAGCTGCTCGAGCTCGGCCTGCGCCTCTTCGCTCCGGCGGTCGGTACCCCACTTGTCGAACCAGGCCTGCCACGCCTCCCGCTTCTCGGCGCGGAGGGCCTCGAGCTCGGCGAGCGCCGCCGGGTCGTCGATCGCTCCGAGGCAGTCGCAGTCGCCGCTCCGGGTGGTCCCGGCATCCGGGGTCGACGCCGGACTCGGCGACGTCGCCGCGCTCGCGACCGCGACGGCGCCGAACGCGGCGAGAGCCACGACCGCCAGCAGTGTGAACGTCTTCCAGTGTCGCTTCATCGTCTCGCTCCTTGCGTCCTCGCATCACGGGCGGTCCCCGTCGGGGCCCGCCGCGCGGCCATCATCGAGATGGCCGTGTGCTGTTCCGTGCACGACGGTACAGCAAAGGTGTGAAGAACCTTCGAAGTCGGTCTGCCGATGTTGTGAAGTCGGCGGGGACAGTTGACAGCAGCGACAGTTGACAGCAGGCACCGGCGGATGTCGGAATCTCCCTTGAGAGGCGCCGCCGCCGGGAGCTCCGGCCGGCCGGCGGCACACGTCAACGCGTACAGGGGGTCCCGCGATGAGGTCTCGAGCTGTTCTCCTCACTCTGCTCACGGTGCTGACGTTCTGCACCTTGGCGGCGCCGGCGTGGGCGGGGTCCGACGCCGTCGTCATCGACGAGAACCCCGCCCTGACGGCGCGCCTGCAGGCGATCGTCGACGACCCGGTCTACACGCTGCCGGGGCTCGTCGTGCTCACGATGGAGAACGGCGAGGTCACGTACACCGGGAATCTCGGCTACCGCTACATCGACAACGACGACCCGGCGAACGACCTGCCCGTCGACGAGTACAGCATGTTCCGCATCGCTTCGATCTCGAAGCTGGTCGCGGCGGTCGGCATCATGCAGCAGGTCGAGGCCGGGAACATCGACCTCGACGAAGACGTCAGCACCTACCTCGGCTTCACCCTGCGCAACCCGGACTTCCCCGACGTGCCCATCACCTGCCGCCATCTCATGTCGCACACGAGCTCGATCCGCGACGAGCCGACCTACACACTGCCGATCGACGTGCCGCTCTCGGCCGCATTCACCCCGGGCAGCGGGTACTACTCGGGTGAGCGCTGGGCCGACGACGACCCGCTGGTCGACACCTCGCCGGGTCAGTACTTCACCTACGCCAACCTCAACTACGGTGTGCTTGCGACCATCCTCGAGCGCGTGACCGGGGAGCTCTTCGGCACCTACATGAACGACCACGTGCTCGACCCGATGGGCATCGACGGCGGCTACGTCCCGGCGCTGTTCGGCCAGTGGGAGATCGAGAACGTCGGCGTGCTGTACCGCCGGTCCGGCACCGAGTGGGCCGCCCAGGTCGACGACTACCAGGGCGTGATCCCCGACCTGCCGGCGGGCTTCGACGTGTACGTGCCGGGCTTCAACGCCACCTGGCAGTCGCCGCAGGGCGGCCTGCGCATCTCGACCTGGGACCTCGCCAAGGTCATGCAGATGTTCATCGGCGAGGGCACCTACCGGGGGGCGCAGATCCTCGAGCCCGAGACCGTCGAGCTCATGTTCACGCCGTACTGGACCTACGACCCGGCGCTCGGCAACGGCGACCCGTACTTCGACCTCATGGCCGCCTACGGCCTTGGGCCGCACATCATGACCAACACGCTCCTCGACCGCATCCTCGAGGACTGGGACATCTATATGTCCGGTCACCTCGGTGAGGCCTACGGCCTCTGGAGCGGGTTCATGTTCGACGAGGAGACCGGCGACGGCTTCATCTACTACATCACCGGCCGCTGGGGTCCCGCCGACTTCGGCGAGTACTCCGCCTTCTACCTCACCGAGGAACGGGTCATGACCGCCCTCTTCGAGGAGCAGCTGCTGCCGGTCGAGGATTGGTCGGGGATGCTGCCGCCGGTCAGCCCCGACGGGTCGAGCGTCTTCAGGGTCGGGCGCGCCGTACCGCTCAAGTTCCAGCTGTACGACGAGAGCGGCGACCCGGTCGCCGGCATGAGCCCGATCCTCTCGCTCGCCAAGCTCTGCGGCGACGAGTGGGGCGAGGAGTTCAAGCCGACGTCGACGCGGCCGCCGCGCACGAGTGACGTGTTCAGCTATCGAGCCGGCACCTACGTCTACAGCCTCGCCACCAGGGGGCTGACGGCCGGCACCTACCGGGCGCGCATCGCGATCGGCGCCGGGGCGCAGCTCTACGCGGAGTTCTCGCTGCGGTAGGAGTGCGGTGCATCTGCAGCGGCACGGGCTCAGGGTCGGACGCCCGCGCCGTTGCGGTCACGAGCCTGACGCTACTGCGGACGGCACAGAGACTCGAGAACGGGGCGGCGGGGCCGGGCATCAGCCCGGCCCCGCCGCCCCGCGGTCCGCAGGCCCGCGACGCGACGTCGCACCCTCGCCGGCTCACGACCGCCCGCGGGTGCACCCCGATGGGCTGCCGCCCTCAGGCGCCGGCGCCCCTCTGGATCTCCGCGAGCGTCGCATCGCTCGGCAGGCCGCTCGAGAGCGTGACGACCATGACGGTCGGCCCGAACGAGCGCGCCGCCGCGAACGCCTCGCGCACGGCCGCGAAGACGGCGCCTTCGTCGGCCTGCCCGAAGGTGCTCAGGCGACCCACCGTCACGTCGACGCCGGCCTCGGCGGCGGCCTTCACGGCCGCCTCGACGGCCGGGCGCAGGTGGGCCTGGCGCAGCGGGTAGATCGAGAACTGCAGGCCGATCTCGGCGTGGGCCGGCGTTCCGTCGGGAGTCGTCATGGCGTGCCTCCTTGGCTCGGGCGCTGCGTCTCCGGAGCCTCGCGGCTCCTGGCAGCCGTGTCACTCTATCGCGGCGGGATGCCGTCGGCGGTCGTGACTCCCGATCGGGTGTGGCAGCGCGAGATCGAGCCCGGCTTCCTGGCGGCACGGCAGCTCGCCCCGCTCCGGCGTCGGCACGGCAGTCGCCCCGCTCCGGCGTCGGCACGGCAACTGGGCCGCTCCGCCTCGTGTCCCGATGCTCCGGCCGACGCCGTTCCGCCGAGCAGCGGCGGTTTGACAGGCGGTCATTCTCGGGTAGCATGAGTGAGCGCTCACTCACATTGCACTGGAGGCACTTGTGTCCGTCATCCACACCGACAAGCTGACGCGTCGCTTCGGCGACATCGTTGCAGTGCGGGACCTCGACCTCGAGATCGGCGCCGGAGGCGTCGTCGGCCTCGTCGGGCCGAACGGGTCCGGCAAGTCGACGCTCATCCGCGTGCTGCTCGGTCTGCTGAAGCCCAGCGGGGGAGAGGCCACGGTCTTCGACGCACCGATCTCTCACCCATATGCCTATGCGGCCCGCATCGGCGCGCTGATCGAGAGCCCCGCCTTCATCCCCTCGCTCTCGGCGCGGACGAACCTGCGCTCGCTGGCGCGGCTGCGCGGCATCTCGAACGCGCGCGTCGACGAGGTCCTCGACACGGTCGGTCTGCTGGACCGCGCCAAGGAGCCCTCGAAGCGCTTCTCCCTTGGCATGAAGCAGCGTCTCGGCATCGCCGCGGCGCTGCTCCCCGACCCGGAGCTCCTCATGCTGGACGAGCCCACGAACGGTCTCGACCCTGCCGGCATCGTCGAGATCCGCGACCTCCTGAGGAGGCTGGGGGACGAGGGGCGCACCGTCCTCGTCTCGTCGCACTTGCTGAGCGAGATCGAGGCCGCGTGCGACACGCTGGTCATGATCCGCGATGGCGAACTCCTCTTCGCGGGTCCCCTGCGCGAGCTGGTCGCCCAGGCGGGGGAGTGCATCGCGGCCGTGCCGGAGCACCTGAGCGACGTCGAGCGCCTCGCATCGGTGCTCGAATCGACTGGCTGGCCGGCGCGGGTCGGTGACGGCCGCGTGGTGGTCACCGCGCCGGCGTCGACATCGGCGGAGGTCAACCGCGCCGCGGCGCAGGCGGGCATCACGCTCAGCGCGCTGCGCCCGCACGAGGTGAGCCTCGAAGAGGTGTTCCTGCGCATGACCGGCGACCAGTCGGGCGACAACGGGCGCCCGGCCGCGGCGCCAGGCACCGACGGCCTCGTCACGACGGCCGAGAAGGCCGCGCCGGCGGAGGTGTCGTCATGATCCGCGCGGTCCGCAGCGAGCTCATCCGCCTGAGGAACCCAGCGACGCTGCTCAGCGGCATCGGGCTCATGGTCTTCTTCGGCGTCCTGGCGACGACGATCGTGCTCGTCACGGCGACCAGCGGGGTGACCGGGGGGCCGCCCGACGCCGACCGCGTGACCGTGGCCATGCTCGAGGCCGGCGACGGCATGTTCGTCGGCCTGCAGAACTTCGTCGGCATGCTGGGGATCGTCGCCCTCACCGTCTGGGCGATCGCCGTCACCTCGGACTACTCGAGCGGGCTCATCCGGCTGCTCGTGCAGGCCGAGCCCCGCCGCTGGCGTCTGCTCGCCGGCAAGGTCGTCGCCCTGACCGGCTTCACCTGCCTGGCGACGCTGGTCACGACGGCGGTCGTCCTCGCCGTCGCGCCCCCGATCGCCGAGACGACGGGAGTCAGCACCGACGCCTGGACAGCAGATATGCTTCGGACGGTCGTCGAGGGCTACGTCCAGCTGACCCTCTCCGTGCTCCTGTGGGGCGTCGTCGGCCTGTTCGTCGGCATGATCACGCGCAGCACGGGCATCGCCATCGCCATCGGCATCGGGTATCTGCTCGTCTTCGAGGGGGTGCTCAGCCTGCTGCTCGACAGCACCGCCAAGTGGCTGCCCGGCGCCGCGTTCGGGGCCATCGCCACGGGGGGGACCGCCGACATGGCCCTCGGTACGGCCGTGGTCGTCTCCGCCGCGTATGTCGTCGTCGCCTTCGCGGTGACGGTGATCACGTTCTGGCGCCGCGACATCACGGCGTGAGCCGGGCCGGGTCGGGCCCACCCTCGCGGGGAGGATCGCCCGGAGGATCGATGATCGCCACGTGGAGCGCACACCACGGCGCGTGAGACAGCACCCAAGTCGGCGCACAAGACGGACACGCGTCGAGTCCTGATCGACGCCGCCGGCCGGGTGTTTCTCGAGCGCGGGTTCGCCCGCGCCACGACGAGGGAGATCGCGCAGGCGGCGGGTGTGGCCGAGGGCACCATCTACCGGCACTTCGACGACAAGTACGCCCTGTTCCACGAGGTCTTCCTCGCGCGCGCCGGCGACACGGTCGAGGAGCTGGCTCGCTTCCCCGAGCGGGCCGGGCAGGGCACGGTGCGCGACAACCTCGAGCGTCTTCTACATCTGATCGGCCGTATGGTGGAGCACACCACATCGCTGACAGCCTCGATGTGGGCGGACCCCGAGGTGGCGCGGCGCTTCGAGGCGTATGTCCGCGAACGCGCTCCCAAAGGCCTCGAGGCAGGACCCTTTGCGATCGTCGCCGCCTACCTTCAAGCGGAGCAGGAGCGGGGCAGGATCAGGGACGACGTCGACCCGCCGGACGCCGCCGCGGTGATCGTCTCGGTGCCGTTCGCAAACGGCATGCAGCGCGCCCTGCGGGAGCACTTCCCCGCGCCGGAGCACTTCCCGGCGCCGGGCGGCGCGGCCCTCGACATCCTCGCCCGGGGGCTCGAGCCGACGGGCGGCGGCGCCTCCGTCTTGGACCGGCCTTGACGTGGCGATCGACGGCTACTGTCGGCGCGCCGACGCATCGTGGTCAGCAAGGTGAGGATGCTGAGACCCCCAACCGCTCGCCACAGTCCATCTCCTGGGGAACGGCTTCTGAGTCGCTGCCGCCACTGCCGGTGGGAGGATGAAGTCGATCATCAGGCCGACGATCTTGGCGAGGTCCTCGGGCGCCTCGATCCCTGATGACGCCAGACGGGCACGGTACGCATGCCACATCCGCGACGTGGTCTCCTGAGCGATGAACTCGTTCGTGAGTGCCGCTGGCGGCTCGGTCGGCAACGCGGTGCCACGTTTGCCGAATGTCGCGCTCAGCGCGTCCGCCAGGTCCTGCCCGTCAAAGCAGAGGGCGGACGCGAGCATCCAGACATCGTAGAAGTCCTTGAGCCGGCTGTTGACCAGCCCGAGGTTGACCATCGCCTCGAGCTTCTCCGCGATCGCGGTCGCCGGATCGTAGGCGAGGATGCGAGGGGCGGGAGTATGCAGCAGCGTCGGGTAGTCCACCCACCCGGGTTCAGGAACGGTCGCATCGTCGATCCCGATGTCGAGCCGCAGTGTGCACCGAGCTCCCGCGAGTTCACCGCGGATCTTCACCCGGATGCCCGGGTACCGATTGTTGATCATCGCCTGCACGACGTCGATTTCCTTCGAGAACACGATGCCGTCGTCATCTGCCTCGACCTCCAGACACGCGAGCACCGCCGAGCGGACCGCACCGGGCGTGTTGTCGATGCGGCCGAGGAAGTCGATGTCGCGGGTCGGACGTGCCACGGCTGCGTCCCAGACGCGCAGCATGACCGCGCCCTTGACGATGAAACGCTCCGCCCAGGGGGTCCGAGACAGACGAAACAGGAACCGCTCCATGGCGTAGTACTGGAGCGCTTGCTGGAACTCGAGGCCGAGCTCGCCTGCCCGGCGCCTCAGCCTCTGGCGAACGTCGGCGGCGCTCACAGAAGTGCTTGGAGGTACGGCCGGATGACGTTCTCGACTCGGTCGACCTTCGCGTACCGCATGATCTCGCCGGGCGTCGCCCTGCGGTCGCGAACGACCTCCTGCAGCGCCTCGATCGCCACGTCCTGCCCGACGCTGCCGCGGTACTTGAAACAGTCGGCGACGGTCTTCGCGATGCAGAAGACGCGCAGGGAGATGCCCGCGACGGGTCGCTCCTCGACGCCCGCAGCGAGTGCGGCGGCACTCATGTGGAAGACGCGGACCCGCGGATAGTCGATGCGCGGCGGGCGGACGTCGCGCGAGAGGGCGATATGCACCTCGGCCGGCACATGTGTGCCGATGTCGTGGATGTCGAGGGCGCTGAGGAGGCAGAGAACGGCCTTGGGCGTGCGACGCATCACTGCCGTGAGGTCGGGCTTGGCCGGCAGTGCGTGTGACGTCAGGTGATAGACGCCGCGGCTGAGCGTCTCGAGCAGGCCGTGGTCGCGCATCCAGTAGAGCGTCCGCGGGTGAACGCCCGCGGCCAGCGCCTCAGACGTGCGCATCACGCCTTCGTGACGCTCGAAGACCTGGGCCGCAACCTCGATGGCTGGGTCGGATGGTCTTGGCATGGATAAAACTTACCACACTTGTCGCTAAGTGTTGCACTTATTGTCCACGAAGGTGAAGACGATGGCGCTCGCCCCGCTGGTCGTGCGCCTCGCCTCCGGACGTGGCGCGGTCTCCTGCCCGCGCCGTGACCGCGGAGACCGCGATGGCCGTCGCGAAACCCACGGTAGGGGCGGCAGGGCGTCAATCCGCGGCGGGGCCTCCCGTAGTAGGCGACGCGCTCGAAGTACACCCCGTCCGGCCGGGCCTTCACGAGACCGGCTCCCTCCGCCGGCACGGCCAGCGTCGTCCACCAGCCCCAGGTCGTCTCCTCGCCGTCCTTCTCGGACCTGACCACGTCGGTGATGGTCTCGAAGCCCTCGGGTGTGCTCTCGGTGGCGAAGAGCTCCTCGAGGTACGTCGCGAACTCGGTCCTCGTGAAGCGCCCGTCCACTCGCGTCCTCGTAGACGAAGTCGTCGGTCACCGCGCTCAGGACCATCTGCGCGTCGCCTCTCCTCCAACCCTCGAGCCAGAGATCCACGTGCCTTCCCATGGCGCGCCTCCTTCCGTCTGCTCATGCCTGGCGACAGAATACGGCCGAGTGAACGGAGGGGCGCGGAGAGGCGTGCCTTGGGGTTCGTGCCGGCCCCACTCTGCCCGGGCACGACCTGTACGGCGGTCGTCGAGCGGTGTACCGTCGCTGTCGAGCCGCGACCGGCGTACAGCCGGTCAAGCCGCGCAGGGCGGCGGCGCCAAGGGGTCGCGCCGCATGCGGCCGGCGCCCGCGAGTGGAGGGGCAGGGTATGGCCGTTGCGTTCGAGCGTCTGGAGGTCGCGCGGGTCCCACCGCGAGATCGGCCGGCAGATCGGCGAGGGCGCTCGTCCGCTGATCGAGCGCTGCGTCGCCTCGTACGAGGCCGACTTCGAGAGCTTCGCCGGCATGTCGCTGTCGGCGGCGGAGGCGCTGACCCCGCCGCTGCTGGCCGCCGCGGAGCGGTCGCTGCCGCAGTACGTGGAGGAGCTCAGAGGCATGGCCGAAGGCGCCGGTGTCCCGTTCTCCCGGCTCGTGCTGCTCAACTGCGGGGAGGAGCTGACCTGCTCGCCCTCGCTGGAGCCGGGCCACTGCACGTCCCTGGCGCTGGCCGGCGAAGGGCGCACCGTCGTCGCCCACAACGAGGATTGGGAGGAGCGGGACATCGAGAACCAGCTGCTCCTGCGGATCACGGCGCCGGATGGCACGCCGGATCCTGGCGATGACGACGGCGGGCCTCCTGGCGATGACGGGGCTGAACTCGCACGGGCTGGCCTTCGGCGCGAACACGGTCTACGCGCTACGAGGAGGGCGGACGCGCCGGCCGGCGGTCCGGGAGCCGGCGTGACGACGGGCCCACGGCAGGGCGAATCCCGGCCGCCGGCCTGCGCGGCCGGGGTGCCCAACTCGCTCGTGTGCCGGTGGATGCTCGAGGCGCGCGACACGGGAGGAGGCGACGGCGCGCGCCCTGCTGCCGGAGCGCGCGCGCGGCTCGAACCACCTCTGCGGGCAGGCCGGCGGGAGCATCTGGGATGTCGAGACTTCGGCCGCCGCGGGCGGCCGTCGACTCGAGGGTGGCGCCGGTACCGACGGCTGGGAGTGGCTCGCGCACACGAACCACTACCTCGCCGACGAGATGAGCGCCGTGGAGGCGTCGACGTCCGTGGGGTCGCGGTTGCGCTACGCGCGGGCGTGCGAGCTGCTGGTCGCCGGACTGTCGCCGGAGTGCCGACGCGGTCGAGCTGGCGGCCGAGGTGCTTCGCGACCATGCGCAACGCGCCGACGTGCATCTGCGGCCACGGCGGGGCAGGGTCCGGACGCGCCGTCGCCGACCACGGCGAGCATGATCTGGGAGCTCGAGGAGCGGCGCATGCACGTCTGCGCCGGGCCGCCGTGCGAGAACCCGTACACGGTCGTCTCGCTCGACTGAGTCGCCGGCGGCGCGCCGCCCCTTTCGCCCTGCGGCGCTCTCAGTCCAGAGTGCAGCGCATCATCTGCACGCCGAAGACCTCGCTCCGAGGAGCAGCCGTCGCACCTCGTACAGGTCGCTTCCGGCTGCCCGGCGGCGAGCTTCTTCACGAGGTCGGGCTCGCGGATGAACGGCCGGCACATGCTGACGAGGTCGGCGAGGCCGGAGTCGACGACGGCCTGCATGGCGGCCAGGCTCGTGAGGCCGTCGACGAGGGCCAGCGGCGTCGGCCGCGTGGCCTCGCGGATGCGGGCGCAGTGGCCGGCGAAGCTGACCTCGGCGAGGGCGGGGTATTCAGCGAGCGTGGCGACGCGGGCCCTCGCGGGATGCCCGGAGTGCTCGCCGACGTGGCGGTCGCCCAAGCTGCCGTCTTGGGCGCGGGCGCGCACTGATACCGCGCCTCGGCGCCGAACCCGCCGCCGCTCACCTCGATGAAGTCGATGCCGAGCCGCGACAGCTCACCCGCGACCTCGGCCGACTCCTCGACCGTGAAGCCGCTCTCGCTGAAGTCGTCACAGTTGAGCTTCGCGCCGATGACGATGTCGTCGCCCAGGCGTGCGCGCAGCTCGAGGTAGACCTCGCGCAGGAGGCGCATGCGGTTCTCGAGGTCGCCGCCCCACTCGTCGGTGCGCCGGTTGGCGAGCTTGCTCAGGAACTGGCTCAGCAGGTAGCCGTGGGCGGCGTGGAGCTGGACGCCGTCGAAGCCGGCGTCCACGGCACGCCGCCCCGCCTCACCGAACGCGCGGATCACCTCGCGGATCTCGCCGGCGTCCATGGCGCGGGCACGCCACTCCGGCGTCTCGAGGTCGCTCGGGCCCATGCGTTCGCCGGCCTCCGCTTCACAGCCGGCGTGGTTGATCTGCGCGACGATGACGCCGCCGTGGCGGTGCACGCCGTCGACCAGCTCGGCGAGGGCGGGCACGTGCCCGTCGTCGCTGATGCCCGCCATGCCGGCGTGCGCCTTGCCCCTCGGGTCGACGTAGAGGTGCCCCTTGATGATGAGGCCGACGCCGCCCGCGGCGAGCTCCTCGTAGCGGGCGATGATCTCAGGGCCGACCACGCCGCGCTCGTCGGCCCAGGCACTCGTCGTGGCGCTGCGCACGAACCGGTTGCGGAGCCGCAGCGGGCCGAGGGCGTAGGGCTGGAAGAGGTCGGTCATGTGCGCGTCTCCGCCAACGGAGACTGAGCCCGCTCTACGCCCTCACCAAGCCCAGCAGCTCGTAGACGAGATAGGCCGGCCAGACCAGCGCCTGGAAGACGCCGTAGGCGCCGTCCCAGAACCCCGTGGCGCTCTGGATGAAGTAGACGAGCGCCCCGATCAGGCCGAATCCGTAGACCGCCCCTGCGCCCGGCTCCACCCGCATTGCCCATGTTGCCGTCCGCCATCTCCACTCCTTGGTCGTATCGGTTCTCATCGCGGCATCGTACACCGGCGTGACGGTCCCTCGCGGCACGGACCGAGGCCTCTCGCCGCCGTGCGTCTCGCGCGTCCAGGTCGCCGTCGACCCGGCGTGCATCGACGCTGCCGGCTCCGACCGAGGGGTGCGGCTCCACGACGCGGCGCGACCGCCGCCCGCGCGCGGTGCGATCGACGTGCCCGAACGAGACCCACGCGGGGACCGTGCAGAGGCGGGGAGCCCCCGCCGCGCCGCTCGCCCTCGACACGTGCCGCCAGCCACGACTATGCTCGTTGCAGAGATGGGACGGGCCCGGCGGAGCGGTCGTCGCGCCGCCCGCCGGGTGCCGACGCGACCGCGAGGTGTGATCCGTGCCGACAGTCCTGACCGCGGCGCTGCTGGGCGCACTGGCCGCGCTGCCCCTGCTCGTGGGGGCGTGGCTCGCCCTGCGCGGCCACCCCAGCGACCGGACGGTCGGGGGCGTGGCCGCCTTCGGCGCCGGCGCCCTGCTCAGCGCCGTCTCCTTCGAACTCGTGCTCGACGCGGTAGAGCTCGTCTCGGCGGTCGAGCTCGCCGCCGGCCTGGCCGCCGGAGCGCTCGCCTACTACGCCGGCGACCGCCTGCTCAGCCGCGGGGCCGGCGCGGGGGATCGCGCCGCGCGCGGCCGCGCGCTCATGCTCGGGGCGACGCTCGACGGTGTACCCGAGTCGTTCATCCTCGGGCTGTCCGCGGTCGCCGGCGGCGGAGTGAGCCCCGCCTTCTTCGTCGCCGTCGTCGTCTCCAACCTGCCCGAGGGGATGGCCTCGGCGGCGGAGCTCAGCGGCGAGCACGGGGTGGCGAGGAACCGCATCCTGCTCATGTGGGGTGGGGTCATCGCCGTGGCGGCCCTCGCTGCGGCCGCGGGCGCGCTCGTCGGGGAGGCCGCCGGGCGCAGCGGCGCGCTGGCCCAGGCCTTCGCCGCCGGGGCGCTGCTCACGATGCTGACCGACGACCTCGTCCCCGAGGCCCGCGAGGACGCCGGCATCAGCGCCGGGCTGCTCGCCGTGCTCGGCTTCGCCGTCGCCTTCGCGCTGTACCAGATGGGGGAGTGATGAGCGGCGACCGACCGCACCATGCGAGACGGTGGCAGCGGCCTTCACGTGAGCGCCGAGGGCCGGGCCGGCCGTGATGGCGGGCTCTGGGAGCTCGAGGCGACGGCGCTCGCGGCCATGCTGCGCGGCGGCGCCGTCTCGGCGAGAGAGGTCGTCACGTCGTTCCTGCAGCGCATCGACGACGTCGACGGCGCGATCAACGCCATCCCGACGCGCGTCCCGGAGCGCGCCCTCGCCGACGCCGACGACGCGGACCGCAGGCGGGCGCGCGGCGACGATCTCGGCCCGCTCCACGGCCTCCCGATCGCCGTGAAGGACCTCGTGGACACGGCCGGGATCAGGACGACGTACGGCTCGCCGATCTACCGCGACCACGTGCCCGCCGAGGACGCGCCGCTCGTGCAGCGTCTGCGGCGGGCGGGCGCCATCGTCATCGGGAAGACGAACACGCCGGAGTTCGGGGCCGGGTCGCAGACCTTCAACCCGGTGTTCGGCGCCACGCGGAACCCCTACGACACCTCGCGCACGGCCGGAGGGAGCACCGGCGGCGGCGCTGCGGCCGTCGCGGCCGGCATGCTGCCGTTCGCGGACGGCTCCGACATGGGCGGGAGCCTGCGGAACCCCGCCAGCTTCTGCAACGTCATCGGGCTTCGCCCTACGCCGGGGCGCGTCCCCGAGCTGCCGACCGACGACGCCTGGGATCCGCTCTCGGTCTCGGGGCCGATCGCGCGGACGGTCGCGGACGTCGCCCTGCTGCTCAGCGCGCTGGCAGGGCCGGACCCGCGCGCGCCGCTGTCGCTGGCGCATCTGCCGCCGCTGGACGCCCCGCCGCCGGCGGTGCACCTGCCGTTGCGCGCGCGGCCACAGGGGGCGGCCGCCCGCGCAGCCGCTGTCGCAGGCGCCGCCGCGCGTCCGCGTCGCCTGGAGCCGGGATCTCGGCGGGCTTCCCATCGCCCCCGAGGTGACCGCGGTGCTCGAGGAGGGGCGCCGCGCGCTCGACGGGCTCGGCTGGCAGGTCGAAGAGGCCGAGCCCGACCTGCGCGGCGCCGACGAGGTGTTCGACGTGCTGCGGGCACTGAGCTTCGTCCGCGGCCTCCACACCGAGTACGTCCAGCACCGGGACCTGCTCAAGGACACGGTGGTACAGAACATCGAGGCGGGGCTGCGGCTGACCCCGCTGCGGATCGCCGCAGCCCAGGCCGGGCAGGCCGCCATCTTCGCGCGCACGGTCGACTTCTTCTCGCGCTTCGACGTGCTGGCGGCCCCGGCGACGCAGGTCGCGCCCTTCCCGGTCGAGAAGGAGTGGGTCGATGAGATCGACGGCCACCGCCTCTCGACCTACACCGACTGGATGCGCTCGTGCTCGCGGATCACGGTCACCGCGCATCCTGCCGTCTCGGTGCCCTGCGGCTTCACCGCCGACGGGTTGCCCGTGGGGCTCCAACTCGTCGGCCGCTACGGCGACGAGGCCGGCCTCCTCGCCGTCGCCGAGGCGGTCGTGGCCGCCACCGGCGCGTCGACGCGTCGTCCCGTGGTGACGGCGTGAGACCCCGAGACGCGCGCTTCGGGGTGACCGCGTGAGACCCCGCGACTCGCGCTTCTGGGCGCTGGTCGTCGCGATCGGCCTGGCGTCGGGCTTCCTCGCCGGGCTGTTCGGCGTGGGCGGGGGGATCCTCATGGTGCCCGCCCTCGTGCTCCTGCTCGGCGTCGACCAGCGCCTGGCCCACGGCACGTCGCTGACGGCGATCATCCCCATGGCGCTCGTCGGCGTGACCGGCTACGCGCTGGGCGACTCGGTCGACTGGCTCGCCGCCGCCCTGCTG
The DNA here is from genome assembly GCA_963791345.1 of uncultured Thermoleophilia bacterium. Taxonomy (GTDB): domain Bacteria; phylum Actinomycetota; class Thermoleophilia; order UBA2241; family UBA2241; genus UBA2241. The sequence continues at coordinate 331,921 of CAWBRS010000021.1, read as the reverse complement.
ACGCTGGGGGCGGCGGGCGGCGCGGTCATCGGCACCGCCGCGCTGCACCGCCTGCCGGAGCGCGCCCTCAGGCTCGCCTTCGCCGTCTTCCTGATCCTGACCGCCACGCGCATGTTCTTCGAGGTGGGGGAGCCGGTCGGCGACCCGCACCTCGGCCTCGCGACCGCCGCGCTCCTCGTCCTTGTCGGTCTCTTCTCGGGGATCACCGCGGGCCTCTTCGGGGTGGGTGGCGGCCTGATCATGGTGCCGGCCATGGTCCTGCTGCTCTCGCTGCCGGACGCGCTGGCCAAGGGGACGTCGCTGGCGGTGATCGTGCCGACGGCCCTGATCGGCACCTACCGCAACGCCCGTGCCGGCAACACCGACCTCACGCTCGCGGCGGTCCTCGGGATCTCGGGCATGGTCACCGCGTTCGCGGCGTCACAGTGGTCGGTGACGATGGACCCCGAGCTCTCCCGGATCCTCTTCGCGTGCCTCATGCTCGTCGTCGCGGCGCTGATGGTCTTCAGGAAGAGCGCCGAGGCCGAGCCCGGGCTGGAGCCGTAGGACGCGGAGGCCCGCACGGCGTACGCCGTGCGGGCCTCCGCGCGAGACTTCAAGCGGGCGCGGCGGCGCGTGGCGCCGCCGCGTCCGTGCCGTTCAGTCGTCGAAGTCGCCCTTGGCGCCCTTGTCGGCGTTCAGCGTCTTCGCCCTCTCGACGAGCTTCGCGTCGGTCCACTCGGCGGGGTCCTCGATGCGCCCGGCCTTGGGGCCGAGGTCGTGGGACCCCGCGGCGAGGATCGCCTCGACGCCGAGCTGCGCCGTGCCCTCGGCGTTGAAGACCTCGGTCATCATCTTGTAGGCGAAGTCCTCGACCCGCCGGCTCATCCGCTCCCGCACGTCCCCTGGCTGCGCGAGGAGCTTGTTCTCGAAGGGGAGGTTGAGGTTCTTGTAGTTGCCCTTCTTCCACCCCTTCTCGTCGGCGTAGGCGACGATCTCGGCCCACAGCTCCTCGGTCATGCCCTCGCCCTCGACCTTGATGAACTCGCCGTCGGCGTCGAGCTGCGCGTTGCCGTAGTCGTTGACCTCGAGGCCCCAGGAGATCATCTGCAGGGCGGTGGCCACGTTCGCCTTGGTGGTGTGGGTGCGGGCGGCGATCTCGCGCAGCCGCTCGGAGCTGTTGCCCGAGGTGCCGTGCTGGGCGCCGCTGACCGCGTAGGGCGTGAGCGCCTCGTGGATCTCGGCGGTGAGGTCGACCTGGATGCCGGCGTCGGACGCCTCGATCCCGTGGGTGGTGCCGTTGTTGAGCGCGATCCAGTCGGGGAAGATGTCGCGCGCGTTGAGCCCGCCGATGAGGAAGCGCGCCTCGGCCACCGTCGAGAGCCCCTCCTTGCCCTTGATCTCGCCGACCTCGGTCTCGAGCCCGGCCCAGTCCGGGATGAATGGGTTGACGGTGATGTTGGCGAGCAGGTTCTGGTCGTCGGGCTGGTGAGACGCGTCGATGGCGATCGACGTCATGCCGGCCTCGAACATCGTGGGGATCTCGACCTTCGCCTGCGCGACGTCGGCGTCGTTCTTGATGCCGTAGTGGTCGGCGTGGATCGCCACGGGGATCGTGATGCCCATCTCGTTGCACAGGGCATCGACGATGCGCGCCATGTTCCAGTAGTTGACGGCGCAGTAGGCCTTCTGGCCGCCCTCGGACTTGGCGATCTCGACGATGAGGGCGGCGTTCGCCCGCTGCGCCGCCCGCAGCGCCCCCCGGATGACCAGGGAGTTGCGCCCGTTGGCGGCCATCGCGATGGCGTTGCCCTTGGCGCGCATCGCCCGGTCGACGACCTTGCCGCTGACGATCAGCGCCCTGGAGTTGGGGAAGAGGGAGGTGATGTTGGGGGGACGGCCGACCTGGAGGGCTTTGTCGAAGTCCTGTGCATACGCCATGGAGGTCTCCTTCGGGAGGTTCCGGGTTCGCCGCCCCCGATTCTATCCAATCCGCCACCCGGCAAGCCCGGCGGCGGCAAGCACGGCGGACGGACCGGGGAGACAGGCCGTCGGGCGCGGGGTGGACGGAGTGGGAGGACGGCCGTCGGGCACGGGGTGGACGGAGGGGAGGGTCGAGGCCCCTCGTAGTATCCTCGTGCCGGGACTCGTACTTTCCCGAGGTCACAGATCTCGGCATCTCGAGTAGCCTTCGGATGTAGGCTATGCCGATACTGAGACGTCGAACTGGGGGCACGCATGGCACTCGTCAAGATCATCGCCATCATCGTCGGGGCGCTCCTGCTCGGGTTCCTCGTGGCCAGCATCGCCCTCTTCGGCGAGCACGCGTTCCTTCTCTGGGTCTGCGCCATCCTGCTGGTCATCTGGGCGATCTCGTCGGCGGTGGTGTGGCTGCGCTCCAAGTGAGCGGCCCTGAGTCTGGTCGTCCGGCACGCCGCACCCGACCACGAGGAGACCGACGGGGATGACCAAGCAGTTTCTCGACACGCTGCCCATCTGGTTCGTCTACCCCTTCACGGTGGTCATGTTGCTGGCCGCGATGGAAGGCGGCTACCGCTACGCCCTGCGCAAACAGCGACGGGCGCCGGCCGAGTCCGATGCCGGGGTCGGCGCCATCTCCGGGGCGACGCTGGCCTTGCTCGCCTTCCTGCTGGCGTTCGTGGTGGGGTTCGGCTTCGACGTCCTGCAGGAGCGACGCCACCTGGTGGTCAGCGAGGCCAACGCCATCGGCACCACGTATCTCAGGGCCGGCTACCTCGAGGAGCCCTACCGGACGGAGACGCGGGACCTGCTGAGCGAGTACGTGGATCAGCGGCTCGCCGCGTCCGAGGAGGGCAAGCTCGCCGGAGCGCGGGCGCGCTCGGAGGAGATCCACAGCGAGCTGTGGGCGATCGCGGAGGGGTGGGTCGCCAAGGATACCTCGGCCACGACCGCCCAGTACGTCTCCTCGCTGAACGAGGTGATCGACCTGCACACCGAACGGGTCGTGGCCGGCCTGCAGATACGCATCCCGCCCATGGTCTTGCTGACCGTCTACGTCATCGGCCTGGCCGCCATGTTCCTGGTGGGGGTGCAGAGCGGCTACGCCGACTCACGCAACCTCGTCGCCCTGGTCATTCTGGTGTTGGCCCTGTCGGCGGTCCTCTACCTGATCGTCGACCTGGATCGCTCTCAGGAGGGCCTGCTGCAAGTCTCCCAGCAGGCCCTGGTCGACCTCAAGAGCAGTCTGCCCACCTACCCCTGAGACGACCGGCGCGGCCCGCGCCGCGAGGTGCCGGGCGCTCGAGCATCGTGGGCTGCGCCGGTGACGTCCTGGTGTGTCCGGTTCGCGGCGCCGGCCGAAGCAGCTCAGAGGTGGAACACGGCTGCCGGACCCACTGTCGCAGAGGAGCCGAAGCCGCGTCCGAGACTGGAACACACCTGCCGGAGCCACGGTGGAAAGGATGTACCGGAACCGCACAGCGGGCGCAGCGGGAACAAGCTGGAGCCGACGCGGGGAATCGAACCCCGGACCCCATCATTACGAGTGATGTGCTCTGCCAGCTGAGCTACGTCGGCCCTGAAGTGAGGCGCGGACGATTGTAGCACGGGTGCGCTGGGGCTGAAGACGGGCGGGGGCGGCGGCCGCGTCAGCGGCCGCCGCCCCCTTGCCCGCGCCCCCAGCGCTTACTTCGGCGGAGCCGCGTCCCAGTCGCCGCCGCCCTCGACCGGCGTGTCGGGCACGTCGGTCGGCTGCAGGTCGTCGGCGCACTTGGCCGGCCCGTAGTACACCATCCCGCAGGCGCCGCAGCGGTACTGCAGCTGCTCCTCGGTCTGGGTCAGCGGCTGGTTCTCGCGCCCGCAGGACGGGCAGTCGAGCTTGATCATCTCCATGAAGTGCTCCTTGCGGTCGCGGCCTCGCCCCCGGCGACGGTTGCCTCCGCCGTGCCCGTCGAGCACCCGGCGCACCTCGGCGAGGATCTCGACGCGCAGCTCGTCGTAGGCGGCCTTCAGCAGTGGGCTCAGCTCCTCGCCGAAGTTGACGTTGTCGTCGATCTCGACGGCGAAGATGTGGACGTCGGCGTCGTCGGGCAGGCGCATGCCCACCGAGCGGCCGAGGGCCATCGCCGTCGCGAAGTTGGCGTCGTGCACGTTGCGCAGGTTCATCGTCTCGCGCAGGTCGGTGGCGTCGAAGCGGTACCAGGTGCCGGGCACGCCGCCGCGGGTCTTGATCGAGTCGAGGACGACGAGGCGGTCGTAGCCGGCGACCAGGTCGAGCAGGTTGAGCCCGCCGATGCAGCACTCGTCGATGACGTCGAGGTCGGGGCGCGGCCCGAGGGCCGCGCCCACCTCGCGCGCCAGCAGGATCCCGACGGCGTCGTCGGTGACGATCGGGTTGCCCATGCCGAGCAGCAGCGTCTTCACGCCCGGCTCGCCGGTCGCGTGACGGCCGTCGCTGCGTTCGTCCATCGTCCTGTCGTCCGTCTTCACGCGCCGGCCGCTAGCAGTTCCGCCTGAACTCGCGGTACGGCTTGCCGCCCTTGATGATCTGCACCTCGAGCGGCATCTGGCCGGGCAGGCTGTGCGTGGCGCAGCTGTAGCACGGGTCGAAGGCCCGGAAGGCCATCTCGATCATGTTGAGGATGCCCTGGTCGGGCTCCACGCCCGGCTTGATCAGGGTGCTGCGCCACCTTCTTCGTCACCATGTGGATCGGGGCGTTGTTGTTGGTCGTGCCGACGATGAGGTTGGCGCTCGTGCAGATGCCGTTCTCGTCGCAGGTGTAGTGGTGGGTCAGGGTGCCGCGCATCGCCTCGACGATGCCGACGCCCTCGCCGGTGATCTGCTCGCGGGACGACGCGGTAATTCGTCGCCGGTGATCTCCGGGTCGTCGCAGTACTTCTGCAGCGTCTCGGCGTTCTGCACCATCTCGACGAGGCGCGCCCAGTGCTGGGCGAGCAGCGCCTTGCACGGGCTTGCCGCCGAGGGTCTTGAACATCTCCTCGTAGGCCTCCTGCGCCTTGGGGGTGGCCATGCGGTCGGCGACGTTGAGCCGCGACAGCGGGGTGGCGCAGTAGAGGCTCGAGTCGATGCCCTCGACGAAGCCCTTCCAGCCGCGCTGCTTGAGGTACGGGAACTTGAGGTAGGACCACGGCTCGACGTGCTCGGCGACGTACGTTCATGTACTCGTTGGGCGCGTACTTGCAGATCTCCTTGCCCTCGAAGTCGACGACGCGCACCTTGCCGTCGTAGAAGTTGGGGGCGTTGTTCTCGTCGACCAGGCCCATGTTGTGCACGTCGAGCGTGTACGGGCCGTTGAGGATGAGGTCGACGTAGCCCTCGTTGCCGAGCACGACGTCGCGGAAGAGCTGGAGCGAGAACTGCGTGAAGTCGTAGAGCTCGGTCGACCATCGGCCTGATCTCGGCGAGCTCCTCCATTGAGCCCCTTGGACACGCCGCCCGGCAGGCACCAGACGAGGTGGGTGAAGCGCCCGCCGAGGATCTGCTGGATCTCCTGCGCCATGCGCGCGCGCCTTGATGACCGCGCCGCCGATCTCGAGCCCGACCTTGGCGACCACGCCGAGGATGTTGCGCATCGCGGGGTCGGCGTCGGGGCCGCAGACGAAGTCGGGCGCGGCCAGCGCGTAGAAGTGGGCGATGTGGCTGTGGATGTAGTGCGCGTTGTAGTACATGTCGCGCAGCTTGTGGGCCAGCGCCGGGCACTCGTCGCCGAAGCAGCCGTCGACCGCCTTGGCGCTGGCCATGTGGTGGCTGGCCGGGCAGACGCCGCAGATGCGGGTCACGATGCGCGGCAGCTCCTCGATCGGCCGGCCCGACGACGAAGCGCTCGAAGCCGCGCAGCTCGGGGATCTGGAAGTAGCAGTCCTTCACCGCTCCCGTCGTCGTCGAGGAAGATCTCGATCTTGCCGTGGCCCTTCGAGCCGGGTGATCGGGTCGATGCTGATTGTTCGGGTCATGGCGCAACGCTCCTCTGCAGCAGCGAGGCCGGCAGGCCGAAGCGGTAGGCGTATGCCGGCGATGTCCGGGATGTCCGGCGAGGATCTGCTCGATCTCCTCCGGGTCCTTGCTGTCGATGATCGAGGCGACGGCGCTGACGAACTTGGCCCCCTGGTCGATCGACGTTGGGCAGCGGGCCGTAGCAGCCGCGGCACGGCATGTCGCTGTTGGGGCAGCGCACGCCGCAGCCGGAGCGCGTGGCCGATGCCGGCGCAGAGGATCCCCTGCTCGAGCAGGCAGCGTCTCCGGATCCTGGATGATCTGCCAGGGGCGGTAGAACTGCGTGACCTTCTTCTCTTCGCTTCTTCCGCTGGCAGTCGTCGCAGACGGCGCCGCTCGGAGGCGCCGACGACGGCGCCCTTGGGCGGCAGCTCGGCCTGGCCGCTGGCACCGCCACCAGCGACCACCGCCTTGACCTGGTCGGGCGCCGGCGGGCAGCCGGGGAGGTAGTAGTCGACGTCCACGACGTCGTCGAGCTTGTAGACCCGCTTGTAGAAGGTCGGGGATCTCGAGCTCGCCGCCGTCGACCGTGCGTCTCCGGCTGCGGCACCGTCGTGTTGCCCGCCTCGATCGACGGGTTGTGCAGGTAGGCGCGGTCGAAGATCTCGTCCTTGGTCGATCAGGTTCGCGAGCCCCGGGATGCCCGCCCATGTGGGCGCAGGACCCGAAGGCCACCAGGAGCTTGCTCTTCTGCCGCAGCAGCTTGGCGATGTGCTCGTTCTCGCTGTTGCGCACGGCGCCGTTGAAGAACGTCAGGTCGAGCTCGCCGTCGGCCATCGCCTCGACGTCGGTGTACTTGCCGTCGACGGCGATCGGCCAGAAGCGGATGTCGGCAGGCGGCGGCGATGTCGAGGATGAACTCGTTGGTGTCGAGCACCGAGACGTCGCACCCGCCGCAGGCGGCGCCCCAGTACATCGCGATCTGCAGCTTCTTCTTGGCCACGGCTCACCTCTCCGACCGTGTCGGCCTGCAGCGCCGGCCGGATCTGGCTCGGGCCCGACGCCGCGGACCCTGCTCGGTCATGTCGTTGACGATGTCGGCGAAGCGCTGCCCCTCGCTGGCGCTCACCCACTCCAGGCGCACGCGGTCGTCCTCGACGCCGTACTCCTTGAGCAGCTTCTTGAGCAGCGGGAAGCGCCGCATCGTCTTGTAGTTGCCCTCGGAGTAGTGGCAGTCGCCGGGGTGGCAGCCGCAGATGAGCACGCCGTCGGCGCCCTCGTCGAGAGCGCCTGCATGCACGAACGTCGGGTCGATCCGCGCCGAGCACATCACGCGGATGACGCGCACGTTGGGCGGTACTTGATGCGGCTCGTGCCGGCGAGGTCGGCGCCCGTGTACGAGCACCAGTTGCAGAGGAAGCCGACGATCTTCGGCTCGAAGCTCATGCCAGCACCCCCTCGATCTCGCGCGAAGATCTGCTGGTCGGTGAAGTGCCTCGCCTTGATGGCGCCGGACGGGCAGGCCGCGACGCAGGCGCCGCAGGCCTTGCAGAGGGCGCTGATCACGTGGCTGCGCTTCTTCTCCGCGTCGAACTCGATCGCCGAGTACGGGCACAGCTCGTTGCACATGCGGCAGCCCGAGCAGCTGTCCTCGTCGACCTCGGCGAACACCGCGTCGATCTCGATCTTGCCGCGCGAGATCTGGGCCAGGATCCGCGCCGCCGCGGCCCGCGCCTGGGCGACGCGTGTCGGGGATGTCCTTCGGGCGCCTGGCAGGCGCCGGCGATGTAGACCCCGTCGGTCGTCGTCGCCACCGGGTCGAGCTTCGGGTGGCTCTCGATGAACCAGCCGTCCTTGTCGCGGCTGATGTTGACCAGGCGGGCGACCTCGCCGGCAGTCGGTCCCGGGCCTCCATGCCGACCATCAGGACGACGAGGTCGGCCGGGATCTCGATCACCTCGCCCGGAGAGCTTCTCGTTCGACCTCGATCAGCATCTCGCAGTCGTCCTTGGGGTCGGCCTTGCGGCACGACCGGGTGCTCGTTCTTCTCGTACATGAGGAAGAGCGTCTTGACCTCGGAGCTGCGCCTGTAGAAGTCCTCGTAGCCCTTGCCGAAGGCGTGCATGTCGATGTACAGGTCGCTGACGTAGCAGCTCGGGGATCGCCGACTTGATCTCGTGGGCGTACTTCAGCGCGGTCATGCAGCAGACCCGCGAGCAGTAGCCGTGGAACTCCTTGCTGCGGCTGCCCACGCAGTGGATGATGGCCACGTACTGCGGGATCTTGCCCTCCTTGGTCACGATCTCGCCGCGCGCAGCATCTTCTCGAACTCGAACGAGGTGATCGACGTTGGGCAGCTTGCCGTAGCCGTAGTGCGTGATCGCGCGAGGCGTCGAACTCCTTGTAGCCGGTGCACACGACGACGCTGCCGACGTCGATCTCCGCCGCGCCGCGCCGTTGCCGCCGGGCTTGCCGGCGACCGTGGCGGTGAAGTTGCCGATGATAGCCCTCGATGCTCTCGACCTCGGACTCGAGCAGCACGTCGATGTTCGGGTGCTCGAGCACGCGCGTGATGCGCTCGGTGAGCAGGTCGCGGGCCGAATCGAGGTAGGGCGCCGTCGAGGTCGACCCGGGCGAGGTTGCCGCCCAGGTGGTCCTGGCGCTCGACCAGGTACACCTGGGTGCCGGCGTCGGCGAGCTCGAGCGCGGCGGTCAGGCCGGCGATGCCGCCGCCGATGACGAGCGTCGTCGGGCACATGTCGACCGAGCGGCTGCTCGAGCGGCTCGTGGTAGGTGACGCGCTCGATGGCCGCCGAGCGGGTCAGCGCCTTGGCCTTGTCGGTGGCCGCGCTCGCGGTCGTCGTGCACCCAGCTGCACTGCTCGCGGATGTTGGCCATCTCGAGGAAGTACGGGTTGACGCCCGCGGTCTGCGAGCGCCTTGCGGAAGGTGGGCTCGTGCATGCGCGGGCTGCAGGCCGCGACCACGACCCGGTCGAGGCCGTGCTCCTTCATGTCCTGGACGATCATCTCCTGGCCCGGGTTGGAGCACATGTACTTGTAGGCCTTGGCGACGGTCACGCCGGGCAGCTGGCTCGCCGCCTCGACGATCGCGTCGCAGTCGACCATCTTGGCGATGTTGGTGCCGCAGTTGCAGACGTAGACGCCGATCTTGGGTTCGTCCATGCTCGTCCTCCGCTCACGCGGCCTGCGACGCGCCCGTCGCCGGCAGGTCGGCCAGTTGGCGCTCACGCATGGCGGCGAGCGCGGCTCGGCGCGGACGTCGGCGAAGTACATGGCGAGTGGCCGGTACGCGAGGTGCGACCACTTGCTGAACGGCACCTCGAGGACGAGCATCGGGACGACCGCCATCAGGTGGACGACGTAGGCGATGTTGGCCGCCGCGTCGTAGCCGGAGCGGTGCAGGACGTGCTGCAGGATGCCCGTCGAGGCGACGATCACGAGCAGGATCAGGAACATCCAGTCGGACTCGTGCGAGTGCTTGTAGTGGGTCTCGCGTCTTCTTCAGCGCGGCCGCGGATGGCGAAGACCGTCGTGCCGAGGAGGCCGGCCGTCGCCAGCTAGCCGAAGACGTGCACCCGCCAGTCGATCTCGGGGCCCGAGGCCATGCGCTCGAGGAAGAACATGATGAGCACCAGCATCGTGACGTAGCTCAGCATCAGGATGAGGTGCACGACCCAGGGCCGCTTCTGCTCGCACTGCGCGTAGCGCTTCTGGGTGAAGAAGTGCACCGGCAGCAGGTAGATCTTCTTGAGGTACGTGCCGGCGGAGACGTCGAGGCTGCTTGTCCCTGCCCATCGTGTTCCACCACATGCGGATGCGCGTTGGTGCCGAGGAAGACGACGAGCACGGCGGCCAGGATCCAGTCGAAGAGGTGCACGCCGCCGCTCGCCGGCAGACCGTACCAGGTCTCGCCGGCCGGCAGGAAGGCGTTCTCGCCGTCGTAGATGGCGATGTCGCCGCCGCCGATCATGTAGCCGGCGGCGAGGAAGCCGATGCCGGTGAGCAGGGCGACGAGGATGATGCGCGACGAGCTCGGCCTTCCACGACCGGTAGAAGAGGCCGCGAGATGCCGGTGAAGTCGTAGCGCGACGTGAGCCAGCGGCGCAGGCTCATCATCGTCTCGCCGGGCTCGGCGTCGCGCGGGCACTGGTCGGAGCACTCGCCGCAGTAGTAGCAGAGCCAGGGCTCGAGCTCGCCCTCGAGCTTCTGCTCGAGCCCCATCTGCAGGGCACGCATCGAGTGCCGCGGGAGCGTGTAGGGCTCCTTCGAGAACGGGCAGGCGGCGGAGCAGTTGCCGCAGTGGTAGCAGTTCGAGACGTCCTCTGCTCCGTAGCGCTCGAGCTCGTCGATCAGCTTGGGGTTGGCGCGGATCGCCATGAAGACCTCCTTAGACCTCGACGAGGTTACGGGCGCGGGCTTCGATCTGCTCGAGCGACAGCGTGGCGTGGCTGTCGACGCCCTTGCCGCTGACGATGGCCTTGAGCACGCCCGCCGCGACCGCCGAGGCCTGCGCGACGGTGTCGGGGATGTCCTTCGGGGCCTGACAGGCGCCGGCGACGTAGACGCCGCCGCGCTCGGTGTCGGTCGGGTCGCAGTTGTAGTCGAGCTCGCTGAACCAGCCGTCCTCGTCGCGCTCGATGCCGCAGCATCTCGGCGAGGTGGGCGTTGCCCGCGGCCGGCACGAGGCCGACGGCGAGCAGCACGAGGTCGACCGGGTGCTCGATCACGCGCTCGGTGAGGATGTCCTCGCCCTTGATGACCATCTGGCCGTCGACCTCGGTGATGCGCGCCGTGCGGCCGCGGATCACCGAGCGTGCCCTCGGCCTTGATGCGCTCGGCGAACTCCTCGTAGCCCTTACCGAAGGCGCGCATGTCGATGTAGAACTCGTAGCACGCGGCGTCGGGCAGCTTCTCGCGCACCAGGTGGGCGAACTTGAGCGAGTACATGCAGCAGACGCGCGAGCAGTACTTGTTGTGCTGGGCGTCGCGCGAGCCGACGCAGTGGATGATGGCGACCGACCTGGGCTCGGGACCCTCGGGGTCGACGACCCACTCGTCGCTCTTGGTCTTCTTGTTGAGACTGCTTGGTCTTGGTGACGATCTTGCCGCCGGTCGGGCCCGAGGCGTTGGTGAGGCGCTCGAACTCGAGCGCCGTCAGGACGTTGGGGAGCTTGCCGTAGCCGTAGCGCTCGACCTTGGCCGCGTCGTAGACGTCGTAGCCGGTCGCCAGGATGATGCTGCCGGCGGGGACCTCGACGAGCTCGTCCTTGGCGTCGAGGTCGATGCACTCCTTGGGGCACTTCTTGGCGCAGTTGCCGCAGCGCTTGCCCTCGCTCTGCACGTAGAGGCAGCTCGCCTCGTCGATGAGGTAGGCGTTGGGCACGGCCTGCGGGAACGGCAGGTAGGCGGACTTGCGCGTCGCGATGCCGACGTCGAACTCGCTCGGCACCGTGACCGGGCAGACGTCGGCGCAGGCGTGGCAGACGACGCAGGCGTCGACGTCGACGCGGCGCGCCTTCTTGCGGATCGTCACCGTGTAGGCGCCCGGCGTGCCCTCGATCTTCTCGACCTCGGAGTAGGTCATCAGGTCGATCCTGTCGTGCTGCCCGACGGCGACCATCTTGGGCGTGAGGATGCAGGCCGCGCAGTCGAGCGTGGGGAAGGTCTTGTCGAACATCGCCATGTGGCCGCCGATCGTGCCCGTCTTCTCGACGAGCACGACCTGCTTGTCGGCGTCGGCGATCTCGAGGGCCGCCTGGATGCCGGCGACGCCGCCGCCCACCACGACCGTGGTCGGGATGGACCGGTGTGGAGTCGGGCGTCGCCGCCAGGGCGTAGGGCACGCCGAGGACGGCGCAGGCCAGGACCGACTTGGCGCGCGCCGTGGCGATGCCGGTGGTGGCGCCGTGCTCGCGGAACGAGGCGAGACGCACCTCGGTGGGGTCGCCGCCGGCGAGCGCCATGGCGCGCGTGAAGGCCGGCTTGAAGTAGCCCGGCGAATCGCCGGCGATGACCACCCGGTCGAGCCGGTGGCGCTTGATCTCCGCCGCGAGGACGTCGGACAGGAGTCTCGGCTGCTGCCCGAGGTCGCGACCACGTGCTCCACTCCGGGCAGGTTGTTCGCGTAGTTGAAGATCGAGTGGAGGTCGACCGCCGTCGCGTCGGCGGTCCCCTCCTCGCAGATGTAGACGCCGATCCTCATACCGACCCCCTGCTCCGCTCAGGGTGCCGGAGCCAGCGCCTGGCGCAGCTCCTACCGCGGCGTCGGGCGTCGTCGCGAGGCTCCACCGCTGCTGCCATCGCGCGTCGCCCGAACCTCGGTCCCGTGCGCATCACCTATACCACGTGTGCGGGCCTAGGGTCTATACTCCATCAGAAGGCACTGGGGTGGTTCTACTGAGGCCGGTGGCCGGGCGTATGCCCTCGCGGCGGCGGCCGTCGGCGCCGACGTTCGCCTAGCGTGCGACGGGCGGCGGTGCTGGGCTAACGTTCGTACGGCATGTCCCCGCAAGGGCCGACCGTGAACGGCCGGCCGGAAAGGACCGCCCGCCGATGACCGCGAGGAGACTGACCAGCCACCCGGCCGTCGCCCGTCTTCTGGTGATCAACGGCGTCGGTCGTCGCCGCCGTCGGCGTCGCCGGGGTGCTCGCCGGCCGTCTGTGGTCCGGGGTGCCGTCGGCCGCGGTCGCGACGACGGTGGCCCTCGCGCGGCCTTCGCCGCGCCGGCCTCGTCAACTACATGCTCGCTGCGCGCCACACTCCGCCCGCTGCTCGAGGTGGTCGGCATCGTGCGAAGTCGATCCACAAGGGGTCAGACCCGCCAGCTCGCACCTCGACGACGGCCGACGACCCCAACCTGCGCGGCCTCGCCGAGGCGCTGAGCGAGACGGTGGCGCGGCTCGAAGGCGAATCGCGCCACTACTCCTCGCGGCTCCTGACCTCGATCGAGGACGAGCGGCGACGCATCGGCCGCGAGCTGCACGACGAGACCAGCCAGACGCTGGCGGCGACGCTCATCAGCCTCGAGATGGTCGAGAAGGGGCTGCGGCGACTGCCCTCGTCGACGTGCGCGAGCGGGTCGCCACTGCAAGGAGCTCATCTCCCACGCCTCGACCAGCTCAAGCTCCTGATCTACGACCTGCGCCCGTCGACGCTCGACGACCTCGGCCTCGTCCCGGCGCTCCGCTGGTACATCGAGTCGCCACCTGCGCGGCGTCGGCCTCGAGGTCGAGGTCGACTTCGAAGCGCCACGGCACGTCTCCCGGCGCCGTCGAGACCGCCCTCTACCGGTCGCCCAGGAGGCGCTCGCCAACGTCGTCAAGCACGCCGGGCGCGACGCACGTCGACGTCAAGCTGGAGATCCACGCGGGCTACGCGAGCTTCGCGATCGTCGACGACGGCGGCGGCTTCGACCCGCGACGTCGCACCGGGCGGCGAGAACCCGCACGGTCTCGGCCTGCTCTCCATGCAGGAGCGGGTGGAGCTGCTCGGGGGCACGCATGACCATCGACACGACTGCGGCGGCGGCACCCGCATCCACGTCGTCGTGCCCGTCCGGCCAGAGAGAGGGCGGAGCATGAATGACGCCGCCGACTCCGACCAGGGGAGCGGCGCGATACGCGTCGTCGCTCGTCGACGACCACACGATCCTGCGCGAGGGCGTGCGCGTCGCTGCTCGCCGAGCAGAACGACATCGTCGTGGTCGGCGAGGCCGAGCGACGGCGCGCGAGGCGCTCGACGCTGGTCGAGCGCCGCGCGCTCGACGTGGTCGTCATGGACATGGTGATGCCGCGCATGAACGGGCTCGACGCGACGCGCGAGATCAGCGACGATGCCCCGCGCGTGCAGGTCCTGATCCTCTCGCATGTACGACGACGACGAGTACGTGCAGCAGATCATCGAGGCCGGCGCCTCCGGCTACGTGCTCAAGCGCGTCGCCGCCGGTGAGCTCGTGCGGGCCATACGCGAGGTGCACAGCGGCGCGTCGTTCCTGTAGCCGACCATCGCCGCCAAGCTGATCGAGGACTACGTGCGGCGCGTCCGCGGCGACGTCCCGGCCCGACGGGTCAGGAGCGTGACCCGCCACCGATCGCGAGCGCGAGGTCCTCACCCTGATCGCCGAGGGCCACACCAACCAGGACATCGCCGACCTCCTCGACCTGAGCAAGCAAGACGGTCGAGAGCCACCGCGCCAACATCATGCGCAAGCTCGGCCTGCACGACGTCACCGAGCTCGTCAAGTACGCCCTGCGCCGCGGTCTGATCGACCTCGACTGACCCGCCGTCGGCTGGCGCCGACGTGGCGCCGCGGCTCGTGCAGCGGCGCCGGACCGCGCTGTTCCTTAGCGGGGCTCGTCCATCGTGCCCGCGCCGCTCTCGGCCGTGCAATTCGCTCGACGGCGCAGGCGATTGTAGGCCACGGCGGGAGGCGCAAAGCCAGCGCCGAAACGGCTTCGGTTGCGCCACAACCAGTACATGCCCTACCTCTCGAATCGGCTCCGAGACCTGATGGCATGACTGCGCGCGTCTTGCGAAAGGGTTAGCGGACCATTCTCTGTACAGATCGGCAGCGCATACGCGATGCGCGCGGTGCTAGCCTTGCTGCGCCCGGCGCCGCCGCTGCGGAGGCGCGCCTCGGCAGTGAGTGAAGTGGCGCGATTTGCTCCCTCTTCACAAGCACCCTGCCCGAATCCGGCCACGAGGCGACACTCGCCGTCTGCGCCGAGCCTTCGCGGTGTCTCCGCCCGCCGCCGGCGAGCGGGGAGCGCACGGCAGACTGCCGGTCTCCCGCGACCGACTGGAGAGCTGATGGTCGACCTACAACCACCGCAAGGCCAAGGAGCTCCACAAGGTCTTCACCGACGACGTGCTGGCGATGCCGGAGGCGAGAAGATCCTGCATCTGCCAGCAGTGCGGCACCTGCACCGGCTCGTGCCCGACGAGCCACCTCATGGACTAGGGCCTGCGCGAGGTGATCGCCGCCTTCCGCGCCGGCATGATCGACCGCGTGGTCAAGAGCAACACCATCTGGCTCTGCACCTCGTGCTACTACTGCACCGTGCGCTGCCCCGCCGGCATCAAGATCACCGACCTGATGTACGAGCTCAAGCGCCTGGCGATCAAGTACGACCTGCTGCCCGACGGACAGCAAGAACCCGGCGATGACCAAGTTCTTCGTCGACAGCGTCCACAAGCACGGCCGCAACCACGAGGTGGAGCTGATCGCCAAGTTCACCCTGACCAAGGACCCGGGCCTGGCGACGAAGTTCGCCAGCGTCGGCATGAAGCTGTTCGCGTCCGGGCGCCTGCCGCTCTTCGCCAAGAACATCAAGGGGCGAGGACGAGCTGGACAAGATCTCGGCGTACCTCGAGGCGCAGGAGGCGAGGCCCGATGAAGTACCTCTACTACCCCGGCTGCTCGGCCGAGGCGACCGGCAAGGCCTACGACATGTCCACCCGGGCGGTGATGGAGAAGCTGGGCGTCGAGCTCGAGGAGCTCGACGACTGGAACTGCTGCGGCGCCACCAGCTACTTCTCGGTCCGCGAGCTCGACTCGTTCGCGATCGCCGCGCGCAACCTGGCGATCGCCCAGGAGCAGGGCGACGACGAGATCCTGCGTCATCTGCAACGCCTGCTACACGATCGCTCGCCAAGACGAACCGCTACATGGCCGAGAGCCCGAGGTGCTCGAGGCGGTCAACGGCGCCCTGGGCGCCGTCGGGCGCAGCTACGACGGCCACGGCGAACGTGCGCCACATCATGGACATCCTCATCAACGACATCGGCCTCGAGGCGATCGGCGAGAAGGTCGACGCGCCGCCTCACCGGATCAAGGTCGCCCCGTACTACGGCTGCCAGTTCTCGCGGCCCCATGGGCGACTTCGACGACGTCCGAGTTCCCGACGACCATGGACCGGCTGTTCGAGGCCATGGGCGCCGACGTCATCGACTACCCGGACGCCAAGACCGAAGTGCTGCGGCGGCATGATGATGATGACCAGCGGCGACGGCGCGCTGCGGCTCTGCCACGAGCTGCTGCATCGCCGCGCGCCAGGACAAGGCCGACGTGCATCGTCGCCGCCTGCCCGCTGTGCGAGATGAACCTCGAGGCCTACCAGCCGCAAGGTCAACGAGATGTACGGCACCGACTTCGACATCCCCGTCATGTACTTCACCCAGCTCGCTCGGCCTGGCGCTGGGCGCCGACCCGAAGCAGCTCGGCATCGACAAGCAGATCGTCTCCTGCGAGCCGATGCTGGCGGCGATCCCGGCGTGAGCGGCGAGGAGGCGAACGAAGATGGCTGCAGAGAAGATCGGCGTCTACATCTGCCACTGCGGCACCAACATCGCCGGCAAGGTCGACGTCGACGAGGTGACCGCGCTGGGCCGCCGAGCAGCCCAACGTCGCGGTGGCGCGCGAGTACAAGTACATGTGCTCCGACCCCGGCCAGGAGCTCATCAAGAAGGACATCGAGGAGCACGGCATCACGCGCGCCGTCGTGGCCGCCTGCTCGCCGACCATGCACGAGCCCACCTTCCGCAAGGCGGCCACGGACGGCGGCCTCAACCCGTACCTGCTGCAGATGGCCAACATCCGCGAGCACTGCTCGTGGGTGACCGACGACGGCGCGGCGGCGACCGACGAAGTCCAAGCGCATCCTCGGCGCCCAGATCCACCGCCTGCCCTTCAACGAGTCGCTCGAGCCCATCGAGGTGCCGGTCAACCCGAACGTCACTGGTGGTCGGCGGCGGCATCGCCGGCATCGAGGCCGCGCTCAAGCTGGCCGCAGACGGGCAAGAAGGTCTACCTGGTCGAGCGCGACCCGTCGATCGGCGGGCACATGGCGATGTTCGACAAGACCTTCCCCACGCTCGACTGCGCGGCCTGCATCCTCACCCCGAAGATGTCGGCGGCCGGCAAGGAGCCCAACATCGAGATGCTGGCCTACAGCGAGGTCACCGAGGTCGAGGGCTACGTCGGCAACTTCAAGGTCAAGGTGCGCAAGAAGCCGCGCTACGTCGACATCGACAAGTGCACCGGCTGCGGCCTCTGCACCGAGGCGTGTGTCGTGCGCAAGGTCCCGAGCGAGTTCGACCAGGGGCTTGAGCAAGCGCGCCGCGGCCTACATCCCCTTCCCCCAGGCGGTGCCGCTCAAGGCGACGATCGACCCGAACAAGTGCCTCACGCTGACGGGCAAGAAGTGCAAGCAGCCCTGCATCGCGGCCTGCGGCCCCGAGGCCATCGACTTCGACCAGAAGGAAGAGATCGTCGAGGTCGAGGTCGGCGCCATCATCGTGGCCACCGGCTTCGAGCTCTGGGACCCGACGCCGCGAGCCGCGGCTACGGCTACGGCCGCCTCGACGAACGTCATCACCAGCCTCGAGTTCGAGCGTATCTCCAACGCCTCGGGCCCGACCGGCGGCCACATCGTGCTGCAAGAACGGCGAGCCAGCCGAAATCGGTCGCCATCCTGCACTGCGTCGGCAGCCGCGACGAGAACTACCAGGAGTTCTGCTCGCGCGTGTGCTGCATGTACTCGCTCAAGTTCTCGCACCTGATCAAGGAGCACCTGCCCGAGACCGAGGTGTACGAGTGCTACATCGACATGCGCTGCCTGCGGCAAGGGCTACGAGGAGTTCTACGAGCGCCTCATGGATGAGGGCGTGCACTTCATCCGCGGCCGCGCCGCCGAGGTCAGCGACATCGGCGCTGACCCCGAGGCCGAGGAGGGCCGGCTGGTCGTCAAGGCCGAGGACACGCTCCTCGGCATCACGCGGCGCATGCCCGGTCGACATGGTCGATCCTGTCGTCCGGGCCTCGCGCCGCGCGCCGACGCCAAGGAGATGGCGCAGATCTTCGGCTTCGGCTGCAGCGCCAACGGCTTCTACCTCGAGCGTCACCCCAAGCTCGAGCCGGTCCAGACGGTCACCGACGGCATCTTCATCGCCGGCGCCTGCCAGTACCCCAAGGACATCCCCGACACGGTCGCCCAGGCGGGCGCCGCCGCCGCAGGCGCGCTGGCGCTGGTCGACAACGCGACCGTCAAGATCGAGCCGACGATCGCCTACATCGACCCCGAGATGTGCTCGGGCTGCCACATCTGCGTCGGGCTCTGCCCGCACGCGGCGATCCAGCTACAACGAGGAGAAGGGCGTCGCCGAGGTCATCGAAGCCGCCTGCAAGGGCTGCGGCGTGTGCGTCGCCTCCTGCGGCTCCGGGGTCCCGCAGCAGCGGGGCTACCTCGACGACCAGATCTTCGCCGAGATCGAAGGCGCAATGGCGGCCTCGTGAGGCCGGCGTGAGGAGGAGAACACAGTGAGCGATACGTTCGAACCGCGGCTCATCGGGTTCCTCTGCCGCTGGTGCAGCTACAACGGCGCCGACCTCGCCGGCACCTCGCGGCTGAAGTACCCGCCGAACATGGTCCCGATCAAGACCAACTGCTCGGGCCGGGTCGACCCGACCCACATCATGAAGGCCTTCGCCGAGGGCGCCGACGGCGTGCTCATCGCCGGCTGCCACCCGGGCGACTGCCACTACATCAACGGCAACTACCGCACCGCCGGCCGCTACCCGCTGATGAAGAAGATGCTCGAGCAGCTCGGCCTCGAGCCCGGCCGGCTGCGCCTCGAGTGGGTCTCGGCCGCCGAGGGCGACAAGTTCGCCCGCGTGGTCACCGAGTTCACCGAAGAGGTCCGCGCCCTCGGCCCGCTCGGCTGGAAGGTCGAGGACGAGGGCCCCGGTCACGGCGAGATCTACCACGCGGGCGACGACGCCAGGGCCGAGAAGGAGGCGGTGCCCGCATGAGCAAGTTCAAGTTCGCGATGTACTGGGCGGGCAGCTGCGGCGGTTGCGAGATCGCCGTGCTCGAGATCAAGGAGAAGATCCTCGAGGTCGACGCCAACTACGACGTCGTCTTCTGGCCCGTCGCCGCCGACTTCAAGTACAAGGACGTCAGAGGTTACGACGACGGCTTCATCGACCTCTGCCTCTTCAACGGCTGCATCCGCAACTCCGAGAACGAGGAGATCGCGCGGCTGCTGCGCGACAAGAGCAAGGTGCTCGTCGCCTTCGGCGCCTGCGCGACGATGGGCGGCATCCCCGGCCTCGCCAACGAGGCCAGCGCGCAGGAGCTCAAGGACCTCGTCTACCGCGACAACCCGTCGGTCGACAACCCGGACGGCGTCTACCCGCAGGAGCTCTACGAGGTCCCCGAGGGCGAGCTCGAGCTGCCGCACCTCTACGACACCGTGAAGACGCTCGACCAGTGCGTCGACGTCGACTACTACGTGCCGGGCTGCCCGCCCGAGGCGCACCAGATCGCCGCCGTCCTCGACGTCGTCACGGCGGCGCTGAAGGGCGACGGTCCGCTGCCGCCCAAGGGCGCCGTCGTCGGCGTCGCCCCCAAGACCTGCTGCGACGAGTGCGAGCGGGTCAAGGAGGAGAAGAAGATCAGCGGCTTCAAGCGCATCGCGACGGCGATCCCCGAGCCCGAGAAGTGCCTGCTCGAGCAGGGCTTCCTCTGCATGGGCCCCGCCACGCGCGGCGGCTGCGGCGGCGCGCTGCACCGCCGTCGGCATGGCGTGCCGCGGCTGCTACGGCGCCGCCCGAGGGCGTCGTCGACCAGGGCGCCAAGATGCTCAGCACCCTGGCCTCGATCGTCGACGCGCCGACGCCCGAGGAGATCGCCGCGATCGCGGCCACCGTCCCCGACCCGGTCGGCAGCTTCTACCGCTTCGGCTCTGGCCAGCTCGCTGCTGAGGAGGGCGAAGGTCTGATGAAGAAGGTCACCGTCGATCCCATCACCCGCCTCGAAGGTCACGGCAAGATCGAGATCTTCGTGAACGACGCCGGCGAGGTCGCCAACGTCTACTTCCAGATCCCCGAGCTGCGCGGCTTCGAGCGCTTCTGCGTCGGCCGCCCGGTCGAGGAGCTGGCGCGCATCACGCCGCGCATCTGCGGCGTCTGCCCCGAGGCGCACCACATGGCCGCCACCAAGGCGATCGACGCCGTCTACGGCGTCACCCCGGCGCCGGCCGGCGTCAAGCTGCGCGAGCTGCTGTACAACACCTTCTACGTGACCGACCACGCGACGCACTTCTACGTGCTCGCCGGCCCCGACTTCATCATGGGGCCGACCTCCGATCCCGCCGCGCGCAACATCCTCGGCGTGATCCACAAGGTCGGCCTCGAGACCGGCGGAGCCGTCATCAAGGCGCGCGCCGAGGCCGCCGAGCTCATCACCATGATCGGCGGCAAGCAGATCCACCCGGTCTGCGGCCTGCCCGGCGGCGTCTCCAAGGCGCTCAGCGCCGAGGAGCGCGACCGCGCCGTCGAGATCACCGCCGGGCACGTCGAGTTCGCCAAGTTCTCGCTGCAGCTCTTCGACGACATCGTGCTCGGCAACAACGACTACGTCGACCTCATCAAGAGCGACGCCTTCACCCACGCGACCTACTACATGGGCATGGTCGACGAGAACAACCACGTCAACTTCTACGACGGCAAGATCCGCGTCATCGGCCCCGACGGCGCCGAGCTCGTCAAGTTCGAGGGCAAGGACTACCTCGAGCACCTCGCCGAGCACGTCGAGCCGTACAGCTACCTGAGTCTACCCGTACCTCAAGGCGCGTGGGCTGGAAGGGCTTCGTCGACGGCAAGGACTCGGGCGTCTACCGCGCCTCGCCGCTCTCGCGCCTCAACGCCGCCGACGGCATGGCGACGCCGCTCGCCCAGGCCGAGTACGAGCGCTACTTCTCCACCCTGGGCGGCAAGCCCGTCCACGCCACACTGGCGACGCACTGGGCGCGCCTCGTCGAGCTGCTCTACGCGGCCGAGCGCGCCCACGAGCTGGCCGACCGACCCCGACATCACCAACCCCGACGTGCGCACCCTGCCGACCGGCATCGTCGGCGAGGGCGTCGGCGTCGTCGAGGCGCCGCGCGGCACGCTCTACCACCACTACAAGACCGACGAGCAGGGCATGGTCACCAACGTCAACCTGATCGTCGGCACGACCAACAACAACGCCTCGATCTCGATGTCCCTGAAGAAGGCCGCCGAAGGCCTCATCAAGGGCGGCACCGAGATCGGCGAGGGCACGCTCAACATGATCGAGATGGCGTTCCGCGCCTACGACCCGTGCTTCGGCTGCGCCACGCACGCGCTGCCCGGCGAGATGCCGCTCGAGGTCACGGTCAAGAGCGAGCGCACGCACGAGGTCGTGACCACTGTCCGGCGCTTCCTCTGAGGTGATGTCGACGCTGGTGCTCGGCATGGGCAACCCGATCCTCTCGGACGACGGGGTCGGGCTCTACGTCGCCCAGCGCCTGCGGGCGACGCCCCTGCCCGACGGCGTCGAGGTCCGTGAGAGCGAGGTCGCGGGGCTGCGCCTGCTCGAGCTGCTGCGCGGTCACGATAAGGTCGTGATCGTCGACGCGCTGCAGAGCGGCCGCGAGGCCGGCGAAGTCGTGCGCTACGAGGCGCGCGACTTCGCCGGCGGCCACCGCTACAGCTCGGCGCACTCGATCGGCCTCGAGACCGCGCTCGAGCTCGGGCGCACGCTCGGCTACGACATGCCGAGCGACGTGACCGTGTTCGCCGTCGAGGCCGTCGACGTCGAGACCTTCGGCGAGGAGCTCTCGCCGCCGGTGGCCGGCCGCCGCCGAGCGCGTCATCGCGCTCGTGCGCGCCGAGGTGGGGGCGGCGTGAGCGGCCCGGATCCGCGCGGAGACGGCGGCCCGCCGCGCGGCGGCGGCGACCCGGTCCGGCGCGACCAGGACGTCCGCGACCGACGCGACCACGACGGCGGCGCCCCGCTCCCGTCCGGCGACGGCACCGCGCGCGTCGCCGTCGCGCTCAACGCCACGCACGGGCTCGTGCCCCTGCGGCGAACCCTCGTGAGCCTGCGTGACGGCGCCGACGCTGATGTCGAGGTCGTCGTCTTCGCTCCCGGCGCTCCCGAGATGGTCGCCACGTACCTGACCCGGCAGTACATGCGGGGGCGCGTCGCCGGCTTCGAGCTCATCAACCGCGAGCCGGACGACCGGCACTGCGGACTCGATCGCGCCTACCGCGCCACCACGGCCGACTACGTGGTCCGCGCCGAGGACTCGCTGGAGTTCGAGCCGGGGTGGCTGACCGCGGTACTGGAGGCGCTCGACGCCGACCCCGACATCGGGCTGTTGACGCTGACGCGGCCGGCTCAGCCGCGGCGCCGCGGCCGGCCGCCCAAGGTGCGCTGCGAGGTCGAGGTCGTCGACCACGCCGACCTGCACGCCTTCGTCACCCGGCGCGAGCTCCTCGCCCGCCACGAGAGTGAGCTCATGGGCGAGCAGCAGCGCGACGGCTGTCCGTACCAGCTGTACCTCAAGTCGATCCACAAGAAGCTCGCCTGCCTGCCCGGCCTCGTCCACCCGCTTGCCGACGAGGTCATGGCGCCGTGGTACGACCCGCAGGAGGCGCTCGAGGCCGAGCTGCCCGCCCACCAGGGCGCGGCGGGCGCGTTGCAGCACCTGCGCCAGGACTACCACCTCGGCGACGACGTCCTGCTCACGTGCATGGCCTGCGGCGCCACCGCCCTCGAGGTGCTCGCCGCACGCCTCAAGTTCTGCGCCCAGCACCGCGTGGCGATCGGCTTCATGTACGAGTTGCGCTGTCCGGACTGCGGCGAGCTCCACTACAAGGACGACCTGCAGCTTCGATGTCCCCACTGAGCACCCCCCGGCGCCGGCGCAGGCCGGCCAGGCGCCGGCGGCGCGGCCCCTCTCGTCGGGCCACGCCTCTTCCGCCGCGCGCCTCTGGGCGCGCGGCGTCGTTCAGGGCGTCGGCTTCCGGCCCTTCATCTACACCCTGGCGCAGCGAGTGGGGCGTGCGCGGCTGGGTGCGCAACACCTCGGCCGGCGTCGAGATCCACGTCGAGGGCGGCGACGAAGCCGTCGACGGCTTCGTCGCCGCCCTGCCTGCGCAGGCGCCGCCGCGCTCCTACATCGCCAGCCTCGAGCGCAGCGCGGCGACGCCCGAAGGCCACGCCGCCTTCACGATCCTCGAGAGCGCCGTCGACCCCGACGCCTACCAGCTCGTCTCGCCCGACATCGCCACCTGCGACGACTGCCGCCGCGAGCTGCTCGACCCGGCCGACCGGCGCCACGACTACCCGTTCACCAACTGCACCAACTGCGGGCCGCGCTTCACGATCATCGAGTCGCTGCCCTACGACCGCGAGCGCACGACGATGCGTCACTTCCCGCTCTGCCCGGCGTGCCGCAAGGAGTACGAGGACCCGCTCGACCGTCGCTTCCACGCCGAGCCCAACGCCTGCCCGGTCTGCGGGCCGCGGGTGCGGCTGGTGCGGGTCGGGAGCGGGGAGGAGGCAGGCGAGCACGCGTACGGCGCAGCCGACGCTCGGCCGCGGCGACCGCCGGCGCGGTCGTCGAGCTCGCCGCCGGCGACGAAGTCGACCCGGCGGCGCCGATCCGCGCCGCCGCCGAGCTGCTGCGCGCGGCGAGATCCTCGCGATCAAGGGCCTCGGCGGCTTCCACCTCGCCTGCGACGCCACCGACGGCGACGCGGTCGCGCCGCCTCAAGCGCCGCAAGGGCCGCCCGCACAAGCCGCTCGCCGTCATGCTCGCCGACCTCGACGAGCTGCGCCGCCACTGCCTCGTCGACGAGGCCGAGGCGGCGCTCCTCGAGTCGCCCGAGCACCCGATCGTGCTGCTGCGCTGGCGCGAGGTCGACGCGCGCGGCGGCATGGGGCCGGAGCTCGGCGGCGGCGGGCGCCGACCGCCGTGCGCCGTCCGCCCGCCGCGGACCGCGTCCCGCCGCGCGCGACGTCCGACGCCGCGTCCACGCCCGAGATCGACCGCGAGGTCGCCGTCGGCCAGAGCTACCTCGGCGCCATGCTCCCGTACACGCCGCTGCACCTTCTGCTGCTGCGCGCCGCGGGCCGGCCGCTCGTCATGACCAGCGGCAACCTCGCCGAGGAGCCGATCGTCAAGGGCTGGGAGGAGGCCGGCCGCCTGCGCGGCATCGCCGACGCCTACCTCGTCCACGACCGCGAGATCGCCGCCCGCTACGACGACTCGGTGGCGACCGTCGAGCGCGGCCGCTCGCGGCTGCTGCGCCGCTCGCGCGGCTACGCACCGTTCCCGGTCGCCCTGCCGCGCGCGCTCCCTCAGGTGCTCGCCTGCGGCGCCGAGCTCAAGAACACCTTCTGCCTCACCCGCGACACGAACGCCTTCCTGAGCCAGCACATCGGCGACCTCGAGAACCTCGAGACGCTCGAGCACTACGAGACCAGCATCGCCCTCTACGAGCGCCTCTTCCGCCTCGAGCCCGAGGTCGTCGCCTACGACCTGCACCCGGAGTACCTGGCGACCAAGTACGCGCTCTCGCTGCCGCAGGAGACGAAGTCGCCGACGCAGCACCACCACGCCCACATCGCCGCGCGCATGATCGAGCACGGCGTGACGCGAGCCGGTCATCGGCGTCAGCCTGGACGGCCTCGGCTACGGCGACGACGGGCTGCTCTGGGGAGGCGAGGTCTTCGTCTGCGACCTCCTCGGCTACCGGCGCGTCGCGCACCTCGAGGCGCTCCCGCTCGCCGGTGGCGCGGCGGCGATCGAGCGGCCCTGCGCGGACGGCGCTCGGCTGGAGCCTCGCGCTGCTCGGCGAGGAGGGGTTCGAGAGGGCCGCCGCGCTGCTCGGCGCGACCGGAGCGGGTCCGCGGCGGCACGCCGGCAGCCGCCGACGGACGACGAGCTGGCGGCCGTCGCCGCCCAGGTCCGCGCCGGCGTCAACGCGCCGCTCACGACGAGCTGCGGCCGCCTCTTCGACGCCGTCGCCGCGCTGGCCGGCGTCCGCGGCGCGGTGACCTACGAGGGCCAGGCGGCGATCGAGCTCGAGATGATGTCGCGAGAGGGCGCCGAGCCGTACCCGTACGCGGTCGAGGGCGACGTCGACGCGGCGCTTGTCCTCCGTCTACGTCGACGTCGCCCTGCTCGCCGCGCACGCCCCCGGCTCGGCGCCCGGCGCGCCGCGCGACCCGCTCGTCGTGCGGCTCGCGCCGCTCCTCGGCGCCGTCCTCGACGACGCCGAGCAAGGGCGCGACGCCCGGCTTCATCGGCTCGCGCCTGCACGCGACCGTCGCCGGCGCTGGTGCTCGAGCTGAGCCGCCGGCTGCGCGACGCGACCGGCATCGGTCGTCGTCGCCCTCTCCGGCGGCGTCTTCCAGAACCGCCTGCTCAGCGCCCAGTGTGAGACGCGCTCGCCGCCGACGGCTTCGCCGTCCTCGCCTCCGGCCTCGTGCCGGCGAACGACGGCGGCGTCGCGTTGGGGCAGGCCGCCGTGGCGGGCTATACTGAGCTCAGGCGCCGCGGCGACCTCGACTGACGTCGCCGCGGCCGACGTCGCCCTGACGACGGTGGCACGCGAGTCGTCGCCGCGGCGACGCCAGTGCAGCCGGCATCGCCGCGACGAAGCCGCGCTGCCGCTCCGGCAACGACATCGCGACCGAGACCGCCATGTGCCTCGCTCTCCCCATGCGCATCACCGCCGTCGCCGACGACGGCACCGCGACCCTCGCCCTCGAGGGTCTCGAGCAGCGCGCCAGCCTGGCGCTCCTGCCCGAGGCCGCGATCGGCGACTTCGTGCTGGTCCACGCCGGGCTACGCGCTCAGCGTGCTCACCGAGGACGAGGCCGAGGAGACGCTCACCCTTCTGCCGAGCTCGCCGAGTGCGCGGCGGCCGAGGACGAGGAGGCCGGTGGCCGCGCCTGACGACGCCGCCCGCGTCGTCGACGCGCTGCGGCGCGAGCTCGCCGCCGTGGCCGCCGTCGCGCCCGCCGGCCACCTTCATGGAGGTCTGCGGCACCCACACCATGGCGATCGCCCGCTTCGGCCTGCGCGAGCTGCTGCCCGCGAGCGTGCGCCTCGTCTCCGGGCCGGGCTGCCCCGTCTGCGTGACGGCGCACCGCGACCTCGACCACATCGTCGCGCTGGCCCGGCTGCCCGAGGTCACGCTCGTCACCTTCGGCGACCTCGTGCGCGTGCCGGCGTCGCGCTCCAGCCTCGCGGCCGAGCGCGCCGCCGGCGCCGACGTGCGCGTCGTCTACTCGCCGCGCGACGCCGTCGAGCTGGCGGCCGCGGCCCCCGAGCGTCAGGTGGTCTTCGCCGGCATCGGCTTCGAGACCACCGCCCCGACGGTCGCCGCGGCCGTCCTCGAGGCGCGCCAGCGCGGTCTCGCCAACTTCAGCGTCCTCAGCCTCCACAAGACGATGCCGCCGCCGCTGCGCGCGCTCCTCGAGCTGGGCGAGACGCCCCTGCAGGGCTTCGTCCTGCCGGGGCACGTGAGCGTCGTCACCGGGCTCGACTGCTACCGCTTCCTCGCCGACGAGTACGGCGTCGGCGGGGTCGTCACCGGCTTCGCCGCGCACGACGTGCTGCGCGCCCTGCTCCAGCTCCTGCGCATGGAGGAGCCGGCCGATCGCCAACGAGTACACGCGCGCCGTGCGGCCCGAGGGCAACCCCGTCGCGCGCGGCGTGCTCGACCAGGTCTTCGAGCCCGGCGACGCCGACTGGCGCGGGCTCGGCGTGATCCCCGGCTCGGGACTGCGCTTCAGGGACGAGTTCGCCGCCTTCGACGCCGCGCGCCGCTTCGCCGTCGACCCCGGCGAGGCCGCTCGAGCCCGCCGGGTGCCGCTGCGGCGAGGTGCTGCGCGGCGTCCTCGACCCGGCCGAGTGCGCCCTCTTCGGCGCGCGCTGCACGCCCGAGGACCCGGTCGGCGCCTGCATGGTCTCGAGCGAGGGCGCCTGCGCGGCGCGCTACCGGTACCGGGGGTTCGATGACTGACGCGGCGGGCAGACGAAGCGTGGCGGCGGCGAAGCCCGGCGCCCGGCGCGGCGCGCCGCCGCCGCCGGCCGTCTCCGCGGCGACCGCATCCTGCTCGGGCACGGCAGCGGCGGCCGTCTGTACCGCGACCTCGTCGCCGAGGTCTTCGTCGCCGCGTTCTCGAACCCGGTGCTCGAACGGCTCGACGACGCGGCGATCCTTGTGTCGCCCGGTCGCCTCGCGGTCACGACCGACAGTCACGTCGTCCAGCCGCTGCGCTACCCCGGCGGCGACATCGGTCGCCTCTCCGTCGCCGGCACCGTGAACGACCTGGCGACGGCGGCGGCGCGGCCGCTGGCGCTCGCCGCCGCCTTCATCATCGAGGAGGGCTTCGCTCTCGACGAGCTGCGCGCGATCTGCCGCACGATGCGGGAGACCGCCGACGAGGCGGGCGTGCCGATCGTCACCGGCGACACCAAGGTCGTCGAGCGCGGCGCCTGCGACGGGGTCTTCATCACGACGACGGGCGTCGGCGAGGTCGTCGTCGACCACGAGCTCGGCGCCGCGGCCGTGCGCGAGGGCGATCACGTCGTGCTCAGCGGAGGGATCGGCAACCACGCCGTCGCGATCCTCGCGGCGCGCGGCGAGTTCGACCTCAAGAGCCGACGTCGTGAGCGACTGCGCGCCGCTGTGGGGGATGGTGGAGGGCGTCGTCGCCGCGCTCGGCGGCGGGACGACGGACTCGGCCGACGCCGGCCCGCCCGCCACGACCGCCCTGAGGTTCCTCCGCGACCCGACGCGCGGCGGCCTCACGACCGTGCTCGCCGAGCTGGCCGAGGGCGCGGGCCTCGGCGTCGAGATCCGCGAGGACGCGGTGCCGGTCGCGCCCGGCGTGCGCGCGGTGTGCGACCTGCTGGGCTACGACCCCTTCGCGCTCGCCAACGAGGGCAAGATGCTCTTCGTCGTCGCGCCCGAGGCGAGCGAGCGCGTGCTCGCCGCGCTGCGCGCGCACCCGTACGGCCGCGACGCGGCCGTCATCGGGGCCGTCACGACGGCCCACCCCGGCCGCGTCGCCCTGCGCACGCCCTTCGGCACGCGTCGCGTGCTCGACATGCCGGCTGGGGAACTGCTGCCGCGCATCTGCTGACGTCTGCGGCGCCGCTGGGGCGGCGCGGCGACGCGGCGCCGGCGCAGGCGAGGCGCCGAGCGCGGGCTCCCGGGTGGGGTGGTGGGGCAGTAAGCGAAGTCGCTATCGTCCACCCTCGTCTTTAGCGGAACGCGCCATCGTCACCGGTTGACGACGACGGGATCCGTCGATCGAGAGCTTCCAGCCGACAGGCGAATCGACGGACGCCGACACCGGACACTACTCGGGACGGCCTTGCGCACGGCCTGCGCCGCGCCGCCGTGCCCCTGGTGTCGATCCCCTGCAGCGTCGTCAACGCACCAGCCCTGCAGGTCGTCACCGTACCAGCACGCCAGCGTCACCCTTCACCCTGCGTCGTCTCCATCTCTCCCGGAGCCACCGTACGCCTAGGCTGTGCTCTGCGGGGCACCGGGACGATGTCCGCCGCGCGGTGGGTGAGTGCGTTCAGTTGTTGCAAACTGCAACCAAGGAGGGTACCGTGAGGACGAAGGAGGCGATCGCCATGCCGATTCTCCACGTCCGCGGCATCCCCCAGGATCTCTACGATGCCATCAAGCTCCGCGCTGACGCCGAGCGCCGCTCTCTGACCGCCGAGGTCATCGACCTCCTGGAGCGCGGGCTGAACGCCCCCGCGCGCCCGTTCTCCGCGAAGGAGTGGCTCGAGGATGCGCGGCGCTTCCGCGAGGAACTCGCGGAGAAGTACGGCGTCATGGAGGGCGTCAGCAGCGCTGACCTCATCCGTGAGGACAGAGACTCGCGTTGAACGAACGCCCCGCGTCTTGGGTGGTCGACGCCAGCGCGATGCTCCCCATCGTCGACCTTGAGCCCTGCAGCGATCGGGCGCGGCAGTGGTATGGCGGCCTCGACGACCGGCTGGCCGAGTCCGCCACTCTCGACCTCTTCGACGTCGAGTGTGCGAACGCCCTGTGGAAGCGGGTGCGAAGGGAGCAGTGGCCTCTCGAAGCGGCCGAGCAGGCTCTGAGTCGCGTCCTCAACCTGCCCGTGCGTCGGGTGGCGGCAGCCGAGTTCGTGAACGATGCTCTTCGTCTTGCCGTCACACTTGGGCTCAGCGTGTACGACGCCTGCTATTTGGCCCTTGCGCTTGCCAGTGGTCTACCGCTGGTGACAGCGGACCGGCGGCTGGCTCAAGGGGCGCGCACGGCGGGTTGCGATGTGCTGTGCTTCACCGACGAGCCGGCCGTTCCCTGATTCGCCCTGCCGCTTCGGCGCCGTCGGCGCGGCATCCGACGGTGCACGACCGCGCCGAGGCCGATCGAGATGAGCGGAGAGGTGCGGAGCACAGCGGCGAGGGGGCAGTGAGGCGCAGTGGGGAGCAGCGATGGGCGGTGGCAGCAAGGGGCAGCGGGGAGCGGCAGCGACGCGCAGTCAGGAGAGCTGGAGCCCGGTCGCGGACTCGAACCGCGGACCCCCTCCTTACCATGGAGGTGCTCTGCCGACTGAGCTAACCGGGCCTGGTGGGGGAGCTAGGATTCGAACCTAGGTAGGCTGCGCCAACGGATTTACAGTCCGCCCCCTTTAGCCACTCGGGCACTCCCCCGGGAGCCTTGGAATGGTAGTGGAAAGAGGGGTGGCTTTCAACCGACGCCGGAGGCGGCCGGCGAGCGTGATCGGAGGTGGGGCCGAGCGCGGCTCGTGCGAACGCCTGCCGGTGAGCGCGCTGTCGACTCGGAAAGGGGGACCGGCCGGGACTGGGGGGCAGTCCCGGCCGGCAAGGGTCATCACGCTGGGGGACATGACGACCAGGGGACATCTCGTCCTGGCGTCTCGGCTCGCCCTCGGGGAGACTCGGGCAGAGCCTTGTGACGCAGTTCTCATTATACGTGGATTTGCCCTCCAGGCGACCGCTGGAAGGCTGAATTTGACCGGCCGGACTAGGACGGATTGGCCAATGACGGCACAGTCGGCGACGATGGTGACAGGCCCAGACGCCCACGAAATCACACAGCTTCTGGCGCCTGTCAAGGGGGCTCTGGCGCCTGTCAACGAGGGCGGCACGTGCGTTGAGGGCGGTCTGGGGGATGTGGTACCCTACTGCTCCGCCGTGGCGGCGTAGCTCAGCTGGTCAGAGCAGCGGAATCATAATCCGCGTGTCGGAGGTTCGAGTCCTCCCGCCGCTACCAGCCCTTCCGTGTCTCTTGCACCACGGTCCCCTGCAGTCGCCGGTGCCCTGCTCATCGAGCAGAACGGCGAATGGCTGGTGCGCCGCAGGTACCTGGTGGAGGACTCCCGCGTGAGCGGATCTACGCGCCTGGGCTCAGCCCTACGCTGACGCCCACGATGACCACATGTTCGCCCGCAGGGACGTCCACAGTGTGGGCACCCACTTCCCCCGGCGGGATGATGCCGGTGTCGCCCGGTCGCACCGGGATGAGTCTGCCGTCCCTGAAACGTACCGACGCCTCGCCCTCGAGCACGGTGAACACGAAGACGTGATGCTCCGTCATCCAGCCCGCGCGAGGAGCGGAGCCGGCGTGCGCTGCCCGCTGCCACCGTCACCTTCGTCGCCTTCGTGCTCGGGCTTGCCGTGGCGCAGTTGGTGACCGTCGTGGTAGACGCGTCCGGCGGCTCTGCGATCCGCGACCCCGTCGAACCCGCACGGCCCTCCGGCCGTCTCGAACCCTGACGCCGTTCGACCACCGGGGGAGTGATGGCGATGACGAGGTCCGGAGTCCGGTACGCGGTGCGGGTCGTCGTGTGCGGCGTGCTCGCCGCTCTCGCTGCGGCCGGTCTCGCCGGCTGCGCCGGGGAGGAGACCGGCCCGGCGACGCTCGACGGCACCCGTGGCGGCTCGTCGGCTGGTCCTTCACCGCCTTTCCCCCACCGACTCCAGACCACAGCCGCCTTCGACGAGGCGCAGGTCGCGGGCGCCGCCGCCGTCAACGGCTACGGGGCGCCGTACACCACGGGCCCGGACGACACGTTCTCGGTCGACGACATCGCCGCCACCGATGGTCGGTCCGCGCCGCGCGATGGAGGCCGAGGCGATGTACTTCGAGCGCTCGAGGCCGCGGCGTCGTACGCGCTGGAGGGCGACGCGCTCACCTCTACGTCGCGGACGGCGGCGAAGCACTCGTCTTCGAGGCGATGTGACGGGGACCGGGCCGGCGCCCCCCGGGTCACGTAGGCCAGAAGTGATAGGGTCCCGAGCCAGGCGGCCGGGCACGGCGCCGTCGGCGCAGCGGGACGGCGCCGGCCGACGACGACAGGGGGAGGGATCGTGATGCGCACGACTTCCGCAGGGCGCTGGACGCTGGTGATCGTCTCGATGGCCGTCGTCGGGGGGGTGCTCTTCTCGCTCGGCGGGTGCGGCGGGTCCGAAGAGACCGACCCCGCCGCCCTCGACAGCACCGAGTGGCGTCTCGAGAGCTGGAGCGAGAGCGGGCTCGACCCTGCCGCGACCCCGATCACGGCCATCTTCGCCGAGGGCCGCATCTCAGGCCTGAGCGGGGTCAACACCTACGGGGGGCCTTACACGACCGGTCCCGGGGACGCCTTCTCGGTCGGTGAGCTGGCCAGCACGATGATGGCCGGCCCGCCGGAGGCGATGGAGGCCGAGGCGGCCTACACGCGGCTGCTCACGGAGGCCGCCTCGTTCGAGCTCGACGGCGACACGCTGACGCTCTTCGCCGAGGACGGCACCGAGTCGCTGGTCTTCACCGCCACGTTCGAGTGACGTAGCGCGACCGCGCGCCGCGCCGAGGGCCCGGATCTCGGGCAGAGATTGCCGGCACGCTGCGGGGAAACGCTCCGATGCGGCGCCGGCTCAGCCGGCGCCCGCCGCCGCCGCGAGCAGGTCGAGGATGACGCGGCAGGCGGTGATCGCCGTGATGCCCGCCGGGTCGTACTGCGGCGCCACCTCGACGACGTCGAAGGCCGAGTAGCCGCGAGCGCCGACGACGCGCAGCGCGGCGAAGAGCTCGCGGCTCGTGAGGCCGCCGGGCTCCGGGGCGCCGCCCGGGTTGTACGCCGCGTCGAGCACGTCGATGTCGACCGAGACGTAGACGCCGGTCGTGCCGCGCCAGGCGATCTCCATCGCCTCCTCGGCGACCGCGACGATGCCGCGGCGCTCGATCTCGGCGACCGGGAAGACCGTGCACCCCGCGGCTCTCCGCCCACTCGCGCTCCTCGCGGGGATTGGCCGGCCCGTGGATGCCGACGAGGACGGTGTTTGACGGCGAGAAGGCGTCCAGGTCGAGCGTGCGCGAGACGGGGGCGCAGTACGTGAGCTCCTCGCCGCCGATGTCGGTCGCGGTGTCGAGGTGGGTGTCGAAGACCACGAAGCCGAGGGGGCCAGTCGCCTGCGCGGCCAACGCCCGCGTGCCGGCGATCGTCACCGTGTGCTCGCCGCCGAGCAGGATCGGCATCGCCCCGGCGCTCAGGATCTGCGCCAGGTCGGCCTGCGCGATGTCGAGCGTCCGCGCTGCGTTGCCGGGGATCGCCGCCGCGTCGCCGCAGTCGACGAGCGTGCAGTGCTCGGCGAGGTCGACGTCGTAGTCGTAGTGGTAGGGGACGAACTGCACCGAGGCGTCGCGCACCGCCTTGGGGCCGTGCATCGAGCCGGTGCGGTAGAGCGTCGTGCTGTCGAAGGGCACGCCGTAGACGGCGTGGGTCGCGCCGGCGGCGCGCAGCGCTCCGACCTCCGGCGCGACCAGGGGCGCGCGCAGGAAGCCGTGGACGCCGGCGTGCAGCACTCCCGGACCAGGTGGGCTCTGGGGTCATCGTGTCCTCTGTCCTCGCGGGGTCTCGCGGGCATCCTAGCGGCTCCACCGGAGCAGCGTAAGGGCGCGGCGAGGGCGGGCGCGCCGACGGGCGCGGCCGCTGCGATAGAGTCGTCCCGAGCCTACCGACGCACCGGCCGGCCTCGGGGCCGGCCCCGCGGGCGACGACGGACGGAGGGACGATGGCAGCGCAGCTGATGGTCGAGGGTGTGCCGGCGGTCGAGCTGGCCGAGCGGTTCGGCACGCCGCTCTACGCGATCTCCGAGAACTCGATCCGCGAGCGCTACCGGCGCACGCTGGCCGCGGTGCGCGCCGTCTACGACCCGGTCGAGGTCTACTACGCCGTCAAGTCCAACCCGATCCTCGCCGTGCGCCGGATCCTGGCGCAGGAGGGCGCCGGCGGCGACGCCTTCGGCCCCGGCGAGGTCGAGACCTCGCTGCGCGCCGGGGTGCCGGGCGAGAAGCTCGTCATGAACGGCCAGGCGAAGACCGAGGAGTGGCTCGAGCTCGCCGTGAAGCACGGCATCACGGTGACGCTCGACAACCCGGGCGAGCTCGAGCTGCTGCTCGAGGTCGCGGGCCGGGCGGGCGTGCGGGCCCCGGCCTTCATCCGCCTCAAGCTCTCGATGGACGAGGTGCGCCTCGGCGTCGCCCCCGAGGGCCCGGAGATCGCCGACCGCGTGCTCACCACGGTCTGGGGGTTCACTCGAAGACGAGGCGAAGGAGGCGGTGACGCGCGCCCTCGGCGCGCCCGACCGCCTCCTCCTGCGCGGCTACCACCACCACATCGGCTACTTCATCAACCGTCCCGACTACCACGCCGCCGCGATGCGCGACGTGGTCGGCGCGATCGCGCGCCTGCGCGACGCGACCGGTTTCGTCCCCGAGGTGCTCGACGTCGGCGGCGGCTGGGCCTACCCGTCCGACCCGGAGTCCGGCGACGAGCGCCCGCACAAGGTCGCCCCGCCGGAGGACTTCGCGGCGGTCGCAGCTCGGCGCCCTCGGCGAGGCCTTCGACGCCGCCGGCCTGCCGCGCCCGCTCGTGATCTTCGAGCTCGGGCGCTCCCTCGTCGGCGAGTCCACCGTGCTGCTCGCCCGCGTCCAGTGGGTCAAGGAGCAGTTCGGCCGCCGCTTCGTCATCACCGACGCGCAGAAGCACCTGCTGCTGCGCGCCTGCATCGAGGGCTACAAGTACCGCTGGGTGAAGGCGGACGACATGGAGGCGGCGAAGGTCGGGCCCGCCGAGCTCTTCGGCCCGACCTGCACCGACGACGAGCTGGCGCTGAGCTACGACTTCCCGGCCGTCGCGCGCGGCGACGTCGTCGCCGCGCTGGCCTGCGGCGCCTACGCCCAGACCTTCAACGCCAGCCTCAACTCGATGGCGCGGCCGGCGGTCGTGCTCGTCAACGGCACCGACGCGGCCGTCGTCGTGCGCCGCGAGACGGTCGACGACGTGCTGGCGCGGTACGAGCTGCCGGACTGGCTGAAGTAAGGGTCGGCCGCGCGCCTACGTGGCGCTTGGCCGTCAGTCACTCGGCCGGGCCGCGCGGCCGCGTGCCGTGCTACGCCCCCGGCCCGCCGGGCCCGCTGACGATGCTGCCGGCGGTCTCGCCGCCGTCCATGACGATGGTCGAGCCGGTGAAGTAGGCGGCCTCGTCGCTCGCGAGGTAGGCGAAGAGGCCGGCGAGCTCCTCGGGCGTCGCGTGTCGCCCCATCGGGATGCGCGCGTTGACCTGGTCGAGCATCTCCTGCGTGTACTCGGCCTCCTGCATCGGCGTGAGCACGTAGCCGGGGCAGACGGCGTTGACGCGGACCTTCGGCGCCCACTCGAGGGCGAGCGACTTGGTCAGCGCGACGAGCCCCGCCTTGGTGGCGTTGTAGTCGGCGTAGTAGCGGTAGCCGACGAGGGCGTTGGTCGAGGCGGTGAAGAGGATGACGCCGCCGCGGCCCTGCAGCATGCGCCGGGCCGCGGCCTGCGCGCACCAGAAGGCGCCGTCGAGGTTGGTGGCGAGGACCTCGCGCCAGTGCTCCTCGCTGATCTCGAGCGCCGGGCTGCGGTAGCTCGTGCCGGCGTTGGCGATGAGCACGTCGAGGTCGCCGATCTGCTCGAACGCGGCCTCGACCTGGGCGCGGTCGCCGACGTCGCACTGGATCACGCCGTCGCCCGGCCGGCGAGCGAGGATCACGACATCGCAGCCCTCGTCGCGCAGGCGCCGCACGGTCGCGGCGCCGATGCCGCTCGTGCCCCCGGTGACCACGACCCGCTTGCCGGCCAGTCCGTTCATCGCACGCCTCCCTGTCGCGCCCGGGAAGGCGCCCGCGGTCGATGCCGGCGGGACCGCCGCCGGTCCGCGGGCGCCCTTCGCCGCCCCTCCGGGCGCGATAGTATCCCATCGTGCCCGAGCATCCCGTCATCGGTGTCGTCTCCGACACCCACGGTTTCTACGACCCGGCGCTCGACAAGCTCCTCGCCGGCGTCGTGCACATCGTCCACGCCGGCGACGTCGGCACGCTCGACATCCTCGAGCGGCTCTCGAGCGCTCGCGCCGCTCACCGCGGTCGCCGGCAACGTCGATCTGCCGAGCTTCGGCGACTCACTGCCCTGGGAGACCGAGGTCGAGGTCGCCGGCCTGCGCATCATCGTCTGCCACATCGGCCACAGCCTGATGGGGCGCCACGACCCGGTCGCCGAGGGCTACGACATCGTGGTCAGCGGCCACAGCCACAAGGCGGCGATCGAGTGGCGCGACGGCGTGCTCTTCCTCAACCCGGGGTCGGCGGGGAGGGCGCGCTTCGGCAAGGCACGCACGCTGGCGCTGGTCGAGGTCAGGGACGGGCGGCCGGAGCCGCGGATCGTCGACCTGGGCTGAGGGCGCCGGTCGCGGCGGGAGCGGTCGCAGCGCCGTCGGGCGAACGCCGCCGTCGCGCGGTGGCCGCCTCTCCGAGTCTAACGCGAGAGCTTCGACGACCTCGTAGGCGGCGAGCGCGCGGGAGCGGGCCTCGCCGTGATCGACGATGGGCGCCGGGTAGGTCTCGCCGAGCCGCACGCCGGCCGCGGCGAGCACGTCGCCCGGCGCCTCCCACGGCTCGTGGATCCACGCGCGCCGGCAGCGCCGCCAGCTCCGGCACCCAGCGGCGCACGTAGGCGCCGTCCGGGTCGAAGCGGCGCCCCTGCGTCACCGGGTTGAAGATGCGGAAGTAGGGCGCCGCGTCGGCCCCGCAGCCCGAGACCCACTGCCAGCCGAGGGTGTTGTTCGCGAGGTCGGCGTCGACCAGCGTGTCCCAGAACCAGGCGGCGCCCGCCTGCCAGGGGAGCAGCAGGTCCTTGACGAGGAACGAGCCGGCGACGAGGCGGGCGCGGTTGTGCATCCAGCCGGTGGTCCAGAGCGAGCGCATGGCGGCGTCGACGAACGGGTAGCCGGTGACGCCCCGCTGCCAGGCGTCGAGGCCGTCCGGGTCGTCACGCCAGGGGAAGGCGGCGAACTCCGGTCGCAGCGGTCGCGTGACGGTGTCGGGGAAGTGCCAGAGGAGATGGTGAGCGAACTCGCGCCAGCCGAGCTGGCGCAGGAAGGCGGCAGCACCTCGGGCGGGCGACGCGCCGCGGGCGAGGGTCTCGGCGCGGACGAGGGCGTCGCCGACGGCGGAGGCGAGGCCGGGCGACGGCGCGCTCTCCTGCCACGACGGCGGGCCGATGGCGGCCTCCGTCTCGAACCCCGACTCGGCCAGCCGCCCGGCGACGGCGTGCCACACCTGTCGCGGCGAGAGCTCGCCCCAGTGCAGGTGCGGCGAGAGTCGCGAGCTGCCCTCGAGGTCGGGGCGGTCGCGGTCGTCGGCGTAGCGGTCGAGCACTTCGTCGAGGAGCCGGGCGAGGCGGACGTGGGCGCCCGCCTCGCCCGGCTGCCACTCGTCGTCGAAGCCCGCGCTCCACGGTCTGACCGCGTCGCGCTCGAGATCGGCGGCGGAGAGGCCGGCGGGGAGGGCCGCCGGAGGGGCCGGCGCGCTTCGGCGCCGGCACGGGGTCCGGCGGCCGAAGCGCGCCGCTCGCCGCCCGCCAGAACGGCGTGAAGACCTTGTACGGCTCGCCCTGCGAGGTCGTGATGCCGTCGGGCTCGACGAGCAGGCCGGCGGAGGGCACGACGACCGCCTCGACGCCCGCCTCGGCGAGGGCGCGCCGCACCGCTTCGTCTTCGGCGCGTTGTGGCGGGTCGACGCCGCGCGCCCAGACGACGCGGCGCGCCTCGGCCTCGGTCGCGAGGCGGGCGACGGCCGCCGCCGCACCCTCGACCCCGGCCTCCGCGGCTCGCACGACGAGCGCCGAGCCGCGACGCCGCAGTTCGTCCCCGAGCGCGATCAGCGAGCGCGCCAGCCACCAGCGTGCCGCGCGGCCGGGCTCGCCCTGTCGGGTCGCTTCGAGTCTGACGGCGTCCGCGGGGCGCGGCCACAGCGCGGCGGCGAACAGCGCTCCGCCGCGCCTGCTCGCCGCGACCAGCGCGGGGTTGTCGAGCAACCGCAGGTCGCGCCGCAGCCAGACGATCGTCATCCCGTCATGGTCGTCCATCCCGCTCCCTTGCCGGGTCTACTCTCAGGCTCGACCTGAGGGTGAGACGTGGGCCACTCCGTCTGCCGCGGCGGCGACGTCCCTACCCATCGGACCCCCGCGAGCCGCCTCGACTCTGCCGAGGCTGCGCCAGGCGAGCAACGTGATCCATCGCGATGGCTGCTTCTTCTGGCCGAACTCCCAGGCCTTCCAGGGCGTCCACACGGATTCGGCGGTGAAGCACCCGCGCTCGTCCGCCTTCTCCTTCAGCGTGCCGATCATCTCGCCCAGCCGTGCGTCGGTCGCGAGCCAGGAGAAGCGGGAGAGCACGTCGAGCACGTGCAGGAGGTCGTACCAGACGAAGGGAGCCTTGAGCTTGCGGAAGTCGGTACCCATGTAGAAGAGATAGGGGTGCCGCTCGCGGCTCGCGCTCCAGAGGCCGAGCAGCGTCTCGGCCCCCAGCGCGGGAGGCGTCGGAGTCGCGCAGGTCGTCGAAGGCGCTCAGGGCCTTCAGCATCGCCAGGGTGGCGAACGGGCACGGATCGCCTTTCGCGCCCGGCCCCCGGAAGCTGCCGAGCTCCTTGGAGACCACGCACGGCCAGCCGTTGTCGCGGACGAGGCCGACGAGGTGCGCCACGG
This sequence comes from uncultured Thermoleophilia bacterium, assembly GCA_963791345.1. Classification (GTDB taxonomy): domain Bacteria; phylum Actinomycetota; class Thermoleophilia; order UBA2241; family UBA2241; genus UBA2241. The sequence continues at coordinate 294,095 of CAWBRS010000021.1, read as the reverse complement.
CCCGGCGGACGCCTGCATCTCCTCCGAGGCCCATGGTCGCGAGCCCGTAGACGAGGAGCGGGGCGTCGCACAGCGCCCACGCCCAGGTGTCGACACCCGAGCCCCCGTACCGCTGCGGGACGTTCGTCGGCAGCTGGTACGGCCCCTCCGCCGACTGATGGGCGCGGACGGCGTCGACGATCGCGGAGGCGCCGGGGTCGTCGGCGCGCACTCCGAGGTCGGCCAGGAAGGTGAGCCTGTGGAACGGCTGCCCGGCGCTCTTGTGGCTGGCCACGACGGCGCCGGGCCAGTCCGCCAGCCCGTCGACGAGGCCGCGGACCTGCGGGTCGGCGAGCATCTCGCGCCGGGCTTCGACGAGCTGACGGCTCTTCGCGGCCTCGCCGAGCAGGTCGAGCCGCGTCCGGTAGCGGACGAACGGCTCGCCTTCGAGCAGCCAGTCGATGGGCACCTGCATGGGCACTTCCTTGCCGCGGGCTGGGGGCAACGATACATCGTCGTCCGTCGCTGCCGGGAGGTCCGGGGGCGTACCGGCGGGCTGAGTCGTCGCTCGCGACAGCACCCGGGCGCCGATCCGCGCACGCCCGTGCCCGCCTCTCGAGCGGCGGGTATATACAGGACTGCATCTGTCCGTTACATGAGGAGGCGACCGGTGGCCACGCCACCAGTACTGATCGTGTCGCTCACGACCTGCGGGCACTGCGCGCAGGCCAAGGCGTTCTTCAGGCAGCGCGGCGTGCAGCCGACGGTCATCGAGTTCGACACCGTGGGCAACGACCTGAAGCGTCGGATCGCCGCCGACATGCGGGCGCACAAGATCCAGGGCTTCCCGTTCGTGATGATCGGGGGGAGGGCGGTCGGCGGCTACGACCCGCAGGCCTACGAGCGCCTGCTCTCGATGAACTGAGGGAGGGGTGAGGGCCTGGTCGGGGTGGGCGGATTTGAACCGCCGACCTCTCGGTCCCGAACCGAGCGCTCTACCAAGCTGAGCCACACCCCGACGCGGAGACGGAGTATACCGGATGCCCTCGGGGCGCGCGACTGACCCGGGACGGCGTGCGCCGGCGCAGGTCGCTGCCGGCGGCCGGGCGGCGGGTGCGCCGACGCACCCGCCGCCCGCCGCTCGCCCTCGCCCCGGCCGGCACGCGCCTCCCTCACCGCCGGGCGCGCCGTCGTTGTCAGGACTGGCAACGCCCGAGTCTCCGTGTGAAGCGAGGACGCGGAACACGCCGTTGACACCGGACCCCTCCGTGAATACGTCTCGTGACAGCGGGCGGCGGCAGGGGGCCGTCCAACCACGCTCGACGAAGGGGGCACCATGGTCAGGGTCCGACGTCTCTCCATCCTTCTGCTCGTCGTCCTGCTGCTCCTGCTCATCGCGGCCAGTGCCGCGCTCGCGGCGCAGCCGACGCGCGTGCTCATCTTCACGTTCGACCAGATGAGGCCCGAGTACGCCGAGCAGTACGACATGGACAACATCCTCTGGCTGCAGAAGCGCGGGGCCGACTTCACGAGTGCGTACACCGGTCAGATGGCCTCCGAGACCGTCGTGCAGCACAACACGATCGTCAGCGGACTCCTCCCGAAGAACATGGGCTGGTCGGACGAGGTGCTGCGCGACGTCGACGGCGTGCTCGGCTACGAGGACGGAGCGATCGTCACCACCGGAGAGCTCAGCTACGACCAGTACGTGGCGCTCATCGAGGCCAAGGGCTACCCGAAGCTCGGCGACTACATGCACGAGGCTTTCCCCGGCACGATCGTCGCCAACTTCGGCGAGAAGGGCTACCAGGTCCTGACGCTGGCCGCCTCGAGCTCCGACTACTGGGTCACCTTCAGCGGCAAGTACCTCGTGGCCGGCCTGCCCGAGGGGACGCTGCCGTGGACCGGGAAGTACCGCATGCCGGCCGGGAACGTGCCCGACTACATCCTCGACGACGACCGCTACAAGATCAGCTCGGGCAACGCCACCGACATCTACGACACGAACGTGGAGTGGCCGGCGTGGCTCTACCCCGAGGACGGCCGCTACGCCCCCGGTCCGTACCCCGATCACCGCAGCGGCGACGAGTGGGTCGCGGACGCCGCCATGGAGGTCATGGAGAACGAGGACTGGTCGGCGATCCACATCAACTTCAGCGGCATCGACAAGATCGGCCACATGTGGGGCGGCGGCGTCGTCGACGCGCTCGAGACCTATCAGTGGGATCCGAGCACGCTCCTCAACGAGATCCACATGCCGTTCCAGGCCAAGAACGCCGACGAGCAGCTCGGCCGGATCATCGCCAAGCTGAAGGAGCTCGGCCAGTGGAAGGAGACGCTGGTCGTCGTGCTCGCCGACCACGGGCAGACGTACGGCGAGAACGCGTACTACGTCGACGCCTACGACGGCGGCACGCAGAGCTGGTACTACGACCCGAACGAGATCTGCGCCAACACCACCTACGGTCGCCTGGGGTACAACAACCCGGCGCTGGCGCCGCTCAACGCCAACGACAACCTCGCCTACAGCTACCAGTCCACGGCGATCGAGGCGTGGCTGATCGACCAGAGCTGGGAGATGAAGGAGGAGACCGCTGCGGCCATGGAGACCATGCCCGGCGTCATCGCGACCTACATCCGCGACGGTGACGAGTACGTGCTCGTCTCGACCGGCGAGATGACGGCTGCCGAGCGCTCCTGGTGGAACCGCCACGGGCAGGAGCTCGTGGACACGATGGCCTTCGAGGGCGCGGCCGACGTCGTCGGCCTGCTCGCGGACCGCACCTGCTACGGCATCTACGGGGACCACGGCGGGGCGCAGAAGGACGTCCAGCGCATCCCGATGGTCATGTGGGCGAAGGGTATGAAGCACATGACGTCCAAGGCGCCCTTCCGTCTCGTCGACGTCATGCCGACCGTCCTGAAGGCGATGGGCATCGAGGAGACGGCGCCCATGGACGGCATCGCCTACGATCTGCCGATCAAGCCCTGAGCGAGGGGTAGAGCGGCACACTGAGCGACGAAGGGCCGGGGGCGCCGTGAGGCGCCCCCGGCCCTTCGTCACTGCGTCGCGGCCTCGCGGCCCCGGGCTGCGCGGGCGGACGGCCTCAGACGCCGGTCTCGGCGGCTGTTGTCAGCGCTGGCAACACACGGCCCGGGTGGGCTTCAGGCGCCGGAGCCGGGCGTGCGCCCGCGCCCGCCGGGCCGGGCGCCCGCCGCCCGCCGGCGCCCTTCCCGACCGTCCTCCCGAGCTCGCGCAGCAACGCCTGGATGCTGGCGTTGATCGCCTCGGCCGTCTCGTGCACGGCGGCCTTCTCGGGGTAGATCTCGTACTTCTCGCGGTACTCGGGCGGCGTCAGGTTGGGCATCACCACGTTGGCGCCGCGGCTGAGCCCGTGGGAGCGGCCGGCCTCCCTGTCGATCAGCGAGAGCGCGGTCGTCGCCGGCAGGTTGGCGTCGGGCCGCGCCAGCCGGGTGAGGGCGATCGCCTTGCAGGTCATGAGCTCGCTGTTCGGCACCTGGTCCGGCGGCCAGTCGTCGTTCGCCACGCGGGCCGCGAACTCCGCCCCAAGAGGTGTCGCCGGGTGCGGGAGGTACGGCCCGATGCCGATCATGTCCATGTCCATGCCGCGGAAGAGGTCGACGTCGTCGGCCACCGAGGCGTAGGTCTGGCCGGGTACGCCGACCATGATGCCGGTGCCGGCCTCGTAGCCCAGGCGCTGCAGGGTGCGCAGGTCGGCGAGACGGTCGGAGACGCGGCCCGGCAGGTCGGGGTGGATGTGCCGGTAGAGCCCCTCGTCCGAGGTCTCGAAGCGCAGCAGGTAGCGGTCGGCGCCGGCCTCGCGCCAGGCGGCGAGGTCGGCCTCGGGGCGCTCGCCGAGACTGAGCGTCACGGCGAGCGCCGTCTCGGCCTTGATGCGCCGCACGACGTCGGCGACCCAGTCGGCCGCGAGGCCGTAGTCCTCGCCGGCCTGCAGGACGATGGTGCCGTAGCCGAAGTCGCGCGCCTGCCGGGCGCAGGCGACCACGTCGTCGGCGTCCATGCGGTAGCGCTGGACGCCGCGGTTGGGCGCCCGGATGCCGCAGTAGGTGCAGCCGCGCACGCAGACGTTGGAGACCTCGCAGAGGCCGCGCAGGTGCACCTCGTCGCCGACGTACTCGACGCCGGGTCTCGTCGGCGGCGCGCCACAGCTCCTCGAGGCGCGCCGCGTCCTCCTCGCGCAGCCAGGCCTCGATCGCCTCGCGCGTGAGGGCGTCGGCGACGCCGAGCGGGGGTGTCCGGGGGGCCTCGGCGTTCACGCGACCGTGCCGTCCATGGGCTCGGGGGCCCGGCCGCTCATGAGCCGCCCCTCGGCCGAGAACGCCCCACCGCAGTCGCGTCGCCGCTGGGTCGCAAACGCCCGGCTGCGGTCGGCTCGCCCATCTCTCCGTGCTCCGGCAGCGTCCGCCTCAGCACAGCTCGTCGACGGCGACGTCGTCGGGCAGCCCGGCGGTGACCGGCGGCGCGGCGTGCTCCTCGCGGGCGCGCTCGCGCGCCTGGCGGAGCGCCTCGAGCGCCGCCGGGAACGGCTGCAGGGCGCGCTCGAAGATGCCCAGGCTGTAGGCGATGACGAGGCCGTAGTTGGTGATCGGCACGCCGGCCTGCTTGCAGCGCAGGATGCGCCCCAGCATCGCCCGCCGGTTGAAGGTGCAGGCGCCGCAGTGGATCACGAGGTCCCACCCCGACGGGTCGTCGGGGAAGTCGTGCCCCTGCACGTGCTCGACGTGCAGCTTGCCGCCCACGTACTGCGTGAGCCAGCGCGGGATCTTGACGCGGCCGATGTCCTCGGCGATGGGGTGGTGGCTGCAGGCCTCGGCGATGAGGATGCGCGCGCCGCTCCTGAGGTCCTCGACGGCCAGCGTCGCCCTCGACCTGGCTCGTGAGGTCGCCCTTGAAGCGCGCGAAGAGGATCGAGAAGCTCGTCATCGGCACCTCGGGCGGCGTGTCCGCCGACACCTTGAGGAAGGCCTGGGAATCGGTCACGACCAGCCGCGGCGGCCGCTTGAGCTGCTCGAGGGCGTGCCCGAGCTCGCGCTCCTTGACGACCAGCGCCATGGCGTCCGAGTCCATGAGGTCGCGGATCGACTGCACCTGCGGCAGGATCAGGCGGCCGCGCGGCGCCTCCTTGTCGATCGGCACGACGAGCACGGCCATCTCGCCGGAGCTGACGAGGTCGCCGAGGATCGACGGGTTGTCGATGAAGTCGGGCGGCGCGGCGTCGAGCAGCGCCTGGCGGAAGTCGAGCACGCCGCGCCCCTCGCTCGCCGCCGTCAGCACCGGCGTGAGCTTGAGCTCCTCGAGGCGCGGCACGGGGGCGGGGTGCTCGTTGAGGTCGACCTTGTTGAAGATCACGACGACCGGCGTCTTGCGCTCCTGGAACTCGTCGAGGATGCCGTCCTCGAACTCGCCCCACGAGCCCGCCTCGGTGACGAGCACGCCGAGGTCGGTGCGGTCGAAGACCTGCATCGTGCGCCGGGCGCGCAGCTCGCCGAGCACGCCGACGTCGTCGATGCCGGCGGTGTCGATGAAGAGAACGGGCCCCAGCGGCAGCAGCTCCATCGGCTTCTCGACCGGGTCGGTCGTGGTGCCGGCGAAGTCGCTGACGATCGAGACCTCCTGGCGCGTGATCGCGTTGAGCAGGCTCGACTTGCCGACGTTGCGGCGGCCGAAGATGCCGATGTGGAGGCGCATCCCGCGCGGGGCGTCCATGAGTCCCATCAGTTCACCCATCGCTCATCCTTCGAGGCTGCGCCCGAGCTTGTCGGGCATGCCGAGGCGGCAGACGGCCTCGGCGCTGAGCAGCTCGTCGAACTGCTCGGCGCTCAGCAGGCCGTCGCTCACGACCACCTCACGGATCGTCAGGCCGCGCTCGTGGGCCGCGCGCACGACCTCGCTCGCCGCCTCGTAGCCGATCTCGGGCACGAGCGCGGTCGCGGCGGCGCTCGAGGCGTGCACGTGGGCGCGACAGCGCTCCTCGTCGGCCTCGAGGCCCTCGACGCAGTGGCGCCGCAGGGTCTCGTCGGCGTGGGCGAGCAGCTCGAGGCTGTCGAGCAGGCAGGCGGCGATGAGCGGCAGGAACGGGTTGAGCTCGAGGCTGCCGAGCCCCGCCGCCAGGGCGATCGTCTGGTCGTAGCTCATGACGAGGAGGGCGACCTGCGTGACCGCCTCGGGGATCACGGGGTTGACCTTGCCGGGCATGATGCTCGACCCGGCCTGGCGCTGCGGCAGGCGGATCTCGCCCAGCCCGGCCTCGGGCCCCGAGCTCATCAGGCGCAGGTCGCCGGCCACCTTGAGCAGCGTCGCGGCGTGCGCCTTGAGGATGCCCGAGACCTCGGGGAAGACGTCGGCGTTCTGCGTCGCCTCGGTCAGGTTCTCGGCGCGCGCGAAGCCCACGCTGGTGAGCTCGCGCAGCGTGTCGACGACGCGGAAGATGTACTGCCGCGGGGCGGCGAAGCCGGTGCCGACGGCGGTGCCGCCGAGATTGACCACGCGCAGGCGCTCCTCGCACTTGTAGATGCGCCAGCGGTCGCGGTTGAGCGCCTCGGCGTAGGCGCCCATCTCGCGGCCCAGCGTCGTGAGCACGGCGTCCTGGTACTGCGTGCGCGCGACCTTGACGACGTGCCCGAACTCCTGCTCCTTGGCCTGGAAGGCCTCCTGCAGGGTGACGACCTGGTCCTCGAGGCGGTGCAGCAGGGTGATGGCCGCGAGGCGCAGGGCGGTGGGGAAGACGTCGTTGGTCGACTGGTGGAGGTTGAGGTCGCCGGTCGGCGAGACGCGGGCGTAGCTCCCGGGCGGCTCGCCGAGGATCGCGAGGGCGCGGTTGGCGAGCACCTCGTTGACGTTCATGTTGGTGCTCGTGCCGGCGCCGCCCTGCAGCGCGTCGACGACGACGTGCTCGTCGAGCAGGCCGTCGGCCATCTCGCGGCAGGCGCGCTCGATGGCCTCGGCCTTGGCCTCGTCGTCGCCCCAGGCGCCGAGCTGGCGGTTGGTGCGCGCGCAGGCGAGCTTGACGGTGCCGAAGGCGTGCACGAGCTCGGCGTGCACCGGGCGGCCGGCGAGGACGAAGTTCTCGCGCGCCCGCAGGGTGTGCACGCCCCAGAGCGCGCCGGCCGGGACCGGCGCCTCGCCGAGCAGGTCGCGCTCGATGCGGCTGTCGTCGCTGCTCATCTCGCTCCCTCACGTCGACGGCGCGTCCGCGCGCGGGCGCTCATGCGGCCGACCGCGGGCGTTCATCCCGCCCGTCCGCTCGTGCTCGCGCCGCCTGCCCGTGCCCATGTCGTCCTCAGTGCCCGAACACCATCGTCTGGACGTCGACGCCCTCGACCGCGCCGAGCCTTGGCGGCCATCGCCTCGGCGTCGGCGGTCGTGCCGTAGAACTCGAGCAGCACGACGCCGCTCGGCGAGCACACGTTGTCGTCCACGTCGTGCAGGCCGATGCGCGTCTTGATGTTGCAGCCGTACTCGGTGAAGACCTTCTGTACCTCGACGGCGTTCTTAGCCGGTCCGCTCACGTGGACGCCGATGATGATGTGCTCGTCGTTCATGTCGCTCCCTCTCGTGTCGGCGCGCTGCCTCGCGCGCGATCGTGGCCGGGCCGGCCGCGTCGCGCAGCCCGGGGTCACGAGCGGTCCGTCGGCCGAGTGTACCCGTCAGCAGAGCACGTCGCGCTCGCCGGCGCGCACCTGGCCGAGCATCTTCTCGGTGTGGGCGCGACGCACCGCGTCCATCTCCGCCGTCTTGCGCGCGATCAGCTCCTCGCCGACCGTGCGCGTCTCCTCGCGGCCGTAGTCGAGCAGGTACTCGAGGAAGGTCGAGAGCGCGTTCGGGTCGCAGTGGTGCTTGATGTCGCCGGGCTTGGCGAGGTCCATGAAGTCCATGCCGGTGCGGCCGAGGCGGTAGCAGGCGGTGCAGAACGACGGGATGTACCCGAGCTCGGCGACGTCGCGGATCACCTCGTCGAGCGCCCGGTGGTCGCCGAGCTGGAACTGCGCCTCGTCGAACTGCTCGTCCTCCATGTAGCCGCCCGGGTTGGTGCGGCTGCCGGCCGAGATCTGGCTGACGCCGAGGGCGAAGGTCTCGCGGCGGATGTTGGGCGTCTCCCGGGTGCTCATGATCATGCCGGTGTAGGGGACGGCGAGCCGCAGGATGGCGACGATCTTGCGGAAGTCGACGTCGTCGACCGGCTGCGGCGGCTCGTGGGCGATGTCCGAGCCGATGGCGGGCTCGAGGCGCGGCATGCTGATCGTGTGCGGGCCGACGCCGTGAGCGCGCTCGAGCTCGCGGATGTGCTGGATGAGGGCGAGCACCTCGAAGCGCCAGTCGTAGAGCCCGAAGAGCACGCCGATGCCGACGTCGTCGATGCCGGCCTCCATGGCGCGGTGCATGGCCGTGACGCGCCAGTCGTAGTCCCGCTTCTTGCCGCCGACGTGCACCGCGGCGTACGTCTCCCGGTGGTAGGTCTCCTGGAAGAGCTGGTAGGTGCCGATGCCGGTCGCCTTGAGGGCGCGGAACTCGTCGACGGTGAGCGGGGCGACGTTGACGTTGATGCGGCGGACCTCGCCGTTGCCGCGCTTGACGTCGTAGATCGTCGCCACCGAATCGAGCACGTACTGGAAGCCCTGCTCCGGGTACGACTCGCCGGCCACGAGGAGGACGCGCTTGTGGCCCTGGTCGACGAGGACCTCGACCTCGCGGCGGATCTCGGCCTGGGTCAGGGCGCGGCGCTTGAGCTCCTTGTTGCGCACGCGGAAGGCGCAGTAGAGGCAGTCGTTGGTGCACAGGTTCGAGACGTAGAGAGGGGCGAAGAGGACGAGGCGCGCGCCGTAGATCGCGTCCTTGACGTCGCGCGCCGTGGCGAAGAGCTCGCCGAGCAGCTCGGGGTCGCTCACCGACGAGAGCACGGCGACGTCCTCCATCTCGAGGCCCTTGAGCTCGCGCGCCCTGGCGAGCACGTCGCGCACGCGGGCCGCGTCCTTGCTCGCGACGGCGCCCAGCGCCTCGTTGATGCGGGCCTCGTCGATGAAGCTGCCGGTCGGCGTGGAGGTCATGGGGTGTCTCCAGTACTGGTCGCCTGAAGGAGGGGGCACTCGAGCGTCGCGGGGATCTCGACGCAGAACTCCGCCCACGCTCCCTTCTTCGAGTCTGCACTGATGTGCCCGCCGTGGAGTTGCACGATGCGCCAGGCGCTGTAGAGGCCGACGCCGGTGCCCTTCTGGCGCTTCAGCTCGGGGTCGTCGAGCCGCGAGAAGCGCCGGAAGAGGCGGTTGCGGTCGGCCGGCGAGAAGCCGGGCCCCTCGTTGCGCACCGCGAAGCGCAGCGCCTTCGGCTTCACGTGGCGCGAGGAGACGACCTCGAGCGTCACGCGCACCTCGCCGCCCTCGCGCCCGTACTTCACCGCGTTGTCGAGAAGATTGACGAGCACGATGCGCAACAGGGTGGGGTCGCAGCAGACGAGGGGCGGCTCGTCGGGGAGTTCGGTGACGAGCCGCATCTTCTTGGCCTCGAGCTGCGGGCCGCACGATCTCGAGCGCCTCGTCGACGACCCTGACGCGCACGTCGACGCCGGGCTGACGCTGCGCCTTGAGGTCGGTGCCCTCGACGTGGGCGAGGTCGAGGTACTCGCGCACGAGGCCGAGCAGGTACTCGCCCTTGTGGACCACGCGCTCGAGCTTCGCCTTCTGCGCCGGCTCGAGCTCGCCCAGGTAGCCGCCGGCGAGCAGCTGCACGTCGGTGACGATCGAGGCGACCGGGCTCTTGAGCTCGTGGCTCACGAACCCGAGCATCTGCATGTACGCGTGGTTCGCCGCCTCGAGCTGCTCGATGCGCCAGGCCTTCTCGACGGCCTGGCTGAGGCGCTCGGTGATCGCCATCTGCAGCTCGATGTGGCGCGAGCGGTAGGTATCGCGCTCGCGCGAGCTGCGGAAGATGAAGCCGACGACGCGCCCCTCGACGCTCAGCGGGCAGGTGAGGTTCGAGCGCACGCCCTCCTTGAGGAGGATCTTCGTGGAGCGGCTGCGCGGGTGCTCGGCGAGGTACTTCTCGAGGTCGCCGATGATGCGCGGCAGGCCGGTCTCGAGCACGGCCGCGAGCGAGCTCCCGTGGAGGTCCTCCGAGTAGTCCTTGCTGATGAGCAGCGGCTCGTACGAGGCGCGGTTGTAGTACGACGAGACGCGCTGTCCGGCCTCGTCGACGAACGCGAGCCCGATGCGGTCGCAGGGGATCAGCCCCTGGGTGTGCTCGAAGAGGTAGTCGACGATCGCGCGCAGCGAGGGCCGGGCGGCGATCTTCTGGTTGACCGTGCGCAGGAGCGTGCGCTCTTCGGCCGAGATCGGCTTGAGGGCGCGACGGTCCCTGAACGGGTCGACGTAGCGGATGGTCGGTGTCGCGGCAGGCTCGGTGGCCATGGGCTCCTGACTCCGGACGAGCTGAGGCCGGGCGAGCGCGCCTCGCCGCGCCCGGCCTCAGTCTTCTACCCTTGGAGAGTCTAGTGGAAGCGAGCCCGGCGCGCCTTCCGCCGCGCCCGCCGCCGGGCCGGGCTCAGCCGCCGGCGACCGGTCAGTGAGCGGCGTCGTCGCCGGAGCCTCCGGCCCCTGCTGACGGCGGCTCGTCCCGGAGCGGCGCGGGCCGCGGGATCGCCGCCGGGCGCTCGGCGGCCGGTCGTGGCGCGTCGGCCGGCGTCTCCTTCGGCGGCAGCGGCTGCGGCAGCTCGACGATGAACTCGGCCCACTCGCCGGGGGAGGAATCCGCGCGGATGCGCCCGTGGTGCAGCTGGATGATGCGCCACGAGTTGTACAGGCCGAGGCCGCTGCTGCGGCGCGGATCGCCCTCGCGCTTGATGCGCGAGAAGCGACGGAAGAGCTTGGCCTTGTCGGCGGCGGTGAAGCCGGGCCCCTCGTTCCACACGCGCATCGTCACGCGCGCGCGCTCGGCGGCGATGCGGACGACCACGCGCCCTCCCTGGCGACCGTAGTGGGCGGCGTTGGTCAGCAGGTTCACGAACACGATGCGCAAGAGGGTGGGGTCGCAGTCGGCCATCGCCCGCGGGGTGTGCGAGCTGTCGACCTCGACGGTCATGTCGCGCTCGTCGAACTGCGGGCGCACGAGCTCGATGCTGGGCCCGATGACGTCGTCCTCGAGGCGCACGTTGGGCTTGAACTCGGCGCGCAGCTCCTCGCCTTCGACGCGCGCGAGGTCGAGGTACTCGCGCACCAGCTCGAGCAGATACTCGCCCTTGTGGATCAGCCGCTCGAGCTTGAGCTTCTGGGTCGAGGAGAGCTCGCCCAGGTAGCCGCCGGCGAGCAGCTGGGCGTCGGTGACCATCGAGGCGACCGGGCTCTTGAGCTCGTGGCTCACGAAGCCGAGCATCTCCAGGTAGGCGCGGTTGACCTCCTCGAGCTGCTCGATGCGCCAGGCCTTCTCGACCGCCTGGCTGAGGCGCTCGCTGATCGACATCTGCAGCTCGACGTGGCGCCGCGTGTAGGCGTTGGGCTCGAGCGCGTTGCGGAACATGAAGCCGAGCACGCGGCCCTCGACGACCAGGGGGCAGGTGAGGCTCGAGCGCACGCCCTCGCGCAGCAGGCGCTCGGTCGAGCGGCTCTGGGGGTGTTCGCTGGCGTACTGCGCCAGGTCGCCGATGATGCGCGGCGTGCCGGTCTCGAGCACCGCGGCGAGCGAGCTGTTGTAGAGGTCCTCGGCGTAGCCCGGGGTGAGCTGCAGCTGGTCGTACTTGGTGCGCACCTGGTGGGCGACGATACGCCGGCCCTCCTCCTCGATGAAGGCGAGGCTCAGGCGGTCGCAGGGGATCAGGCTCGGCGCCTCGAGGAAGAGGAAGTCCATGACGTCCTCGAGCGTCGGCTTGGCCGCGATGCGCTGGTTGATGATGCGCAGCATGCGGCGCTCTTCGGAGGTGTTGCGCCCGAACCCGTTGCGGTCACGGTACGGATCGACGTAGCTGACCGTCGGCGGCGCAGGCTGCGGCGTCTGCCACGGACCTTGAGGGAGGCTCCTGCGCGGCACCGCGAGCCTCCCTCTCAGTACTCGGGCGGTAGTGTCTTGAGCTGGGTGGCGCTGAAGACCGGGCCGTCCTTGCACACGTAGTACGGCCCGATGTTGCAGCGCCCGCACTTGCCCACACCGCACTTCATGCGCATCTCGAGGGTGGTGAACACGTCGTCGTCGGCGAACCCCAGGTCGGCGAGCACCGGGAAGCTGAACTTGATCATGATCGGCGGCCCGCAGACGACGGCGACGGCGTCCTCGGCGGCGGGCGCGACCTCACCGAGGACGGTCGGCACGAAGCCGACGCGACCGTCCCAGTCGGGGGTCTCGCCGCCCGGGTCGACCGTCGTGACCATGGTGACGTCGGCGCGCCCTGCCCACTCCTCGAGCTCGCGCTTGTAGACGAGGTCGTCGACGCTGCGCGCCCCGTAGACGATGGTCACCGCGCCGAACTCGTCGCGGCGGTCGAGGACGTTCCAGATGACGCAGCGCACCGGGGCGAGGCCGATGCCGCCGGCGACGAAGACCACGTTCTTGCCGCGCCAGTCGTCGACCGGGAACCAGTTGCCGTACGGGCCGCGGAACCCCATCGTGTCGCCGACGTTGAGCTCGCGCAGCGCCGCGCGTGACCTTGCCGACGGTCTTGAAGCGTGCACTCGAGGGCGCCGGCGCGGGTCGGCGGGCTGGCGATGCAGAAGGTGCACTCGCCGGCGCCGAAGGCCGAGTACTCGCCGAACTGCCCGGCGTGGAAGGCGAAGCTCTCGCGCAGCGCCTCGTCCTTGAACTCGAGCCGCAGGGTGCGCGTGTCGACGGTCTCGTCGACGAGGTCGACGACGGTCATGAGGCTGGGCTCGTAGATGGTCGGCGCGGGGCGCGCCTCATGCTGCGGGGCGACGGTGCTCATTCGGGCCCTCCGCCGCCGGCCTCGGCGCCGACCGTCGCGGGCCGCCGCGCGGCGACGTCGATGGCGGCCAGCATCTCGACCAGGTCCTGGCCGGCGTGACACTCGCGCGAGCAGCGCCCGCAGCCGGTGCAGAGGACCTCGCCGAAGCGCAGCGGGTAGATCGCGAACTTGTGGTTGAGGCGCTGGCGGAAGCGGGCGTTCTGGTCGTCGCGCGGGTTGTGGCCCGAGGCGTGCAGGGTGAACTTGCCCGTCTGGCAGGTGTCCCACGAGCGCCGGCGCGTGCCCTTGCCGACCCCATCGGTCTCGTCCACGATGTCGAAACAGTGACAGGTCGGGCAGACCGAGGCGCAGGTGCCGCAGCCGTGGCAGCGCACGCCGAGAGCGGCCAGCAGCGGGTCGTCGAAGTGGGCGGCGATCCATTCGCGCACCGACTCGGCGTCGATCTCGAGATGGCCGGCGACGCGCTCGGCGGCGGCCCGGCGGGTCTCGGCGCCCTCGTCGAGGAGCGCCGGCGAGACCGGGCCGAAGCGCGCCGCGTGGTCGTCGACGAAGGCGGCGCCCTTCTCGGTCGTGGGCTCCACGATCCAGCCGCCCTCCACGGGGGTGAACAGACCGTCGGCGCCGCGAGTGCCGTCCGGCGCCAGCGCCGACGGCGGTGCAGAAGCACGACCCGTCCTCGACGGGGCAGGCGAGCGTGAAGATCGTCGTCGCCGCGCGGCGCTCGTTCCAGGGCTCGTCGGCGTAGTCCCAGTTCATCAGGTGGTCGACGATCGTCGAGCGCCGCGGCGTCGCAGGGCTTCACGCCGAGTGCGACGCGCGGCCTGGCGGAGGCGGCGCCGCGCTCGATCTCGACCTCGGTCCCGTGCTGGCGCCAGGCGAAGAGCGCCTCGGTCTGGGGCAGGAAGAAGCCCTTGAGCGAGAGCCGCGGCATGCCGGGGGCGAGCAGCGGGGCGACGCCCGGGTCGAGGGCGCGGTACTCGATCGTCGCGCGGCCGTGGACGACGTCGGCCGCCGCGGCCGCCGGCGACGCCGGCTCGGTCGCGGCCGGCCCGATCGACTCGACCGCGCCCGCCGCCAGGTCGGCGGCCAGGCCGGCGAGCTCGGTCTCCGCCAGGAAGCGCGTCTCCGCCTCGGGCGCGGCGCTCATCTGATGAACTCCTCGGCGTCGTCGAGGCGGTAGTCGCCCACGGGCGCCGCCACCTCGGGGTCGTCGCTGGCGACGAAGGCGAAGCGTGCGCGCAGCACCTGGGCGAGCTTGCGGTTGAGCAGCGTGAGCGGGAGCCCGGCCGGGCAGACGCGCTCGCACTCGCCGCACTCGACGCAGCGCCCGGCCAGGTGCAGGGCGCGGGTCAGGTTCCACGACAGGTTGCCGCGCGGGTGCGAGGCGGTCTCGATCCACTGCGGCACGCTCTTGTCGGCGACGCAGCGCTCGCAGACGCACAGCGGGCAGACCTGGCGGCAGGCGTAGCAGCGGACGCAGCTCGAGAACTGCTCGGTCCAGAACTCCCAGCGCTCCTCGACCGGGAGGGCGTCGAGGGCGGCGACCCGTTCGTCGACGGTCGCCGGCGGGCGTGGCGGCTCGTCTCGCGGGTCGCCCACCAGGTAGTCGACGAGTGAGGGTTCGCGATTGTCGCAGCGGAAACAGCGTGGGGAGACGTTCTCGGCGGTCAGCGCGACGGGCTCGGGGAGATCGGCGACCTCGAGCACGCCGCCGCAGCGCACGCCGATGAGGACGATGGCGTCACGCTTGACCTGGCTCTCGCGCAGCAGGCCGGCGACGGCCTTGGCGTCGCAACCCTTGACCACCACGGCGACGCGTCCCAGCGCGGCGACCTGCGAGCGCCGCGGGTTCAGATAACTCACGAGGTCGTGCACGCAGCGCGTGTCGAAGATCAGACGCCCGGCGTCGTCGGCCGCGGTGATGAACACCGGGCGGGCGCCGCGGGGTCCGTCCTCCCAGCCGATGACCACGTCGACCTTGTCGTCGGCGAGCAGCTGCCGGGCGATGCCCTGCAGGTCGCCGGGCTCGTCGTGGGCGCCGGTCTCGGGGTAGCTGGCGCGCGCGCGTCGCCCGGGCTGCTTCGGGCCTGCCGTCGCCGCCGCGTCTCGCGTCTTCGGCGGGCTCGGTCATCGCGTCGTGCGGCTCGGTCATCGTGCCGCCTCCTCGAAGAGGCCCTCGACGGAGGCGTACGACTCGCCCGTGCCCGCCGGCCTGTCGACCAGTTGCCGGTACGCGTCGAAGGGGCCGAGGGCGCGCACCCGGGCGACGGTGTCGTCGACCACGTCGCGCCACTTCGCGCCCTCGGAGGCCGAGACCCAGGAGAAGGTCATGCGCCCGGGGTCGATGCCGATGAACGAGGCCAGCTCGCGGAAGAGGGCGAAGCGCCGCCGGGCGTGGTAGTTGCCGGCGGTGTAGTGGCAGTCGGCGGGGTGGCAGCCGCTGACGATGACGCCGTCGGCGCCGCGCTCGAAGGCCTTGACGATGAACAGCGGGTCGATGCGGCCCGTGCAGGGCAGGCGGATGATGCGCACGTTGCTCGCCATGTGCAGGCGGCTGGTGCCGGCGAGGTCGGCGCCGGTGTACGTGCACCAGTTGCAGACGAAGGCGGTGATGCGGGGCTCGAAGCTCGCCGCCCTTGCCGTCGCCGTTGCCGTCGTGACTCATCTTCTCGTCCGTCTCTCCGTCGGTCGCTTCACCGGCCGTCGCCTCACGCCCAGAAGGCCAGGGCCTCGATCTCGGCGTGCACCTGCTCGTCGGTGAAGGTGGCGAGCTCGATGCTCTTGCTCAGGCACACCGCCTGGCAGGTGCCGCAGCCCTGGCAGACGCCGGGGTTGATGCTGGCCACGACGCGCACGACGTTGCCGTCGCGGTCGCGGATCTCCTTGGCCTCGACGGCGCCGTACGGGCAGACGCGCTCGCAGGTGAGGCAGCCGATGCAGGTCGCCTCGTTGACGGCCGCCACCGCCGGCTCGCGCTCGAGCTCGGCGTTGCTGAAGAGCGCCAGCACCTTGGCGGCCGTGGCGCTCGCCATGGCGACCGAGTCGGGGATGTCGCGCGGCGCCTGGCAGGCGCCGGCGACGAAGACGCCGGCGGTGTTGGTCTCGACCGGCCGCAGCTTGGGGTGGGCCTCGTTGATGAAGCCGTGCTCGTCGTAGCTCACGGAGAGCGTCTGGGCGAGCGCCTTGATGCCCGGCTGCGGGCGCATCGCCGTGGCCAGCACGACCATGTCGGCGTCGATCGTCACCGGCTCGCCGCCGAGGGTGTCGTAGCCGACCACCTTGACGACGTCGCCGTCGCGGTAGATGCGCGACACGCGGCCGCGCAGGTACTCGGCGCCGTCCTGCTCGACGGCGCGCCGCGTGAACTCGTCGTAGCCCTTGCCGGCGGCGCGCACGTCCATGTAGAAGAGCACGGCGCGCCCGTCGTGCACCTTGTGGCGGTAGAGCATCGCGTGCTTGGCGTTGTACATGCAGCAGATCTTGCTGCAGTAGCTCATGCCCTTCTCGGGGTCGCGCGAGCCGACGCAGTGCACGAAGACGATGGTCTGCGGCTCCTTGCCGTCGGAGGGCCGGCGGATCTCGCCGGCCGTGGGCCCGGAGGCCGAGGCGAGGCGCTCGAACTGCAGGCCGTCGATCACGTCGGGCACCTGTGCCGTAGCCGTACTCGCCGTACCCCTTGAGGCCCTCGGGCTGGTCGCGGCCGATCGAGTAGAGCTGGTAGCCGGTGGCGACGACGATGGCGCCCACCTCTTCGGTGACGAGCTCGTCCTGCTGGGTGAAGTCGATGGCGCCCTTGAGGCAGGCCGCGGCGCACTTGCCGCAGACCTCCTTCTTGATGCCCTTGGCGATGGCCTTGAAGCGGCCGCAGTTGACGCGGTCGATGACCGGCGTGTTGGGCACCGCCTGGGGGAAGGGGACGTAGATCGCCGAGCGCGTGCCGAGCCCGGCGTCGAACTCGCTGGGGGTGCGCCGGTTGGGGCACGCCGCCATGCAGTCGCCGCAGCCGTTGCAGACGTCGGCGTCGACGCTGCGTGCCTTCTTGCGCACGGTGACCTTGAAGTTGCCGATGTAGCCGTCGACGCTGTCGACCTCGCTCCAGGTCATGAGCTTGATGTTGGGGTGCTGGTAGGCCTCGACCATGCGCGGGGTGAGGATGCACTGCGAGCAGTCGAGGGTGGGGAAGGTCTCGGAGAGCTGCGCCATGTGGCCGCCGATCGAGGCGTCCTTCTCGACCAGCACGACCTCGTGGCCGCCGTCGGCGATGTCGAGCGCCGCCTGGATGCCGGCGATGCCGCCGCCGATGACCATGGCGCGTTTGGTGACCGGGATGCGGATCGTCTCGAGCGGGACGTTGTGCTTGACCTTCTCGGCGATCGTGCGCGCCGTGTCGATCGCCTTGACCGTCGCCGCCTCGCGGTCCTCGTGGATCCACGAGCAGTGCTCGCGGATGTTGGCCATCTCGCAGAGGAACGGGTTGAGCCCGGCCTGCGACGACCGCGCGGCGGAAGGTCTTCTCGTGCATGTGCGGCGAGCAGGCGGCGACGACGACCCCGGTGAGCCGCTTGTCGATGATGGCGCGCTTGATGAGCGCCTGGCCGGGGTCGGAGCACATGTACTTGTAGTCCTCGGCGTGGGCGACGCCCGGGTGGTCGGCGAGCGCCCCGGCCACGGCGGCGCAGTCGACCGTGCGGGCGATGTTCTCGCCGCAGTGGCAGACGAAGACGCCGACCCGGGCCATCAGTCGCTCTCCTTCGCGGTCGCGACCGCGGCGGCGAGTGAGGCGAGGAGGGGCTCGGCGTCGACGAAGTGGCGGGCCAGGCCGAGCTCGGCGGGGGAGAGGCCGATCGCGAGACCGACGAGCTCGGTGATGTAGAGCACCGGGAGCGGCTCGTCGCCGCGGCCGGTCATCGCCGCCTGGCGCAGGTCGAGGTTGGTGTGGCAGAGCGGGCAGGCGACGGCGATCGCCCGCGCCCCGTGGGCGCGCGCGTCGGCGACGATGCGGCGCCCGAGGCGCACGACCGACTGGGTGCGCGAGATCGAGAAGGCGCCGCCGCAGCACTCGACCGCCATGTTCCAGGCGACGGGCGCGGCGCCGCAGGCGGCGATGACGGTCTCCATCGTCGTGGGCTGCTCGGGGTCGTCGAAGCCGGTGATGTCGTGCGGGCGCACCAGCAGGCAGCCGTAGTAGGCGGCGACGCGAAGCCCGTCGAGCAGCGGCGGGTCGACGCGCGCCGCGACGAGCTCTTCGATGCGCGGCGCGTGGGCGGCGAGCAGGTCGACGACGTTGTGGATGCGGAGCGGGGCGGGCAGCGGGCGCCCCAGGATGTCGGGCATGCGCGCCGCCATCTCGGCGTCGGTGGCCAGGTGGTGCTGGGCGGCCGCCAGGCGGCTGTAGCAGGCTGCGCACGGGGCGACGAGCTCGTCGGCGCCCATCTCGGTGGCCAGGGCCAGGTTGCGCGCCGGCAGGGCGACGCCGAGGTCGCGGCTGACCGGGTGCGCCGAGCTGGCGCCGCAGCAGTTCCAGTCGTCGAGCTCGAGCATCTCGATGCGCAGAGCGCTCGCGACGGCGAGGAAGCTCTCCTCGAACTCGCGCGAGGTGCCCTGCAGCGAGCAGCCGGGGTAGTAGGCGAGGGTCATCGGCCGCCTCGCGCCTCGTCGGCGCCGCCGGGCTCGTGCCCGGCCGCGTGCCCGGCGCCCGTCGCCCGCGTCGGCGGTCTCGACCGTGCGCCCGGCTCCGGCGAGGTCGGCGGCGCTCACGCCGCAGCGCTCGAAGATGGCGCGCACCTCGCCGACCGCGTGCACGCGGTGCGGCAGGGGGTGCAGCTTGCCGCGGAGCACGAGGCCCGGGGCGTTGCCGAGGTCGGCGAGCAGCGCGCGGCTGCGCAGCTTGTACTGCACGAAGAAGCCGGCTTCGTAGAGCCGCCCCGTGAGGCGCACCTGGTCGAGGAACGAGCGGTGGAAGGCGGCGATGGCGCGCGGCACGTCGCGGCTGCCGTCGAGGACGGCGGCCTCGCGCAGCGCGTCGATGATCGCCGCCGGGTCGGTGCCGGTGGGGCAGCGCGTGCTGCAGGTCTCGCAGGTGAGGCAGAGCCAGAGCGAGTCGGCGGAGAGCACCTCGCGGAAGCGGCCGCGTGCCGTGAGGCGCATGAGGTCGTGCGGCGGGAGGGTCATCTCGGCCGCCATGGGACAGCCGGCGGAGCACTTGCCGCACTGGTAGCAGTGCGCGGCCGCGGAGCGTGCCTCCGCGAGCAGCCGTGCGATCGCCTCGCGGCGGGACATCGCTGCGGGCTCGACTGTCACGGGCTCGCCGTACCTCCTGCGGGGCGCTCGGAGGGGCCGTTCGCCAAGTTGGCGCCTCCGAAGGGGCTGTCACTCCCGATTGTAGGGTCTGGACTCTAGGGTGGCAACACGGCAGCCTCGGGTCTTGTGAGGATGCGAGGGCCGGCGGGGGACCGGCCGCCGGGAGCGCGGCCGGTCCCCCGCCGACGGATGCGCGGCCGGTCCCGCGGCGGGACGCGACCTGCGCGCCGCGTCGGGCCCGCTGCGCGCCGGCCGGCGCGGCAGATGCGCCGAGGCCCGGGCCGCGCGCGCGCGGCCCGGGCCTCGGCAGTCGCCGTCCGCGGGGGACGGCGGCGGTCCTACTCCTGCGGGATGTGCCTGCCGCGCGCCGTGTAGCTGGTGTGCAGCAGCTTGTGGCTCTTGTGGCCGCAGGGGCCGTCGGTGAGGAACTCGGCGTAGGTGCGTGCGACGGCCGGGTTCTCGTAGGACTTGCGCACGTCGTAGGCCTTGTCCTCGGCGTAGATCGCCTTGGCCCGCGCGGCGCGGATCTCGGGGCTCGTCGGGATCGGCTGCCCGCCGCCGCCGAGGCAGCCGCCCGGGCAGGCCATGACCTCGATGAAGTGGCACTCGCTGAACCTGCCGCCCGCCTTGATGTCGTCCATGATCTTCTTGGCGTTGGCGGTGCCGTGGGCGACGGCGACCTTGAGGGTCGCGCCCTTGAGCCAGTCCCAGTTCGGGACGAGGGGGGCGAGGATCTCGGGCACCGGTCCGACCGTGTCGATCGTGAGCTCGGCGTAGCGCACGCCCTCGAAGCCGCGCACCGGGATGATGTCGCCGTGGTCGTAGATGCTCTCGACCTTCTGCCCCGTGACCAGCTCGAACACCGTGCGCAGGGCCGACTCCATGACGCCGCCGGTGGCGCCGAAGATGACGCCGGAGCCGGTGGCGGTGCCGAACGGGTCGTCGAAGTCGGACTTCGGCAGGGCCGGCACGTGGATGCCCGACTCGCGGAACATCTTGCCGAGCTCGCGCGTGGTGAGCCCGTAGTCGACGTCCTTGTGGCCGGAGTCGTGCATCTCGGGCCGGTTGCACTCGAACTTCTTCGCCGAGCACGGCATCAGCGCGACGCTGACGATCTTCGCCGGGTCGAGGCCGAGCTTCTCGGCGTAGAAGGTCTTGATGAGGGCGCCGAACATCTGCTGCGGGCTCTTGGCCGACGAGGCGTTGGGCAGGTACTCGGGGTAGAAGTGCTCGAGGAACTTGACCCAGCCCGGCGAGCAGCTCGTGAACTGCGGCAGCGCGACGCTCTTGTCGTTCTCGACCAGGGCCTTGTAGAGCCGCAGGATCAGCTCGGTGCCCTCCTCGATGATGGTGAGGTCGGCCGAGAAGTTGGTGTCGAAGACCCTGTCGAAGCCGATGCGCCGCAGGGCGGTGTTCATCTCGAAGGTCACCGGCGTGCCGGGCTCGAGGCCGAAGAGCTCGCCCATCGCCGAACGCGGCGCCGGGGCGGTCTGGATCACGACGTGGGTGTCGGGATCGTCGATCGCCTTCCACACCTCGTCGGTCTCGTCCCGGGCGTACAGCGCGCCGGTGGGGCAGCGGTTGACGCACTGGCCGCAGTTGATGCAGACGACGTCGCCCAGCGGCAGGTCGGCGAAGGTCGCGATCGAGGTCGCGTTGCTGCGCTCGACGGCCTCGAGGACGCCGACCTCCTGGATGTCGATGCAGGTGCGCACGCAGCGCCGGCAGCGGATGCACTTGTTCATGTCGCGCATGACCGAGTAGCTCGAGGTGTCGAGCTCGGCCACCGGCTCCTCGGGGTGCCCGAAGCGGAAGCGGTCGATGCCGTACTCCTCGGCCAGCGCCTGCAGCTCGCAGTTGCCGTTGCGCACGCAGCTGTAGCAGTCGCCGTAGTGCTCGCTCAGCAGGAGGTCGAGCACGTGGCGGCGAGCCTGACGCACGCGCCGGCTGTGGGTGTGGATGGCGATCTGGTTGACGACCGGGTGCGTGCAGGCCGGCTGCAGCGTGCGCTGCCCCTCGACCTCGACCAGGCACATGCGGCAGACGCCGGCCACGTCGAGGTCGGGGTGGTTGCAGAGGGTGGGGATGCGGATGCCCATGCTGGTCGCGGCCTCGAGGATCGTCGAGCCGAAGGGGACCTTGGACTCGACGCCGTCGATGGACACCGCGACGAGCCCGCCGATGGCGTTGGGGCTGGTCGTCATGGGCACGCGCCGCGCCTGCTGCGAGAGCGGCGCGCGATGGATGGGGGTCGTGGGGTTGCTCATGCTCACTCCCCTCGTCACGCGCTCGGGGCGCGGTTCGTGATCTCGTCGCCGAAGTGCTCGATGATCGAGAGGAAGGCGCTCGGGCTGGTCTGCCCGAGGCCGCACTTCGAAGCGACCTGCATGGTGCCGCCGAGCGCCTTGACGTCGGCGAGGAACTCGGGCGGGCAGGCCCCCTGCTTGAGGAGCCGCACCGCCTGCAGCATCTGCGCGTTGCCGAGGCGGCAGGGGGTGCACTGGCCGCAGCTCTCCTCGACGAAGAACTCGAGGAAGTTCTCGGCCACGTCGAGGATGTCGCGCTGCGGCGCCGATGACCATCACGGAGCCGCCGGTCGGGATGTCCTCGAAGGCGAGCGCGCGGGCGAAGTCGCGGGCCGGCACGCAGACGCCGCTGGCGCCGCCGATCTGCACGGCCTTGGCGCCCGTCGCCGCCGACCTCCTCGAGCAGGCTCGGCGACCGTGATGCCCCACGGGAACTCGTAGACGCCCGGCTTCTCGCAGTCGCCGCAGATGCTGAACAGCTTGTAGCCGGTCGACTTGTCGGTGCCGAAGCCCTTGAACCAGTCGGCGCCCTTGGCGAAGATCGCAGGCCACCGAGGCGAGCGTCTCCACGTTGTTGACCACCGTCGGGTTGTTGAGCAGGCCGGCGACCACCGGGAACGGCGGGCGGTTGCGCGGCTCGCCGCGGAAGCCCTCGAGGCTCTCGATGAGGGCGGTCTCCTCGCCGCACACGTAGGCGCCGGCGCCCATGGCGACGAGGATGTCGAAGTCGAAGCCCTCGACGCCCATGATGTCGTGGCCGAGCAGGCCCTTGGCGCGACGATGCTGGATGACCTCGTTGAGGTGCGAGCGCAGGTACGTGTACTCGGCGCGCAGGTAGACGATGCCGAGCGACGCGCCGATGGCGCGGCCGCCGATGGTCATGCCCTCGAAGACGAGGTCGGCGAACTCGGGTGAGGATGACCCGGTCCTTGAAGGTGCCGGGCTCGCCCTCGTCGGCGTTGCAGATGATGTACTTCTGGTCGGCCTTCTCCGCCGCGCAGAAGTCCCACTTCATGCCCGTGGGGAAGCCGGCGCCGCCGCGACCCTTGAGGTCGCTGTCGCGCGACGAAGTCGACGAGGTCGGCGCGGCTGATCGCGAGCGCCGCCTTGAGGCCGGCCTCGGGCTCGATGGTCTCGTAGGTGAGGGCGTTGCCCTGGTCTCGATCGTGGTCGCCACGGCTCAGCCCTCCTCGGCCGCGGCGCGGCCCGGCAGGCGGCGACGATCTCGCGCACCTGCTCGGGCGTGACCCGCGTGTGGACCTCGGTCGTTGACGAGCAGGGCGGGGCCCTGGTCGCACATGCCGACGCAGCTCGCCCACTCGAGCGTGAAGAGACCGTCGTCGGTGGACTCGTCGAAGCCGACGCCGAGCTCGTTCTGCAGGGCGTCGGCGACGGCGTCCTTGCCGGCGAAGTCGCACGAGAGCGTGCCGCAGAGCCGGATCACGAACTGGCCCTCGGGGGCGCCGTGCAGGAAGGCGTAGAACGAGGCGACGCTGTAGACCTCCACGGGGTGGATGTCGAGCACGTCGGCGATGGTCTGCATGGACTCGGAGTCGACCTCGTGGAAGCGCCTCTTGACATCCGCGAGGATCGGGATGAGAGAGCTGCTGCCCGGGCCGAGCTTCTCGACCAGGGCCGCGACGTCGGCGCGAGCTGGTCTTGGTGTCGTGGTCGTTGCCATCTGGAGTCCTCTCCTACTGCTCGAGGAGCTTCTTGACCTTGGCGACCAGCGTCTGCGGCTCGACCGGCTTGGGCTGGAACTCGTCGACCGGGACGATCTCGCCGTCCTTGTCGATGTTGAGGCCCATGGCCGCGTTGACGCTGGTGAGCATGATGATCGGCACCGTCGTTGCCGTTCTTGCGGATCTCGCGCGCCATGCGGAGGCCGTCGTCCGGCTCCTCCATCATGACGTCGAGGATGAGGAGGTCGGGCTTGATCTCCTCGAGCTTCTTCATGCCCTCGGCGCGGTTGGGCGCGCCGACGACCTCGTAGCCCTCACGCTCGAGGACCAGGCGGCCGGCATCGACGATGTCCGGGTCGTCGTCAACGATGAGAATCTTGGGCACCACGCACTCCTTCAGTCCGTTTCTGTTCCCCCTGGCGAGGCGGGTCGCCCGCCGCGCGACCGTCGCGAGGCGCACACGAGCGCCGGTCGCGGACGACCACGGCGGGTGCCGAAGAGGCAGGGACGGACGAGAGTGACGTCGAGTGCTGGCCGCTCACTCCACAGGATCCACGTTCGGTACTGGCCTCAGCTGCGCTCAGTATCTAACGCATCGTGCGGCCGCTTGTGCAAGGGGTCACGAGCGTCGCTGGTAGTATCGCACATCTTCGCACAGGCGCGAAGTCGCGAGCCAAGACGGGGCCGCTCGATCAGAGCTGCGGCGCCGCCGGACGGCGGCGTCGCGCGGCTCGCCGGTCTCGCCCGCGGCCGCCGGCGGCGCGTCGTGCAGCGTGACCGTGAAGGTGCTGCCCACGCCGGGCTCGCTCGTGACCCTCGCCTCGCCGTCGTACATGTTGGCGATCTTGCGCACCGTGCTGAGGCCGAGGCCGCTGCCGAGGATCTTGACCGTCTGCTCGTTCTTGATGCGCTTGAACTCGTTGAACAGCTTGCCGGCCTCCTCGGCGCTGAGGCCGATGCCGGTGTCGCTGACGGTGACGCGTCACGGCGTCGCCCTTGCGGCTCAGCTTGACCTTGCACGCGCGCCGCCGTCGCGGTTGTACTTGACGGCGTTCGAGATGAGGTTGTTGAAGACGATCTCGACCTCGCCGGGGTCGGCCAGGAGCTCGACGTCGTCGCGCGTCCTCGAGCTTCACGGTGATGCCGCGGCGCTCGGCGTCGACGGCGAACAGCTCCATCGACGCCTTGGCCAGCTCGCGCAGGTCGAGGCGCCTGATCGACGCGCTCGCGCTGGCCGGACTCGATGCGCGTGAGGTCGAGCAGGTCCATGATGAGCTTCTTCATGCCGTCCACGCGCACGATGCTGCGCTCGACCATCTGCAGGTTCTGGTCGGCCTCGGTCGTGCGCAGGATGTTGAGGTAGCCCTCGACGGCGTTGAGCGGCGCCTTGAGCTCGTGCGCGAGCACCGAGATGAAGTTGAAGCGGATCTCGCGCTTCTCCTCGGCGAGCTTGCGCGCCTGCTTGCTCAGGATGAGCTGGCTCGTCGCCTTGCGCAGCGCGTAGCGGAGCTCCTCCGGGGTGAACGGCTTGGCGAGGAAGTCGTAGGCGCCGAGCTTGGTCGCCTTGACGGCCGTCTCGAAGGTCGCGTAGGCCGTGATCATGATGGTGAGGACCTCACGGCCCTGGGCGCTCATGGCGTCGAGGACGTCCATGCCGCCGACGCCCGGCAGCTTGAGGTCGAGCAGCAGGAGGTCGACCTCGCCGCCCTCGCCGAGCCAGGCGAGGTAGTCCTCGCCGCTGGTGAAGTAGCGGAACTCGTAGTCGGCGTCGACGAGCACGTCGGCGACGTGCACCTTGTACTTCTGGATGATGCGGCGCACGCCGAGGCAGAGCGCCTCCTCGTCGTCGACCATGACGACCTTGAGCGTGACCTGCTGCGGGTCCATGAGGCTCTCGCGGGCTGTCGGGTCGGGGTTCATGCCTCAGCTCCCGGTGATCTCCTGCAGGCTGGCCGGGACGTCCGTCTCCGCCTCGTACCTCGGCAGGGAGATGCTGAACGTGGTGCCGGTCGGGCCGCGTGGCGGGGTCGGCGTTGGACTCCACGGTGATCTGGCCGCGGTGCATCTTGACGATGCCGTGGGTCACGGCGAGGCCGAGGCCCGTGCCCTTGCCGACCTGCTTGGTCGTGAAGAACGGGCTGAACAGCTTGTCGAGGTTCTCCGTCGGGGATGCCCGTGCCCTCGTCCCGCACGGTGACGATGACGTTCTCCTCGGTGCCGTCGAGCGTGACCGTGATGCGTGCCGCCGTCGGGCATCGCGTGCTGGGCGTTGGTGAGCAGGTTGGTGAGCACCTGGACGATCTGGTCGCCGTCGAGCTCGGCGATCGGGGTCCTCGAGGTGGTCGTCGACCTCCACCGAGACGCCCTCGGCGACGGGGATGCGTGCGCAGGACCTCGGCCACCAGGTTGGTGAGGTCCGTCGGCTGGCGCACCACCCGGCTCTGGCGGGCGAAGTTGAGCAGGCCGGAGATGATCTTCTTGCAGCGGTTGGCCTGGTCGACGATGAGCTTGACGTCCTCGGCCGTCCTGCGGTGTCGTCCTCGCAGTCCTCGAGCAGCAGGTTGGCGTGCAGCAGGAGGATGCCGAGCGGGTTGTTGACCTCGTGGGCGATGCCGGCCGCGAGCTGGCCCATGCTGGCGAGCTTCTCGCTCTTGACCAGCGCCTCCTTGGTCGTCTCCAGGGAGAGGTTGGACTGCTGCAGCTCGTCGACGGTCTTGCGCAGCTCCTCGACCGAGTACGGCAGGCACATCTCGACCTCGGCGAGCCCCTGCCAGATGGCGACCGCGTGGTCGCGGCAGGAGTCGTAGCCGCAGGCGCCGCAGTCGAGCTCGTCCTCGTCGCCGTACTTGTTCATGCGCGCGAGGATCTCCCGCAGCTCCTCCTGCGTCGGCATGTCGTCGAAGCGCTGGTCGAAGGGCGCGAAGGTGCGCGAGAGGTCGATGTCGGCGTACTCGCGCGACCGCGGCCTCCCAGGCCGCCTGGTCGAAGCCGGCCTGGCGGGCGCGGGTCTCGGCGCTGACGTCCGAGCGGCGCTTGAAGACCGGCTCCTCGCAGCTGAAGCCGGCGCCCATGATGCAGCCCTCGCAGCAGAGGATGTCCAGCAGGCGCGCCTCGGTGTCGCCGTGCTCGAAGTCGGTGATCGCCTCGACCAGGTTCTGCGCGCCCGTCGGCGCTCACGATGTCGCCGCTCAGCAGGTCCTCGTCGAGGTCGGCCGCCTGCAGCATGCCCGCGGGTGATGGGGAAGAGGGCGCCGAGGCTGCCGTGCGGCGGGTCGAAGTCGTCGCCGGCGCGTCGCGCGACGGTCGAGGCTCGACGCCGCGCGCGGCGAGCAGGGCGCGGAGCTCGCACGTAGGTGAGCGCCGCGTGCGACCTCGCCCTCGAACTGCTCGTAGCGCGCCTCGCCCTTCTTGGCGATGCAGGGCCCGACGAAGACGATCTTGAGCTCGGGCCCGTACTTCTTGTGCAGCACGCGCGCGATCGCCAGCATCGGCGAGACGATGGGCGCGAGGCGGTCGAGGATGTCGGGGTGGTACTTGCGCACGTAGCTGACCACCGCCGGGCAGGTGGTGGCGATGTGGCGCCCGTCGTCCTCGCTCGAGCAGGCGGGCGTACTCGCGCGGCGACGAGGTCGGCGCCGAAGCTCACCTCGTGGACGCTCGGCGAACCCGAGCTCGCGGAGGGCGCCGACCAGGCCGGCCGTGCTGCACTCCGTGAACTCGGCCGGGTAGCTCGGCGCCACGATCGCCGCGACGGGCGCGTCGCCGGCGAGCAGGTCCTCGGTGGCCTCGATGCCGCTGAGCACCTGCTTGGCGTTCTGGCTGCAGACGGTGACGCAGTTGCCGCAGCCGATGCAGCGCGTCTGGATGACGCTCGCCTGGCCGTCCTCGATCTGGATGGCCTTGGCCGGGCACTCGCGCACGCAGGTGTAGCACCGGCGGCACTTCTCGCCGGATGGTCGTGACGAGCTGGAGGTAGGGGACTCTGTCTTCGTTCATCGGCCGGCACCCGGCGGCGCATCAGCCGCGGGCGGCGAGCAGCTCGCCGACCTTGGCGAGCAGCGCCTGCGCGTCGATGGGCTTGTCGAAGTAGGCGTCGACGTTCATCTTGGCGAGGTCCTCGGCCGAGTCGGGGCGGAAGTTCAGGCCGAGCGCGCTGCTCACCGACGTGCTGATGATGATCGGCACGCCGGCGGTGCGCGGGTCGCCCTTGAGCCGGGCGGCGAAGGCGAAGCCGGCGTCGATGCTCGTCATCATCAGGTCGGTGATGACGAGGTCGGGCGCCTCGGCGTCGATGCGCGTCTGCGCCTCGGCGGGGTTGGTGGCGGTGACCACGCGGTAGCCGGCCCCCTCGAGGATGATGCGGTTGATCTCGAGGAAGTCGAAGTCGTCGTCGACGATGAGTATCAGTGCCTGTGCTCTGCGCTCATGTTCCGCCTTCAGTATAGCGTGGCCTTCGGGCCCCCAGTAGTCGCTGCGGCGACTATGGCTCGGCCGGCTCGCGGCGGCCCCGGAGGCGGCCCCGGTCTCCCGGGGCCGCCTCGCGGGCGCGCCGCCCACGCGCCCGGCCGCCGTCTTCCGTGCGCCGCGTCTCAGACGCGGTCGTGCTCGAAGTAGTGGGTGTGCAGGAGGTGGTGCGAGATCTCGCCGCACGGCGCCCCGAGGTACTCCTCGTACAGGGCGCAGACGGCGGGGTTCTCGTGCGACTTGCGCAGCTCGCGGCCCTCGTCCTCGCGGTAGATGGCCTCGATGCGCTTCATGCGCACCTCGTTGGTCGTGAAGCGCGGCTGCCCGCCGCCGCCGATGCAGCCGCCGGGGCAGGTCATGACCTCGACGAAGTGGTACTCGGCCTCGCCGCTCTTGACCTGGTCGATGACCTTCTGCGCGTTGCCGAGGCCGTGGGCCACGGCGACCTTGAGGTCGGCGCCTTCGAGGAACGCCCAGTCGCCCTTGGCCCCCTCGACCTTGACGGTGGCGACCTTCACGCCCTCGAGACCCTCGATGGGCTCGACGTGCAGGTTGGGGAAGGGGAACGGCGTCTCGGTGACGATCTCCCACGCCGTGCGCAGGGCCGCCTCCATGACGCCGCCGGTGTTGGCGAAGATGTCGGCGGCGCCGGTGCTGATGCCCAGCGGCGCGTCCATCTCCTCGTCGGGCAGGCTGCGGAAGTCGATGCCGGCCTGCTTGATGAACGCGCCGAGCTCACGCGTGGTGAGCACGATGTCGACGTCCTGCACGCCGCTGTCGTTCATCTCCGGGCGCGCCGCCTCGTACTTCTTGGCGGTGCAGGGCATGACCGAGACGACGACCATGTCCTCCGGCTTCACGCCGATCTTCTCGGCGTAGTAGGTCTTGGCGATCGCCCCGAACATCTGCTGCGGGCTCTTGCAGGTGCTCAGGTTGGCGAGCATGTCGGGGTTGAAGTGCTCCATGTAGTTGATCCAGCCCGGGGAGCAGCTGGAGAACTGCGGCAGAGCGACCTGCTCGCCGTCGACGAGCGCCTTCTTGAGGCGCACGAGCAGCTCGGTGCCTTCCTCCATGATCGTGAGGTCGGCGGTGAAGTCGGTGTCGAAGACGGCGTCGAAGCCGAGCCGGCGCAGGGCGGCGACCATCTTGCCGGTCACCAGGGTGCCGGCCGGGTAGTCGAAGCACTCGCCGAGCGCGGCGCGGATCGCCGGCGCGGTCTGCACGATGACGGTCTTGGTGGGGTCCTCGAGCGCGTCCCAGACCTCGTCGATCTGGTTGCGCTCCTGGATGGCGCCCACGGGGCACACGGCGGCGCACTGGCCGCACTGCACGCAGACGACGTCGCTCAGGTTCTGCGAGAAGGCCGGGCCGATGAGGGTGGCGAAGCCGCGGCCCTGGGCGAACAGGCCGCCCACTTCCTGGACCTCGTTGCACACCGTCACGCAGCGGCGGCAGGAGATGCACTTGCCGGTGTCGCGGATGAGCGCCGGGGTGCTCTCGTCGATCATCCGGAAGGTCTTCTCGCCCTCGTAGCGCAGGTCGCCGATGCCGAGCTCGTCGGCGAGCGTGCGCAGCTCGCAGTCGGCGGACCGGCCGCAGACCTGGCAGTCGCCGTCGTGCTCCGAGAGGAGCAGCTCGACGACCATCTTGCGGCCGTCGCGCACCTTGCCGGTGTTGGTCTTGACGACCATGCCGTCGGTCGCCGGCTGGCTGCACGAGGCGACCAGCGTGCGGGCGCCCTCGACTTCGACGAGGCACACGCGGCAGGCGCCGATGGACTGGACGTCGTCGAGGAAGCAGAGGGTGGGGATCTTCACGCCGGCCTGGCGGGCCGCCTGAAGGACCGTGGTGCCCTCCGGCACCTCGACCTTGATCTCGTCAATGGTCAGGGTTGGCATCCTCTTGCTCTCCTTGCTCACGAGCCGTACTTGCCGTAGTCGCAACGCAGGCAGCGCCTCGCCTCAGCGAGGGCCACCTGTGCGGCCCAGCCCAGCTCGACCTCGTCGAAGTTGGTGACGCGGGCCGCGACCGGCCAGCTCCTCGACCTCGTGACGATCGACCAGCTCGGGGTCGGCGTCGGGGTCGAAGAAGGTCGGCGGCTCGATGTCGCGGCGCCAGAAGGCGTGGTTGGCGCCGGTCAGGAGCTCGTCCATGCCGGCCGCGGCCCGCTCGCCGGCGCCGATGGCCTCGACGACCGACGACGGGCCGGTGGCGGCGTCGCCGCCGGTGAACACCCAGTCGACCGAGGTCTGGCCGGTGTTCGGGTCGGCCGGCGAGGTAGCCCCAGCGGTTGAGCTCGACGGCGGTGCCGTCCAGGACGGCGGCGGCGTCGAGCTTCTGGCCGATGGCGGCGATGACGGTGTCGGCCTCGACCACGAAGTCGGGGTTGTGGCCGGCCACCGGACGGCGACGGCCGCTGCGGTCGTAGTCGCCCAGCGCCATCTCCTTGCAGCGCACGCCGGTGACCTTGCCGCTCGCGTCGCGGAGGATCTCCTCCGGGGCGACGAGCGTCATGATGTCGATGCCCTCGAGGTCGGCGGCGTCGATCTCCTCGCCCCACGCCGGCATCTGCGCCCGGGTGCGGCGGTAGAGGATCTTGACCGACTCGGCGCCGAGGCGCAGGGCGGTGCGGGCGGCGTCGATGGCCGCGTTGCCGCCGCCGATCACGGCGACGTTCTTGCCGACCTCGCCGGTGCCGTGGACGTTGTACTGCTTGAGGAAGGAGAGCCCGTCGTACACGCCGGGGCCGTCCTCGCCGGGGACGCCGATGCCCATGCCCTGCGGGGGCGCCGACGCCGACGAACACGGCCTCGTAGCCCTCGTCCTTGAGGCTCTGGAGCGTGAAGTCGCGGCCGAGCGCCTTGCCGTACTCGAAGCGCGCGCCCATGGCCTCGATCATCTCGATCTCGCGCTCGAGCTCGGGACGCGGCAGGCGGTAGGCCGGGATGGCCTGGACGAGCATGCCGCCGGCCTTGGGCTCGGCCTCGAACACGACCGGCTTGTAGCCGAGCCGGGCGAGGAAGTAGGCGGCGGAGAGGCCGGCGGGCCCGGAGCCGACGACGGCGACCTTGCGGGCCGCGTTCTCGGCGTTCTCCAGGATCTCCGGCAGCTGCGGCGTCCTTCTCCTGCTCGACCATGAAGCGCTTGACGTGGCGGATCGCGAGGGCGCCGTCGAGGCTCGAGCGCATGCACTTGCTCTCGCAGGGGTGGAAGCAGACGCGGGCGCAGATGCTGGCCAGCGGGTTGCGCTCGCGGTGCAGCTTGAGCGCGTCGTCGTAGCGCTCCTCGCCGACGAGGCTCACGAAGCCGGGGATGTTGACGCTCGCCGGGCACGCGTTGGAGCAGCGCGCCTTGAACAGCGTCGAGCAGACGCCGGCCTCGCAGTACTTGTCCTTGATGTGGGCCTCGTACTCGTGGCGGAAGTGGCGGATCGTCGAGAGCACCGGGTTGGGCGCCGTCTGGCCGAGGCCGCAGAGCGCGGTCTGGCTGATCGACTCGCCGAGGGCGATGAGGCGCTCGATGTCGCCCTCCTCGCCCTCGCCGTGGCAGATGCGCTCGACGATCTCGAGCATCCGCTTGGTGCCGACGCGGCACGGCGGGCACTTGCCGCAGCTCTCCTCCTGCGTGAACTCGAGGAAGAAGCGGGCGATGTCGACCATGCAGGTGTCCTCGTCCATGACGATGACGCCGCCGGAGCCCATGATCGCGCCGAGCTCCTGCAGGGTGGCGTAGTCGACGGGCACGTTGAGGTGCTCCTTGGGGATGCAGCCGCCCGAGGGGCCGCCGAGCTGGGCGGCCTTGTACGCCTTGCCGTTCGGGATGCCGCCGCCGACCTCGTAGATGAGCTCGCCGAGCTGCATGCCGATCGGGACCTCGACGAGGCCGGTGTGCTGCACGTTGCCGCCGAGCGCGAACACCTTGGTGCCCTTGCTGCTCTCGGTACCGGTGCTCGCGTACCACTCGGCGCCCTTGAGGATGATCGGCGCGATGTTGGCGAAGGTCTCGACGTTGTTGAGCACGCTGGGCTTGCCCCAGAGGCCCGAGACCGCCGGGAACGGCGGGCGCGGGCGCGGCTCGCCGCGGTGACCCTCGATCGAGGTCATGAGCGCGGTCTCCTCGCCGCAGACGAAGGCGCCGGAGCCCATGCGGATCTCGAGGTCGAAGTCGAAGCCGCTGCCCATGATGTCGTTGCCGAGCAGGCCGTACTCGCGCGCCTGCCCGAGCGCGTGCTCGAGGCGCTCGACGGCGAGCGGGTACTCGGCGCGCACGTACACGTAGCCCTGGTGCGCGCCGATGGCGAAGGCGCCGATGACCATGCCCTCGATGAGCGAGTGCGGGTCGCCCTCGAGCACCGAGCGGTCCATGAACGCGCCGGGGTCGCCCTCGTCGGCGTTGCAGAGGATGTACTTGGTGTCGTTGTCCTGCTGCTGGGCGAAGCGCCACTTCATCCCGGTGGGGAAGCCGGCGCCGCCGCGGCCGCGCAGGCCGGAGGCGAGGACCTCGTCGACGACCTGCTCGGGGGTCATCTCGGTGAGCACCTTGGCGAGGGCCTGGTAGCCGTCGCGGGCGATGTACTCGTCGATGTTGAGCGGGTCGATGATGCCGCGAGTTGCGCAGCACGATCTTGACCTGGCGGTTGAAGAACGGGATGTCGTCCATCTCCGCCTGGGTCCGGTCGGTGCCGGGCGCGTGACTCACGAGGCGCTCGACGACGCGGCCCTTGAGCAGGTGCTCCTCGACGATCTCGGGCACGTCGTCGACCTTGATGTTCTGGTAGAAGACGCCGTCGGGGTAGACGAGCGCCACGGGGCCCTGCACGCAGGGGCCGAGGCAGCCGGTCTCGACGACGTCGACCTCGCCGGCGAGCTCGCGCGCCTTGAGCTCGGCGCGCACGGCCTCGCTCACGTCGAGGGCGCCGGAGGCGATGCAGCCGCCGCCGGTGCAGATCAGGAAGTGACTTCTCACGTCAGCCATAGTCGTTCACTCGCTCTCAGGTCTTGATGAGGTACGCCTCGACGGGGGTGCCGCCGACGAGGTGTGTTCGACGACGATCGTGTGCACCTTGGCCTTGTCGAGCAGGCCGTAGCGGTACAGGGTGCCGTCGGCCTGGGTGATGGTCGCCATCGGCTCCTCTTCGCAGAGGCCGGCGCAGCCGGTCTGGTGCAGGCTGGCCGAGGTGACGCCGGTGGCGGTCAGCTCGGTCATGAAGGCGGCGACGATCTCGCGCGCGCCGGCGGCGATGCCGCAGGTGCCCATGTGCACGGTCACCTGCGTCTCCTTGCGGCCGTCGCGCAGGTCGATGTCGGCCTTGGCCTTCTCGGCCAGCGCCTTGAGCTGGTCGGGGCTGGTGATCCTGTCCGCCATGTCAGGCGCTCCTCTCGGCGAGGACGGGCTCGTCGGCGTACTGGGCGAGGATCTCGTCGACGCGCTTGGGCTTGACGCGGTGATGGACGTCGTCGTCGATCATGATCACGGGGGCGAGGCCGCAGGCGCCGAAGCAGCGGCCGATCTCGAGCGAGAACTGGCGGTCCTCGGTGGTGCCGCCGATGTCGATCCCGAGCTGCTTCTTGAACGCGTCCATCACGGACCTGGACGCCGCCGCGCACGTAGCAGGCGGTGCCGAGGCAGATGCGGACGAGGTGCTTGCCGCGCGGCACGGTCGTGAAGAACGAGTAGAAGCCGACCACGCCGGCGACCTCGCTGTACGGCTTGCGCAGTTCGCGCGCGATGTGCTTGAGGGCGACCTCGGGCAGGTAGCCGAAGATGCCCTGGGCGAGCTGCAGCACCGGGATCAGGGCGCCGGGCTTGCCCTTGTACTCGGCGATGACCGCGTCGAGGCGCTCGAGGAGCTCCTCCTCGGTCGGCTCCTCGGTGCAGCAGGTGCACGACTTCGCCTGGTCGCTCATTCGTTCTCCTTCGTCGTCGTTCCGCTGCGATCTGCTTCGCAGGGAGGTCGTCGGTCATGTCACTGCCTCCTGGAAGGCGACCAGTGCGTCCGAGCCGCTGTGGGCAGCTCGGCGCCGCGCAGGCGAAGGCTCGCGTCGCCGTCGCGCAGGTCGACCCGGAACTCGACCTCCGGGTTGGTCGCCACCATGACCAGCAGGCTGGTCGCCAGGTCGCCCAGGGGCGGCCGGTCGACGTTCGCGTAGCCCATCCGCACCGTCACCGCCGTCGCCGCCGAGGTCGGACGGGCCCACCTGAGGCCGCCGCCGGCGGCCTCGGCCGCCTGGCGGAAGAGGCTCAGGCCGAGGCCGGTCTTCTTGTTCGTCTTGGTCGTGAAGAAGGGGTCGAGCGCCTGCTCGGGCTCGACCGGCAGCCCGCACCCGTCGTCCTCGACGCGGATCGTGAGCTCGTCGGCGTCGCGGTCGGCGACGATCTGCGTCGCGACCACCGTCGCGCCGGCGCGCACGGAGTTCTCGAGGAGGTCGAGCAGGTAGAGCGAGAGGTCATGCAAGGCCACGCTCCTGCCGTCGAGGCCGCGCAGGGCGAGCACGAGCTCGGCGAAGGTCGGCGCGGCGACGCGCAGCGCGGTGCGCGCCGCCCCGATCGCGTCGAGGGTGTGGGCGTCGGACGAGCGCAGGAGCGGCAGGCCGTAGACGGCGAACTCGGCGCAGCTTGGGCGAGTCGGCCGTCACGTGCCGCGAGACCTCGACCGCGTCGAAGCCGGCCTCCGGCGGGGAAGAAGCCGAGCTGGCCGATGACGCCGAACGAGCGCCGGTCGACGTGCGCGGCGACGGCGACGCCGCCGTGGCGATGGATCAGCGCGACGACCGCGTCGACGTCGAGCGGCGTCGCCGTCGCCAGCGCGGCCGGCTCGGCGCCGCGCCGCGTGCCGTCGGCGGCGAGCAGGCGCTGCTCGCCGAAGAAGTCGGCGTAGCCCTCGTCGGCCGCGGGCAGCAGGGCCGTGACCTCGGCGCCGGCGCCGGCGGCGGCCTCGGCGTCGGGGAAGAGGCCGACCACGTGGCACTCCTCGACGCTCGTCATCTCCATGCCGGCGATGACGGCGAGCCCGTCGCCGGCGGCCGCGTCGAGGGCGGCCGCCTGCACGGCGGTCGCCGCCGCAGCCGCCTGCACGGCCGCCGTGTTGCCGGTCGTGTTGTGGTCACAGACGGCGATCATCGCGAGCCCCTCCGCGAGCGCCGCTCGCACGATGCGCGGCGGCGTCATCTCGTCGTCCGCGCAGGGCGAGAGCGCCGTGTGGACGTGCAGGTCTGCGGTGCAGAGCTTCACGCATGGCTCCCCTTGACCCCGAGGGCGTACAGGCGGCCGACGATCTCGAAGGTGTCGGCCTCGCAGCCGTAGAGGGCAAGGCCCTCCTCGGCCGCCCTGGCGACGACGTCGTCCTCGGGCCGGCGGCCGCCGGCGAAGATCACCGCGGCGAGGTCGGCGTGTCCGGCCACGGCGACCACGTTCAGGTGGACCTGCAGCGTGACCAGCACGCCGTCGGCCGGGGCGTGCGCGAGCACGTCGCTGAGCAGGTCCGAGGCGTAGCCGCGCGTCATCTCGGCGGCGCGCTCCACCTCGTTGGGCGTACGAGCTCGACCAGCTCGAGCTCGCGGGCGATGTCGTCGAGCGTCATGACTGTGCCTCCTCCTCGGTCACGTACGGGCAGAGCGCGCGCGCGGCGCGCTCGAGGACGATGTCCTCGGCGAGCGCCGCGCAGGTCGGGGCGCCGCAGGCGCCGCAGTCGCGCCCGGGCAGCGAGCGGGTCAGCTCGTCGAGACGGGCGAGCTTGGCGATGGCGCGCGACATGTCGGCGTCGAGGCGGATGCCGGGGCGCGCCGCCGGCGCGCGGTGCGGCGGGCGGGCGACCCCGGGGCCGCGGCGCAGCGGCGCCGCCGCGCCAGCGGTGAGCGGCGACGGCGGCGTCCTCGGCGAGCAGCGGCGAGCCGAAGCAGCCGCCGTCGCAGACGTAGGGCTCGCACGGCGAGCACGTCGTCGAGGAGGCCGTCCTCGAGCTCCTCGAGCACGCGCAGGACGTGCGACAACCCGTTGACGACCAGCGTCTCGCGGTCGCCGCGAGCCGTCGCGTCGCCCGGTCCGTCGACCTCGGCTGCAGCGGCCGCCGACGCGCCGTGGGCCGGCCCGGCGACGGCCTCGTGGCCGGCGAGCAGCGGCGCCACACGCTCGCGCAGGCGCGCCGGGGTCATGATGCCGCGCAGGCCGCTGGCGCGCCGCTCGAGCAGCGCGGTGCGCTGGCTCGGGCACGAGACGACGAAGGTCGCCGAGGCGCCGCCGGCGTCGTCCTGCAGCGCCTCCCAGGGCGAGGCGAACGGCGCCAGGTGCGGCAGCAGCGAGGGGAAGCGCAGCTCGACGAGATTGACGACGGCGGGGCAGACCGGCGAGATCAGCGGCAGCGGCCGCCGGCCGGGGCGCGTCGCGGCGGCCGTCTCGTCGGGCGTCGTGTCGGCGGTCGCGCCCGCCGCGCTCTCGGTCTCGCCGCCGGTCGCGCCGCCGCCCGCCGCCTCGCGAGCCATGGCGAGCACGGCGTCGTGCAGGGCGTGCTCGTAGCCGTCGGCGGCGACGACGCGGGCGAAGCCGCCGGTCTCGACGGCGCGGGCCACGACGGCCGGCGGCGCCTCGCCGCCGAAGCCGGCGAGGAAGGCCGGCGGCAGGGCCACGAGCTCGGTCGCGCGCTCGGGCTCGCCGCCGGTCTCGTCGATCGTCAGGGCGGCGGGCTCGCAGACGGCGACGCAGGCGGTGCAGTCGATGCAGAGGTGCTCGAGCAGCAGGGGCTCGCCGTCGCGCACGCGCAGGGCGGCCGTCGGGCAGGCGGTGAGGCAGTGCAGGCACTGGCGGCAGCGCCCCGGGGCGACGGCCACCGAGCGCGGGCGCTCGACGTCGGTCGGGCAGGCGGGCCTCAGGCTGACGCTGAAGCTCACGCGCGTCCCCTTGCCCGGGGTCGTGTCGATCTCGAGGGTGTCGCTGTTGCGCCGGATGTTGGGCAGGCCCATGCCGGCCCCGAAACCCAGGGCGCGGGCCTCGGACGAGGCCGTCGAGAACCCCTCGCGCAGCGCCTGCTCGACGTCGGGGATGCCGGGGCCCTCGTCGACGACGTCGACGTCGACCCGGCAGTCGCCGAGCCGCGCCTCGAGCACCCCGCGGTGGGCGTGGATGACGACGTTCATCTCGGCCTCGTAGGCGGCGATCATCGTGCGCCGGATCGCCTCGGGGTCGGCGCCGACGCGCTTCAGGTGATGCTTCACCAGGCGCGAGGCGGCGCCCGCCTCGTTGTAGTCGTTGCCGCGGATCGTGTAGGTGAGGTACTGCACGCCGCCGGTCAGCCTCCGTCCCGGGCGCCGCGCCCGCCGGTCTCGCGCTGCGGCGCGCCGCGCCGCCGTTCGCGGCGGCGCCGTTCGCGCCCTGCTCCCGCTCGCCGCCGAGGTAGCGGTAGATCAGGCCGCAGGTCTCGAAGACCCCGACGGGCGAGACCATGAGCAGGGTGCCGTTGGCGCGCGCCAGCTCGATGACATCGTCGTCGGGCTCGATGCCGCCGACGAAGCAGATGCCGGGCACGTCCATCAGCTCGGCCACGCGGAGCATCTGGACGCTGGCCAGGTTGCTCACGAGCAGCGTCGTGTCGGAGGCCTCGTTGAGGAGGTCGCTGACGCGATCGCCGGCGTAGATGCGGGTGACCTCGGTGCCACCCGGGCGGCCCGGCGTGACGACGCGGGCCCCGATGTCCTTTGCGAGCTCTTCGAGTCTCATCCTCTTCCTCGCCAGCAGCGAGCCGAGCTGCCGCACCATCGGTGCGAGCTCGGCCTCGCCGGCCTCGCCGTTGCCGTTCGTACGGGCGCCGAGCCGGGCGAAATAGGCCGCCGACTCGAGCGCCGCGGTGATGTCCATGTACTCGACGAAGATCTCGTGCGGGAGCTGCAGGGGCGTGGGGGCGAAGGAGATCAGGCTCTTCACGCCCGCGCGCACGAGGGTGTCGGCCACCTGCTGCGCGGCCTCGCCGGGGACCGTGAGCACGGCGATGTCGATGCCGAGGTCGCGCACCAGCTGCTCCATGCGCTCGGCGCCGAAGCAGCGGCAGCCGTGGACGACCGCGTCGCGCAGGGCCGGGTCGCTGTCGAAGGCGGCGACGATCGCGACCGAAGGGCTCGCCTCGGCGAAGTGGGCGAGGACGGCGCGGCCGAGGTTGCCGACCCCGACCAGGCACACGTCCTGCCGGGCGTCGCCGTCGAGGAAGGCCGCGATGCTCGCGATGCAGGCGGCGACGTCGTACCCCTTGTTGGGGCTGCCCGAGTAGCCGATCGCCATGAGGTCGCGGCGCACCTGCGGGGCACTGACCACGGCGTGGCGCGCGAGCTGATGCGAGTAGATGCTCTCGGTGCCGGCCGCGTGCAGGGCCGTGAGCAGGCGGCGATACCTGCTCATGCGCGCGACCGTCTTGCGTGAGACCACCTGCTCTCCCGTTCGTCCGCGGGCCGCCCTGGATTCGTGACAGAGCGAACGCTGTGAACCGATTCACAATCTACCGCACGCGACCTGGCCTGTCAACGCGCCGCACTGTACGGAATGTCCAAACGCGGACGTCGAATAGTGGCCTGCACGCGCGGCCTTGTACTGAGGCGGAGGGGAGCGTCTGCTAGAGTACCGCTCGACCCCTGCTCGTCCGCTGCGAGCAGGGCTCGCGGCGCCGTCGCCCGCCCGCGGGAGCGGCCCCGAGGTCGTCCATGCGCGTCGTCCCGGCAGAAGGCTCTCTACGGAGGTTCCGTCCATGGCAGACAAGCCCGCTCACATGAAGCACATGCCCCACTTCCTCGGGCCGGTGGCGCCGATCACGCTCGACCACGCCGAGGGCAGCTGGGTCTACGACACCGACGGGGGCAAGTGGCTCGACTTCGTCGTCGGTATCGCCGTGGTCAACACCGGCCACTGCCACCCCAAGGTCGTCAAGGCGGTGCAGGAGCAGGCCGCCAAGCTCCCGCACGCGCAGATGAACATCTACCGCCACGGCCCCATGCTCGAGCTGGCCGAGAAGCTCGTCGGCATCCTGCCCGACGGCATGGACGAGATCATGTTCGCCAACTCGGGCGCCGAGGCGGTCGAGAACGCGGTCAAGCTGGCCAAGCAGGCCACGCGGCGCCCCGGCATCATCGCCTTCCAGGGCGCCTTCCACGGCCGCACGCACCTCACCATGGCGCTCACCGACTCCGCCGTGCACTACCGCGGCCATCACGAGCCGCTCGTGCCGTGCATCTACCACGCCCGCTACTGCTATCCGTTCCGCACGCCGGCCAGCGAGGACCCGACGGCCTACGCCATCGAGGACGTGCGCCGCGTGCTGCGCGCCGAGATCTACGGCGACGACGTGGCCGCCATCATCGTCGAGCCCATCCAGGGCGAGGGCGGCTTCATCGTGCCGACGCCCGAGTTCATGCAGCAGCTCCGCGGCATCGCCGACGAGATCGGCGCCTGCCTGATCGTCGACGAGATCCAGGCCGGCATGGGCCGCACGGGCACCTGGTTCTGCCACGAGCACTACGGCATCAAGCCCGACATCCTCACGATGGCCAAGGGCATCGCCAGCGGCTACCCGCTCGGCGCCATCGCCGCGAGCCACGAGCTCTGGGACAAGTGCCTGCCCGGCTCGATGGGCGGCACCTACGGCGGCAACGCCGTGGCCTGCGCCGCCGGTGTCGCGACCATGGACGCGATGGTCGAGGACGGCATGCTCGCCAACGCGGCGAAGCAGGGCGAGAAGCTGCTCAAGTTCTGGAAGGACAAGCAGGCCCAGTACCCCGTCATCGGCGAGGCGCGCGGCAAGGGTCTCATGCTCGCCATCGAGTGCGTGCAGCCCGGCACCAAGGAGCCCAACGCCGCGGTCGCCAAGGCGTTCATCGCCGAGTGCCAGAAGCACAAGGTCATCCTCATGGGCGCCTGCTCGCAGGGCAACGGCGTGCGCTTCCTGCCGCCGCTCAGCATCAGCGACGCCGAGATGGACCTCGCGATCGGCATCTTCGACGAGGCCGCCAAGGTCGTGTTCGCCTGAGCGAGGCGGCGAGCCGGCGCGAGCGCGCCGGCGGACGAGCGCGGGCGGGCGCGGCGCCATCACGGCGCCGCGCCCGCCCTCTTTCGCGGCCCTGCTCCGGGCCGGCGCCGCGCCGGGCGTCGCCGGCCGCCGTCGAGGCCGGTCCGGGCCGCGGACGACCCTGTGCTACACTCGAATCCATGGATGCCCTCGAGGCGCCGCGCTTCACGACCCAGGTGCGCGTGCGCTACGCCGACACCGACGCCGCCGGCGTCGCCTACTACGCCAACTACCTCGTCTACTTCGAGGTCGCGCGCGTCGAGCTGCTGCGCGCGCTCGGCTGCCCGATCACCGAGGTCGAGGCCCGCGGGTTCCACCTGCCGGTGATCGAGGCGCGCGTGCGCTACCGGCGACCGGCACACCTCGACGACCTCCTCGACGTCACGCTCCTCAGGGGGCGCGTCGGGCCGGCGTCCTTCGACTTCGACTACGAGGTGACGCGCGACGGCGAGCTGGTCACCACCGGCTGGACGCGGCTGGCCTGCGTCGACGCCGGCAGCGGGCGCGCCGTCGCCCTGCCCGACTGGCTCCTCGAGCTCTTCGGGCGCCTCCCGGTCGCGACCCGGGAGGGCTGATGGCGGACCCCGAGCTCCCGACCCCGCCCGCGCCGCCGCCCTCCGAGCTGCCCCCCGACTTCGAGATCGCCATGCCCGACGACCTCGAGGTCAGCTACTGCTACCGGCACCACGACCGTGAGACCGGCGTGTCGTGCGCCAACTGCGGCCGGCCGATCTGCTACGAGTGCATGATCCCGGCCGCGGTCGGGTTCCGCTGCCCCGAGTGCATGAGAGAGCAGCAGGCCGGGTCGACCGGGTCGACCGGGTCGACAAGGGCGCGCGTGATCACGCGCGACCAGATGCGCTCGCGCTGGGCGACGGGCGGGCGCGCGGTCGTCGGCGCCCCGGTGACGCGCGCCCTGCTGGCCGCCAACGTCGTCGTCTTCGTGCTCGACTTCCTGCTCGAGGCGCTGGGGTCGCCGCTGCCGCGCTACGGCACGCTGAGCGGGTTCGGCGCCCTCGTGCCCGCGCTGGTCGTGCTCAACGACGAGTACTGGCGCCTGTTCACGGCGATGTTCCTCCACGCCGGCGTCTTCCACCTGCTGTTCAACATGTGGGCGCTGTACATCGCCGGCGGGTACCTCGAGCGCGTCGTCGGCTCGGTGCGCTTCAGCCTTCTGTACGTCCTCTCCGGGTTCGCCGGCTCGGTGCTGGTGCTCTCCGCCTCGCCGCCGACGACGGCGACGGTGGGCGCGTCGGGGGCCATCTTCGGCCTCTTCGGGGCGCTCTTCGCCTACGCCTACATGAACCGCGGCCGCGACCTGATGGCGCAGCAGCTCGTGCGCAGCCTCGGGTTCGTCATCGTCCTCAACCTCGTGATCACGTTCACGATCCCCAACATCTCCTGGCAGGGGCACGTCGGCGGCCTCATCGGCGGGGCCGCGCTGATCACCGCCCTCATGCGCTTCGGCGACCGCGGCCTGCGCGGGCCGCTCGGCCCGCGCGAGATCTGGGTCTTCGCCATCGCTGCCGCGGTGCTCATCGGGCTGGTCGTGGCGCGGGTCACGACCCTGCCCGTGTGAGCCGCGGGATGGCCGCGCGACCGCCCGCAGCGGCGGGGCCGCCGTTCGTCGAGCCCGGCGCGACGCCGACCCCGGCGGCCGAGGTCGAGCGCCGACTCGCGCGCCTCCAGCTCACGCTGCGCGAGCGCCAGCTCGACGCCGCGCTCATCCTTCAGAACGCCGACCTCTTCTACTTCAGCGGCACGGTGCAGCAGTCGTACCTGCACGTGCCGGCCGAGGGGGAGGCGACGCTCTTCGTGCGCCGCAGCGTCGAGCGGGCGCGGCGCGAGTCGCCGCTGCCTCGCGTCGTCGCGCTCGACGGCCCGCGGGGCTTGACCGACGCGCTGCGGGCGATGGCCGGCGGCCTGCCGCGGCGCGTCGGCCTCGAGCTCGACGTGCTGCCCGTCGCCGTCTACGAGCGGCTGCTCGCCCTCCTGCCCGGCGCCGCGGCCGAGGACGTCGGCCGCGCCGTCGTGCGCCAGCGCGCCGTCAAGTCGCCCTACGAGATCGAGCGCATCGCCGCGGCGGCGGCGCTCGCCGACGCGGTCTGGGCCTTCGCTCCCCGGGTGCTGCGCGCCGGCCTCACCGAGGCCGAGTTCGCCGGGCTGGTCGAGGCCGAGGCCCGCCGGCTCGGGCACCAGGGCGTGATCCGCATGCGCGGCTTCAACCAGGAGATGTTCTACGGGCAGCTCCTGAGCGGGCCGAGCGCGACGGCGCCGAGCTTCCTCGACACGCCCCTGGCCGGCACCGGTCTGAGCCCCGCCGTCGCCCAGGGGGTCAGCTTCAGACCGATCGGGCCCGGCGAGCCGATCGTCTTCGACTTCGTCGCCGTCCGCGAGGGCTACACGGCCGACTTCACGCGGATGCTCTCGCTGGGGCCGCTGCCCGCCCCCGTGCGCGACGCCTACGCGGTGGCCCTCGAGGTGCAGGCCGCGGTGGTGGCCGCGGCGCGGCCCGGGGTGACCTGCCGGGCCGTGTACGACGCCGCCGTGACGGCGGCGGAGCGCCGCGGCCTCGGCGCCAACTTCATGGGCTTCGGCCCCGAGCAGGTGCGCTTCATCGGGCACGGCGTGGGGCTCGAGCTCGACGAGCTGCCCGTGCTGACGACGAGCGACGCGCCGCTCGAGGAGGGCATGGTGTTCGCCCTCGAGCCCAAGTTCGTGCTGCCCGGCGTGGGCGCCGTCGGCGTCGAGAACACGTTCGTCGTCGAGCGCGACGGCCTGCGCGCGCTCACGCGCGCGCCCGAGGCGCCCGTCGAGCTCCCGCTCGGCGCCTGACATCCTCAGGCGGCGCCGGACGCGGGGCGCGGGGCGCGGGGCGCTGCGCTCCGGAGCGCCGCCGCGGGTGGCCGCGCTCCGCCTCGCGTTCCGCCACGCGGTCCGCGCCGCGTCCCGCCCCGCGGCCTTGACGAGGGTCAAAGTAGACAAATCCCTCCTTTTTTGATACAAAGGGACTGTGAAACTCTCGACCCAGGCAGACTACGCGGTGCGCGCCGTGTTCGAGCTCGCGAAGCGCGGGCCCGGTCACGTGGTGCACACCGACGAGATCGCCGCCGCGCAGCGCATCCCCAGCAGCGGGCTGGCCAAGGTGATCCGCGAGCTGGCGCGTGCCGAGGTGGTCCGCACCCAGCGCGGCAATCGCGGCGGCGTCGTGCTCGCACGGCCGGCCGCTGAGGTCACCGTGCGCGAGGTCTACGAGGCGGTCGAGGGACCCATCACGCTGTGCCGCTGCCGGGCCAACCTCGAGCCGTGCGCCGAGACCCCGTGCGACACGCATGACTTCTGGACTTCTGTCGAAGCCCTCCTCAAGGGGGAGCTCGAACAGACGACGTTCGCGGCCTTGACCGCACGGCAGGGCGACCCCCTCCGCGGCAGCCGCCCGCAGCGCGACGAGGAGGTGAACCAGCAATGACCGAGATCAAAGAGCAGGTCGAGAAGGCTCTCGCCGACGTCCGCCCGGCTCTCCAGGCCGACGGCGGCGACATCGAGCTCGTCGACGTGGTGGACGGTGTCGTCCAGGTACGCCTCCAGGGCGCCTGTGCAGGCTGCCCGATGTCGCAGCTCACGCTGACCAACGGGGTGGAGCGCCACCTCAAGAACGTGGTCCCCGGCGTGGACCGCGTCGAGAACATGGGCTTCTGACGGCGCACCGCGCGCCTCGACGTCGCGGCGGGCGGCCGGGTCTGACGACCCGGCCGCCCGCCGCTCGCGTTGCGCGCTCACACACGGGGCATATACTTGGCGGTCCTCGCTCTGCGGCGAGGTTGCGGTCCGGGCTCTGAGGGGCGACGTTCGACCGAGCACCCGGGCGACCCGCGCGACCGGCGGCGACGCGGTCACCGGCGGGCGCCGCGTGCCGGACGGGGAGGCACTCGTGGAGGAGAAGATGACGGCGGCGCCGGCGACGGAGGCCGCCGCGGGCGCGACGACGGACTCGACGGGAGCCCCGGCTGCCGCGGTCGAGGCCACCGAGGCAGCAGCGGCGGCGAGTGACGGCGACGTCACGGCGTCCGCCGAGACCGCGGTCGCACCCGAGACCGACCCCGACGCCGATCTGCGGCGCCCCGAGCTCTACACCAACCGCGAGCTCAGCATGCTCGACTTCTTCGAGCGCGTGCTCGACGAGGCGCGCGACCCCGGCAACCCGCTGCTCGA
Source organism: uncultured Thermoleophilia bacterium (assembly GCA_963791345.1). GTDB lineage: Bacteria > Actinomycetota > Thermoleophilia > UBA2241 > UBA2241 > UBA2241. The sequence goes on along the minus strand of CAWBRS010000021.1, from coordinate 250,174 downwards.
GCGCGTCAAGTTCGTCGGCATCATCGGCTCGATCCTGGGCGAGTTCTTCATGGTGCGCATCGCCGGCCTGCGCCAGCAGGTCGAGGCCGGCGTGACCGAGGAGTCCGCCGACGGCTACACGCCGCAGCGGCTGCTGCCGCTCGTGCGCGAGCGCGCCTGGCAGCTCATGAAGGACGCGCGCCACTGTTTCAGCGAGCTGCTGCCCGAGCTCGAGGCGGCCGGCATCCACATCGTCGGCCACGACGCCCTCGACGAGGGGCAGCGCGTGGCGCTCCGCGCCTACTTCGACGAGCAGGTCTACCCGGTCCTCACGCCGCTCGCCTTCGACCCCGGGCGGCCGTTCCCGCACATCTCCAACATGAGCCTCAACCTCGCCGTGCTGATCCGCGACCCGCAGGGCGAGACGCGCTTCGCGCGCGTCAAGGTGCCGCGGTCGCTGCCGCGGCTGGTGCCGGCGCCGGCGCCCGCCGCCGGCCGGCGCCCCGAGGCACCGGCCGCCGAGGGCGAGCGCTGGTTCACCTGGCTCGAGGAGGTCATCGCCGCCAACCTCGACGCCCTCTTCCCGGGGCTCGAGGTGCTCGAGGCGCACCCCTTCCGGGTGACGCGCGACGCCGAGCTCGCGATCCAGGAGCTCGAGGCCGACGACCTCCTCGAGACGATCGAGGCCTTCGTCCAGCGGCGCCGCTTCGGCTCGGTCATCCGCGTGACCATCGACGACACGATGCCCGAGCACGTGCGTCACATCCTGCGCGAGAACCTCGAGCTCACCGAGGACGAGCTCTACCCGGTGGCGGCGCCGCTCGGCCTGAGCAGCCTCTGGGGCGCGGCCGACGTCGACCGCCCCGACCTCAAGTACGCGCCGCTCGTGCAATCGCTGCCGGCGGCCTTCGAGGGCGTCGAGGGCACCGACCTCTTCGCCGCCATCCGTCAGCGCGACGTGCTGCTCCATCACCCGTACGACTCGTTCGACCCCGTCGTCGAGCTGCTGCGCGCCGCGGCCGACGACCCCGACGTGCTGGCCATCAAGACGACGCTCTACCGCGTGGGCCGCAACGCGCCGGTCGTCGAGCAGCTCATGGAGGCGGCGCGCAACGGCAAGCAGGTCGCCGTCCTGCTCGAGCTCAAGGCGCGCTTCGACGAGGAGAGCAACATCGGCTGGGCGCGGGCGCTCGAGCACGAGGGCGTGCACGTCGTCTACGGCCTCCTCGGCCTCAAGACGCACTCCAAGATCATGCTCATCGTGCGTCGCGAGGGCGGCCGCGTGCGGCGCTACGTCCACCTCGGGACCGGCAACTACAACAGCGTCACCACGCGCCAGTACACCGACCTCGGCTACCTCACCTGCGACGAGGACATGGGCGCCGACGCGTCCGCCGTCTTCAACGCCCTCACCGGCTACGCCGCCGAGGTGCAGTACCGGCGCTTCCTCGTCGCCCCGCAGCACATGCGCCGCCAGGTCGCCGAGCGCATCGACCGCGAGATCGAGCACGCGCGGCGCGGGGAGGAGGCGCACCTCGTCTTCAAGATGAACTCCCTCGTCGACAAGCCGATGATCCGCAGGCTCTACCGGGCCTCGCAGGCCGGCGTGAAGGTCGAGCTCATCGTGCGCGGGATGTGCTGCCTGCGACCCGGCATCCCGGGGGTCAGCGAGAACATCACCGAGAAGAGCATCGTCGGCCGCTTCCTCGAGCACAGCCGCATCTACTGGTTCCGCAACGGCGGCGACGAGGAGGTGCTGCTGGGCAGCGCCGACCTCATGCCGCGCAACCTGAACCGTCGCGTCGAGATCCTCTTCCCGGTGCTCGACCGCGGCATCGTGCGCCAGATCAGGGACGACATCCTCGCCACCTACCTCGCCGACAACGTGAAGGGCCGTGTGCTCCACCCGGACGGCAGCTGGGAGCGTCTCAGCCCGGGGCCCGACGAGACGCCGCTCGACGCCCAGGAGCACTACGTCGCCCGCGCCCGCGAGGCGGCGTGGGAGCGAGGGGAGTAGGCGTGGCCGTCAAGCTGTACTTCCTGCGCCACGGGCGGGCGATGGCGCGCGCCGACTGGAGCGGGGACGACGATCTGCGGCCGCTGACGCCCGAGGGCGAAGCGGCGATGGCGCGCGAAGCGCGGACCATCGCCGCCATGAGCCTCGGGCTCAAGGTCATCGTGACCAGCCCCCTGGTACGTGCGCGGCGCACGGCCGAGATCGTCGCCGAGGCCGCCGGCCCGGGAGTCGGCGTGGTCGAGGACGAGCGCCTGGCCGGCGGGCTCGACGTCAGGGCGCTGCGCGCCGTCGTCGCCGGGCACGGCACGCCGAAGGCGCTGATGCTGGTCGGGCACGAGCCCGACTTCAGCAGCGTCATCGGCGCTCTCATCGGCGGCGGGCGCGTCGTGTGCAAGAAGGGCGGCCTGGCGCGCGTCGACGCCGCCGACGGTGACCTCAAGGCGGCCGAGCTCGCCTGGCTCCTGCCGCCCTCGCAGCTCGGGGGAGGTTGAGCGGCATGGAGATCGAGGCCAAGTTCGCGGTACCCGACGACGACACGCTGGAGCGGCTCGCCCGCGCCCGCCGGCTCGCCGGCTACGCGCTCGGCGCGGTCGCCGACCGGCGCGACGGCGACGTCTTCCTCGACACGGCGGACCGCCGCTTCCTCACGGCCGGCTACTACCTGCGCCGGCGGGAGACGGGCGACGGTGTGCGCCTCACGCTCAAGGGGCTGGCGACGGCCGCCGACGGCGTGCTGCGCCGCGAGGAGCTCGAGGCCCTCGTCGCCGTGGACGTGCCGGTCAAGGAGTGGCCCCAGGGTGAGCTGCGCAAGCGCGTCGAGTCGGTGGCTCGAGGGGCGTCGCTGGCGCCGCTCGTCGAGCTCCGTCAGCGGCGCCGCACGCGTGTCGTCTCCGACGGCGAGCGCGAGGTCGGCGAGCTGAGCCTCGACGAGGTCGAGGTCGTCGGCGACGCCGGGGAGCGCGGCTGGCTCGAGCTCGAGCTCGAGCTGCGCGGTGACGGCGATGAGGATGACCTGGCCACGCTGACCAGGGCCCTGCGTCGCCGCTTCCGCCTCAAGCCCGAGAGCCGGGCCAAGTTCGCCCGCGCGCTCGAGTGCCTCGGCGCCGCCGTGCCGACCGGCACGGCGGCGCCGACGGCCGACCCGCCCGGCTCAACGCCCGGCCCAACGCCCGACCGCGGGGCCGTCACGGCGGCCACCGACGCCGAGTCTGTCGTCGCGACCGCCGACGACCCCTCCGCGGCGGCGGGGGCGGCCGCACCTGCCGCGCCCGAGGCGGCCGTGCCCGAAGCGGCGGCGGGAGCCGTGGCCACGGCGGTCGTCGACGCCGCCGCCGCCGAGGCCGCGATGCCGTCGTCCCCGAGCCCCGGACCGCGCTCAGGTGCGCCGCAAACGGCCGCCGATCGAGCGCGACGACACGATGGCGCTCGCCGCCGTCAAGGTGCTGCGCCTGCACTTCAACAAGATGCTCGCGCACGAGAAGGGGACCCGCCTCGGCGACGATCCCGAGGAACTGCACGACATGCGCGTCGCCACACGGCGCATGCGCATGGCGCTGCGCATCTTCGCCCCGTATCTCGACACGCAGGAGGTGCACCCCGCGCTGAAGGGCATGCGCCGCACCGGGCGCCGCCTCGGCGTGGTGCGCGACCTCGACGTCTTCAAGGGCAAGGCCGTCAAGTACGTCGAGCGGCTGCCGCAGCGCCGTCGCGGTGAGCTCGACGGCCTGCTCGCGGCGTGGGACCTCGAGTACGCCGCGCGTCGCGCCGAGCTCATCGCCTACCTCGACGGCCGGCGGTATCGTCGCTTCGTCGAACGCATGGCGGAGCTGCTCGAGGAGCCGCCCGAGCGACTGTCTGCACCGGGCGGCCAAGGCACCGTCGCCCAGGTGCTGCCCATGCTGCTGCACCGCGACGTCGCCGACGTGCTCGGCGCCGGGGCCCTGGTCGGGCCGGGGGCGCCGCTCACGCGCTTCCACGAGCTGCGCATCGCCGGCAAGGCGCTGCGCTACACGCTCGAGTTCTTCGCGGCGCCGCTGGGGCGCGGCGCGCTGCCCCTGATCGCCACCATGAAGGGCCTCCAGGACCACCTCGGCGACCTGCAGGACGCGGTCGTCGCCAGCGGTCTCGTGCGCGACTACCTGACCCACGGCCGCTGGCAGGCCCCCGGCGACGGGGCGCCGGCGCCGAACACCATCGTCGTCGACGCCGGCGCGGCCCGCTACCTCGCGGCGCGGCAGCAGGAGATGGAGGAGCTCATCGCCGGCTTCCCGGCGGTCTGGCCGACGATCGCCGGCGAGGAGTTCGGCGGGCGGCTGGCGCGCGCTCTCGCCCGCCTCTGAGATCGCGGCCGCCCGACTGGGGTCGAGCGGCGGAGGGTGTGTGAACGGCCGCGGCCGCCCGAGGTCTCTCGGGCGGCCGCGGCCGTTCACACACAAGTGATCGGGCTCGTCAGGCCTTGGCGGAGGCCTTCTTCTTGCCGCCGTGCTTGCCCTTCTTGCCCTTGGCGGCCTTCTTGCCTGCGCCCGCCTTCTTGCCGGGTTTGGCCGAGGCCTTGCCGGCCTTGACCGCCGCGCGGTCGTCGTTGAGGCGGTCGAGGCCGTCCTTCTTGCCGTACTCGCCGATGTAGGCCTGGGCGATGTCGCACTTCTTGCAGCCCTTGCCGCAGCAGTTCTTCCACTCCTTGCGGCTGAAACGCTCCCTGAGCTCCGCCGGCATGTGCACTCCTTGGTCCGGGGGCGGCTGAGTCGTGGGCAGGAGATACCCGCGCCGCGCCGCGCCTCAACCGTCGCCGCCGGAGCGGGTCACCCGCCGTAGGCGTCCAGCTTCACGTCGTCGGCCACCGTATAGCCCATGTCGGTGCAGGCGGCGATGTCGTCGAGGGTGTAGCCCTTCGCGACCTCCTCGAGCACGAACCCCTTGTCGGGGTAGCGGCGGAAGAGGGCTCGCTCGGTGATGATGACGTCGCACTCCTTGGCGCCGGTCAGCGGGAAGGTGCAGCGCTTCGTGAGCTTCGGGCTGCCGTCCCTGGCGCAGTGCTCGGTCACGATGTAGACCGTCTTGGCGCCGGTCACGAGGTCCATCGCCCCGCCCATGCCGGCGAGCATCTTGCCGGGGATCCAGTAGTTGGCGATGTTGCCCTCTTCGTCGACCTGCAGGGTGCCGAGGAAGGTGGCGTCGAGGTGCCCGCCGCGGATCATGCCGAAGGACGTGCAGGAGTCGAAGTAGGACCCGCCGGCGACGATGGTGATGGGACCGTTGCCGGCGTTGGCGCGGTCGCGGTCCTCGCAGCCGGGGTCGGGCCGGGGGCCGACGCCGACGGCGCCGTTCTCGGTCTGGATGACCACGTCGACGTCCTCGGGGACGTAGTTGGCGATCAGGGTCGGAAGACCGATGCCCAGGTTGATGATCTGCCCGTCCCGGAGGTCGTGCGCGGCACGGGACGCGATGATCTGCTTGCGGTCCTCAGTCATTGCCCAGCGCCTCCTCGCGCATGACGCAGTAGTCGATGTTGGCGCGCACCACGGCGTCGACGAAGATCCCCGGGGTGTGGATGGCGTTGGGGTCGATCTCGCCGAGCACGTAGAGGTTCTCGACCTCGGCGATCACGTAGTCGGCGCACGTCGCCGCGGGCACGTTGAAGTTGCGCGAGGTGCCGCGGTAGGTGAGATTGCCCCAGGTGTCGCCGGCGTGGGCGCGGATGATGGCCACGTCGCACTTGAGCCCGCGTTCGAGCAGGTACGTGCGCCCGTCGAGCTCGACGTTGTCGCGCGTGTCGCCGTACATCGTGCCCACGCCCGTCGGCGTCAGGAACCCGCCCAGACCGGCGCCGCCGCAGCGCATGCGCTCGGCGAGCGTGCCCTGCGGCACGACCTCGACCTCGAGCAGGCCCTCGTTCATCGCCTGACCGATGTAGGGAGTCGTGCCGACGTGGCTGGCGACGACCTTCTTGATCTTGCCCAGGCGCACGAGCTCGACGATGCCGCGCTCGCGGAAGCCGGCGTCGTTCTCGTAGATCGTCAGATCCTTGACGTCCATCGTCTTCAGGTAGTCGATGAGCGTCAGGGGGTCGCCCTGACCGATGAACCCCCCGACGGCGATGCTCATGCCGGACCTGATGTGCGACATCGCCTCGGCGATGGGGAGGACCTTGTTCTTGGGCACGTTCCACTCCTTCGTCGCGCTGAGCGCTCGGCAAGGATGCGGACGGGACGGATGCGGCGCCGCGGTCGCGCGCCGGCACAGGTGAGGAGCGAAGGGCCGGCGACGACCTGCCTGCGGGCGCCGAAGGGAGCCCCGACTCACATCCCGATCGGCCGATCGTCGGATGTATCAAAGCCTATCATCGCGCGAGTAGGCTGTCGTCCCGGGGTCGCGGCTCGTGGGCCGCGGCCCGGAGCGCGGCCGGGGTCGCGCGGCTCGGGGGCTCGCGCCCCGGGGCGCGGGGGCGGCGCCGGGCCGGCTGTCGCCGGCCCGGCGCCGCCGGCGCTCAGCGCGAGTCCCTGATCCCGTTCAGCATCGAGGGGTCCTCGACGCTCGACAGGTCGCCGGGGTCCTCGCCGAGATGCACGCGACGGATGACGCCGCGCACGATCTTGGCCGAGCGCGTCTTGGGCAGGGCGCTCGACGAAGCGCACCTGCTCGGGGCGCATCGTCTTGCCCATGACGTCGACCACCTGCTGCTCGAGGGCGTGGCGAAGCTCCTCCGACTCCTCGACGTCGCGCTGCGGCACGACGAAGCAGACGACGCCTTCGCCCTTGATCTCGTGCGGCACGCCGACGGCCGCGGCCTCCGAGACCGCCGGGTGCTCGAGCAGCGCCGCCTCGATCTCGGCGGGGCCGGTGCGCCGGCCGCTCACCTTGATCGTGTCGTCGGCGCGGCCGCGCAGGAACCAGAAGCCGTCGGCGTCGACGTAGGCCCAGTCGCCGTGGAACCAGACGTCCTCGCCGAAGCGGCTGAAGTAGGTCACGAGGTAGCGCTCGGGGTCGTTGAGGAACCCCTTCGTCATCGACGGCGCCGGACGCCGGCAGACCAGGTAGCCGAGCTGCTCGCGCACGGGCTCGCCGTCGTCGTCGACGCAGTCGATCGCCATGCCCGGCGACGGGCCGCGCAGGGTCGTCGGCTTGAGGGCGGTGATCGGCAAGGGCAGCAGGAAGCAGCCGACGATCTCGGTGCCGCCCGAGATGTTGATGATCGGGATGCGGCCGCCGCCGACGTGCTCGAAGAACCAGGTGTAGGAGTCGGGGTCCCAAGGCTCGCCGGTCGAGCCCAGGTACTTGAGGCTCGAGAGGTCGAAACGGGTGACGTGCTCGAGGCTCTCTCTCATGAGCAGGCGGATGAGCGTGGGCGAGATGCCGAGGTGCGTGGTCTTGCAGCTCGGCGCAGACCTCCCAGGCGCGACCCGGGTGCGGCCAGTTCGGCGCGCCCTCGAAGAGGACGACGGTGGCGCCGAAGAAGTGGACCCCGATCAGCTCCCAGGGGCCCATCATCCAGCCGATGTCGGTGACCCAGAAGAAGACGTCGTCGGGCTTGACGTCGAAGGCGTAGCCGAGCTCCTTGGCCATCTGCGCGAGGCAGCCGACGTGGGTGTGGACCGTGCCCTTCGGGCGCCCCGTCGTGCCGGACGTGAAGATGATCGAGCGACCGGTGCTCGGCGTCGAGGCTCTCCGTGGGGCAGGTCTCGGCCTGCCCGGCGAGGAAGTCGCTCCACCAGACGTCGCGGCCGGGCTTCATCACGATCTCGAGGCCGCTCGCCGCGCGCGCCTCGGCGCCGAGGCGGTCGACGACGACGACCTTCTCGACGCAGGCGGCGGACTCGAGCGCGCGGTCGGCCTCCGGCTTGGTCGCGATGCGCTTGCCGCGGCGGACCGAGCCGTCGGCGGTGAAGAGCGAGCCGGCAGGCCGCCGTCCTCGAGCCGCGTGGCGAGGGCCTGGGCGCCGAAGCCGGAGAACACGGGGATGACGACGGCGCCGATCTTGAGCGCCGCGTAGAACACGGTGACCAGCTCGGGGACCATCGGCATGTAGAGCCCGATCGTGTCGCCGGGCGAGACGCCCGCGGCGCGCATCGCGTTGGCGGCGCGGCACACCTCGCGGTCGAGCTCGGCGTAGGTCACCGAGCGGCGCTCGCCGCCCTCGGAGGCCCACTCGACGGCGACGTGGTCGGCGCGCTCGCCGGCGGCGTGCCGGTCGACGCAGTTGCGCACGATGTTGAGCTTGCCCCCCACGAACCAGCGCGCCCAGGGGAAGCCGTCGGACTCGTCGAGCACGGTGTCGTACGGCTCGTCCCAGACGACGCCGAGGTCTTCGAGGGCGGCCTCCCAGAACCAGGCGACGTCGCTCGTCGAGCGCTCGATGAGCTCGTCGTAGCGTGGCGATGCCGTGGGCGTCCATGAAGCGGCGGACGTTGCTCTTCTCGAGGTAGTCCCCGTACGGCTCCCAGATGATGTGGTCGGCGGCTTCGGGTGCCTCGGCCATGTGACGTCTCCTTTCGGCAGGCGGATGCGGCGGTCCGGGGCGCGGGCCGACGCCGCGGCGACCGACGCGCGCCGCGCCGGTCGCTGGCGATTCTAGGGCGCGGCGGTCGCCGTCCGCAACGAAGTTTGCCGCCCGATGGCCACCTTGTATACTCCCGACGGCCCAAGGTCCGAAGGGGAGGGTGAGGTGGCGGGCGTCAAGGACGCAGCCGTCGTCGGCGTGATCGGCGGTTCCGGCTTCTACGAGTTGCTCGAGGGAGCCCGCGAGGTCGATCTCGACACCCCGTTCGGTGCCCCGAGCGACAGCTACTTCCTCGGCGAGATCGGCGGCGTGCCGGTCGCCTTCCTGCCACGCCACGCGCGCGGCCACCGCATCCTGCCCTCCGAGGTCAACTACCGGGCCAACATCTGGGGCATGAAGAAGCTCGGCGTGCGCACGATCCTCTCGGCCAGCGCCGTGGGCAGCCTGCGCGAAGAGCTCGAGCCGCTGCACATCGTCGTGCCCGACCAGCTCTACGACCGCACCAAGGCGCGGCCCAGCACCTTCTTCGGCGAGGGCGTCGTCGTGCACATGGGCTTCGCCGACCCCTTCTGCCCGTACGTCTCCGAGGTCGTCGTCGAGCAGGGCCGCGCCGTCGGCGCCACCGTGCACCAGGGCGGCACCTACGTGTGCATCGAGGGCCCGCAGTTCTCGACCCGCGCCGAGTCCAACGTGTACCGGCGCCAGGGCTTCGACATCATCGGCATGACCAACCTGCAGGAGGCCAAGCTGGCCCGCGAGGCCGAGCTCTGCTACGCGACGATGGCCCTGGTCACCGACTACGACGTCTGGTACGAGGGCGAGGAGGACGTCTCGCTCGAGCAGGTCCTCGCCAACGTGCGCCGCAACGTCGAGACGGCGCAGGCCATCGTGCGCGCCGTCGTGCCGGCCCTCGACGTCGCGCGCGACTGCTCGTGCCACCACGCCGTCGAGCACGCGATCAACACCCCGGCCGAGCTGATCCCGGCCGCGACCAGGGTCAAGCTCGACCTGCTGATCGGCAAGTACCTGGGCTGAGATCCGCGCGGGGCGCTCGCCTCACCCGGTCATGACGCCAACCGCCGCGCGGTCCTCGCCGCGCGGCGCTGTGCGGGCGCCGGCCCGTGCCGGCCGCGAAAGGAGCAGGAAGTGGGAAGCTGGGTGTCTGACAACGCGATGCTCGTCGCCGTGATCTGCGCCATCGTCGCCGTCGCGTACGGCGTGGTGCTGATCCGCTGGCTGATGGCCCTGCCGGCAGGCGACGCCAAGATGCAGGAGGTCGCCGGCGCCGTGCAGGAGGGCGCCAAGGCCTACCTGAACCGGCAGTACAGGACCATCGCCATGGTCGGCGTCGGTCGTGTTCGTCATCCTGCTGGTGGCTCTGGGGCTGACCGAGCGCGGCTGGACGTACGGCGTCGTGACCGCCGTCGGCTTCGTGGTCGGCGCCTGCCTGTCGGCCGCCGCGGGCTACATCGGCATGATGGTCAGCGTGCGCGTCAACGTGCGCACCGCCGAGTCGGCCAAGCAGGGTCTCGGCCCGGCGCTCAAGGTCGCCTTCCGCGGGGGCTCCGTGACCGGTCTGCTGGTCGTCGGTCTGGCGCTGTTCGGCGTGGCCGTGTACTACTGGCTGGGCACGAAGTTCTGGGGCGACTACGCGGTCTACGCGCTCGTCGGCCTGGGCTTCGGCGGCAGCCTCATCTCGGTCTTCGCCCGCGTCGGCGGCGGCATCTTCACCAAGGCCGCCGACGTCGGCGCCGACCTGGTCGGCAAGGTCGAGGCCGGCATCCCCGAGGACGACCCGCGCAACCCCGGCGTCATCGCCGACAACGTCGGCGACAACGTCGGCGACTGCGCCGGCATGGCGGCCGACCTGTTCGAGACCTACGCCGTCACCGCCGTGGCGGCGATGCTGCTCGCCTTCCTCTTCTGGCCCGAGGTCGGCGTCGCCGTCACCTACCCGCTGGTCCTCGGCGGCGTGTCGATCATCGCCAGCGTCATCGGCACCTTCTTCGTGCGCCTCGGCAGCAGCCAGAACATCATGAACGCGCTCTACAAGGGGCTCGCCGCGGCGGCCGTCATCGCGATCGCGCTCTTCTACCCGGTCACCTACTGGATGCTGGACAACGACGCCGTCAAGGCCGCCGGCATGCCGAGCGTGAACCGCATGTTCTGGTGTGCCGTCAGCGGCATCGTCGTGACCGCCCTGATCGTCATCATCACCGAGTACTTCACGGCGACGCGCTACAACCCGGTCAAGAGCATCGCCAAGGCGAGCGTCACCGGGCACGCGACCAACATCATCCAGGGCCTCGCCGTCTCGATGCAGTCGACGGCCCTGCCCGTGGTCGCCATCGGCGCCGGCATCCTCGTGAGCTACGAGGTCGCCGGCGGCGGCGAGGCCGGGCTGTACGGCATCGCCGTGGCCGTCATGGCCATGCTCTCGATGACCGGGATCATCGTCGCCATCGACGCCTACGGCCCCATCACCGACAACGCCGGCGGCATCGCCGAGATGGCCGACCTGCCCGAAGAGGTGCGCAACACCACCGACCCGCTCGACGCGGTCGGCAACACCACCAAGGCCATCACCAAGGGCTACGCGATCGGCTCGGCCGGCTTCGCCGCCCTCATCCTCTTCGTCTCGTACACGAACGACCTGAAGGAGAGTTTCGGCGAGGGCGTGATCGAGATGTTCCGCGTGAACGAGCCGTGGGTCCTCATCGGCCTGCTGCTCGGGGGCCTGCTGCCCTACCTCTTCGCCTCGCTCTGCATGAAGGCCGTCGGCAAGGCCGGCGGGCAGGTGGTCGAAGAGGTGCGGCGTCAGTTCCGCGAGATCCCCGGCATCATGGACGGCACGGGCAAGCCGGACTACGCGCAAGGCCGTCGACATCGTCACCAAGTCGGCGATCCGCGAGATGATGCTGCCGGCCGCGATCCCGGTGCTCACGCCCATCATCGTCGCGCTCGTCTTCTGGGACAAGGCCTACCTGGTGCTCGGCGGCGTGCTCATGGGCACGATCATCACCGGCATCTTCCTCGCCATCTCGATGACCTCGGGCGGCGGGGCGTGGGACAACGCCAAGAAGCTCATCGAGGACGGCGCCTACGGCGGCAAGGGCTCCGAGGCCCACGCCGCGGCGGTCACCGGCGACACGGTCGGCGACCCCTACAAGGACACCGCCGGCCCGGCCATCAACCCGATGATCAAGGTCATCAACATCGTCGCCCTGCTCGTGATCCCGTTCCTGGTCCAGTAGCGGCGGGAGCAGCGCGCGGGCGAAGCGCGACGGGGGCGGGGGCGCCGGCAGGCGCCCCCGCCCCCGTCGCGTCCGCGGTCGGCGAGGGTCACGCGAGGCCGAGCTCGCGCCGTGCGCCGGAGGAAGCGGCTCGCCGCTCTGCGAGCCGCTGCGCTTCGGCGAGCGCGTCGCCTTTACGACTTCTTTATGTCGCTTGCCCTATCTTGATGTCTTGTTCACGTAGTGACGACGATGCGAGCAGGCCCTTGGCCCGGGAGACCGCGCCGCGCCGCGGCGCGGCTTCCGGGCCGATCGCAGGGGGCCTGGCCCGCCGGTCGATTCGGCTTGCGGGCCGGCGCCGCGGCGCCGGCTGTTCCTTGGATGGCTATGCACGAGACGCGACAGGTCGTACGTCTGTCTGATGCCGCACGCGGCGAGGCTGCCCGCACCGCTCTGAGCGGTGCGGGGCCGCGCTGCTGCGTGTCACGGTCCGTCTGCCGGTGCCCGTCGGCCGGGCGGCGGGCCGGGCGTCGCGCGGCCGGAGCGGTGGCGGCGTGACGCGGAGGAGGTATCGCTACCCGGCCGGCGGCGTGGTCGGCATCGGCGGGCTCTTCGGCACCGGTTTCGGCTACGTGGGCTCGTCGATCTACGTCGTGCTCGGGGGGATCGCGCTGTACGCGCTCGGCGCGGCGCCGATCGTCATCGCCGTGGTCGGCCTCGTCTTTCTCCTCACCGCCTGGTCGTACGCCGAGGCGTCGGCGGCGATGCCCGAGGCCAGCGGCGTCACCAGCTTCGCGCGCCGCGCCTTCGACCCCCTGACCGGGTTCGTCGCCGCGTGGGCGCTGCTCCTCGACTGCGTCATCCTGGTGGCCATCGCGAGCTGGTTCATCCCGTACTACCTGGGCGCGGTGTGGCCTTCGCTGCGCGAGGCGCCGTACGACATGCTGATCGGCGTCGCGGTCGTGGTGGTGCTCGTGGTGCTGAACGTCCTCGGGCTTCAGGAGTCCGTGCGTCTGAGCACGCTGACGGCCGTCCTCGGGCTGGCCACGCTCACCGTCCTCCTCGTGCTCGGCCTCGTGACCCAGTTCCGGGTCGGCTTGGCCCTCGACCAGATCGACCTCGGCGTCGCTCCGACCTGGGGGAATCTGCTGTACGCCGTGCCGCTGGCGGCGGCGGCGTTCACGGGGCTGGACGCGATCTCGAGCCGCGCCGAGAGCGCGTCGCACCCGGGGCGCGACATCCCGCTGACCATCAACGTCGTGCTGCCGGTGATCGTCATCCTGGCCGTGGGCCTCAGCGTCGCCGCGCTCGCCGCGCTGCCCGTGGGGTCCAACGTCGTCCCCGTCGATGCGCAGACCGGGCTGACCCAGCCGGTCCCCGTCACGCCGGGCGAGCGGCCGGGGACCTTCGTGCTCGCCGACGACCCGGAGACCACGGTCGTGGTGCCCGTCGAAGACGACGGCTCCGGGTACGTGATCCCCGCGCAGGAGCCGACCGGCGACGTCTACGACGAGGCCGGGCAGCCGGTGACGCGGCTGTACGGCAGCGAGCTCGGCAGCGCCTACCTCGAAGATCCCCTGATCGGTCTCGTCGACGGTCTGCCCGACGAGCTCGACTGGTTCAAGGACGTGGCCACGCCGTGGGTCGCGCTGGTCGCGGCCCTCGCGCTCTTCCTCGCCGCGCACGCCATCGTGGGAGGCTCGGCCCGCATCGTGTACTCCCTCGCCCGGCACCACCAGGTCCCGGTCGCCCTGGGTCGCCTGTACGCCGCGCGCATGACGCCGGCCGCGGGCATCGTGCTCTTCGGCCTCGTCACCGCGGCGGTCGTCGTGCTGACCGACTCGCGGTCGCTCCTCGGGCTCTTCGGGTTCGGGGCCATGCTGGCGTTCACCCTGACGCACCTCTCGGTCATCGTGCTGCGCTATCGCGAGCGCGGGATGCCGCGACCCTTCGTCGTGCCCTTCAGCGTGAGGTTCCGCGGCGCCGCCCTGCCGCTGCCCTCGGTGGTCGGCGGCGCGGCCACGGCGCTGATCTGGGTCCTGATGGTGGCGACCCACTCCACGGGTCGCCTCGTCGGCTTCGCCTGGCTCGCCGGAGGCCTCGCGATGTACGTGATCTACCGGCGCCGGTCGCGGCGGCCGCTGCTGCGGCAGCCCGAGGAGACGAAGCTGCCGTCGACGGCCGTCTCCGACGTCGACTACCAGCACATCCTCGTGCCCGTGCTGGGCACGCGGCTGACCGACGAGATGATGGTGCTGGGCTGCCAGCTCGCGGCCGAGAAGGGGGCGACCATCGACGCGGTGTACGTCGTCGAGGTCCCCATGGAGCAGCCTCTCGACGCGCCGCTCGACGCGGAGAAGCGGCGCGGACAGCAGATCCTCGATTCGGCCATGGCGGTCGCCGACGACTTCGGCGTCGAGGCGTGGCCGCACCTCGTCGTGGCGCGCCAGCCGGGCCGGGCCATCGTGGAGACGGCCCAGGAGTGGCACGCCGACGTGATCATCATGGGGGCCGTGAAGCGACGACCCTCCGGCGAGCGCCTCTTCGGCGACACGCTGACCTTCGTGCTGCGCAACGCCCCCGACGAGGTCCTCGTCAACCTCGTCCCGTCGGACTACCCGATGGACGGGTCGGCGGCAGAACTCGGATCCGACCCGGCGGAGCGGGCACCGCAAGCTCCGGCGGGCAACGGACCGGCGAGAGAGTGAGGCAGGAGATGTACATCATCGTAGCCGGCTGCGGCCGGGTCGGGTCGAGCATGGCGAGGCAGCTGGCCGCCGAGGGCCACGACGTGGCCGTCATCGACGAGGACGCCGACGCCTTCGACCTGCTGGGCGACGACTTCCACGGCCAGTACGTGGTCGGCCCGGCCATCGACTGGGACGTGCTGCGCAAGGCGGGCATCGAGGGCGCCGACGCCTTCGCCGCGGCGACCGACGGCGACAACACGAACATCGTCTGCGCCCTGATCGCGGCGCGCGAGTTCGAGGTCCCCTGCGCCATCGCCCGCGTCTACGACCCGCTGCGGGCGCAGCTCTTCGAGACGACGGGGATCCGCACGGTGTGCCCGACCATGGAGGCGCGGACGATGATGGTCGACGTCGTGCGCTCCTGCCGGGTCGACGGGAAGGGGGAGTGAGCGATGTTCGTCCTCATCGTCGGCGCCGGTAAGGTCGGGCTCAACGTCGCCCGCAGCCTCACGCGTCTCGAGCACGAGGTCATCGTCGTCGAGCAGCGCCGCTCGCGCTACGACCTGCTGCTCCCCGAGCTCGGCGAGCGCATGCTCTTCGGCGACGGTACCGAGATCTGGGTCCTCGAGAAGGCCGGCATCGCCCGCGCCGACCTGGTCGTCGCGGTCACGGGGGACGACGAGGACAACGTCGTGATCTCGCAGATCGCCAAGCTCAAGCACAAGGTGCCGAAGGTCGTCGCCAGGGTCAACAACCCGCGCAACCAGGCGACCTTCGACCTCCTCGACGTCGACGCGACGGTCTGCGCGGCGACGATGCTGATGTCGATGATCATGCACGAGCTGCCGGTCCATCAGTTCGTGCCGCTCCTCTCGCTCAAGCGCGAGAACGTCGAGCTCGTCGAGATCGCCGTCACCGAGGAGACGCCCTCGGCCCACACCGCGGTCAAGGACATCCGCCTGCCGTCCGGCGTGCTCGTGGCCGCGATCCTGCGCCGGGGCACGGCGGTCCTCGCCCACGGCGACGAGGTCCTGCTGCCCGGCGACCAGGTCCTCTGCCTGCTCCAGCCCGGCAAGGAGAAGGAGCTGATCCGCAGCTTCCTCCCCAGTCGCAAGCCCGAGGATGTACAGGCCGAGGCGAGCTCCGACGCACTGGGCACCTGAGGGTCGTGCGGTGATGACGCGCAGCGAACGGCGGCAGCCGGGAGGGCAGAGGTGAAGATCGTCGTCACGGGCTCCGGGGTGCTCGGCTTCTACGTGGCCCGCAAGCTCTCGGAGGAGGGTCACGACGTGGTGGTCGTCGGCCAGGACGAGGAGGCGTTGCGGCGCCTCCAGGACTCGCTCGACGTGGGCGCCCTCGTCGGCAAGGGGAGCACCCCGTCGGTGCTGCTCGAGGCCGGGCTGGCCACGGCCGACGTCCTCGTCGCCGTCACGGCCAGCGACGAGACCAACATCGTCGCCTGCCTGATCGCCGAGACGCTGTCGTCGAAGATCGTGCGCGTGGCGCGCCTTCACGACCCGGCCTACCTGGGCGCCGCCGGCATCATCGACAAGAGCTCGCTCAGCATCGACCTCGTCATCAGCCCCGAGGAGGAGGTCGCGTGGACCGTCGCGGCCCTCGCCGGCACGCCGGGGGCGAGCGACATCCTCGAGTTCGTCGAGGGACGCGTCAAGGCGGTCGGCGTCGAGGTCGACGCCGATTCGCCCATGCTGGGCAAGCCGGTCACCGATCTCGGCCGCCGCCCCAACGAGAAGGTCATGGTCGCCGGCGTGTACCGGGACGAGGTGGTGAACCCGCCGTCCGCCGACCTGCGGCTGGAGGCCGGCGACACCCTCTTCCTCGTCGCCGCCCACGACGCGGTGCGCAGGGCGATGACGCGCCTCGGCAAGCGCTGGGTGCGCACGCGCCGCGTCATCGTCTCGGGCGGCGGGCGCGAGGGCGTCGCCATCGCCCGCCGGCTCGCGGCGGCGGGGATCCACACCAAGATCGTCGAGCGCGACGCCGCCCGCTGCGAGGAGCTCACGCGGGCCTTGGGCGACACTCTCGTGCTTCACGGGGACGGCATGGATCAGAGGTTGCTCGAGGACGAGGGCGTGGCGCGCGCCGACATGTTCGTCGCCGCGCTGGGGGACGAGACCGACAACGTCTTCACGGCCCTGCTCGCCAAGCGGCTCGGGGCGCGCCGCGTCGTCGCTCTCGTCGACACGCCCGACTACATGCCGTTCGCCTCGGCGATCGGCGTCGACGTCGTCGTCAGTCCCCTGCTCTCGGCCCTGAGCCCGATCCTGCAGCTCGCGCGCCGGGGACGCGTGCTCGCCGTGCGCACCCTCCGCGAGGACCTCGTGGAGGGCATCGAGTTCGTCGCCGCCAAGGGCTCCGGCATCGTCGGGTTGCCGCTCGCCCTCCTGCACATGCCGCACGGGTCGCTGGTCGGCGCCATCGTGCGCGGCGACGAGGTCATCATCCCCGACAGCGCCACCGTCATCCAGGAGGACGACCGCGTCGTGCTCTTCGCCCGTCCGGCCCTGATACCGCGCCTGCAGCGCCTGCTGGCCGCGGACTGACGCCGCTCCTCGCGCCATGCCCACGTCGCCGTCGTCACCAGGGAGCACGGGCGCGGTCGCCGGCCTCGCTCGGGCCGGCCCGGCGCGTCGGCTTCCTGCTCTGCAGCCTGGTCCTGTGCGCCTCCGCCACCCTGGCCATCCCGCTCGCCGTGGCCGCCTACTACGGCGAGACGGCGACCGTCGAGGCCTTCACCTCGACGATCCTCATCGGCGTGGCGGTCGGCGCGCCCGGCTTCTTCCTCCTGCGCACCGCGCACCTCCGCCTCTCGCGTCGCGAGGGCTTCGCCGTCGTCGGCCTGGGCTGGCTCCTCGTCTGCTTCGTGGGGACGCTGCCCTTCGTCTTCGCCGACGTCCTCGGCCCCGTCGACGCCTGGTTCGAGTGCGTCAGCGGCTTCTCGGGGACCGGATCGAGCGTGATCGCCGACGTCGAGGCGCTGCCGAAGGGTCTCCTCTTCTGGCGCAGCTTCACCCACTGGCTCGGGGGGATGGGTTTCGTGGTGCTCTACATCGCCCTGTTCCCCCTGCTCGGCGTGGGCGCCATGCAGCTCTACCGCGCCGAGGCCCCCGGTCTCGAGGTCGACCGCCTGCGCGCCGCGGATCCGCAGCACGGCGCGCATCCTCTGGCTCATCTACCTCGGTCTGTCGGCCGTGCTCACCGTCCTCCTGCTTCTCGGCGGGATGAACCTCTTCGACGCCCTCTGTCACATGTTCGGCGCCATCGGCACCGGCGGGCTTCTCGACCAAGAACACCAGCATCGCCTACTTCGACAGCGCCTACATCGACTGGGTCATCGTGCTCTTCCTGTGGCTGTCGGCGACCAACTTCTCGCTGCACTGGGCGGTCCTGAACCGGCGGCCGCGCACCCTGCTGAAGGACCCGGAATGGCGCTTCTTCACGCTCGTGCTGATCGGCAGCAGTCTCATCATCGCTCTGCTCGTGTGGGCCACCTCGGACGTGTCCGCGACGCGCGCCGTGCGGGACGCCTTCTTCGAGGTGGTCTCGACCGGCACGACCACCGGCTTCGCGACGGCCGACTACGAGAAGTGGCCGGAGCTGACCCAGTACATCCTCTTCATGTTGCTGTTCATGGGCGGCTGCGCCGGCTCGACGGCCGGAGCGATGAAGGCGATCCGGGTGCTCATCTTCTCCAAGGCGGCGCTGCGCGCGCTGTTCAGCACCGTGCACCCCCATGCCCTCGCGCCGCCGCGCCTCGGCGGCAAGGCGGTGACGGCCGGCATGCTGCAGTCGGTCTCGGCGTTCATCGGGATGTACCTGATCACCTACGTGATCGCCGTGGCCGGGGTGTCGCTCACGGGGGCCGACTTCGCGACCGCCATGTCCGCCGTCGCCACGACCATGGGGGGCGTGGGCCCCGGGCTGGCCGACATCGGCCCCTTCGACAACTTCGCCTGGATGCACCCCGCCGCGAAGCTGATCCTCTCGTTCTGCATGCTGGCCGGGCGCCTGGAGCTCTTCACGCTCATTCTGCTCTTCTCGCCGGTGTTCTGGCGGCGGTAGCGCGCGGGGCCATCCGCCGCTTGTAAGGGCCATGGCGCGGTGCTACATTCGATGTCCAAGGCCGGCGCCCACGGCGCCGGCTCTTCTTTGGACATGCGCCTGACCCGACAGATCTTCACCATCGTGGCCGCCGTGCTGGGCGTCGCCCTCGTCGTCTACGGCGCGTCCGGCGGTCTCTGGCCCGATCTCGATGCAGCTCGTCGCCGGCATCCTGCTCCTGGTCTACGCCGCGTTCCGCTGGCGCACGCTCTAGCGCGCGCCGCCTCCTCGCCCATCGCGCGACCACACCCGTACGTCCTCCAGAGGTAGACCATGGCCAGACGCAAGCACAGAGAAGGGGAGAGCCTCAAGAAGGTGCTCGGCGTCCCCGCGCTGTTCAGCACCGCCTACGGCAACGTCGGCTCGTCGATCTACTACGCCCTCGGCGTCGTCGCGCTGTACGCGATGGGCGCGACGCCGATCGTCTTCGCCCTCACCGGGCTGCTCTTCATCACGACCGCCTGGTCGTACGCCGAGGCGACGGCGATGGTGCCCGAGGCGGGCGGCTCGTCGAGCTTCGCCCGCCGCGCCTTCAACGAGTTCGTCAGCTTCGGCGCCGGCTGGGCGCTCATGCTCGACTACATCGTCACCATCGCCATCTCGGCCTTCTTCGTGCCGCACTACATGGCCGTCTTCTGGCCGGCCCTCAGGACGTACCCCTACGACACGATCGTCGGCATCGCCGTGATCCTCGTCGCTCGTCGTCGTCAACGTGATCGGCATCAAGGAGGCGGCGCGACTCAACGTCCTGCTCGCCGCCCTCGACCTCGCCACCCAGGTGCTGGTCATGGTGATCGGCGTGATCCTGCTGCTCGAGCCGCCGCATCCTGATCGAGCAGATCGACCTCGGCACGGCGCCGACCTGGAGCCAGCTCCTCTACGGCATCTCCATCGGCACCGATCGCCTACACCGGCATCGAGACCATCTCGAACATGGCCGAGGAGGCCGCCAACCCCGACCGCGACGTGCCGCGGGCGATCAACATGGTGCTCGCCACCGTGCTCGTCGTGTACATCGGCATGGCGCTCGTCGCGCTCTCCGCCATGCCCGTCGGCTCGAACACCGTGGCCGTCGACCCGGCGACGCACAGAACGGTGGCGACCGAGGTCGTGCCCGGCGAGCCCGAGGGCACGTACGTGCTCGCCGCCGACCCCGGACAGCCGGTCTACGTGCCGGTCGAGCGACAGGGCGACGACTACGTGATACCTCAGCGCAGGAGCCGACCGGCGAGGTCGTCCAGGAGGGCGACGGCTGGGTCACGGAGCTCCACGGCACCCAGCTCGGCAGCGCGTACGTCGAGGACCCGGTCCTCGGCATCGTCAAGTTCATGCCCGAGGAGCTGGCGTGGCTGCGCGGCGATCCTCGCCCCGTGGGTCGGCATCCTCGCGGCGACGATCCTCGTGATCGCCACCAACGCGGGGCTGATCGGCGTGTCACGCCTGGCGTACTCGCTCGGCGTCCACCGGCAGGTGCCGCCGCTGCTCGGTCGCATCCACCCGCGGCGGCTCACGCCGTACGTGGCGATCATCGTGTTCGGCCTCATCGCCTGCCTCCTCATCATCCCCGGCAGCACGAGCTTGCTCGCCGACCTCTACGCCTTCGGGGCGATGATCTCGTTCACCACGGCGCACGTCGCCGTCGTCGCCCTGCGCATCAAGGAGCCCGACACCCCGCGGCCGTTCCGCAGCCCGCTCAACGTGCGCGTGCGCGGGTACTCCCTGCCGCTGCTGTCGATCATCGGCGGCGCCGGGCACCTTCACCGTGTGGTGCGTGGTCGTGGCCACGCACGCCGAGGGCCGCCTCATCGGCTTCCTCTGGATGGGCGTCGGCATCGTCACCTACGTCGTCTACCGCAAGCTCAAGGGGTACTCGCTGACGCGCACCATCGCCCGCGTCGTCGTGCCGGCCTCGATGCAGGCCGACATCGACTACGACCGCATCCTCGTGCCCATCGTCGGCACCCGCATCACCGACGAGATGATGGTCCTCGCCTGTCAGCTCGCCACCGAGAAGGGCTCGGCGATCGACGCGCTCTACGTGATCGAGGTGCCGCTGAACCTGCCGCTCGACGCCGAGCTCCGCGAGCAGCGCGCGCGCGCCGAGCGCGTGCTCGGCGCGGCCGGCCTCATCGCCGAGCAGTTCAAGGTGCACTTCGCCCCGATCATCGTCACGGCGCGCCACGCCGGGCGGGCGATCGTCGAGGAGGCCGACGCAGCGCCGCTCCGAGGTCATCATCCTCGGCACGGTCAAGAAGCGGCGCATCGCCGAACGCGCCTTCGGCAGCACGGTCGACCACGTGATCGACTACGCGCCCTGCGAGGTGCTGCTCAACCTCGTGCCGCGCGACTACCGCACCGACGGGGCGAGCATCGGGGAGGCGACGCCGGCGGGCCGGCGCCGTGCCTCCCGGCGCCGTGCCTCCCGGCTCCGAGCCTGCTATAGTCGCGCCTCATGGAGGGGCGGGCGCCGGGCCCGTGGGCGCGGACGCATGCCCCGGGAGCCGACGGTGACGTCGCGCCCCCGACGTGACCTGAGTGGCGCGACGCAAACACAGAGAGGGCGAGAGCCTCCACAAGGTCCTGGGCGTCCCGGCGCTCTTCAGCACGGCCTACGGCAACGTGGGCTCGTCGATCTACTACGCCCTCGGCGTCGTGGCCGTGTCCGCCATGGGCGCGACGCCTCTGGTCTTCATCATCACCGGCCTGCTCTTCATGTGCACGGCGTGGAGCTACGCCGAGGCCACCGCGGCGATGCCGGAGGCGGGCGGCGCGTCCAGCTTCGCACGGCGCGCCTTCAACGAGTTCGTGAGCTTCGGCATCGGCTGGGGCCAGATGCTCGTCTACACGGCCACGATCGCCATCTCCGCCCTCTTCGTGCCGCACTACCTGTCGGTCTTCGTGCCCGTCCTCAAGGAGTTCCCCTACAACGCCATCGGCGGCATCCTCGTCGCCGCCGCCCTGATCGTCGTCAACGTGGTCGGCATCAAGGAGGCGGCGCGGCTCAACATCGTCCTCGCCGTGCTCGACCTGGCCACCCAGCTCCTCATCGTGGCCATCGCCCTCGTGCTGCTGCTCGAGCCCCGGATCCTGCTCGAGCAGATCCACTGGGGCGTCGCGCCGACCTGGGAGCAGTTCCTCTACGGTCTCGCCATCGGCACGGTCGCCTACACGGGCATCGAGACCGTCTCCAACATGGCCGAGGAGGCGACGAACCCGGGGCGCGACGTGCCGCGTGCCATCAACTACGTGATCGTCGTCGTCCTCGTCGTCTACATCGGCATGCCGCTCGCCGGTCTCTCGGTGATGCGCGTGGGCTCGAACGTCGTCCCCGTCGACCCGGTCAGCGGCCTGACCCAGCCGGTCGAGGTGGCGCCCGGCGAGCCGGAGGGCACGTGGGTGCTGGCGAGCGATCCCGAGGTCACCGTGTACGTGCCGGTCGAGGAGGTCGGCGACGCGACCGTCATCCCCGAGCAGGAGCCGACCGGCGAGGTGGAGGTGATCGACGGCGAAGAGGTGACGCGCCTCTACGGGACCCAGCTGGGCAGCAACTACCTCGAAGACCCGGTGCTCGGGATGGTGCGCTTCATGCCCGACAGCGTCGGCTGGATGCGGGCCATCCTCGCCCCCTGGGTCGGCATCCTTGCGGCGACGATCCTCGTCATCGCGCACCAACGCCGGCCTCATCGGTGTGTCGCGGCTGACCTACTCGCTGGGTCAGCACCGTCAGCTCCCGCCCGTCCTCGGTCACGTCCACCCGAGGCGGCTCACGCCCTACGTCTCGATCATCGTGTTCGGCGTCGCCGCCTGCGTCCTCATGCTGCCCGGCAGCACGGAGCTGCTCGCCGACCTCTACATCTTCGGCTCCATGATCTCGTTCACGGCGGCGCACCTGTCGGTCATCGTGCTGCGCTTCAGGGAGCCGGCGCTCGAGCGGCCCTGGCGCGCGCCGCTCAACCTCCGGCTGCGCGGCGGCTCGCTGCCGCTCACCGCCGTCATCGGCGGCCTGGGCACGTTCGCCGTCTGGCTCGTCATCGTGGCCTATCAGGCGAGCCTGAGCCGCATCATCGCCTTCGGCTGGATCGGCGTGGGCCTCGTGACGTACGTGGTCTACCGCCGGGCCAAGGGCTACTCGCTGACCGGCACCGTGGCGCGCACGTCGATCCCCATCACGATGCAGGCCGACATCGACTACGACCAGATCCTCGTGCCGATCGTCGGCTCGCGCATCACCGACGAGATGATGGTGCTCGCCTGCCAGCTCGCCACCGAGAAGAAGTCGGCGATCGACGGCCTCTACGTGCTCGAGGTGCCGCTCAACCTGCCTCTGGACGCACGGCTGGTCGACGAGCGCGAGAAGGCCGGCAAGGTGCTGGCGGCGGCCGGCCTCATCGCCAGCCAGTTCAAGGTCAGGTTCACGCCCATCGTGATCACCGCGCGGCAGGCGGGGCGGGCGATCGTCGACGAGGCGACGACACGGCGCTCCGAGGTGATCATCCTCGGCAGCGTCAAGAAGCGGCGCGTCGCCGACCGCGTCTTCGGGCGCACCGTGGACTACGTGTTGCAGCACGCCCCATGCGAGGTCATCGTGAACCTCGTGCCGCGGTTCTACCCGATGGAGGGCTCGGCGGCGCCGACGAGCGAAGACGCCGGTCGTACACGGCGGCGCCCGCCGAGGGCGTCGCGGTGACCGGGGCCGGCGCGACGACCGTCACGGACGGTGGCGAGAGCGCGCTCAACGCCCCGACGGCGCCGGACGTCGAGAACGCGAACAGAAGCGAAGAGTAGGGCGCGGCGGCGCGGCCGCGGGCGCAGATCGCCCTCGGCCGGCCAGACACGCCGGCGCCCTCGACGGTGAGAGGTGAACATGCACGTGGTGATCGCAGGATGCGGTCGCGTCGGCTCCGGGCTGGCGCGTGACCTCGTGGCCCTGGGCCACGAGGTCGCCATCATCGATGAGGACGCCGAGTCCTTCTACCTGCTCGGCGACGACTTCCCCGGCGACTTCGTGCAGGGCCGGGCGCTCGACTGGGACGTGCTGCGGCAGGCCGGCATCGCCCGTGCCGACGCGTTCGTCGCCTGCACCGACGGCGACAACACCAACCTCGTCTGCGTGCAGATCGCGCAGAAGAAGTTCGGCGTGCGCTGCTCGGTGGCCCGGGTGTACGACCCGCACCGGGCCGAGCTGTACGCCAAGGCCGGGGTGCGCACCTTCTGCCCGACGAGCGACGTGCGCCAGGCCTTGTTCGACGCCGTCATGGCGTGCGGGATCAGGGAGGGCTGAGCCGTGTTCGTGCTCATCGTGGGCGGAGGCAAGGTCGGCCTCAACACCGCCCGTCAGCTGCGCCGGCTCGGTCACGAGATCGCCCTCATCGAGCAGCGCAAGTCGCGCTACGACCTGATCGCCGAGGAGCTCGCGGAGTCGCTCGTCTTCGGCGACGGCACCGAGGTCTGGGTGCTCGAGCGCGCCGGCATCGCCCGCGCCGACATGGTCGTGGCCGTGACCGGCGACGACGAGGACAACATCATCATCGCGCAGGTCGCCGACATGAAGTTCGGCGTGCCCAAGGTCGTGGCCCGGGTCAACAACCCGTTCAACCAGCCGACCTTCGACCTGCTCGGCCTCGAGAACACGATCTGCGCGACGACCGCGATGCTGTCGCTCATCATCCGGCACCTGCCGGTGCACAAGTTCGTCCACCTGCTGTCGCTGAAGCGCGAGAACGTCGAGCTGGTCGAGCTCGAGGTGAGCGAGAACTCGGCCTTCGCCAACACCTACGTGCAGGACATCGCCCTGCCCGAGGGCGTGCTGCTGGCGGCGATCATCCGCGCCGGGCACGCGATGCTGGCCCGCGGCACCACCGAGATCCTGCCCGGCGACTACGTGCTCTGCGTGCTGCAGCCGGGCAAGGAGCGCGAGCTGATCCACGTCTTCCTGCCCGACGAGCAGGCCGAGGTCGTGCAGGAGCAGTCCGAGCTCGACACCTCGGAGGGGTGAGGCGGCGCCGGGGCCGGGTCGACCGCGATCGACTGACGATGGACGGCGAAGCGCGGCGGCGGCTGCGCAGGCAGCCGCCGCCCCTTCGCCGTCTTCCGTCTGCGCTCACGGACAGTCTCGTCAGCCTCCGTCGTCGGTTGACCCCCTCAGGGGCTCGCGGGTAGCATGGTCGGGCTCTATCGAGCCCTCATTCATTCGGTGGCGAGGTAGCTCAGCTGGTAGAGCACATGACTGAAAATCATGGTGTCCCCAGTTCGACTCTGGGCCTCGCCACCAGCTTCCCTCTCCGCCGCCCGTGTGCGGTTCCGGTACATCCTTTCCACCGTGGCTCCGGCAGGTGTGTTCCACTCCCGGACGCGGCTTCGGCTCCTCTGCGACAGTGGCTCCGGTAGCCGTGTGACACTCCCGGAAGCTCTTCTGCCGGGATTGCTTCTTCAGGACGTACACGACACATCGGGACTTGACCCCGCCCCCCGGCGATCGCCGCGTGCCTTCGCCTCTCTCGGACGTCGACGCTTGAAGACGACGCCTGAGGGCGGCAGGATGAGCTCTGCGAGCGAGCGCATCGGGGGAGAGGATGAGACGCTGGATCACCGTGATCGTCGTCTGGGCGGCCGCGGCCGCGCTCTTCGCGACGATCAACGCCCAGGCCAAGCCGGGCGGCATCATCACGCCTGACGTCGTCGGCATGACGGTGGCCGAGGCGGTCCAGGCGTGGGCCGACGCGGGCTTCCTGCTGGTCCCGAAGGTCATGCCCGGCGACCTGGACCCCGCGACCGTGCCCGATGCCGTCGTCCTCGGGCAGGACCCCGAAGCCGGGTCGAGGCAGTTCGCGGACTACCCCGGCGTGCTCTACCTCGAAGAGGTGGAGCCTTCCCCGTCGCCGACCCCTACGGCGTCGCCGACGCCGACGCCCGACCCGGCGGAGCCGGCCGCCGACGCGGCGGGCGACACCTCGGGTGGCGCCGGGAGCCTCTCCTTCACGCTCTGAGGCCCCGGGCGGCGGCACGAGGCCGCGCCGCCGCCCTGACGCGCGGGCGGCGGGGTCGCAGACATAGTTCCCTACCTCGTCAGACGATACGGTCGAGGAGCGAGGCGGCGCCCTCCGCGTGCGCACCGCCGGGCGACCACCGAGCCCGAGGCGCGGCTCAGCCGATCACGTCGACTACCCGGAGGGCGGTGATACCAGGCCCAACTGATCGCCGACCCACTGCCGAAGCAGATGCTGCGCGCGATCGAGCGGCATCTCGGCATAGTGCTCGACCACCTTGAACGACAGCCCGTCGACGAACGCGACGAAGGCGTCGCCGAAGTCCTCCGGCGGGTGCGAGAGGCGAAAGACACCCGCGGCCTCACCTTCTCGCACCACCGCGACGACGGTCTTGTGCCATACCGAGAAGATCGCCTCTTGGTCGAAGCGACGCTCGCCGCGTGACCGCGCCCACGCGTCGAGCCAGAGCAGGTACTCGTCTCTGATCTCGTCGGTGGTGGGCAGCGCGATCTCAAGAAGGGCCTCAAGGCGCCGGCGGGGGTCCCGCTCGCGGCGCATGAGCTCGCGCAGGCGTGTCGCACCCTGCTCCTGGGTCCACAGCATGGCGGCGTGGAGCAGCTCGTCCTTGCTGCCGAAATGATGTCGGATGACGGCGCTGGACTCACCGCACAGGGCGGCGATGTCGGCCACGCACGTGTGGGCGAAGCCCCGCTGGGCGAAGACACGAGCGGCGACGGCGCGGATGTTGTTCACGCGGGCGCGCGTACGCGGGTCCACGCGAGAGGCTCGTCGTCTGGCTCCGGCACGCCCGAACAAGTCGTTGACTGCGTGTGTGACGAGTGGAGCCTCCGTCGCATCGGCCAGCGCGTCACGCAGCCGCGCCTTGACGCGCAGCGCGGTGCGATACTCGAGGCGAAAGCGTCGCTGGATCTCTCTCGCGGTGACGTCATCGGCCTCGGTCATGAACAGGTGCGCGATCTCGAGCCAGGTCGACAGCGGTGTGCTCGACCGGCCGAACGGCGTGCCCGCTGTGGGGAAGAACTGGTGGCCACAGTGGTCGCAGGCATAGGAGCGGCGGCTGCGAATGCGGTGGTGGTGCCGCAGACGCTCGCACTGTGGGCACTCTGCGTCTCGGCCGTTGGTCGAGTATCGCCGCCGCCACAGCCACTCGAGGCACTCGTCGTCGCTCGGGGAGCGGGCACCCGCGGCTACTTCTGACTCGTGCGTGACGGTCACGATCCCCCCCTGCCGTACCTACATTCACGCAACCTTCGCCAAGATACCATTCATACGTACACCGGCGTCAGTCTGTGCTTGCGGCGCTCCTCGCTCCGGTGAATCATCACACTGCCCCAGTGATCCAGGTCGTCACGAGACGACGCGGGTGTGAGTCGTGGACAGTCCAACGGAGGAGGCTATTCCATGTTCGGAAGAAGGCTTCAGTCGAACCGAGGCTCCACCACCACGGCGATCGTCCTGGTGGCGGCGATCGCCTTGATCGCCACGGTCGTCGCAGCCGCCGTCACGACGGACAGGGCGATGGCGAGCACCACGTTCCCCCAGCCCTCCAAGGCCTGGACGGTGATGGTCTACATCGTCGGCGACAACAACCTTGAGAACTACGTCACCCTCGACCTCAGGGACGAGCTGAGCGCCCTGGGCTCCAACGCGGATGTCAATGTCGTCGCCCTCGCCGACCGCGGGCCCGGCTACGACACGACGTACGGCGACTGGCAGACGACCAAGCTCTTCTACTGCACCCAGGGCATGCTGCCCGACGCGCCCAGCGCCGTCGCCGACTGGGGCGAGCGCAACATGGGCGACCCTCAGACGCTCAGCGATTTCGTCAGCTGGACGAAGGCCAACTGCCCGGCCAGCAGGTACCTGCTCGTCTTCTGGGACCACGGCTACATGTGGTTCCCCAAGTACTGGAACATGCGCGACGACACCAGCGCCGACAGCCTCGACGACGGTGAGCAAGTGACCGCCATGCAGACGGCCGGCGCCGTCGATACCGTCGCTTGGGACTGCTGCCAGCGCCAGATGATCGAGATCGCCGCGAACTGGCAGCCCTACGCCCAGGCGATGGCCGGCTCCGAGCAGTACACCAACTGGGAGGGCATCCAGTACGACCAGGTCATCAGCGCGATCCGCGCCACGCCGACGATGACCGCCCAGCAGGTCAGCGACAAGATCGCCGCGACCGCCCTGGGTGACAGCATCACGTACTCGTCGCTGGCGCTCGACACGCGCTTCACCACCTTGAAGACGGCCGTCGATCAGTGGGCGATCGCCCTCACGGCCGGACTGCCGGTCTACAAGAGCGCCTACCTCACGGCGTGGAAGAACACGCAGATGTTCACCGACAAGACCGAGAAGGACCTCTACGACGCCGCCTACCAGATCAAGCTCAAGGTGGCCGACGCGCTCATCAAGGCCAAGTGCGACGCGGTGATGGCGGCCGTGACCAGCGATGTCACGCTCAACTGGACGAACGGCTCGAGCAAGGTCGCGAAGGCGAAGGGCGTCGCCATCTGGTGGCCGAGCACCGCGACCCAGCTCAAGGGCTACACGGCCGACAATCTGACCGATTACCGCACGACGCTGGCCTTCGGTGCCCAGACCAACTGGGACGAGTTCCTGGTGGCCTTCTGTCAGTAGGGGAGCCTCGGCGACGCTGACGGGCGGGGCGGCGAGCGTACGCTCGCCGCCCCGCCCGTCTCGCCACCCACGGGAGGCGGCGGGCCCGGAGGCCCGCCCCGGTGTCGTCTCGAGCGGCCCGTCAGCTCGGCGGTCCGCTCGCTCAGGCGACCGGCAGCACGTCCTCGCCGACCAGCTCGCGCACGCGCAGCATCTCGAAGACGCCGTGCACGGGCGCGGTCAGGTTGCGGGCCACCACCGGCACGCCCTGGCTCTTCAGATCGAGACAGAGGCGCACGAAGATGCCCGTGCCCGACGAGTCGATGAACTCGACGCCGCTGAAGTCGAGCGTCACGGCCTGGGCGCCGCGGGCGGCGCCCGCGACGGCGGAGCGCAGCCCGTCGGCGCAGTCGAGGTCCATCTCGCCGGCGAGGAAGATGGTGGGGGCGGGACCGGGGACTATCGATGTCTGCAACATGATTTCCTACCTCGTCAGACGATACGGTCAAGGAGCAGAGTGGTGCCGGCGGGCCGCGTGTGCAGCCCGACGACGTCGAGGTTCTCGGTGATGATCTTGAAGCCGTAGCCCATGGACGCCTGCCCGCTCACGTCGGGCGGTTCGATCCAGTTGAGGAAGTTGAGGCCCGGGGCCGCGGTCGCTGACCACGGCGCGCAGGCGGTCGGGCAGGCGGCGCAACGTGAGCTCACCCGAGCCGCCCCCGTGGAGGAGCATGTTGGTGACGGCCTCGGAGATGGGGAGGAGGGTGGTGCGCCGCAGGGCGGGGTCGAGCCCCTCGGCAGTGAGGCGGGCGTCGACCGCGCGCCGCGCCTTGCTCAGCGCGCGCGGCTCGTCGATCGCCATGTGCAGCAGCTCGTCGCCGGCCGCGGCCTCGGCCGCGAGCTGGTCGGTGTCGAGGAGCCGGAGGCGGCCGCAGGCGACGGCCGCCGCGAGATCGCTGAGGATCTCGATCAGGCTGCGGCGGTGGTCGCCGTAGTGACGCTGCCAGCCGTTGGTGTGGATGCTGAGGATCTCGCAGTGCTCGCCGCAGGGGACGAAGCAGAGCTCGTCCTCGACGAAGTCCCCGGCCTGGGCGACCGCGTAACACATGAAGGTCGCCCGCTCGAGCGCTTCGTCGGCCTGGGCGATCAGGTCCTCCTCGGGCAGCCCGGCGTCGTAGGCGCCGACCACCGCCTCGATGCGGCCGCCGGCGCGGCGGTAGCGGTAGACGTGCAGGGAGCAGGGCAGCGGTCCGTCCTCGGGCGTCACCTGCACCTCGCGCTCGTCGGGGCGGATCTCGTCGATGGTCTTCATCGCGCCGCCACCTCCAGCAGCAGGAGGGTGGCGTCGTCGGAGGCAGGCGTCTCGCCGCGGAAGGCGGCGACCTCAGCCCAGGTCGCCCCGAGCGCGTCGCCGAGGCTGCGGCCACGGCAGCGTGCCAGCGACTCCTCCAGCCGGTCGACGCCGAAGAGCTCGCCGCCCGGCGCCCGCGCCTCGGTCAGGCCGTCGGTGTAGAGCGCCAGCCGGTCCCCGGGGCCGAGGGCGATGACGTCCTCGGGGAAGTCGAGTCCGGCGCGCACGCCGAGGACGGCGCCCTGCGCCGGCAGGCGCCGCGCGCCGTCCTCGCCCAGCACCAGCACGGGGTTGTGACCCGCGCTCGCCACCGTGGCGGTGCGGACGTCCGGGTCGTAGGCGAGGAGGGTGAGGGTGAGGAAGTAGGGGAGGCTCTGCCCCTCGAGGTCGCGGGAGAGCGACTCGTTGACGTCGTGCAGCACGTCGCCCGGCGAGCGCCCCGGGGCGACGGCGTCGTGCAGGAGCGAGCGCGCCATCGCCATGATCAGGGCGGCGGCGAGGCCCTTGCCCATGACGTCGCCGCAGACCACCCCGAGGCGGCCGTCGCCGAAGTCGAGGTAGTCGTAGTAGTCGCCGCCCATCTCGCCGAGGAACTCGATCCGCTGCTCGAGGGCGAGGCCCGGCACGTCGGGGGCCGCCGCGGGCAGCAGGTCGTGCTGGATGCGGCGCGCGCGCTCGATCTCGGCGGCGACCTTGGTCTGCGTGGCGCGGAGCTCGTCGTGGAGGGCGGTCGAGGCGACGAGCTCCTCCTTGAAGGAGGCGATCTCGGCGCCGAAGGCGGCCGTGTCGCGCACGCGCTTCACGTAGATGTCGTACGAGTAGTAGATGAGGTAGAGCGGCGGCAGGACGAGGATCAGGCCGGCGATGCCGAAGGCGAGGTAGAGCCAGGCGACGAGCAGGGCGATGGTCGAGCCCGTCAGGTAGCTCGGCAGGCCCCACTGGTAGTTCTGCCGCCAGATGCGCAGGGCGCGCTCGCCGCTGGCCATGGCGACGACGCCGGCGAGCATGACGGTGCTGGCGAAGAAGTCCACGGCGGTCGCGGCGAAGGTCGGCAGGACCTTGTCGAGGAGCTGCTCGCCGGCCGGGACGAGAGCCAGGTAGACGAGCCCGGCGAGGAACGTCGACAGGGCGTAGTTGGCGGCGTTGAAGAGGATCTTCACCGGGTCGCGGGTGAACCACGCGGTGGCGAGGCCGGAGACGGCGGCGACGAGCAGGGCCGGCCAGAGGCCGAAGACGATGAGCGCCGCGAGCACCGGCACGAAGGAGAGCGTGACGACGCCGACGACCGGCAAGCGGACCTCCCGCAGGTCGGTCACCGTCGCGAGGGCGACGAAGGCGACGCAGGTCGAGAGGCAGCGGCGACGGGTCGCGGAGCACCGCCAGCAGCCCCGCGGCGACGGCGGCCGTCGCGATGAGGGCGACGTAGAGCGAGACGGCCGCGTGCGTGCGCGCGGCCGTCTCGCCGGGACGCTCGCTCTGAGCGACCCCGGTCACTGCCCCTCGATCAGCACCGTCCACGCGTACTTGGTCCACGCGTATTTGGTCCAGGCGTACTTCGTCCAGGCGTACTTCGTCCACGCGTACTTGGTCCAGGCGTACTTCGTCCACGCGTACTTGGTCCAGGCGTACTTCGTCCACGCGTACTTGGTCCAGGCGTACTTGCTCCACGCGTACTTCGTCCACGCGTACTTCGTCCAGGCGTACTTCGCCCAGCTCAGGTACACGTCGGTCGGCAGGATCGTCGTCGCCGTCGCCGAGGTCGGCCGAGAGCGCCGGGCCGTCGGCGTACAGGTCGTCGAGCGACAGCGCCTCGGGCACGTCGATCGTGCCGGCGCCCTGCTGGCGTGTAGGCGTCGCCCGCCGTCACCGGGCACCGGGTCGGCGCTCGCCATGAGGCGCACCTTGACGTCGTCGGGCGTGAGCTCGGGGTCGTCCTCGAGCATCAGGGCGGCGGCGCCGGCGACCACCGGTGCCGACGTGCTGGTGCCGGAGAGCATGAGGTAGTCGGACTCCGGCGCGGGCGACACCGCCGCCAGGGCGTCCGCGTCCCAGTAGTCCTCCACGGGGATGACGTTCTCGGGGAAGGTCTTGTCGATGTAGCTGCCCGGCGTGCGCAGCGAGATGTTGCGGTTGCCCGGGGCGACGAGGTCGGGCTTGGCGTACTCGTCGTACAGGGTCGGGCCGTAGGAGCTGTAGGCGGCGACGCGGTCGTCGGCCACCTCGGGTGTCTCCTTGGTGTCGGTGGCCCCGACGGTGATCACGTGCGGTTCGTTGCCGGGGCTGAGGATGCCGCCGAGGCCGAACTCGCCCTCGTTGCCGGCCGCGCAGACGACCGTGATCCCGGCCTCCCAGGCGGTCCGCACGGCCTGCGCCACAGGGTCCACCTCGACCGGGCCGGCCGGCGTGCCGGCGACCGAGATGTTCATGACGTCGATGCCGAGGGCGTCGCGCTGCTCGACCGCCCAGAGGATGCCGGCGATCAGGCTCGAGGCGCGGCCGCGGCCGAACTTGTCGAGGACCTTGACGGCGACGATGTCGGCGGCCGGTGCGACGCCGCGGAACTGCACGGTGGCGAAGCCGCCCTCGTCGAGCGGCAGCGAGGCGCTGCCGTCGCCGGCGATGAGGCCGGCGACGAAGGTGCCGTGGCCGGCGTCGTCGTACGGCTCCTTCCGGCGCTTCACGAAGTCGCGCCAGCCGACCAGGCGCTCGTCGCCGAGGTCGTCGTGCACGGTGACGCCGCTGTCGATCACGGCGACGGTGACGCCGCGCCCGGCGGGGGCGTCGGCCCCGAGCGCGGCGAGGTCGCCGAGCCCGATGGCGAGGTTGGTCACGTCCATCGCGGCGACGCCGATCCCGTAGACGGGGTTGTCGGCGACGATGTACTCGACCCACGGCTCGTCGCCGAGCTCGGCGATCTCGCCGCGCGCTCAGCCACACGGCGACGGCGTCGACGGCGGCGAGCTCCGTCACCTCGACGCCCTTCGGCAGCTGCGCGCCGACGTCGCCGAGGTGGCCGGGGGCGAACACGATGACGGGCACCGCCTCGCCCTCGGCGGCGTCGAGCGCCACGACGACGCTCTCGTCGACGGCGGCGCCGAGCCCCTGGTCGCCGGCCGCCGCGGCCGCCGGCCAGACGGCGGCGCACAGCAGCGCCAGGACCGCAAGGGTAAGGATGTGCCTTCTCATCTCACTCGCCTCCACTCGGGGGGCTCCTCTCGTCGCCCGCGTCCGGGCGCCGAGCGGGCGACCGGTCTCAGGATGCCCGGGAGGCGGGAGTGCGCGGCAAGGGGTGGAGGCAGAAGACCACGGTGTCTGAATTCGGCAACCGAGCTATCTTGAGCATCCAAGACCTCTGGCTTTGCGTCCCTGCCTCACGACAGGTTTGCCCTTCTCGCTCTGTGTCTGTATCGGCGCGCGTGCCTGACTCCTTAGACGAATTGGCAGGGTACGTGTAGCCGCCCGGGCGACGGGCCCGGCTGCGGCGCCCGCCGGCGTACGCCTGAGCGCCCGCCGGCACCCGCCGGCACGCCCGCTGCGACACTCGCCGTACCGCCGCCTCGAGGCCGCCGGCACCCGTTCGGTGCGACGGCGGGCACGCAACAGGCTCGGGCGGCCCTTCGGGTGGTAGACTCTTTGCACACCGGCCGCCTGCACGGGCGGGCCGAGGGCACCGGCGGGCCGAGGGCGCGGTCCGGGCCGCGGCGGCGCCCCTGGTCGTGCCCGTGCACCGCCGACGACGTCACCGCGCGACCGTAGGGCGCGGCCGCGCGGAGGGGAGGGAGGGTGCGATGAGCCGCACATCGGGCCTCTACAGCAGCGTGCAGCGACGCATCATCAACGAGATGCTGAAGATGGCCGGCAGCGGCGACAAGAAGAAGATCCTGCGTACGATGCAGCTGGCCGAGAAGGTCACCCCCGACGAGTACAAGGGCGTCGTTCGTCACGTCAAGGGCCAGATCGAGGCGGATCACCCCGCCCTGGGCATCGCCCGCCACGTGAGCCGGGACCTCAGTCCGAAGTGCCGCGAGCGTTTCATCGAGTGCCTTATCATCAACACGCTTCTTCGCGGCGTCGCCAAGCGGAAGGAGTTCATGGCCCAGGCCCCGGGTCTCTGGGCGCCGACGACGATCCTCATCAGCCCGACCATGCGCTGCAACCTGAGCTGCGCGGGCTGCTTCGCCGGTGAGTACTCCCCCGACCAGGACCTCGAGCCCGAGCTGCTGCAGAGCATCGTCGAGCAGGCCAACGAGATGGGCGTCTACTTCTTCACCATCCTCGGCGGCGAACCGTTCATGTACGACGGGCTGCTCGATCTCGCGGCGGCGAACCAGGAGTGCTACTTCCAGGTGTACACGAACGGCACGCTGCTCGACGAGCGCCTGGTCGACGAGCTCGCCGGGCTCGGCAACGTCGCCCCCATGCTCAGCCTCGAGGGCGACGAGGCGTCGACCGACGCGCGCCGCGGCAAGGGCGTCTACCGCCACCTCCTCGCGATGATGGACCTGCTCGGCGAGCGCGGCGTGCTCTACGGCTACTCGGCCACGGTGACGCGCGACAACTGGCGCATGCTGGTCAGCGACGAGTGGGTCGACCCGCTCGTCGCCCGCGGGGCCGTGCTCAGCTGGAACTTCCTCTACATGCCGATCGGCCGCGACCCGAGCGTGGCGCCGATGCTGACGGCGGAGGAGCGCAACGCCTTCCGCGAGGGCATCTGGCGCCTCCGCGACACGAAGCCCATCTTCACGGTCGACTTCTGGGGCGACGCGCCGTACGTCCAGGGCTGCATCGCCGGCAAGCACTACATGCACATCGACAGCGAGGGCTGGGTCGAGCCCTGCATCTTCACCCACTTCGCCACCGACAACATCCGCGACACGAGTCTCGCCGACGCCTTCAACTCGCCCTTCTTCCGCGAGATCCGCAGCCGGCAGCCGTTCAGCCACAACCTGTTCAAGCCGTGCATGCTCATCGACAACCCCCACCAGTCGCGGGAGATCATGGCGCTCACCGGAGCCCGGCCGACGCACCCCGGGGCGGAGAGCCTCTTCACCGAGCTGAGCCGCGACATCGACGAGTACTCGACCGAGGTCGACCGGGTCTACGCCCCGGTCTGGGACTGCTACGTCGCCGGGCGCGAGGCCGGCGGCAACGGGCACGGCCCGGTGGCGAGCCGCAGTGCGCTCGGGGCCGAGACGATGGATGACGAGACGGTCGGCGTCCACTGACGCGGCCTGGGGCGGGGGCGCCGGCGCGCAGCGCCGGCGCCCCCGCCCGTTACGCGGAGGTCCGCGCGCCCGCCCGCCGGCGGAGGTCCGCGCCCGCACGGAGGAATCGCGCTCTCCGGGGCCGAAGAGCGGCTAAGGCAAGCCGCCGCAGCTGTCGACACTGAGGGGGAGTCATGAGAGCGACGTCCGCCATCTCCGGCCGCGCCCGTCGTTTCGCGGCCGTCACGATCGTCACCGGCCTCGCCCTGGGCGCCCTGTGGTCGGTGCCGCGCGTCAGCGCCGCTGCGGCCGCGTGGCTCACGGCGCCGCCGGTGCGGGCGAAGACCGTCGCCCCCGAAGACCCCCTCATCGTCACGCGCGCCGCTGAAGCGGCGGGCGGCACGGCCGCCGAGGCGGCCGCCGGTGCGACGGCAGAGAAGCTGGCCGACGCGGCGGCGGACCCCGCGGCGGTGACGGACGCGCCGCCCGCCGGCGCGGCCGTGAGTCGCATCGACGCCGGCATGCGCTACGAGATGGTCGGCCTCCTCTGCGACGACGCCGCCGGCGTCGACGCGCTCACCGTGCACTTCAGGGCCAGCGCCGACGGCCGCTCCTGGGGCGAGTGGGTCGCGGCGCCCGTCGAGCGCGTCGCCGAGGAGGGCGGGCAGGCCCCGCGCGCCTTCACCGACCCGGTCTGGCTGGGCGAGGCGCGCTTCGTGCAGGTCGCGGTGACGGCGGCGGACGGGACCCGTCGCCGGGTGCCGGGGCCGCGCCTCGTCTTCCTCAACACGAGCGGTGACGCGACGCTGGCGGACACGCTCACGAACGCGGCGCGGAGCGTCGCCTGCACGCTCGGCGGCCTCACCCCGGCACCCGAGGCGCAGGCGATGACCACGAAGCCGGCCATCATGCTGCGCAGCCAGTGGGGGGCCAACGAGGACTGGCGCACGGGCAGCCCCGACTTCGCGCCCCTCAAGATGGCCTTCGTGCACCACACCGCCGGGAGCAACTCGTACTCGGCCGCCGACGCCCCGGCCATCGTGCGCGGCATCTACTACTACCACACGCACGCGCTCGACTGGAGCGACATCGGCTACAACTTCCTGATCGACCGCTACGGGGTCATCTACGAGGGCCGTTACGGCGGGATCACCAACGCGCCGATCGGCGCCCAGACGTACGGGTTCAACACCTCGAGCACCGGCATCTCGGTCATCGGGAGCTTCGGCACCGTGACTCCGCCGAGCGCCGCCATGACCTCGCTCAAGCGCCTCCTGGCGTGGAAGCTCGACGTGCACCACATCAACCCCGTGGCGAAGGCCGAGATGGTCTGCTATGCGACGCAGAAGTACACGGAGGGTTCGACCGTGACCTTCAACGTCATCTCCGGCCACCGCAACGCGAACTACACGGCCTGCCCGGGAGACGCCTTCTACGCGCTGCTGCCCGCCGTGCGCAAGACCGTGGGCGGCATGGGGCTGCCGAAGATCTACAACGTGAAGGTCACCCGCACGGTGATCAGCCCCAACGGCGACGACTTCCGCGACGGGCTCACCCTGAGCTTCGTCGGCTCCGAAGTGCTCGACTGGACGCTGCAGGTCAAGGCCGCCGACGGGACCGTGGTGCGCACCAAGACCGGCCGCGGCCAGTACGTCTCCACCGACTGGGGCGGGATGTCGGACGCCGGCACGGTGGTGCCCGACGGCCCGTACCGGATGGTGGTCTCGGCGACGAGCCCGCAGGGGACGGCGCGGGCCGCGACGATGGAGGTCGTGGTCGACACGGCCGCCCCCGTGCCGGTCGAGTGCGCCATGGGGTCCCAGTTCTTCAGCCCGAACGGGGACGCCTTCATCGACACCGCCCGCCTCAAGTTCAAGTGCGCCGAGCCGGTCGTCATGCGGGTCTCGGTGCTCGACGAGGCAGGCACGCTCCTGATCAAGCTCGTCGGCTGGAAGAGCGTCGGCACGACGCGCGTGACCGTGCCGTGGGACGGCAAGATCCCCGTCGACGACGTGCTCAAGCGCGCGCCGGAGGGGGCCTACCAGGTCAAGCTCGAGGTGCGCGACCCGGCGGGCAACACGGGCGTGACGGTCTTGCCCGTGCGGCTCGACCTGACGGTCGGCTACCTCACGCCCGCGCCACCCTCGTTCTCGCCCAACGGCGACGCGGTGAAGGACGAGACGCTGCTGGGGTTCACGCTCACGCGCCCGGCGACGACGCGCGCCCTGATCCTGCTCGACGGTGTCGTCGTGCGCACGCTCGAGCTCGGCGAGCTCGCCGCCGGGGTGCACGGCGTGACCTGGGACGGGCTCGACGACGCCGGCCTCGCCCTCGCCAGCGAGGTGTACCGCGCCCGGGTCGAGGCGGTCGGCGCGCTCGGAGCCTCGACGGTCGCCAAGAACGTGACGCTCGACCGCACCAAGCCGCGCATCACGGCGCCGCTGACCGCAGCGGTGACCCTGGGCTCGACGGTGCGCATGCGCTACAGCGTGTCCGACGCCTGGAGCCCGACGGCCAAGGTGACGGTGACCATCGCGCGGGCCAGCGACGGCGTCGTGGTGAAGATGCTCTACCTCGGCTGGGTGACCACCGGCGTGACGCACGTCGCCGCCTGGACGCCGCCGGCGCGGCGCAAGTACATCGCCACCTTCAAGGCGGTCGACCAGGCCGGCAACCCGCAGTACGAAGTCAAGAGGTGCGTGATCACGGTGCTGTGACGGCGAGGCCGGAGCGGGCGGATACCCGCCCGCTCCGGCCTCGCTCGTGCGCCGCGACCCGACCGGCCGCACCGCCTTCACGCGGCGATCGCGCCGGCGTGGACGCGACCGGCCCGCCCCGTCGTCAGGCCGCCGCGTGGCTGCGCCGCCAGCGGCAGTGCGGCACGGGGCACGAGGCCATGCGGGCGGCGTCGCAGAGCTCGCAGCGCTGCGCCGCCCAGCTCACCGGCAGGTCGAACCCCGCGGCGCCGTCGCCGTTGAGGCGCATGACGGCGTGCAGGGCGCGGGAGACGGCCTTCATGTCGGCGAAGGTGTCGGCCTTCTCGGGGAGGTCGATCAGCCCCATGCGCACCGAGCGCTTGCGCACGCGCCCGTCGGGCACGAAGGCGAAGCGGTCGAGCGCCTCCTCATGCCAGAGGCCGAGGCGGCGCATCTCGCGCACGACCCAGAAGGCGCGCGACTTGAGCGCGCCGCCGGAAGCGGCGTAGAGGACGTCGACGACGACCTCGGGCTCGGCCGGCTGCGGGAGCAGGCGCGACCAGGTGTCGCGCGTCTCGGCGAGGCGCACGAAGTCGATGATCTTGCCCTTGCTGTCGCTGCGCGAGACCGGCGGGTCGATGGCGTAGTCGCGCAGGTCGAACTCGCCGGCGAAGACGCGCCCGACGACGTCGGCGTCGACGAAGCGCCGCCAGTCGGCGTCGACGACGGCTTCGGGCGCCGGCTGGGCGGCGAGGGCGCCGTAGCAGAGCAGCGTGAAGAAGAGACTCGCCTGCTCGTCGGCGTCGGCCTCGGCGAACCGCGCGCAGGCCTCGTCGTCGAGGACGGGCGTGGGTCGGCGGGCGGCGGCGGCGAAGGACTCGGCGAGGTAGGCGACGTCGTCGCGGCGCTCGCTGTTGGTGAGCGGGGTGGCTTGGTCCACGGGTGACCCCCTGTCGTGTGAGTGCCGATGACGCCGGCCGGCGCGCCACCGATGCTACGGGCGCGCCGCCCGGCCGCGAAGGTCGACGATGGGGTAGGGGGGATGACGTCACGCGTCCGCCGGGGTGCACGATCGCGCCGCGGCGGGCCGAAGCGGCGCCACCTCTACGAGGGTGCGCGGCCCCCGACCTTCCGCGGCCCCCGGAGCGGCCGCCGCCGTCTTCGCCCGCTCGCCGCGGGTCGCCGCGCGCCCCGGAGGCCGGTCGAGAAGCCGGACCGCCGCCGTCCTGCTTCCCGGTTGCGACGGGCCGCCGCGGGCGGGTACGCTACCGGGCGGCAGTGACCCCTCGCGGAGGCTCGATGTCACCCCCATGACCTGGCTCGGTATCGATATCGGCTGCATCAGTCTGAAGGCCGCCCTCGTGGGCCGTGCCGACGACGTCGGGCTGTACGAGCGGCTGCTGCGCGACCACGCCGCCCTCTTCCAGGCCCCGTCCGACGGGCTCACCCTGGTCGACGGCCGGCCGCTGCTCGTCGTCGCCTACCGGCGCATCAAGGGGAGCCCGAGCGAGGCCGTCCAGCGCCTCCTCGACGACCTGCGCCCCGCCCTGCCCGACGGCGCCATCGCCGGCGTGCGCGTGACGGGCTCCGGCGGCCGCCTCGTGGGCGAGGCGCTCGAGGCCGACTTCGAGAACGAGTTCAAGGCCATCACCCGCGGGGTCGCCGCCCTGCACCCCGACGTCGTCACCGTCTTCGAGATGGGCGGCGAGACCTCCAAGTTCATCCGCCTCGAGGCGGCCTGCGACGGCGGCTCGGTCGGCATCGCCGACTACCAGAGCAACGGCGACTGCGCCGCCGGCACCGGCTCCTTCATGGACCAGCAGGCGAGCCGCCTGCTCTACGAGATCGAGGACGTCGGCGACATCGTGCTCGGCGCCGGCAAGGCGGCCAGCATCGCCGGGCGCTGCAGCGTCTTCGCCAAGAGCGACATGATCCACGCCCAGCAGAAGGGCTACGAGCCGCCCGAGGTGCTGCGCGGCCTCTGCGACGCCGTGATCCGCAACTTCAAGGGCGCCATCACCAAGGGCAAGCTGGTCGAGCCGCCGGTGGCGTTCATCGGCGGGGTCGCCGCCAACGAGGGCGCCGTGCGCGCCCTGCGCGAGGCCTTCGGCTTCGACGACGGCGGCCTGATCGTGCCCGAGTACCACTCCTCGCATGGGCGCCGTCGGGGCCGCGCTGCTCGAGGCCGAGCGCAGCGAGGCCCGCGAGCGCGGCGCCGTCGCCCTCGACGAGGGGCGCCTGCCGGCCGCCGAGTTCCCGGTCGCCGAACCGCTCGTCGATGGAGCGCGTGCGCCTGCTGCGCGACATGGCGACGCCCTACGAGTGGCCCGAGACGCTGCCGGTCGACGTCTACCTGGGCATCGACGTCGGCTCGGTCTCGACCAACCTCGTCGTCGCCGACGAGCAGGGTCGACGTGCTCAAGGAGATCTACACCAAGACCGACGCGCGCCCGGTCGAGGTCGTCAACAAGGGCCTCGCCGAGATCCGCGACGAGCTCGGCGACCGCATCCGCCTGCGCGGGGTCGGCACGACCGGCTCCGGGCGCGAGCTGATCGGCGAGCTCACGCGGGGCCGACCTCGTCACCGACGAGATCACCGCCCACAAGACGGGCGCCGACTTCATCGCCCGGCAGATCGGCCGCACGGTCGACACGATCTTCGAGATCGGCGGCCAGGACTCGAAGTTCATCTCCCTGCAGGACGGCATCGTCGTCGACTTCGCCATGAACGAGGCCTGCGCCGCCGGCACGGGCTCGTTCCTCGAGGAGCAGGCCGAGAAGCTCGGCATCCAGATCATCGGCGAGTTCGCCGAGCTGGCCCTCTCCTCGGCGGCGCCGATCCGCCTCGGCGAGCGCTGCACGGTGTTCATGGAGCGCGACGTCATGGCCTTCCAGCAGCGCGGCGCGCGCAAGGAGGACCTCGTCGCCGGTCTCGCCTTCTCGATCGCCTACAACTACCTGAACCGGCTGGTGCGCGAGCGCACGGTCGGCGACGGCATCTTCTTCCAGGGCGGCACGGCCTACAACGACTCCGTCGCCGCGGCCTTCTCGCAGATCCTCGGCAAGGAGATCGTCGTGCCGCCCTACAACGGCGTCATGGGCGCGCTCGGCATGGCGCTGCTCGCCCGCGAGCGCGCCCAGCGCACCGGCGAGCCGACGACCTTCCGCGGCTGGGATCTCGACGAGGTCGACTACACGGTCGTCGACTTCGTCTGCAAGGGCTGCACCAACGAGTGCGACGTGCGCCAGTTCACCGTGGAGGGCACGAAGACGTACTGGGGCGACAAATGCTCCGACCGCTACCGCAAGCCGGCCAAGGTCGACAAGGAGCCGGTCATCGCCGACCTCATCGCGCTGCGCGAAGAGGCGATGCTCGAGCCGTACCGGGCCGCCGTCGAGCGCGCCGGCGCGGCGGCCCCGACGGTCGGCCTGCCGCGCGCCATGTACACCTACGACCGGCTGCCCGTACTGGGCGACGTTCTTCGCCCACCTCGGGCTGCGCCCGGTGCTCTCCCCGGAGAGCGACAAGGCGATCCGCGAGGCGGGCGTCGACCTCACCGTCGCCGAGCCCTGCTTCCCGATCCGCGTCGCCCACGGGCACGTCGAGTGGCTCCTGCGCGAGGGCGTCGACTGGGTCTTCGTGCCCAACGTGGTCAACGAGGAGACCGAGTTCCCGCAGTTCAACTCGCACGCCTGCCCCTGGGGCCAGACGCTGCCCTTCGTCATCCGCCGGGCGCCGCGCATCGAGGACCACATCGAGAAGATCCTGAGCCCTCGCGTGCGCTTCCGCGACGGGCGCGAGGGCCTCCTGCGCGACCTCTCCGAGCTCACCGGCCCTCTCGGCGTCGACAAGTCGCGGGTGGCCGCGGCGCTCGACGCCGCCACCGCGGCCCACGACGCCTTCCGTGACCGTCTCGCCGCCGCCGGCGCCGAGGCGCTGGCCACTCTCGAGGCGGCCGGCGAGCTCGGCATCGTCCTCATGGGCCGGCCGTACAACATGTACGACAAGGGCGTCAACATGGACATCCCGCGCAAGCTGCGCAAGTTCTACGGGGTCAACCTGATCCCGCTCGACTTCCTGCCGCTCGCGGGCCTCGACGTCAGCGACATCGTCCCCAACATGTACTGGAACTACGGGCGCAAGATCCTCCAGGCGGCGCGCTTCGTGCACGACCGCGAGCACCTGCACCTGATCTACCTGACCAACTTCAAGTGCGGCCCCGACTCCTACATCAAGCACTACGTGCGCGAGGCCTCGGGCAAGCCGTTCCTCACGCTGCAGTTCGACGAGCACCAGAACGACGCCGGGGCGATGACCCGCTGCGAGGCCTATCTCGACAGCAAGGGCTTCCTGCGCTGGTGGTCGCAGGGCGACGAGCCGGCCGTGCGCGCCGGCCGCCGAGGAGGTGCCGCTCGGCCGTGTCTGAGGCGACGAGCCACAGACCCGAAGCTCCAGAAGCTGGTCGAGGCGTTCGGCCTCCAGGGCCGCACGCTGTACCTGCCGCAGATGCCCTACGGCGGGTCGTACCTGCTGGCCGCCGCCATCCGCTCCATCGGCGTCGAGGCGACGACGACCACGGACTCCGACGCGCGTACGCTCGAGCTCGGCGGCAAGGTGACCTCGGGCGACGAGTGCTACCCGCAGAAGATCACCATGGGCGACTTCCTCCGCATCATCGAGGACGAGGGGCGCGACAACGTCGCCTTCCTCATGCCGACGGCCAACGGGCCCTGCCGTTTCGGGCAGTACCTCACCCTGATCAGGACGAAGCTCGACGAGCTGGGCTACGAGGACGTCCCGATCATGACCATCACCTCCAACGACGGCTACGCGTCGATCGGCGAGCACTCGCAGTCGCTGATCCGCACCGCCTGGCGCGCCGTCATCAGCCAGGACATCCTCATGAAGGCGCTGCTCAAGACGCGGCCCTACGAGCTCGAGAAGGGCGCGACCGACGCCGTCTACCACGCAGAGCCTCGCCGACGTCGGCGAGGCGATCAGCGCCGTCACAGGTGTCGGACAAGGAGCGCCTGGCGCGCACGCGCGAGGCGCTCACGCGCTCGCGGGAGCGCTTCGGCCGGGTGCCGGTGCGCTACGACCGCACCCGGCCGCTCATCGGCGTGGTCGGCGAGATCTTCTGCCGCCACAACACGTTCTCCAACTTCGACCTGGTCAGGCTGGTCGAGGAGCAGGGCGGCGAGTGCTGGCTGGCCGACATCGGCGAGTGGGTCTGGTACGTCGACGACGAGCACCGGCGCCGCCTGCTCGACCAGGGCCGCAGGTACACGGGCGAGAACCTGGGGCGCTACATCCGCACCAAGGTGATGCACGGCGACGAACAGGCGCTCTACGGCACCTGGGAGGGCGAGTTCACCGGGTACGAGGAGCCGCACAGCGTGCGCGAGGTGCTCGAGCTCAGCAAGCCGTACCTGCCCTACACCGGCGCCCTGGGCGAGATGGTGCTGAGCACGGGCAAGTGCGATCTACATGCACCGGAAGGGCGCCGACGGCATCATCGACATCAGCCCGTTCACCTGCATGAACGGCATCGTCACCGAGGCGATCTACCCCGTCGTGCAGCGCGCCCTCGACGGCATGCCGATCCGCATCTTCTACTTCGACGGCACGCAGAGCGACCTCGAGCGCGACGTCGGCATCTTCCTCGAGCTGGCGCACACCTACCAGCGCCGCAAGACGGCCGTGCGGCGCTACCCGTCGTACTTCGACGGCGAATAGCCGCGGAGGACGCGCGCGAAAGCCCGCCCGGCGGTCGGCCGTTCAGCCTGTGACCGGCGGGCTCGGTACGCGGGAGCCACGAGAGGCCGCCGGCGCGGGGGGTCGGATCCCGGCGCCGGCGAGCGATGCGGGGTGACGCTCAGAGAGTGAAGCGGCGGGCGCTCCCGGTCAGGTCCTGGTACATGAAGTCCTTGGCACGCAGACGCGTGCGCGCGGAGCCGGACGCGTTCACCAGAGCGTCGGCCTTACCCTCGATGAAACGCTTGAGAGTGGGGAGGACTCGGACCGTCATGGCACTACCCTTTCGCGATAAATAGCCTGTATTGTGTCGTGCGGCACAAAGCATATGCCCTCGGCCGCAGCGCCGTCAAACGGGCACGCGGCGCGGCCTGGGCTGACCGCCTCCGCGCCGCTCCCCGCCGCGACCTCCGGAGGGACTCCTCGCGGCCCTCGACGCCCGGCGCCTGAGAGCACCGTGGTCGTCGTCGCAGCGGGCCGATCGTTTCCGCGTCGCTGGGGGATCGCTACAGTGGACTGAGGGCACCGGGGTACGGGCGCACCGGGGTCAAGAAGGGGGAAGGCCTCCCGTGTTGGTGGTTCCCCGGCATCCAGGGGCCGGTACCGGGGCACGGGAGGCCTTGTGACCGTCTGCGGCGGGGGGGACGCCGCTCGCGGTTCTGGGGGCTTCACCGGGAGCGGACGGGCCGCTCCCCAGAGCTCATCGCTGCGTGATGCGCGGCGACACCTCGTTGCCGAAGAAGTCGAGCTCGCCGTTCGGACCGCGAGGGGCGTAGCGGCTGAGCACGTGCGGGTTCACGCCGGAAGGGGTGCGCACGGCTTCGCCGGCGCCGTCCAGCACGCGATTGATCAGGAGCAGCACACGGTTCGTCATGGCGACCCTCCCTCAAAATAGTAGAGCTTGTAACTTGCGTCACGAACTATATACCGGCCCAGTGCCATGCGTCAAACGCCGGCGCCGTGACCTTCGTCAAGGTCGGCACCGCGGCGGGCCGGGTATCGTTTCGCCTGAGCCGAGGCCCGAGGGGCTCGGGTAGCCCGCACGGAGAGGAGTCCCCCATGCCGGACCAGCCCGTCGTCGCCGACCTTTCGGCGTTGCGCGAGGTCGCCGAAGGCGGCATCGTGAGCAAGCCGATCGTCGAGAACGAGCACCACAAGATCGTGCTGTTCACCTTCGCCGCGGGGCAGGAACTGTCGGAGCACACGGCCAGCGTTCCCGCCGTCATCCACGTCCTCGAGGGCAGGGGGCGGGTCGTGCTGGATGGGGCGGCTCACGAGGCCGGGCCCGGCAGCCTGTACTACATGCCGGCCGAGCTGCGCCACGCCGTCCAGGCGGAGACCGCCCTGACGATGCTGCTCACGATGTTCCGCACCTGACGCGCCGCGGCCCGTGTCGGCGCGGCCGGACCGACCGGCGCGGCCGGACCGACCGGCGCGGCGGACCGACCGGCGCGGCCGGTGCGACCCCTCACCTTCCGCGCCCGCCGTTGGCCCGAACCTCCCGCGGCCGGCGTGCGTCTCCCTCGGTGTCTGAGCGCGGG
Organism: uncultured Thermoleophilia bacterium; assembly: GCA_963791345.1. GTDB lineage: Bacteria > Actinomycetota > Thermoleophilia > UBA2241 > UBA2241 > UBA2241. The sequence continues at coordinate 205,464 of CAWBRS010000021.1, read as the reverse complement.
ACCGCCGCCGCCTCGTGCGCACGGGCGGGCGCGGCTCCGCGAGAGAGTGCGCATCCGGACCTGCGTGTCCGGACCGGGAGGGTGAGATGCGACGCGTCATGGTGTTGAGTCTGCTGGCGGGCGCCGTGCTGGCGGCGGGGCTCGCCCTCGTGTTCACGCTCGGTGAGGACTCGCCGGCCGCCCCGGCGCTTCCCGAGCAAGGCCGGGCCGATCCTCTGGTCTCCGAGGCCGGGGCGCTCAGCGACCCGCTGGCCGCCTTCGGCTTCGCGCTGCTGACGAAGGAGGCGGCGGCGACGAGCGGGAACGTCGTCATCTCGCCGGCCTCGATCCACGCCGTCCTCTCCATGCTCCTCACGGGTGCCGAGGGGGAGACGGCCGCCGAGATCGAGCGGGCGCTCGCGCTCGAAGGCCTGACGGGCACCGCCCTGGGACAGGCCTGGGCCGACCTGATCACCAGCGCCCAGGCCGGCGAGGGCTCCAAGGTCAGCATCGCCAACTCGCTGTGGCTGCGCGACGGCGTCCCCTTCGTGCCCGACTTCATCGACACGAACCGCGACTACTTCGCCGCCGACATGCGCGAGCTCCCGGGCGACCCGGCTGAGGCGGCGGACGCAGGTCAACAGCTGGGTCGAGAAGCGCACCGCGGGCCGCATCACCGATCTCGTGAGCCCCGGCGACTTCTCCGAGGCCACCATCCTCACCCTGGTGAACACCGTCTACCTCAAGGTGAAGTGGGAGCACTTCGACCCCGAGCTCACGCGGAGGGAGCCGTTCACCCTCCAGGGGCGCGCGGCGGTCGAGGTGCCGATGATGCAGTCACGGCTGGAGGCCGGCTACGGTTCGACCGCCGTCTACGATGCCGTCGCGCTCGACACCGACGGCCCGGTGACGGTGTGGATCGTGGTCCCGAAGGGGGCTCATACCCCCGAGGACGCCGCACGCGCGCTGGGCGACGGCGGCTACCGGACCCTTCTCGACACGGCGACGCCCGTGGAGGGCAGCCTCGCCGTGCCGCGCCTGAGTCTCGAGTACGAGTCCGAGCGCCTGAAGGAGCACCTGGAGGCGCTCGGCATCGTGAAGGCCTTCTCGCCCGACGAGGCCGACTTCACCGGCATCGCCGACGCCGGGGGGAGGGTGTACGTGGAAGCGATCCTGCACAAGGCGAACCTCGACCTGGACGAGGAGGGCGTCGAGGCGGCGGCGGCGACCGGCGCGGTCGTCGGCGTCACGAGCATGCCGGTCGAGACGTTCGCGGTGCGCGCCGACCGCCCGTTCCTGGTCGTGCTGGCCGAGGAGAGCTCGGGCGCGCCGCTTTTCATGGCCCTGGTTCGCGACCCGCGCTGAGGTGCGGTCGCCCTGCGGCTCCTCGGACTGCGGCTCACTCGGGCTGAGGCTCACGTCTCGTCACCGCCGCGCCGCACTCAGCGCGCGTAGGGCAGCCTCAGATCGGTGACGAAGGCGGCCGGCTCGAGGCCTTCGGCGGCGCCGGCCACGTACACCTCCCAGAGCGGTCCGGCGGCGCGGTAGCCGATGGCGCCCAGCGCCTCGTGCAGGGCGGCGACGGCGTCGTCCATCTGGTCGCGCGGCCCAATGTGCCTCGTCGCCAGCGTGTGGTGTGCGGGCACCAGCTCGCCGCGGGCCTCGTCGATGCGGTCGGGGATCGAGCCGTCGGCGGCCGGCGCGACGGCGAGACAGACGTCGTAGTCAAGTGTCTCGCCGTCGCGTGTCTCTTCGTAGAAGCGGCCGATGATGGGCCCCTCGGCGACGAGGCCCGCCGCGGCGAGGATCGTCCGCAGTCGGCGCATGCGGGCGCCGATCTCGCTCATGGCGCCGCGCCCGCCGAGCACGGCCAGCGTCTGCTCGGGCACCCGCACGACCTCGACCTCGTAGCGCATCGCTCCCTCCCGTCCGTCTGCGGCGAACGTACCCGCGTTCGCGGGCTGACTACCCGCGCGGCCGTCAGGCCACGGTGACGCGGGTGCCTCGTCGGCGCGCGAGGCCGTCCTTCTCCAGCAGGGCGACGATCTCCGCGGCCTTCTCCGGCGACAGCTGCAGGGTGGCGGCGAGCGCTGTCGACGTCGGCGGCACCGCCGTCCACCAGGAGACGCAGGGCGCGTGCGCGGTACCAGCGGCGCGAGCCCTCGAACGGCGCCTGCCGGCGGACGGCGCGGACGCCGGTCGCGCGCCCGGTGAGGACGGCGGCGCCATAGTCCATCACCGCGTTGTGCCAGTCGCGCGAGCGGCCGTGCGGCAGCACGCGGTCGGCCACCGCTTGCAGGGCGGCGGGGGAGAGGTCGTGCGGCAGGCGGAGCTCGTGCGTGAGGACACGGCGCACGTTGGCGTCAACGGCGGCGAGGTCCGCGTTGTGGGCGAAGACGAGGACGGCGCGCGCGGTGTAGGGGCCGACCCCCGGCAGACGGCGCAGCTCGGGGAGCGTGACCGGCAGAGAGGCTCGGGGGGGCGTCGCAGCGCGCGGCCTCCGGGCGCCAGCCCGAGGGGCTTCCGCGACGCCCGGTGAGGTCGCCGCGACGACGCTCTGCGCCGCGCGCCGCAGACGCTCGGCGCGGTTGTTGTAGCCGAGGCCGGACCACTCGGCGAGTACGTCGCCGAGCGTCGCCGCGGCGAGTGCCTCGAGCGTGGGGAAGCGTGCCATCCAGCGTTCGAAGCGGGGCACGACGCGGCTCACCTGAGTTTGCTGCAGCATGACCTCGCTGACGAGGACGGCGTAGGGGTCGGCCGTGCGCCGCCAGGGCAGGTCGCGGGCGTGGTCGGCGTACCACGCGAACGCGCGCCGGTGCAGCGCGGCCACGGTCGCCGGATGGAGGCGCGGAGCGCCGGGTGTGCCCGCCGCGGCGCCGGCGCCCGTCGGCTCGTCCGCGCCGGTGGCGGCGCTCGTCCCGTCCGCGCCCGTGGCGGCGCCAACCGCGTCGTCCGCACCCGGCCGCCGCGAGCGCTCGGGCACGAGGACTAGCCCTCGTTCTCGTCGACGAGCCGTGACCACTCCTCGTACTCTTGCTCGAGTGTGGATTCGACGGCGGCCCGCTCGTCGAGCAGACGGTCGAGCAGGCCGCGGTCGGCGTACGTCTCCGGTTCGGCCAGCTCGGCGTCGATCTCGCCCAGGCGGCGCTCGGCGCGCAGCACCGCCGCCTCGGCGGCGCGCAGGGCGGCGCGATGGCGTCGCGCCTCCTCCGGGCTGCGCTGGCGGGCGACGGCGCCGCCGGCCGGGGCGGCCGCGGTGCGGCCGCCCCGGCCGGCGGCGCCCTTCTCGTCGTCGAGTCCGGCGTCGTCACCCCCGAGTCGCCCCGCCCGCGTCTCCCAGTAGCGCCCGGCAGAGAGGTGCGGCACCAGGGCGTCGTCGTGGATCTCGAGCACCCGGGTGCCGACGCGGTCGATGAGGTGACGGTCGTGGGTCACGAGCAGCAGCGTGCCGGTGTACTCGACGAGGGCCGCGGCCAGGGCGTCGACGGACTCCATGTCGAGGTGGTTCGTGGGCTCGTCGAGCAGGAGGAAGTTGGCGTCGCCGACGAGCAGCCGCAACAGGCGGAGACGGCTGCGCTCGCCGCCGGAGAGCGCGGCCACCGGCTTGTCGACCTCGTCGGCGGTGAACATGAAGCGCCCGAGCAGGCTGCGTGCGCGCTGCTCGTCGTGGCCGGTGAGCGGCAGCACGGTCTCGAGCACCGTGGCCTCCTCGTCGAGCTCGCGGCCCTGCTGCGAGAAGTAGGCCGGGCGGACGTTGTGGCCCAGGTGGGCGGCGCCGTCGGGCAGGCTGCGCAGGCCGGCGATGGTCTCGACCAGCGTGGTCTTGCCGGAGCCGTTGGGGCCGACGAGGGCGAGGCGCTCGCCGCGCTCGACGACGATGTCGATGTCGCGGACCAGGGTGACCGGGCCGCCGGGCTCCTCGACCGAGCCGACGCGGAGGGCCGGCGCCTTGACCTCGAGCACGAGACGGGCCGACGGGCGCGGCTGCGGCAGGCCGAGTCTGAAGCGCGCCTGCTTCTTGGGCGGCGCCTTCAGGTCTCTGCGGATGCGCTCCATCTGGGTGAGCTTCGCCTTCGCCTGCTTGGCTTTGTTCTTCTTGGCGTGGAAGCGCTCGTAGTAGCGCTGCAGCTGAGCGATCTTCTCGAGGTCCTCGTCGTAACGGCGCCGCAGCAGGTCCATGCGCGCCTCGTACTCGTGCATGTAGGTGGCGAAATCGGTGGCCATGGCGTCGACCTGCTCGTGCTCGAGGGAGAGCACGCGGCGACCGACGCGCTCGAGGAGGCGGCGGTCGTGGGTCACGAGGAGGAAGGCGCGCGGCGACTCGGCGAGGAACCGCTCGAGCCACTCCACGGAGTCGATGTCGAGATGGTTCGTGGGCTCGTCGAGCAGGAGGAGGTCGGCGTCGGCGAGCAACGCCCGCGCCAGGGTGACGCGAGTGAGCTCGCCGCCCGACAGCGAGAGCAGCCGGCGCTCGAGCATGTCCTCGGGCAGGCCGAGGCCCTCGAGGACCCCGCTGAGCCGGCTGCGGTAGTCGTACCCGCCGGCGGCCTCGAAGCGCCGCTGCAGCTGCTGATAGTCGCGCATCGCGTCGCGCAGCTCGGCGTGGTGTTCGCCGAGGCCGGAGAGGCGCTCCTCGGCGGCGCGCAGCGCCGACTCGAGCTCGACGGTCTCGCCGAAGGCTTCGACGAGGTAGTCGATGACGGGCCGGTCGCGCTCGAGCTCCGGCGTCTGCTCGTGCAGCCAGAGGCGCCGCCCGCGGGCGCGGGCGACGAGGCCGGCGTCGGGCTCTTCGGTGCCGGCGATCAGGCGCAACAGGGTCGTCTTGCCGCTGCCGTTGCGGCCGACGAGGACGGCGTGGTCGCGCGCGTCCAGGGCGAAGCTGACGCCGGTGAACAGACGGCGCCCGGCGAAGCCCTTCTCTACGTTCTGGAGGCTGACGATGCTCATGGCGGCAGGGTCGTGGGACGGGGACTCGGGAGCGGCAGGATACCACCGTCCCGGGAGCGTCACCAGCCGGCGGCCGCGGCCGCGGCCCGCCGATGGTAGGCTGCCGCGGAAGGCGTCAGGAGGCGGACATGGCGGTCGCGGGAGTGGTGTTCGACATGGACGGCGTGCTGCTCGACTCGGAGCCCCTGTGGCACGAGGTGCGGCGCGGCCTGGTCGCCGAGCACGGCGGCGCGTGGACGGAGGACGACCAGCGCGCCGTCATGGGCGACAACTCGCGGCAGTGGGCGGCCTACATCCGGCGGCGATTCGCCGTCCCCCTGACGGACGAGGCGATCATCGCCGAGGTGGCGGGCCGGCTGCGGGCGTCGTACGCCGCCGGCGCGCCGCCCGTGCTGCCGGGGGCGCCCGAGGCTGTGGCGGCGCTGGCACGACGCTGGCCGCTGGCGGTCGCGTCCTCGTCGCCGCCCGAGGTCATCGCCGCGGCCCTCCGCGCGGCGGGACTCGAGGGCCACTTCGGGGTGCGGGTGTCGTCGGACGACGTGGCCGTCGGCAAGCCGGCCCCCGATGTCTACCTCGAGGCCTGTCGGCGGCTCGGGGTGGCGCCGGCCGCGGCGGTCGCGGTCGAGGACTCCGCGAACGGGCTCCGCGCCGCGGCCGCCGCCGGCCTCGTCGTGGTCGCCGTGCCGAGCCCGGCGTTCGCGCCCGACGCCGAAGCGCTGGCCTGCGCCGACGTGGTGCTGGAGCGCCTGGACGAGCTCACGCCCGGTCTCGTCGAAGGGCTCGCGTGACCCCGAGCGCCGAGACCACCGTGCACGACCTGCTCGGGGGCTGTCCCGAGCTGCGCGCGTACGTCGAGGCGCTGCTCTCGCACGGCGAGCCCGGCGCCGGCTCGGCCGGCGCCGCCAAGAGGTATCGCATCACGACCCTCGCCGACGTGGCCCGCGGCGCGAACCTGACGCACCACGAGCTGCTGCGCGCCCTGCAGGTCGAGGCGCAGCGGGTCGGCGCCGCGGACGGGTGGACGGGCGCCGAGGCAGGCGCGTCTGCTCTCGAGGGGGCCGATGACCTCGAGGCGCTCGTCGAGCAGCTCGAGCAGGGTCGCGATCTGCTCGAACTGGCCGCCCTCGTCCGCCGGGTCGGGGGCGGCGCGGGCCCGCATCGTCCCGGCGCGGCCCCCCCGCGCGCCGCGCCGGACCGCCGCGCCGCGGGTCGGTACGCCTGCCGGGCCGGGGGTCTCGGCGGGACCGCGTCTCATGGCGGCCGCCGCCGCGAGCGATGCCGGGAGCGCCAGCGGATCCGGGCCCGGCCACCCGCTGGACACCCTGCGACGCGAGATCGCGGCCGCGGAGCAGGTGCTGCGCATGCTGCGCTCCGCAGTCGAGGCGATGGAGCGCGAGCCGGCGGAGTGGGCCCGGGTGCGGCCTCTCGTCGTCCGGCTGCTCGAGCTGCTCGGGGGCCTCGAGCGCCACTACCGGCGCGCCGTCGAGCTTGTGTGCCCGCACCTGCGCCGGCACGGTCGCGACGAAGTCGGCAGGCTGCTCTTCGAGGCGCAGAGCGACGTGGTGCGGCTGCTCGCCGAGGCGCGCCGCGACATCGAAGGCGGTGAGGCCGAGTCGGCGACCGACGCCTGCCGGCGTCTCCTCGCGGCGGCCACAGAGTCGCTGCGGCAGGAGGAGTACCTGCTGCTTCCCCTGGCGGAGACCACCCTCGGGGAGGAGGAGTGGCTCGAGGTGCGCGGCGCGGAGGCGACCATCGGCTGGGCGCTGATCGACGCGCCACCACCGTGGCCGGCGCGCCCCTGAGGGGCGTCTGCCGGCCGCGGTGGTGGCGCGTCCCGGCCGTGCGCCGGCGCGTCAGAGCACGGCCGCGCGGGAGAGGCGGTGAGCGAGCTCCGCGTAGTAGTCGCGGACGCCCTCCTCTTCCTCCTCTTCGATCGAGTCGAAGGCCTGCCGCAGCTCCGCGACGTCGCCGCCCGTGAGATAGCGCTGGGCGAGCGGGTAGACGACGGTCTCCTCCTTCTCGATGTGGGCGTCGAGGAGGGCGACGTAGGTGCCCAGGTTGTGCACCAGCGGGTCGATCGCCGCCGGCTCGCCTTGCCGCAGGAGCGGCAGCCAGTCGGCCGTTGAGTCGAGGATCACGCGCATCTCCTCGTGCTCCTTGAGCAGCTCGTCGAGGGGCCAGGTCTCCCAGCTCATGCCGCGGCGGTGGAGCATGCAGAAGAGGAGATCCTCCTCTTTGGGGTCGTGGCAGACGTCGGCGAAGTAGCGGAAGAAGTCGATGAGCCGCTCGATCTCGGCGACGTCGGCCGCCCGCGTCCTCGCGACCCGGTCGAGGTCACGTGAGGCGGCGTCGAGGACGACCCGGACCATGGAGTGCTCCCGTCGAAGGACCTCGATCGGCTCCACGACTCACCCCTTTCGAGCACGCTGCAGATCCCCCTCGCGGGGTCACCTGGATTCTACCCGGTGCCGAAACGGAGTACCAGTGTTCGTCCCAGACTCCACTTTGGAGTGTTGAGACCGGCGGATCGGCGCTGGGGGACGGCGGGCGGCCGGCTAGAAGCCGGCCGCCCGCCCCGCCTTCGTGCGCACCGCGACGAAAGCCTCACCAGGCCCGCCGACGGCCTCACCGGGCCCGCCGACGGCCTCGGCGGGCCCGCGCCCGCCGGTGTCCTCGACCTCGCGCCGCCAGGCGAGCCGCTTGCCGACCCGGGCGCGGAGACGCCAGCGGAGCGACTTGGCCTCGTCGGTCATCATCGACTGGGCAAGCTCGAGCGTGCGGCGCACGCGCGTGAAGTCGTTGATGGTGAGGTCGTACTGGTCGAGGCGCTCCAGCGCGGTGTCGACGTTCGACATGACGTCGATGTAGAGACCCCAGTCGTCGGCGCACGTCTCGGCGACGTGACGCAGGTCGAGCACCCCGGGGCGGTCCTCGAAGTCGACGTAGACGTCCTTGCACAGGGTGACGACGTCGTGGATGTCCTTCTCGCTCAAGTAGAAGATCTGCAGCTTGCAGAGGAAGAGGTCGGCGGGGGGGATGGCGTAGGTGTTGAGCGTGAGGCGCTCGCGCATCTCGACGACGTGGTCCATGCGCATGGCGTCGAGGAAAACGTCGATGTGGTCAGCGGGCGGGATGCTCGTGACGACCGGCAGGTAGCGGGCGCCGCGCTTGGCGAAGTGGGCCCGCGACTCGAGCTGGTCCGCGGGCTTGAAGAACTGGCGTTGGCCGTTGCCGGTGGCCTGGGCGACGTAGAGGTTCTCGAGGTAGCCGAGGTCGGCGAAGAGGTCGTGGAGCTCGCCCGCCTGGCGGCGCAGGCCGACGAGGTCGATGTCGGAGTAGTCGCGCTCGGCGAAGTCGAGGTCGATGGCGTAGTGACGCACGGCGAGGCCGCCGGTGAGGCGGACGACGACGTCGCGGTCGTTGCCGGCGTCGATGATGCGCCGCGCCTCGTCCATCATGCGCTCGTGGCGCGTCTTGGCGCCGGCGAGCGCGGACGCGGCGAGGTGGCGGTGGCGCGGCTCGGCCGGCGGCACGGTCGCGGCGCCGGCGTGCGGCGCGGCCGTTGTGCCGGCCGGCGGCTCGGCCGCCGCCCCGGACGGCGGAGGCGGGTGTGTCAGCGTCTCGGGCATCGGCTCGATTCTACCGGCCCCGAGCGCGGCGTCGCCGTCGGCCGCGTCCGCCCCGGCGGGGAGCAGGGGGCCGATGACGAGGCCGTCGTCAGGCGGTGACGGACCGCACTTCGACGCGCTCGAGGTCCATCTCGCCGAGGCCCATGTCGTAGGCGGCGGCCACGTAGGGGATGTCGCCGCCCTCGAGGCCGAAGAGCGTGGCGGCGTAGCTGTCGGCGGCGACGATGTCGGGGCTCGCGATGACGGTGTCACGACGCTCGACGTCGCCGAGATCGCCGCCGGTCGGCCCGTTGGCGGTGAGGATGCGCACCGCGTCGACGACCGTGAGCGTCGGCCGGCAGACGCTCACGAGGTCGGCGGTGCGCTGGCCGATGTTGGTGTGGAGCTGCCCGGGGTCGAGGATCACGCCGAGCAGGTTCTTGCCGCCGAGGGTGAGGCGCGAGAGGCCGTGGTCCTTGGCGATGGGGACGTTGATGAGCACGTCGCAGGTGAGCACGTCGCGGTAGATGTCCCACTCCGTGAGATCGCGGCCCTCGGGGATCGCGAAGCGCTGGAAGCGGGCCGGGGACATGAAGACCATCTCGCCGCCGGCCTGCTCGGTGGCGGCGGCGATGCCGCTCACGCGATAGGCCTCGTCGGCGGGGCTGCCGAAAGGCGAGTCCATGACGCGGACGCTCGCGGCGCCGGCCTCGCGGCAGAGGGCGACCAGGGTGCCGACGACGTCGGGGTTGGTGGTCGCCGCGTACTCGGGCGGGTGGGCGCCGCTGCAGATGTTGGGCTTGATGACGACGTCGTCGCCGCGGCGCACGAAGGCGGACATGCCGCCGAGGGCGGCGAGCGCCGCCGTCGTCGTACGAGCGGGGTCGTCGCCGCGGGCCACGGCGAGGCCGGCGGGCGCGGGCGGCGGCTGGTCGGCGGGGGCCTGGCCGCCGGTCGCGGCGGGGCTCGGCGAGGCCGTGCGCCGCTCGGGCAGGGGCGGCGTCTCGGCGGCGGGTTCGCCGCCGCAGCCCGCCGCCCAGAGGGCGGCGCCGACGGCAGCGGCGCTGCTGGCGGAGAGGAATCGGCGGCGCGTCCAGTGTGGCATCGCTCAACTAGGGTAACAGGCTCGTGTGGCGTATACATCCACGACGGGCCGAGCACGGCCCGTCCGAGTCTCGGCGACGAGCGCGCAGGACAGCGCGGGAGGAACACGATGGACATCGGCAAGCTTTTCGGACATGCGTGGGGCCTGTTCACCAAGGACATAGGACCGCTCATCGTGACGACGATCGTGGCCGCGCTCGCCGCCGGGCATCCCGGCCGCGATCCTGCTCGGGGGATCGTCGCCGGCGGAGTGAGCGGCGAGTGGACCTACAACGAGGACGGCACGATCACGGGCGCCGCGACGTCAACTGGGCCCTGGTCGTTGTCGGCTCGATCCTCGTCGCCCTGATCGTCATCTTCATCACGGTGCCGTTCTACGCGAGCATGGTCAGCATCATGGTGCGCCGCGTGCGCGAGGGCCGGGTCGCCGAGTACGGCGACGTGTCTCGCCGGCTTCCGGCAGTTCGGTCAGCGTCGTCTCGACCTACCTCCTCGTCGGCATCATCGTGGGACTGCTCTTCATCACCTTCATCGGCATCCCGGTCGCCATCTACCTCGGCGTGCTCTGGGTGTACGCCCTCGTCGCCGTCGTCGACCACCGCGTGGGCTTCGGGGAGGCGACCGGCCTGCAGCAAGGAGCTGGTCAAGAGGTCGGGCTGGTGGATGACCTTCCTCGCGCTGTTCGTCGCCTCGATCGCGTTCGGCGTCATCAGCGGTCTCCTCGCTTCCTCAACATGATCCCGGTCGTCGGGTCCATCGTGGCCGGCCTTTGCTCCCGCTGGTGCTGGCGTACGTCGTCGCCATGTACTTCCAGGCGACGGGCGAGGTGCAACTTGTCGAGAACGCCCTCGCCGGGCTGCCGCCGGCGGCGGCGGGCGCCGGGCCGTACGGCGCCCCGCCGGCCGGTGGGGCGTACGCGCCGCCGGCGCCCCCTGCTCCGCCGGCCGGTACGGCGTACACGCCCCCCGCCCCCTGCCTCGCCGGCGCGGTACGGCGTACGTGCCTCCCGCGGCCGCGCCTTCGCCTGCCGGCCCGGCGTATGCCGCGCCCGCGGCCGCGCCTCCCGCCGCCCCCGAGCAGCCCGCCGAGGGCGCGCCGGGCGCGGGTCAGCAGGCAGTGGGCGGCCGCGGCCGACCCGCTCGCGGGCCAGCCGCCGGTGGCGCCGCCGCTCGCTCCTGCCGCCGGCGCTCCACCGGCGCCGCCCGCTCCGCCGGCGCCCCCCGCGCCGGTGGCGTCCGGCGAGGGCACCTCAGCGGTCCGCCGGTGAGCCGCACGAGCACACCCCGTCGACCCAGCCCGGGGTCGACGCCGGGTCGGGCAAGCTCGTCCATCACTGTGCGCAGTGCGGCACGTTGATCGAGGGCTCGACCGAGTACTGCCAGGTCTGTGCGCTCGAGGTGAGCGGCGGCGAGGCTCCGGCGCCAGGTACCCCGCCGGAGGCGCCGCCGCCCGCGAGGAGACGCCCTCAGCCTGACGGAGCAGCTGACCGCGACGGCCGCGGCGGTGCGGTAGGCGCACCGCCGCGGCCGTCGCTCGTCTCGGCGAACGACGGGCTCACCGCCGTCACGCGCGAGCCACGCCGCACCCGCGCCTTCGTGGCCGCGACTCGACCTCCGCGCGGCGCGCGCCGTCGCGGCCGTCCATCCGCGGATATGAGAACATGCTGGCGGTCGACTGAAGGGAGACAGCGATGGCAGCGCCGGCAACGATCCACTGGGACGCGGTCGAGCCGCGCCACGTGCAGGTCGGGCCGATGGGCGGCTCCTGGGCCGACCTCGGCCGCGCCGCGGGCAGCGTGGCGCTCGGGGTCAAGCGCATCCGCATCGACGCCGGTATGCGCTCCACGCCCGTGCACGTACACGACGCCGAGGAGGAGGTCTTCTTCGTCCTCGGCGGCGAGGGCGAGAGCTGGCAGGACGGCCGCACCGCGCCGGTGCGCGCCGGTCACTGCCTGGTGCACGCGGCGGGAGGCGCGGCGCACACCCTGATCGCCGGCGAGGCCGGCCTCGACGTGCTCGCCTTCGGCACCCGCGCCCTGCCCGCCTTCGACCGCCTGCCGCGAGCCGGCGTCGCGTGGCTCGGGAGGAGCTGGGTCGCGACCGAACCCCGAGCCGCACCCGTGGGGCCGCGAGGCGGCCGCCGGCGAGCTCGACGGCGAGCCCGCCGAAGGGGCCCTGCCCGGGATGGTCGCTCTCGAGGACGTGCCCGAAGACGAGCTGGGCCGCGCCGACATGCAGTTCCGTCGCCGCGCGCTCACGCGCGGGCGCGCGGTGCTCGCCGGCCTGCAGCACGTGCGAGTGCCCGCCGGCATGATGGGCTGGCCGCCGCACGTGCACTCGGCCGACGAGGAGCTCTTCGTCGTGCTCGAGGGCGAGGGCTCGTTGCTCCTCTACGACGCGCCGCGGCCCGAGCAGCCGGCCGAGCACCGCGTGTCGGCCGGGCACGTCGTGGCGCGCCCCGCCGGGAGCTGCGTCGCCCACGCCTTCCGCGCCGGCGCCGATGGTCTCGTCTACCTGGCGTACGGTGAGCGTCAGGGCCACGACCTGGTCTACTACCCGCGCTCGCGCAAGATCGGTTTCGCGGGGCTCGGGGTCCTGACTCGCATCGAGCCGTGCGGGTACTGGGACGGCGAGGGAGATGACTGAGGCGTGAACCTCACGGCAATCGCGGCGCGCGCGACGGCCTCGGTGAGTGAGACGCTCCCCGTGGCGGGAGGCCGGCGATGACGGTGGCGAGCTACGCCGGCAAGACCCCCGTCGTCGGCGACGGCACCTACGTGCACCCCTCGGCCGACGTGTTCGGTGACGTCTCCATCGGCCGCGGCTGCTGGGTCGGCCCCGGGGCGCGCCTGCGCGGCGACTACGGCACCATCGTCGTGGGCGACTGCTGCGCGCTCGAGGACAACTGCGTCCTGCACGCGCGCCCCGGCGAGGTCTGCCGGCTCGGCGACTGGGTGACGGTCGGCCACGGAGCCGTCGTGCACAACGTCACGCTGATCGGCGACTACGCCGTGATCGGCATGGGCGCCGTGATCAGCGACTGGGCCGAGGTGGGAGAGTGGGCCGTGGTCGGCGAGGGCGCCGTGGTGCCGCAGCGCGCGGTCGTGCCGGCGGGGCGCATCGCCGTGGGTGTGCCGGCGCGCCTGCTCGAGCGCCCGGTCGACGACGAGCACCGGGCGGCCTGGCGCGCCTTCAAGCAGCGCTACGTCGACCTCGCCCGCGAGTACCCCGAAGCGCTCGGCCGCTGAGCGGCCCTTCTTCCCGTCCCCGTGTCGATTAGGCTCCGTGCCGGCCGGGGTATCCACAGGAGCGTGTGCGGCCGCAGGGGCCGCCGGCCAACCGATCCCGTGAGGAGAGCTGCCGTGAAGGAGAAGCTCGGCGCCACCAACGCCCTCTACCCGCTCGTCACCGCCATCGTCGGCAGCACCGTCGAGGGCGCCCCCAACTTCGCCACCATCGCCCACGTGGGCATCGCCTCGCTCAAGTCGATCACCGTCGGCATGGGCAAGGACCACTACACCAACCGCGGCATCCGGGAGCACGGCACGTTCAGCGTCAACCTGCCGAGTCAGACCCAGGTCGAGGTCACCGACTACCTGGGCATGGCGAGCGGCGCCAAGGTCGACAAGACGAAGATCTTCACGGTGAGCTACGGGGAGCTCGAGACGGCGCCACTCATCGACGAGTGCCCCGTCTCGATGGAGCTGCGCGTCATCGAGCACGTCGAGCTGCCCACGCACGACCTCTTCGTGGGCGAGGTCGTCGCCACGTACGCCGACACGGCCGTCCTCACCAACGGGATCGTCGACCTCGCCAAGCTGCGCCCCCTGCTCTTCGACATGGCGAGCCGCAGGTACTGGGCGCTGGGCGATCCCGTCGCCAAGTGTTGGAGCGTGGGGAAGGACTACGGCCCGCTGAGCTGAGACGCCGGGCCCAAGCCCGGCTCCGGCAGCGACGGGGCGGATCAGCCCAACAGCATGTAGAGGCCGGCACAGACGACCAGCGCCCCGCACACGCGTCTCACCCAGCGTGTGACCGCTGAGCGGCTGCCCCACGAGACCACGGCCTGCGCTCGCTGCGCCGCAGTGCCGGCGACGACGATCACGCCGCAGTGGCCCAGGGCGAATGCCCCCAGGAGCCCGGCCGCCAGGAGGTAGTCCGTCTGCGCCTCGCCGAAGACGATCATGAGCAGCGGGGCGAGAAAGGCGAACGAGCACGGGCCGAGCCCCACGCCGAAGACGAGGCCGAGGCTCACGGCGGCCACCATGCCGCGGCGGGACGTCGTGGACGGGAAGGACCTCCAGTGGAGCGGCACGAGGTCCATCAGGTAGAGACCGAACACGAAGAAGACCACCGCGACGGCCAGGTTGCCGAACGCTCCGAGATCGCCGGCGAGCCTGCCGAGCGAGACGGTGACGACGCCGATGACGGCGATCGCCGCCAGAACGCCGAGCGAGAAGACCAGCGAGAGACGGAAGGCTCGCGCCGTGGACTTGTCCTCGTCGGCCGAGATGAACCCGACGATGAGCGGGACGCTCGCCAGGTGGCACGGGCTGAACACGATGCTCACGACCCCCCAGGCGAACGCGGCGGCGACGGCCCAGCCGGCGGACTGTTCGAGCCCGTGGCTGAGGCCCGTGAGGATCTGCTCCAGCACGGATCTCCGCTACGGCGCGGCGATCTTCTCGAGGCCGTGGTCGACGAGCAGGGCCTCGATCTCGGCCTGAGAGTAGAAGCCTGTGTGGCGGTGGAACTCCTCGCCGTCCTCGTCGAGGAAGACCTGTGTGGGAATGTACTGGATGCCGTACTCGCGCGCCGGCGCATCGTCCTCCCAGACGTCGTAGAAGACGATCTCGAGCTGGTCGCCGAAGGTGCGCTGCACGGCGTCCATCACGGGGCGCATCTCCTTGCAGGGCACGCAACTGTCGGAGCCGAGCTCGACGAACGTCACCTTGGGCGGGGTCGAAGGAGCGTCGGACGGCGCGCTCGCGAGCGACGCGCCCGCGTCGGGATCCGGCCCCTCCGCGCCCGACTCACCACAGCCGGCGACGGCGAGGGCCGCGATCACGACGAGGACGAGGACGAGCGCGGGCAGGGTGCTCTTCATGCCGGGGACCCGGCGCTTCAGGCGCGCGCCGCGAGCGCCGTCGCGATCAGCGAGCCGACCTCGGCCTGCGACGGCACCTTGCCGCTGAGCACGACCTTGCCGTCGATGACGAGGGCGGGCGTCGACAGGACGCCGTAGGACATGATGGTGGGGAAGTCCTCCACCTTGACGACCTCGGCATCGTCGATGCCGAGGTCGCGCACGGCGGCCTCCGTCACCGCCATGAGCTTCTGGCAATTGGCGCAACCTGAGCCGAGGATCTCGAACTTCATGGGGCACTCCCTCTCGTCGGGTGAGCGGTCACGTCAGGTGGCCTCGGCGGTCATCAGCCGTCGCGGTCGAGCGCAGCCCGCGCATCGACCGCGCAGCCGCTGGGCCTGCCGCTCGCGGCCGGGGCTCGTTACGCCGGCGCTCGACATAGGCGAGGAAGCCCTCGAGGTCGGCGTCGAACCTCTCCCAGTCGATGCTGTAGTACGTCCGCGTGCCCTCGCTGCGCATGCGCAGCAGCCCCGCGTCGCGCAGCAGGGCGAGGTGATGCGAGACGAGCGGCTGGCTCTGGTCGAGAGGGCCGGTCATCTCGCAGACGCAGCGTTCGCCGCCGAGCAGGAACTCGATGATCTGCGCGCGCGTCGAGTTGCAGAACGCCTTGAAGAACGGCAGGAACTCGGTGATGCTGCCCGCCTGTGTAGGGTCGCGCGTCGTCTTCATGTCACCCTCCCGGCCGGTCGCAGGCGACCTCGTCGGCGCCGGCCGCGATCGCCGCCGGTAGCGGCTCGTCGCTCAGGCCCCAGTACCTGCGGCCGAGCCAGAGCGCCACGTTCACGAGACCGATGAGCACCGGCACCTCGACGAGCGGGCCGATGACGGTGGCGAACGCCTGGCCCGAGTTGATGCCGAAGACGGCGATGCTCACCGCGATGGCGAGCTCGAAGTTGTTGCTCGCCGCCGTGAAGGACAGGGTCGTCGTCTTCGCGTAGTCGGCGCCGATCCTGCGTCCCATGAAGAAGCTCACGAAGAACATGATCACGAAGTAGAGGGACAGCGGGATCGCGATGCGGAGCACGTCGAGCGGCAGCTGGACGATCAGGTCGCCCTTGAGGGTGAACATCACGAAGATCGTGAACAGCAGGGCGACGAGCGTGATCGGGCTGATGCGCGGGATGAACCTCTGCTCGTACCAGTCGCGGCCCTTGGTCTTGAGCGCGATGAAGCGAGTGAGCATGCCGGCGAGGAACGGGATCCCGAGGTAGATGAAGACGCTCTGCGCGATCTGCCAGATGGTGATGTCGACGGCCACGCCCTCGAGGCCGAAGAGCGGCGGCAGCTTGGTCACGAAGACCCAGGCGTAGACGCTGTAGAAGAGCACCTGGAAGACGCTGTTGAAGGCCACGAGGCCGGCGGCGTACTCGGTGTCGCCCTTCGCGAGCTCGTTCCAGACGATGACCATGGCGATGCAGCGCGCGAGGCCGATCATGATGAGGCCGACCATGTACTCCGGGTAGTTGTGCAGGAAGATGATCGCGAGGAAGAACATGACGAACGGCCCGATGAGCCAGTTCTGCACGAGCGACAGCCCGAGGATCCTGTAGTCGCGAAAGACGTCGCCGAGCTCCTCGTAGCGCACCTTCGCCAGGGGCGGATACATCATCACGATCAGGCCGACGGCGATGGGGATGTTGGTCGTGCCCACGGTCCACTTGTCGATGAACTCGGGCACGCCGACGAAGGCCCAGCCGACGCCGACGCCGATCGAACATCGCGAGGAAGATCCAGAGCGTCAGGTAGCGGTCGAGGAAGGACAGTCGTTTGGTCACGCTGGCGGCCATGTCACGCTCCTTGCGACGACTCCGCAGCGCTCGGCGCGCTTACGCCCACGTTACATTGACTTTCGTTTATGGTCAAGGTACGTTTATATAAACGCTAGGTTGATAGCAAGAGGTCGCCGCAGTGAGGACGCTCCAGATCGACACGCCGTTCGCCGTCTTCAGTGACGTCCACGGCAACCTGCCGGGGCTCGAGGCGATCCTCGCCGACATCGAGCGGCGCGGGGTGCCGGCGACGCATCTCGCTCGGCGACCTCGTCGGCTACGGTCCCTCACCGAACGAGGTCGCCCTTCTCGTCCGCGAGCGCGCGCATCCCCTCGCTCATGGGCAACTACGATCAGGGCATCGGCTTCGAGACCGGCGACTGCGGCTGCGTCTACAAGACCGACGAGCAGCGCGCCGAAGGCGCCGTGTCGCTGGAATGGACCCAGCGGGCGGTGACGGACGAGGTCAAGGCGTACCTGCGCACGCTCGACGACCAGTTCGCGCTGAGACGCCGGCCGGTGACCTGCTCGCCGTGCACGGGAGCCCGCGGCGCATCAACGAGTACCTCTTCGAGGACCGGCCGGCAGCCGCCATGGAGCGCATGGCCCGCGCCTACCCGTACCCGGCGTCATCCTCTTCGGGCACACGCACGTGCCCTACGCGAGGACCTGTCGGCCCGACGACCTTCGTCGAACGTCGGCAGCGCCGGACGCCCCAAGGACGGTGACTGGCGCGTCTGCTACGCCATCGTCGATCCGCGACCGCTCGTGACGTCCGCGCCTTCGTCTGGAGTTCGTCCGCGTGCGCCTACGACTTCGAGCGACTGCTGCGTGACCTCGCCGCGACACCGCTGATCACCAGGTTCACCGCGCCGGCAGCGCAGGCGCGAGGTTGATCGGTCATGAGCGAGCAGGTCGTCGGCCGTGCCCGGGCCCGCAACGGAGGACGAGATCCCGACCGACCGTGCGGTCCCCGTGTGTGGGTGCGGGTCGCCGGCGACGGCCGACGCCGACAGGACAGGTGCCGTGCCGGTCCGTCGCCGAGCACGTTGCAGCCGGCTGGCCGGCGCGCCGCTCAGGGCAGTCGGCTCCGCGGCGAAGAGTCTCGTCGGTCGCCTGCCGCTCTGGGCGCGCGTTGCCGGCGGCGTCGCCCTCTGGGCGATCGCCTATCACTACTGGCTGCCCGTCGCCACGTGGCTGTCGCAGGACGTGCTGAGTCTCGGCGACAGGCGCTTCGGCTCGGCGCTCGAGTTCTTCATCTACGACACCGTCAAGGTGCTCCTGCTGCTCACCGATCGTCGTCTTCGGCGTCGGCATCGTGCGCTCGTTCTTCAGCCCCGAGCGTACGCGGGCCCTGCTGCGCGGGCGGCGCGAGAGCGACCGGGCAACGTCCTCGCCGCGAGCCTCGGCATCGTCACGCCGTTCTGCAGCTGCTCGGCCGTGCCGCTCTTCATCGGCTTCGTCGAGGCGGGCATCCCCCTCGGTGTGACGCTGCTCGTTCCTCATCGCCGCGCCGATGGTCAACGAGATCGCGCTCGTCCTGCTGTATCGGCCTCTTCGGCTGGGAGGTCGCTGCGCTCTACCTCGTCACCGGGCTGGTCATCGCGATGGTGGCCGGGTGGGTGATCGGGCGCCTCGAGATGGAGCGCTACATCCAGGACTGGGTGCTCGAGGTGCGCATGGGCGAGACGGCCGTCGGCGAGCGGCTCGACTGGCCGGCGCGCGTCGGCTACGCGTGGCAGGCGGTCAAGGACATCGTCGGCAAGGTCTGGCTCTACGTCGTCCTCGGCATCGCCGTGGGCGCCATCATCCACGGCTACGTCCCCGAGGACTTCATGGCCGGCATCATGGGCGAAGGCGCCTGGTGGAGCGTGCCGCTGGCGGTGCTCCTCGGCATCCCGATGTACTCCAACGCCGCGGGCATCATCCCCATCGTCGAGGCGCTGCTCGAGAAGGGCGCCGCCCTGGGCACCGCGCTGGCCTTCATGATGGCGGTCATCGCCCTCTCGCTGCCCGAGACGATCATCCTCAAGAGGGTGTTGAAGTGGCCGCTCATCGCTCACCTTCCTCGGCGTCGTGGGGGCCGGCATCATGTTCGTCGGCTTCCTCTTCAACGCGGTGCTTGTAGGAGCTGGCCGTGGGCGGACGCTCTGACCACGTTCAGCCGATCGCGGCGAGTTCGAGCGCGCCGTGGCGCTGCTCGAGTCGGCTGCGGCATCGCGCACGCGTTGATCTCTCCCGAGCCCGGCTTACGCGTCAGCGTCGGGTGCCCGGCCCTCGCGCTCGTCGGAGGAGGCGAAGGGCCAGCTTCCTCGCGGGACTGGCGGGGTCGACATCGTCAACGCCGGCTGGGTCGACTACCGGCCAGCCGGCCACGCTGTCCCCGACGCGGCCCGCGGAGTTCGCCGAGGACATCGTCGGCCGGGTCGCCATCGTCGTCCTGCGAGCCTTGCGTCGCCGACCGCGACGCGCCTGCGCCTGATGCGCGCACTTCTCGGGCGACGTGGCCGACGCGCTGCCGTACCTCAACGCGCGAGCTCGCTGCAGGGTTCCTACGTGCCGACGCTGCCGGTGCTTCACCTTCATGGACGGCCACCGCATGGTGTCGCTGTTTCGCGACCGCGTCGGCGATCGCCAAGCCGACGACATCGTCGACGCCTGGGCGAGCCTGGAGCGCCTGCGCTGCCTCGTCAACGACGTGCTGGTCGCGGCGCGCCGAGATCACGCCTTCGTTCGGAGTTGCGCCGCCGGCCGCCCGCGCTGGAGATCTACAAGCGTCTGCCGGGCACCAACTGCAAGCAGTGCGGCGAAGCCGACGTGCATGGCGTTCGCCTGGGCCGTGCTGGCGCGGTGACGCCGACCCCCGACTGCTGCCTGCCCGTCTTCGACGGTGAGCGCGGCGATCTCAGGGACGCGCTGCTCGCCATCTGCTCCGGGCTAGGGCTCGACAGCGGCTGATCGGCGCTGCCCTGGCCGACGGCGGCGCAGTGTCCACGTACCTGCGTTCATGAAGGCGGACAGATGATCAGTAGGCGTTGATGATCGCGGCGCGCCTGCGCTTCGGCGGTCGCCGCGAAATGATCCTCGACTCGTCGCTAGGATTCTCAAGGAGGAGCGCCATGACCACGCCGCACACGCCACCCGACTGGGCCTTCGAGTTCCACGGCCATCGCTGCCCGTTCATGCCGATCGGCTACCGCATGGGCAAGCTCGCCATGGAGCGCCTCGGCGTCGAGCGCGAGAAGGACCACGGATTCTTCGTCTTCCCCGAGATCGGCGAGGGCCACCCCCAGACCTGCATGGCCGACGGCCTGCAGGCGGCGACCGGCGCCACCTACGGTAAGACCGTCATGGCCAAGACCTTCTACGGCAAGCTCGCCGCCGTCTTCTACCATCCGCGAGAAGGGCGCCGTGCGCTACGCCCTCAAGCCGACGTTCCTCGACGGCTTCGGCGCCTTCGAGTTCTTCGCCTACCGCAAGCGCGGCGTCGAGCCCTCGCAGATCCCCGCCGAGGTCACCGACGAGGTGGTCGACTGGACCTACGAGCAGTCCGACGACGACGATGTTCATCGTCGCAGGACCTGCCCGACTTCACCTACTCGCCGGTCAAGGGTTCGTTCAACAAGACCCTGTGCAGCTCGTGCGGCGAGTACGTGTTCGACCGTTACGTCCGCGTGCAAGGACGGCGCCCCGTCTGCATCCCGTGCTCGGGGTACGAACCCGACGCCGCAGCGGAAGTAGGGGAGAGCATGAACGCCCATCGAGCCGTGATCGCGGGCGCCGGTGATGCCCGCGGGACGCCCGACCTGCAGATCCTCGCCGACGACATGGCGCAGGCTATCGAGCTCGAGAGCGCGCCGGTCGCCGTGTTCCTGCTGGCGCCCGACGCCGACATGGCGCCGTTCGCCGACTGGCAAGCCGGTGGAACGCCACCGCTACTGCCAAGCGCTCATGAAGGCGCGCGCCGGCGATCGTGTCATCCTCGAGGCCGACGAGTTGGCCTGTCCGGCAGCCGCCCGGGCCTTCGGCTTCAGGCCGCTGCCGCCGGCCCTCCGGACAGGCAAGGGCCTTGTCGGCTTCGGCATCGTCGCCGAGGCCGATGAGCGGCGCGCAGATGTTCGACGGCATGACGTGCCTCGAGCCTGGCACCGTGGCGCGCCTCGCGCTCTGCCCGCTGGCCGAGGCGCCGGCGCTGCCCGACGTGGTGGTCGTCGAGGGTCCGCCCGAGCAGCTCATGTGGCTGCTGCTCGCCGAGGTCAACCTGCGCGGCGGCGAGCGACTCTCGGGCAGCACCGCCGTGCTGCAGGCGACCTGCGTCGACGCCACGATCATCCCGTTCATCGAGCAGCGCCTGAACTTCACCATGGGCTGCTACGGCTGTCGCGAGGCGACCGACCTCGAGCCTGCCGAGACCGTCGTCGGATTCCCTGGAGCGCGTCTGCCGCGGCTCGTCGACAGTCTCGCCTTCCTTGCCGAAAAGGCGGTGCCTCGGCTCGCGGGCGAAGCGTGCTCACGCGGCCCTCGCTACCGGCCGCACGGCGGAGACGCACGCAGCATCACCCTTCGAGTGAAAGGACGAAGCATGATCGGTGTCATGCCCT
Source organism: uncultured Thermoleophilia bacterium (assembly GCA_963791345.1). GTDB lineage: Bacteria > Actinomycetota > Thermoleophilia > UBA2241 > UBA2241 > UBA2241. The sequence continues at coordinate 184,311 of CAWBRS010000021.1, read as the reverse complement.
GCTCGAGCGCCTGCAACGTCGGCCAGATGTCGACCAAGGCGGTCGTCGAGGCGATCCAGCGACGTCGGGGCGAGATCGGCTTCGTCTGCGCCCTCGGCCTGCCGCTGCAGATCCCCGGTATCGTCGAGAAGGCGCACCGAGAAGTACGCGCAGCACATCGCCGTCAACGGCTGCAGCGTGGCCTGCGCCACCAAGGCGCTGCAGAGCGTCGAGGTCGAGCCCCAGATGAGCCTCCTGGTCACCGAGGAGAGCTGTATCGACAAGAACGGCGACCTCACCGACGAGAAGGGCCTGCCGGCGCTCGTCGAGAGCATACTGCAGGCCGTCGACCGGATCGGTGCCGAGTCGCGCTGACATGTCCACGGCGAGGCATCGATATTCAGCGCGCCTCGTGTGGCGGGCTACGATGTCGCGAGGAGCGCTCAGACGGACGAGGAGGCAGGGGTGGAGGCGGAGGCAAAGGTCGATCCTGGCGCCTGCGGGTTCGTGGCGACCGTGACCGCCACGGTCGAGGGAGGACGTACGGCATCCTTCACCATCGACTCAGGCTGCGAACACGTCGCCGCGCTCGTCGCCGCGCTCGCCGAGAACGGGCCGTTCGATGTGTACGACGAGATGGACGCGAGCAAGGAGAGCAGGCTCCGGGTGACCATGCGAGAGGGCCTCAAGTGCTCCTACGCCTGGTGCCCCATCCCGCTTGGCATGATGAAGGCTATGCAGGTGGCTGCGGGCCTCAGCCTGCCTGAGGAAGATGTACATCAGCGTGGGCACAGCGAGTGAGGAGAGCGGCGTGGGTCGGCCGCCGGGGAAGACGCACCGCGCACGCGACTCACGGGCGAATGACGAAGGGAGGACGCGATGCCGCTGTCGGGTGACGAGCTGCGCGAGAAGGTGGACTGGGGCCCGACCGTCGACCCCGAGCTCTGCACCGGGTGCGGGGTCTGCGTCGACTTCTGCCACCAGGGCGTCTGGGAGCTCGTCGACGACAAGGCGGTCGTGGTCGTGAAGAGCAACTGCGTCGTCGGCTGCTCGCACTGCGCGACGCTGTGCGAGGTGGAGGCGATCTCGTTCCCCACGATCGAGGACCTGCGCCGGGCGCGCCGTGGTGAGTGACGGCGACGGGTCGGCGGTGGATCTGCGGCGTCGGCGCGACGGCCGACGGACATCCTGCGCAAGGTCTACGTCGAGCCGACGACGGCCTGTAACCTGGCCTGCCGCACCTGCGTGCGGCACGCGTGGGACGAGCCCGAGGGCTTCATGGAGTGGGCGACCTTCGAGGCGGTCGTGGACGGACTGGCGGCGATGTCGCGCGACGGCAGCGGCGGGTGCGCCGGAGACGCGGCCGGCACGGGTGCCGCCGCCCACGAAGGCGACGAGCCCGCCGCCCACGAAGGCGACGCGGCGCCGCCCACGAAGGCGACGGGCCCGCCGCCCCTCCGACCGTCGCCTTCATGGGCCTCGGCGAGCCGCTCCTGCACGAGCGCTTCGTCGACATGGTGCGGCTGGCCAAAGTCACACGGGCTGCGCGCCGAGGTGACCACCAACGGGCTCCTGCTCGACGCGGCGACGGCGAACGACCTGGTCGCCGCCGGCCTCGACCAGCTCGTGGTCTCGATCGACGGCGCCTCCGCCGAGTCCTTCGGACGCGTGCGCTCCGGCGCCTCGCTCGCACGCGTCATCGAGAACGTCCAGCGCCTGCACGACTGGGAGCGCCCGAACCAGGCTTCGCCGGTGACCATCGGCGTGGAGTTCGTCGCCCTTCGGTCGACGATCGGCGAGCTTCCGCAGCTCGGTCGGGTCGCCGCCCAGCTCGGTGCCTCGTTCGTCATCGTGAGCAACGTGCTGCCGTACACCGAGGAGCTCGCCGACGAGACCCTCTACGACCGCGGCGTGACCGCCGGCGCGGCGCCCGCCGCCTGGCACACGCCGCGCTGGTACCTGCCGCGTCTCGACCTCGACGCCGAGACCGGCGCGGCGATCGGCGCGGCGCTGCACCGCGCCGCGCACGTGACCATGGTCGACGTCGACCTCGACTCGGCCAACGCGCGCTGCCCGTTCGTGCACGCCGACAGCTGCGCCGTCGCCTGGCACGGCGGCGTGAGCCCCTGCCCGCCGCTGCTGCACACCTTCCCCTGCTACGTGCGCGGGCGCCACAAGCTGATGACGCGCTGGGAGGTGGGGAGGCTGCCCGACGAGAGCCTCGGCGAAGTCTGGGCACGCCCCGACTACGCGGCCTTCAGGGATCGGGTGCGGCGCTTCGACTTCCCGCCCTGCACCGACTGCGAGTGCGAGCTCGCCGAGGGCAACCTCGAGGACTGCCTCGGTAACCCGCACCCGGTGTGCGGCGACTGTCTGTGGGCGCGCGGCGTGATCCGCTGCGCCTGACGGCGAGCCCTCCGGCCACCGCCTCCGGGCCCGCGGCGGCGAACCGCGTGTCGCGGAGCGCCGCGGCCGGGGCGAGCCGCCCGCGCAAGTGCCGTCAGTGCGTCGCGGCGAACTCCTCGATCAGCCGCTTGAGCTCGTCGCGCACGCGGCGGAAGACCTCGAGACGCTCCTCCTCAGAGCCCTCGGCCGCCGCCGGGTCGACGAGCGACCAGTGCAGGCGCGTGGCGACTCCGGGGAACATGGGGCAGTTGGCGGCGGCGTGATCGCACACCGTGATGAGGTAGCCGAAGTGCCGCCGGCCGAGGTACTCGGTGAGGCTCTTGGCGCGCTGCCCACTGATGTCGATCCCGATCTCCGACATGGCCGCGATCGCCAGGGGGTTCACCTCTGTCGGCTCGAGACCGGCGCTGTAGACGTCGAAGCGCTCGCCGGCGTGGGTGCGCAGCAGCGCCTCGGCCATCTGGCTGCGCGCCGAGTTGCCGGTGCAGAGGAAGAGCACGCTCGCCTTCTCCATCGTCTCCGTCCAGTCGTCGTGGTCGAGGGGCGGCCGCCGGGCGGCCGCGACTCCGGGCATCGTACCCGCGCTCTGTGAGCGGACCGTTAGTATCGCCGCGGCGCGTGTGGTATATACCCCTCTGGGGTATCGCAGCGGGGGCGCCGGCACGTCGCCGGCGTCTTGACGGAGCTTCCACCACGTGAGGAGGGCGCGACATGGAGATGAAGGTCTCCTTCCCCGGCAATCTGAAGGTCGACGCCGAGTTCGCGGGGTTCACTGTCGCGACCGACCAGCCGGTGCTCGCCGGCGGCGACGGCAGCGCCCCGGCGCCGTTCGACCTCTTCCTCGCCTCGCTGGCGACCTGCGCCGGCATCTTCATGCTCGCCTTCCTCAAGCAGCGCGGCCTGACGACCGAGGGCACGGGTCTCACCATGACGATGGAGAGGGACCCGGCCACGCACATGGTGAGCAGGGTCGGCTTCGAGCTGCACCTGCCCGCCGACTTCCCCGACAAGTACGAGGGCGCGATCGTGCGTGCCGTCGAGCAGTGCTCGGTGAAGCGTCACCTGCACCAGCCGCCGGACTTCACGGTGGCCCTGTCGCGCCCGCTGCCGGACTGAGCGCGGCGTCCGGCCGGCCTTCGGGTCGCCGACGTTCGCTCGTGTGGGGGGACCCGGCGACCCGGTCGCCCTCGTGACGCCTGCCGGGCCCCGGCACGCGACCGTCGCGCCTTGCCGTGACCGGCCGATCTGCGTGCGCCACCCGACCCTCGGCGACAGCGGGTCGCTCTGGTAGCATGCGGCCATGATCGACGGCGCCACCATCGTTGGGGTCGACGTCGCCGCACGCCGGCCGTGTACGGCCGTCGCCGTGCAGGCGAACCGGGCGATCGCCGAGTCGGACTGGATGGACACCTCCTCGCTCCCCGACCTGGTCGCCTGGATCGCCGATCGCGAGCCGCTCGTCGTGGCGATCGACGCCCCCCAGGGCTGGAACCGTCGCCTGCTCCTCCCCGAGAGCCGCTCGCGGGTCTGCGATCACGCGCTCCTGCGGCGCGGCATCGGCGTGTACCAGGTGCCGGTCAAGGCTGAGGTGGGGAGCGGCGCCGCCACACTGCCGCCGTGGATCAAGGTCGGTTTCGACCTCTTCCGCGGTCTTCGCCGGCCTGTCCGCGGCTTCGAGCTTGCGCGACCCGACTCGCTCCCCGGGGCCTTCGGCCAGCCGCCGGCGGTCATGGAGGTGTATCCGCACGCCGCCTTCGTCACCCTGCTGGGCGGCGTGCCGCAGCCGAAGTCGACGCGCCGCGGCCTGCGCGACCGCATCGCGGTGCTGCGCGAGCACGGCCTGCGCTGGGACAACTACTTCGACCACGACTCGCTCGACGCGCTCGCGGCGGCCCTGACCGGGCGGCGCTACCTGCAGGGGCTCGCCCACGGCGTCGGCGACGCGCGCGAGGGGCTGCTCTGGGTCCCCGTGCCCGAGCCGGACCTGGCGGAGCACTACCCGCCTCTGGCCGGCGCCTGAACCGACCGTCGCGCACGACAGCGTACGCAACGGGGGACGTGAGGCAGGTCGGGACGGTAGTCAGGGGTGGGAGCTCGGGAGGGCGGGCCGGCACGGCCCGCCCTCCCGGGCCACCCTCACATGACGATCTTGTTGAGCGGGAACTCGACGATGCCCTGCGCGCCGGCCTCCTTGAGGCGCGGGATGAGGGCGCGCACGACGACCTCGTCGAGGATCGTGTTCACGGCCAGCCAGTGCTCGTCGCTGAGGTGCGAGATCGTCGGAGTGTGCAGGGCGGGGAGGACGGCGAGCACACGCTCGAGGTCCTTCTCCCCGACGTTGAGCATGAGGCCGACCTTGTCCAGCGCCGTGATGGCGCCGGTGAGGAGCATGACGACGTCCTCGATCTTGCGCCGCTTGGCGGCGTCGTCCCAAGCGGCGCGGTTGGCGATGAAGCGGGTCGTCGACTCGAGCACGGTGTCGATGACGCGCAGGTTGTTGGCGCGCAGCGAGGAGCCCGTCTCGGTCACGTCGACGATGGCGTCGGCGAGGTACGGCAGCTTGGCCTCGGTAGCGCCCCAGCTGAACTCGACCTTGGCCGAGACCCCCCGTTCGGCGAGCCAGCGTTCGGTGACGCCGACGAGCTCGGTGGCGACGATCTTGCCCTCGAGGTCGGCGACGGTGCGGACCGGCGACGTCTCGGGCACGGCGACCACCCAGCGCACGGCGCTGAAGCTCCGCTTGGCGTAGACGAGCTCCGTGACCGGGAGCACGTCGGCCTTGTTCTCGAGCACCCAGTCGTAGCCCGTGATGCCGCAGTCGAGGGCGCCGTCCTCGACGTAGCGTGCCATCTCCTGGGCACGCACCAGCAGGCACTCGATCTCGGGGTCGTCGATCGCCGGGTAGTAGGAGCGCGGCGCGATCGTGATGAGGAAGCCGGCGCGGCGGAAGAGGTCGACGGTCGCCTCTTCGAGGCTCCCCTTGGGCAATCCGAGCTTGAGCGTCATACGTTTCTCCACCGGCTACGACTGGACGAGGTCGGCGCGTAGTCTACTGCAGAGGCCGACGGTGCGGGGCGGCGGGCCGGGAGGCCCGCCGCCCCGCAGCCGCCCGTTCAGTCCGGGAAGACCGCCAGCAGCTCGCCTACGACGTTGCCGGCGTCGTTCGTTATCGGCGGGCGCGCCAGCTTCGCGGCCGGCGCAGGCACGGCGTCGAGGCCCAGGAGCCGAGCGACGAGGCCGACGGCCGCCGGGTCGGCGGCGCGGTCGGCGCCGTCGAGGACCTTGACGGCGAGCCCGCGGCCGTCGGGGAGCGAGACGCAGCTCAGGCCTTCGGCGCCGCACTTGCTGGTGACACCTGCGACGGTCTGCATGAGGACCGTGTCGAGCCGGCCCTCGCCCTCGACGAGTATCGGGTGCGCGCGCATCGCGGCGCTGATCTCGGGCAGCAGCGAGGGCAGGAGCGCCCACGCCGAGCCCATGGTCTCGACCGAGGTCGCGTAGGCGACCACGCCGCAGCCGTCGACCCCGGTCGCGAGGTCACCCGGCGCCACGCCGACGGCGGCGGCGAAGGCGCGCAGCGCCGCCGCCTGCGCCGGGTGGTCGGGCCGCTGGTAGGTGGCGAGGTCCCAGCCGTGGTGGACCGAGGCGGCGAGGAAGCCGAGGTGGTTGCCCGAGCAGTCGTGCCGCACGCCGAGGTCGTCGCCGGCGCGCAGCGCAGCCTCCTCGAGGCCGATATCGGCGAGCATGCGGCGGATCAGCGCCGCGTGCTCGTCGCTCCCGACGTGCGAGGCCGACATGATGGCGAGCTGCTCGGCGCCCCAGCCGAAGTGCTCGACGGTGCCGTCGGCGAGCCAGGCCTGCGCCTGGAAGGGCTTGGCCGACGAGCGCCAGTACGTGACGAAGCCGGGGTCGCCCCAGCGCTCCACGATCTCGCCGTCGGGGCCGGCCACGGCGGCGACGGCGCGGTGGACGCTCTCCACCGTCGCGCCGCGCCACGCCTGAACGAGGATCTCCGGGTGCTGCCGCGGCCTCACCAGCGCTTGGGCGGTTCGCAGGCGAACGACGAGAAGCGCGGCTCGACCTTCTTGCTCTCGCACTTCGGGCAGACCGCCTTCTTCTTGCGCTCGTCCCAGCGCGCGGTGATCTCGAAGTCGGTCCCGCACTTCTTGCAGACGTACTCGTACACGGGCATGGCGTCCTCCTCGACGGACCAGGGCGTGATCGGTGCTGTCAGGGCAAGTCTCACCGACGGAGGCGCTGCTGTCACGCCGCGCCGTCACGCCGCGGCGCCGGCTGTGCCGGGGCGGTGGAGGGCGGCCGGGCGAGGCGCGGAAAGGCACGGTCGCGGTCGACGGCCGATGCGCGGCGACCGGGCGGCGCAGGCGACGTGCGCCTTGGCGATGCAGGCGACCGCCACGCCCGGAGCACCCTATGCACTTCCGCAGCTTCGGCCGGCTCGACTACGCGCCCTCGGCGCTGGGCTTCGGCGCCATGCGCCTGCCGGTGGTCGACGGCGCCCACGACCGCATCGACCGCGAGGCCGCGCGCGAGCTGCTCGGTGCGCGCCGTCGAGGGCGGCGTCAACTACGTCGACACCGCCTACAACTACCACGGCGGCACCAGTGAGGAGTGGCTCGGCTGGGCCCTGCACGGCGGGCTGCGCGAGCGCGTCAAGATCGCCACCAAGCTGCCCAGCTGGAAGGTCGAGCACGCCGACGACTTCGACCGCATGCTCGACGAGCAGCTCGAACGGCTCGGCACCGGCATCGACTTCTACCTGCTGCACTCGCTCGACGAGGAGACGTGGCGCGACAACGTCCTCGCGCACGACGTGCTCGGCGCGGCCGAGCGCGCGCTCGGTGACGGCCGCATCGGCCACTTCGGCTTCTCCTTCCACGACCGCTACGAGGCCTTCGAGCTGATCCTCGGCGGCACCGACCTGTGGGAGTTCTGCCAGATCCAGTACAACTTCATGGACGAGGAGCACCAGGCGGGGCGCCGCGGGCTCGAGCTGGCCGCGGGGCGCGGCTTGGCCGTCGTCGTCATGGAGCCGCTCCGCGGCGGCCAGCTGGCGCGGCCCACCCCCGCCGCGGAGGAGGCGTGGGCGGCCGGCCTCGCGGAGCTCCGCTCCGCCGGCCGCCGGCCGCCCGGATCGCCCGTCGAGTGGGCCCTGCGCTGGCTCTGGGACCAGCCCGAGGTCGCACTCCTGCTCAGCGGCATGAGCACCCTCGAGCAGGTCGAGCAGAACGTGCGCTACGCGGCGCGGGCCGGCGTGGGCCTGATGACGCCCGAGGAGCAGGCGGTCATCGCTCGCGTGCGCGATGCCTACCGCGAGTCGACGCCGATCCCCTGCACCGGCTGCAAGTACTGCCTGCCCTGCCCGAACAAGGTGGCGATCCCCGACATCCTCGACCTCTACAACGACGCCGTCGCCTACGCCGACCTGGAGGGGGCGCGTACCCGCTACGCGTGGCTCGACGAGGAGACGCGCGCCCAGGCCTGCACCGCCTGCGGCGAGTGCGAGGAGCGCTGCCCGCAGGGCATCGCCATCGCCGGCTGGCTCGAGAAGGCCCAGAGCTTCCTCGCCGTCGGCGAGGACGGAGGCGGCTGAGTCCGCCGGCGAGTCGGCGGCCCCCGCCCGGCGGCCGTCTCAGTCGCGCCCGTCGAGCACGCGCTCGAGGCGCGGGACCAGCGGTGGCAGGTCGCCCTGCACCGTCTCCCAGAGGATCGCCGTGTCGACTCCGAAGTACTGGTGCACGACCACGTTGCGCACGGCACGCAGCGTGTCCCAGGGCACCTCGGGGTGGCGGGCCACGACCTCGTCGGGTATCCAGCGCACCGACTCGCCCATCGTCGTCAGGTTGCGCAGGACGGCGTCTCGCGTACGGCGGTCGGCGAGGAACTCGTCGTAGGTCATCCCGTCCGTGTAGTCTGCGATCGCCGTGATCGCCTCGAGGATGTCGCGCACGCGGAAGCGCCAGTCGCGGAAGCGGATGCGGACCTCGCGCTCCCAGGCCGCGGCCGGCGGGATCGTCCAGGGCGGGTGGGACGGGGGCGGGGAGCCTGGTCGCCGTGGAGCGCTCACAGGACCTTCACCGCCTCACCGAGGATCTGCTCGCGCATCTCGGGGCGCAGGGCCTCGGGGGTGGCCAGGTCGATGCGCGTGCCGAGCACGTCGCCGAGGAAGCGCTGCAGGCCGACGAAGGTGAAGAGGCCGACCGGCACGTGCGGGTCGAATTCGACCAGGAGGTCGACGTCGCTGTGCTCGTGGGCCTCGTCGCGCGCCGTCGAGCCGAAGAGCGAGAGACGGCGCACGTGGAAGGCGGCCAGCTTGCCGCGGTTGCGCGTCAGGCGGCGGACGGTCTCGCGGCGAGTCACGCCGTCACCCGATGCCGCCGCGCGCCGCGCGCAGGTCGCGCAGGAAGGGCCTGTACAGGAAGCTCGACTCGTCGAGGGCGCAGAGCCGCTCGAACATCGGGACCGTGACCGTGAACGCGAGCACGTCGCGCGGGAGTTGATCGCGCATCGCGACGTCGGTCGCGCCGATGACGGCCTGCGGCCGCTCGAGATCGTCGAAGGTGGCGACCAGCTGCCCGCAGCCCGAGCTGAACGGCGCGCCGACCGGCGCGGGGTCGCCCCAGGCGTGGTGGTAGTAGGCGCCGATCTGCAGCACGCTCAGCTGGTCGGGGTTGACCCAGAAGGTGACGCTGCGCAGGTACCCTGAGAGGTCGGTCTTGAGCGGCCCGATGAGGATGTGCCCGTGCTCCGCGCGGTAGACGGGCGAGTTGTCGAACCACCCGGCCATGAGCTCGCGTGAGGCGCGCAGGCCCTCGTCGCCCCAGAGGAAGTCGATGTAGTCGTCGCGGTCGCGTGTGACCACCCCACAGAGTGCCCGGCCGGCGCCGCCACACCCAAAAGCCTCGGGGGTGAGGTGCAGGGTCTTGCCCTCGAGCCAACGGGCGTAGAACTCGAAGACGCAGCGCCCGCCGTCGCGCCCGCCGCCCGGCTCGACGAGCGGCGCGAACGGCGCCGGGTCGGGCGCGTCGTAGAGCCCGATGAGGGGCCGCTCCAGCTCGAGGGCCGCGAGCAGCGCCCCCGGGTCGGGTCGCCGTCCGTCTTGTGCTGCGCCCATCTCGTCCTCCCGTGGTCGGTCCGTGTGCGCGGAAGAGGGCTCGGTCGCCCGCCGTCATCAGGTGGCTCCGCCGATTCTAGCCCCCAGACGGCGTGAGCGGGCGGCCTCCGTCGACTAGAATCGGGGACGTGAGAACGGCCCGCCTCTCGAAGTCGCGCATCACCGCCGGACTGCAGTGCCCACGGCGCCTGTGGCTCAGCGTCCATCAGCCTCAGCTCGAGGTCTACCCGCCCGACGTGCAGCGCCGCTTCGCCGCGGGGGCCGACCTCGGCGAGGTGGCCCGCGGGCTGTACCCGGGGGGGACGCTGGTCGGCGAGGGGGTGCCCCTCAGTCAGGCGCTCCGCGAGACCGAGGCCGCGCTGGCGCGGCCCGGCGACGTCATCCTGTACGAGGCGACCTTCCGCCACGCCGGCGTGCTCGTGCGCGCCGACATCCTCGAGCGCCGCGACGGCCGCGTGCGCATGGTCGAGGTCAAGTCGTCGACGCGGCTCAAGGAGCACCACCTGCCCGACGTCGCGATCCAGGCCTGGACGATCGAAGGCGCCGGCGTGCCGCTCGACGTCGTCAACGTCGCCGTCATCGACACCGACTTCGTGTACCGCGGCGGGGCAGACTACCGCGGCCTGCTCAAGGAGATCCCGGTCGCCGACCAGGTGCGGCCGCTGCTGGCGCAGCTGCCCGGGTGGGTGCGCGGCCTGCAGGAGGTGCTGGGCGGCGGCCTGCCCGTCATCTCCACGGGGGCGCAGTGCCGGCGGCCGTTCGAGTGCCCCTTCCTGGACTGGTGCGAGACGCGCGAGGGGCGGCGGCCGCGTCCGGTCGCGCCCGAGCCGCCGTCGCCCGAGCCACCCGACCCTGCCCTCGGCACCGTGGACGAGCGCGCCGCGCTCTATCTCGCCGAGCTGCCCTACCCACGTCTGTACCTCGACTTCGAGACCGTACAGTTCGCGGTGCCGGTCTGGGTCGGGACGCGGCCCTACCAGCAGCTCGTCTTCCAGTGGTCGCTGCACGTCGAGCGTGAGCCCGGGGTGCTCGAGCACCGCGCCTTCCTCGACACCAGCGGTGGGCCGCCGAGCCGGTCGGCGGCCGAAGCGCTCGTCGACGCCGTCGGCACGGCCGGTCCGATCTTCGTCTACCACGACTTCGAGAAGTGGCGACTTCTCGAGATGGCGCAGATGGAGCCGGGCCTGGCGCCGGCGCTCGAAGGTGTGATGGGCCGCCTCGTCGACCTGCTGCGGCTCACGCGCGAGCACTACGAGCACCCCGCGCTCCACGGCTCGTACTCGCTGAAGAGCGTGCTTCCGACCGTCGACCCGCTGCTCGACCACGCCCTGCTCGAGGAGGTGCGCGACGGGCTCTCCGCCCAGGCCGCCTTCCACGAGGCCATCGCCCCGGAGACGCCCGCCGAGCGTCGCGACGAGCTGCGCGCCGGCCTGCTCGAGTACTGCGGCCTCGACACCCTCGCCCTGGTGCGCCTTGCGCACCGGCTCGAGGGGCGCAGCTGAACGAACGCGGCGGCCTCACGCGGCCGCGGCGCAGAGAAGGTCGCGGCCGAATGAGGGCCGCGGCCGTATCGGGACCGAAGCCATACACCCGTCCCTGAGGAGGATCTGATGAAGGTGGTCGCGTTCAACGGCAGCGCCCGTGCCGACGGCAACACGGCGATCCTGCTGCGAGCCGTGCTCGGCGAGATCGCCGCGGCCGGCATCGAGACCGAGCTCGTGCAGCTCGCCGGCAAGCGCTTCGCCGGCTGCACCGCCTGTCTGAAGTGCGCGGAGACGAAGGACAACCGCTGCTCGGGCCTCAAGGACGACGGCCTCAACGCCTGCATCGAGCGCATGCTCGAGGCGCAGGGCATCATCATCGGCTCGCCGACCTACTACGCCAACTGCACGGCGACGACGCAGGCGCTGATGGAGCGCGCCGGGTACGCGACGCGCAAGAGCGGCAACCCGCTGGCCCGCAAGGTCGGCGCCGCCGTGGTCGTCGCCCGCCGCGCCGGCGCGATCCACGCCTTCGACTCGATCGATCACTGGTTCCAGATCAACGAGATGCTGGTCGTCGGCTCGAGCTACTGGAACATCGGCATCGGCCGCGAGCCCGGAGACGTCGAGAGCGACGCCGAGGGCCTCGAGACGATGCGCGTCCTGGGTCGCAACATGGCCTGGGCGATGGAGCGGCTGTACGGGTGACTCGCGGGCGCGCCGCGGGCGCGGGGAGGCGGCCGGCGCGGCAGCGCCGGCCGCCTCCCCGTGCTTTCGCCGCGGCGCCCGATGCGCGATACTTGCCCGGCATGGCACGGATCCCGGACACTGCGAGGACCTTCCTCGGCGGCTTCCTGACGACGCTGCTCTTCGTCGCCGTGGTCGTCTTCGGTCTGGCCGGCGTCTTCCTGATCGTGCACTACCTCGCGGGTCCCGTCGGCGGGTGACCGAGGTCGCGCGCCGGGGCAGTGCGGGCGTGGCCGGCGTGGCCGACGTGCACGGGGCCGGTCCGCGCCGCTTCCACCGGGTGTAGCGCCTCGGGCGCTGACCCGGAGGACCAAGGAGATGAAGCGGCCGCCCCGGTCGTGACCGGGACGGCCGTCGCCGAGAAGGAGGTGCGCGCGTGGCGCGCTACAGGGAGCGTCTCTACACCGACTGGAAGCGCACCGCGCTCCAGCTCGCGTTCTTCGCCGCCATCGTGCTCTTCGCGCTCTTCGTCATCGAGCCGCGGCGCGGGTACCTCTGGGCGATCGTCTTCGTGGTCGGCGGCAGCTGGATCATGGCGGGTCTCTTCCTGCGCCAGAACGCGTACCGCTGCGCCAAGTGCAAGCGCGTGTTCCGCCCGCCCGCGTCGGTCAACTTCGTCACGCCGTCGGCCGTGGGCAAGAACCCCGACGGCACCTACTACAGCTACAAGACCCTCGCCTGTCCGCACTGCAGCACGCGCGGCAAAGCGCGGGTCGTCACGAGGGGCGAGCTGAAGTCGAGCGGTGAGCTGCTCGGCGAGCGGCCCGGGCGCCGCCGCTAGCACTGCCGCCGGCGCCGCGAGCCCGGCTCGCCTGCCGCAGGAAAGCATCATGGACCTCCCCGACCAGCCTCTGAGCGACGGCGTGGTCACCTTGACGGTGAGCGGGCCGGCCGACGCGGCCGATGCCGCCGCCGCCGTGCCTGCCGGCGAGCCGGGCGCCTGGGAGGCGACTCCGGGGCCCTACACCGCCGAGCAGGCGCGGCGGATCCTCGACGTGTGGGAGGAGGCGCGGCGGCGAGGGGCGCGCGTCGCACTCACCGTGCGTGGCGCCGCCGCCGGCCGCTACCTGGGCGCCGTCGTGCTCATGGCCGGGACCCCGGCGCGACCGCAGGACGACGCGGTGCGCGACACGCTCGAGATCGCCTGGTGGGTCGCGCCGGGGGAGCGCCGCCGGGGCGTCGCGGCGCGCGCCGTGGCCCTCGTCGCCGCGTGGGCGCGGCGCGCGCCCGGCGTCGACCTGCTCTGGGCCGAGGTCGACCCCGGGAACGAGGCCTCCCGGCGGGTGGCGCTCGCCGCTGGGTTCATCGAGGGCGAGCGCCTCGAGCGGGACGGCGGGCCGGTGGTCGTCTTCAGGCTGCCGACGTCGGCGTAGACGCCGGCGCGGCGGCCGCGGAGGCGGCGCCGGCCCCGAACGCGGCCCCGAGGCGGAGGAGCTCGCGCTCGGTGACGGCGGCGACCTCGGCCGGCGCGGCGTGGACGACGCGTGCCGGCGGCAGGCTGGCGAGGAAGTCGCGCCCGTACGGCATGCCGGCCACGCGCGGGTCGAGCACGACGACGACGCCGACGTCGCTCTCGGTGCGGATCAGACGGCCGAACCCCTGCCTGAACCTGAGGACCGCCTCGGGCAGGTAGAAGCTGCGGAACCAGTCGCAGCCGGTCGCCTCGCAGTGGCGGCGGCGCGCCTGGAAGAGGGGGTCCTGCCGCGGGAACGGGAGCTTGGCGATGACGAGGCAGACCAGCGTCTCGCCGGGGAAGTCCTGGCCCGTCCACAGCGTGTCCAGCCCGAGGAGGACGGTGCCGGGGTGGGCGCGGAACTCCTCGGCCAGGGCGCTGGCGCTGCCGTGCAGTCCCTGGGCCAGCACGAGCACGCCGTCGTCCTCGACGTAGGGCCCGACCTCGGCGGCGACGCGCTCCATCTCGCGGCGGTTGGTGAACAGGGCCAGGGTGCGGCCGCCGGTGACGGCGGCCAGCCGGCTGAGACGGTCGGCCTGGCGGGCGGGCAGCTCGTCGCGGTCGTAGCGGCCCTGCTCGCGCTCGAGCACGAGCACGGCCTGGCGCGCGAAGTCGAAGGGCGAGGGGAAGACGCGCTCCTCGACCTCGAGGTCGCCGCGGAGCCCGAGAACGTCGCGGACGTAGGCGAACGAGCCGGCCACGGTGAGCGTCGCGCTGGTCAGCACGGCACCGCGGAGCCGCTCCCAGACCTCGGTGCGGAGCCGCTCGGCCACCGAGAGCGGCGTACGCGAGAGGCTCCAGGCGCGGCGCGGGCGACGATCGCCGGCGGCCGCGGCCTCGAGCTCGGCCCACACCACCTGGCCGGCGTCGTCGACGTCGCTCGCCGCGGAGACGAGCTCGGCGGCCGCGGCGGCCGCCTCGAGGGCGCCGAGGACGGCGGCCGCGTCGGGGTGCTCCGGGTCGAGGGCCTCGACCGCGGCGGAGAGGCTCACGGCGAGCTCGCCGAGCACCGCTGCCAGCGCCTCGGCGGCGGCGGAGAAGGTGTCCCAGGCGGGCTGCTCGCGAAGCCCCGGAGTGAGCCAGACGGTGGGCGCGTAGCCGGCCTGGCGGCCACCGCGGCCGCCGCCGTCCTCGTCCGCCAGGGCGGCCAGGGCGGCGAGCGAGAGGCCGACGTCGTCGCTCAGCTCGGGGAGTCTCTGCAGCGCGGCCTCGACCGCCTCCGCGGCGGCCGCGAGCACGCGCCCGTCGGCCGGCTCGGCGTGGCGGGCGGCGGCGCGCAGCCGGGCCGCCAGCGGACGCTGGCGGCCCCTGCCGCGCAACTCGGCGCCGAGAGCGTCGAGGGCGGCGGCGTCGACGACCGAGCCGTAGGCCGAGAGCGCCTCGCCCTGGAGTAGGTGGGCCTCGTCGATCACGAGATCGGCGAACGCCGGCAGCGTGTCGGGGCCGGTCAGCAGGAGGGCGTGGTTGACGCAGACGAGGTGGGCCGCCTCGGCCCGGCTGCGCGCCACCCGCCAGTGGCAGTGGCGCCGGGCCGGGCAGCGGCGGCCCAGGCAGGCGGCCCGCGAGGAGCGCAGGTCACGCGCCAGGGCGGCGAGGGCCGGGAGCTCCTTCGTGGCACGGTAGGGGAGAGCGGAGAGGTCGACCTCGCCGCGCCGCGCCCGGCCGACCAGGTAAGCGAGGGCCAGCAGGCGCTCGCGGTCGGGGAGGGCGCCGGTCTCGGCACGCAAGGCCTCGTCGAGCCGTCGCCGGCAGATGTAGTTCTCACGGCCCATCAGCGTCGCCCAGCGCCAGCCCTCGGGGAGGCCCTCGGCGACCAGCGGCAGCTCGTGGGCGCCGAGCTGGCGCTGCAGCGCCTTGGTCTTGGTGCTGACGACCACGCGCTCGCCGCCGGCGGCGCTGCGGAAGGCGGCCGGCACGAGGTAAGCGAGGCTCTTGCCCATTCCGGTGCCGGCCTCGTAGAGGGCGACGCCCCCGCGCTCGAACACGCCGGCGACGGCCTCGGCGAGCTGCGCCTGGCCGGGCCGCCGGCGGAAGCCCGGGAGGCGGGCGGCGAGGCCCTCGTCGAAGTCGTCGCGCCAGGCGTCGGCCTCGACCGGCAGCACCGGGAGGCGCTCGCCGCCCGGCGGCGAAGGCTCGGCGACGAGCGGGGGCGGCGCCTCGTCGGGCAGGGCGCCGAAGGCGTCGAGCAGGCGCAGCGGCGCCCAGCCGGCGGTCGTGAGCAGGGTGCGCTCCTCGGGGGGCAGGCCGGCGGCCCGGGCGCAGAGCCGGGCGAGCAGGACGGCCGTGGACTCGGCGTCGGTGAGCGCGCGGTGCGCCGGCTCGGGCAGGCCGAGCTCGTCGGCGAGCACGCCGAGGGCGTGGCGGTCGAGCTCGGGGTAGAGGAAGAGCGCGGCGTCGAGGGTGTCGAGCCAGTCTGCGCCGAGAGAGGCCAGGCCGTGGCGCCGGGCGCCCTCGTCCAGGTGGGCGCGGTCGAAGGCCACGTTGTGGCCGGCGACGACGGCGTCGCCCACGAACGCCCGGAGGCGCTCGTAGGCCTCGGCGAACGGGGGCGCCCCGGCGAGGTCGGCGTCGCCGAGGCCGGTGAGGCGCTGGATGAACAGCGGCACCGGGATGCCGGGGGCGACCAGCGTGGAGAAGCGGTCGACGACGGCGAGGCCGGCGTCGAGACGCACGGCGCCGAGGTCGATCACGCGGTCGCGCCGCGGGTCGAGACCGGTCGTCTCGGTGTCGAGGACGACGAGATCGGGGGTCGAGCGGGGCATCCGGCTGAGGATAGCAGACGTCGCGGCGAGCTCTCGGACGGCGCGGGTGACGGTGCGCCCGCCGGACCGCCGGGCGCGGTCTCAGCCTGCGGGCAGGCGCCGCAGCGCCTCGGCGGCGGCGGTGGCGATGAGGCCGAGCAACTCGGGCTGCCCTTCGCTGGCGTCGCCGGCGAGCGTGAGCGTGAGCACGAGGCGGTCGTCGCCGCAGGGGGCCGAAACGACGACCACGCGCGCGGTGTCGGTCTGGGTCGTGTGCCCGCGCGCCTCGGTGTCGGCCGGCACGCCCGAGGCGCCGGCGCTGTTGGGACCGCAGCTGGCCACGCAGGACAGGCCGCCGAGGGCGTGAGCGCCGATCGCCGCGGCGTGCTGGAGCACCCCGGGCGCCGTGGGCTGGCCGACGAGCTGCGGGTACGCCTCGGTCACGCGCTCGAGGGCCGTGCGCAGGGTCAGGGTGTGCGCGTCGCTCTCGCGGAGTTGGGCGAAGACGGTGGCGTTATGGAGGGCGACCGCGGCCTGGCCGGCGATCGCCCGGGCGAGGCGCATCTCCTGGCGGCTGAAGCGGCGCTCGCGGAGGTGGTCGAGGACCTCGAGCAGGCCGATCGCCCGATCCTGGTAGACCATGGGGAGGATGAGCAGGCACTTGTCGCCGTCGCGGCGCATGATCGCCACCTCGGCGGCATCGGCCTGCGGGTCGCTCACGTTGACCGTGATCGGCTCGTGGTCCTCGAGGGCGCGCTTCGCCATCGGGAACTGGTGCAGGGCGTAGGTCATCGAATCGGGCACCCGGTTGCCGAGGTCGTCGTAGTCGGCGAGGACCCGGACCTTGCGCGTCTCGGGGTCGTACTCTGAGATCGCGCAGAAATGGCACTCGAGCAGGCCGGTCATCTGGCGGGCGACCTCGCGCAGCAGCTCGGGAAGGTCGAGCTGGCTGGTGACGGCGATGGCCGTGTTGACGAGCGTCTCGAGCTCGCGCTCACGGGCCAGGCGCGCCGCGAGGTGGTTGCGGCCGCCGATGAGGTGCGTGAGCTCGTCGATGTCCTCCTGCTTGATGCGCCGGTGGCCGCCGGCCGTGCGCGTGCAGGGGAGGAAGCCGGACGCGGTCCAGCGGCGGATCGTGTGCGGCGAGACGCCGAGGCGGCGGGCCGCGAGCTGTACGCTGAGATACATGGCCGGGAAACTATCGGGGCGCCGGGCGCGAGTCAACTACGAGCAAGTTCGCCGACCTCGGGGGGCGAAGTTTGCTGAACCATCGAAAGTAGCGGAACCGCCTGCACAGGCGAGATGATGACGGGGTCCGTGAAGGCCGTGTGACAGCACGGTTTTCCGGACCCCCCTCCGTCGCCAGAGGCAGACCTCGGGACTCGTCTGGCGGTACGAAGGGCCCGCGGCACGAGACCTACGTCGCGGGCCCTTCGGCGTTGTCCGGGGGGTCAGGAGGGCCGTAGGGCGGCGAACGCAGCCGTCGCCGAGGCGACCAGCGTGAGCAGCTCGACCTGCCCGTCGCCGGGCGGCTCGGCGAGGGTCACGGCGAGCGTCATGTCGGAGGCCCCCGTGGCGTCGCGGGCGACGACGAGGCTCGCCGGGCTCGCCCCGTCGCCCTCGTGTGAGGTCGTCGCGGGCCGGTCGCCGAAGGCGCCCGCGGCGACCCCGGCGAGGCTGGCGACGCAGGAGATGGCGTCGAGCCCCGCGCACACGGCGCCGGCCACCGCCTGCAGCACGCCTTCGGTGTCTTGCGCGGCGGTCACGGAGGGCACCCTCCCGGTCAGTGCCACGACGGCGTCTCGCATCCGGGCGATGTCGTGGTCGCTCCGCCGCCGCTCGGCGAAGAGGGCCGCGTTGTGCAGGGCGACGGCCGCTTGCCCGGTGATGGCGTCGCACAGGCGCAACTCCTGCCGCGAGTACCTGCGCGAGCGCTTCTGGTCGACGATCTCGACCAGGCCGACCGAGTCGCCCTGGTAGATGAGCGGTGCCATGAGCAGGCTGCGGTCGCCGTCGCGGCGCATCACGGCGACCTCGGCCGGGTCGGCCGCCGGGTCGTCGACATTGACGATCTCGGTGGTCTGCTGGGCGAGGACCTTACGTGTGAGGGGGAAATCGGCCAGCCTGTAGGGCCCCTGGTCTGGGAGTCGCTGCCCGAAGTGGTCGTACTCGGCCAACGTGCTCACCGAGTCGGTCGCGGGGTCGTACGCCGAGATGGCGCAGAAGTGGCAGTCCAGCAGGCTGGTCATGCGGTGCGCGATCTCGGCCAGCAGGTCGGCCAGGTCGAGCCTGCTGGCCAGGGCGATCGACGTGTTGACGAGGACCTCGAGCTCGCGCTCGCGGGCCATCTGCGCGGCGAGGTGGTTGCTGCCGCCGATGGCGCGCGCGAGGTCGTCGATGTCGCGCTCGTCGATGCGGCGGTGGCCGCCGGCGGTGCGGGTACAGGGAAGGAACCCGGTGCCCGTCCACCGTCGCACGGTGACGGGCGAGACGCCGAGACGGCGCGCCGCCTGCTGGACGCTGAGAAGCATGCGGCGACCGTAGCCGAGCTGCCTCCCGACGTCAAGTTCCTGAAGGTTCTGCTTGTCCTGGTGAGCAACTTCGAGAAGGAAACAGGGCTGGAAGTGGTGGTTTTCTCTCTGACACAATTGACCGGCTTGTGACGGCGGCCGCGCAAGTTCGGTGCGGCCGGTCAACGAAGTGGTCCCTCGGGGAGCGTGGGAGTCATGCGGGTCCTGCAACTGGGTGTGGGTTCGGTAGGGGAGGTCAACGCGCGCGTCGCCGCTCGCGAGCCCGCCGTGGAGAAGATCGTACTGGCCGACGTGGACCGGAGCCGGCTGGCGGAGGTCGAGGCCCGGCTGCCCGAGGGCCGGTCGGAGAGCCGCGCGCTCGACGTGGCCGACCACGCGGCTCTCGTGAGCGCCGTCGAGGGCGTCGACTTCGTCGTCAACGCACTGCCGCCGCGCTTCGATCTCGAGGTGATGGACGCCTGTCTCGCCGGCGGCAGCCACTACCTCGACATGGCCACCGGCGGCCCTCGCGAGGTGACCGGCACGGCCGATCTCGACGAGCAGCTGGCGCTGCACGACGAGTTCGAGCGCCGCGGTCTCGCCGCCCTGGTCTCGTTCGGGATCGACCCCGGCGCCAGCGACGTGTTCGCCCGCGCCCTCTACGACGACTTCGACACCGTCGAGTCGCTGCGCGTGCTCGACGGCGACAACGGCGTCATCGAGGGGTACGACCTCGCCTGCTCGTTCTCACCGGAGACGATGATCGAGGAGTGCCTGCTGCCGCCGCTCGTGTACAGGGACGGCGACTTCGCCCGCAACGAGCCGGTCTCGTCGTCGTTCGAGTTCGACTTCCCGGCTCCGGTCGGGCGCCTGCGGGTGTGGAACGTGGACCACGAGGAGGCGCAGCTGATGCCGGCCCACCTGGCCGGCAAGGGGCTGCGCCACGCCGGCTTCCACATCGCCCTGCCCGACGAGTTCGTCGACATGCTGAGGGTCTTCTACAAGGTCGGCCTGAACCGCCGGGCGCCGGTCGACGTCGGGGGCGTCGAGGTCTCGCCGCTCGACCTCGTCGTCGCGCTCTTCCCCAAGCCCGTCGAGCTCGCCGGGCACATCAGCGGCTCGGTGTGCGTGGGCACGCTGTGCACGGGCACGGTCGGGGGGCGCCGCACGGCGCGCTACATGTATCAGATCACCTCGCACGACGAGGCGTGGCGGGAGCACGGCGTCCAGGGGACGGGCTACCAGACGGGGGCCGCGGCGGCCTGCGCCGTGACGCTGTTCGCGCGCGGCGAGATCCCGCAGCGCGGTGTCGTGCCCCCGGAGGCGCTGGAGCCGCGCCCGTTCATCGCCGAGATGGAGCGTCACGGCCTGCCGGTCGCCGTCGTCGACCTCGAGCCCGACACGCTGCCGCCCGTCTGAGCGTCGCGACAGGCGGCGGGGCGGGCAGCGCCGAAGCGGCGGCGGCCCGAAGCGGCGGCCGGGCCTCGCCGGTCGCCGCCGTCCCGCGTGCTCGGATAGCATCTGAGGGACGGCACGACCATCCCGAGGAGGGACCCCTGCCCACGCGACGTTCACAGCTGCGTCGAGACCTGCGCGAGTACCCGCGGCAGTTCTGGGTGCTCGTCGTCGGCATCTTCGTCTACGTGGCGGCTGCGGCGCTCGCCTTCCCGTTCGAGGGCATCTACCTCCACGAGGAGCTCGGGGTGTCCATGAGCGTGGTCGGGCTGCTCTTCGGCGGCGTGGTGTTCCTGGTCATGCCGCTGCAGTTCTGGGGAGGCCACCTCACGGACCGCCTGGGTCGCCGGCCGATGCTCGTCCTCTCCCTCGTGATGGGCGTCATCTGGTTCGTCGGCTTCGCCTACGCGAACGCGGCCTGGCAGGTGGCCATCATCGTCGCCGTCGAGAGCTCCTTCGGCTGGCCCCTCTTCCAGACGGCCAGCAACGCGATGATCGCCGACCTCATGCCGGTCGCGCGGCGTCAGGAGGCCTACAGCATCACGCGCGTCGCCATGAACACCGGCGTGGTGCTCGGTCCGGCGACCGCCTTCCTCGCCCTCGGCTACGGCGCGTCGTACCGCCAGCTCTTCCTCGCCGCCGGCGTCGGGATCCTGGCGATCGCCGTCGCGATGCTGATCTGGATACGCGAGAGCCGGCCGGCCAGCGCGCTCGAGCCGCCGCGCGCCGACGCGCGCGGGCGCGTCGGCTTCGCCGTGGTGCTGGCCGACCGGCGCTTCCTCCTGTTCTGCGCGGTCGCCGTGCTGCCGGTCTTCTGCTTCGGCAACTTCGGGTCGATCTTCTCCGTCTACATCGTGAGCTTCCTGGACGTCAGCGCCCGCACCTGGGGGATCCTGCTGGCGTACAACGCGGGGATCGTGGCGCTCCTGCAGTTCCCCCTGATCCGCCTCACGCGCCGCCGCAACCGCATGCTGCTGCTCGCCTTGTCGAGCGCCCTCCTGGCCATCGGCCTGGGCGGCTCGGCGCTGGCCGCCGGTCTCGCCTCGCTGGTGGTCCTCGTCACCATCATGAGCGTCGGGGAGGTGTTCCTCTCTCCGGTGGCCGCGGCCGAAGTGTCGGACCTGGCGCCCGAGGCGGTGCGCGGTCGCTACATGGGGGTGTGGACCGTCGTCTGGAACGGCGGCGCCGCCCTCGGTCCGCTGTACGGGGGCTGGGCGATGGACAACCTCGGCGGCCGCGAGGCCTTCGGGACCCTGCTCGGCATCGGCCTGCTCGGCGCCCTGCTGTTCGTCGTACTGGCGCGCAGGGGCATGGGCGTGCCGGGGGTGGGGCCGGGGGCCGTGCCGCCCATGGCCGTCGCCGCCGCGGCGCCCGCGGAGGTCGCGCCGGCGACCTTGGGGCCGGCGGCTTCGGTCGATCGCTGAGGACGGCGCCGGCCGAGACGACGTCGCGGGCGGCCCCCTGTCCCCGCCGGGGCGACCGCCGTGCGGTCCGGGGTCCGCCGCCGGCGGAAGGTCAGTCCGCCGGCAGCCCGGCGACGAGTGCGCCGAGGGCGCGTCGCTGCGCCTCATCGAGCAGCGGGCCGCGCGCCTCCGCGGCGGCGAGGACCTCGCGGACCCGCTCGACGGCGACGTCGTACTCGTCGCGGCCCTGCGCCGCCCACATCTCGTGGCTCAGGCGGGACGAGATCGCCGGCATGAACAGCTCGCCGGCGCGCAGGCGGCGCTTCGTCTCGGGGTCGCCGAGGAAGTGGCCGTCGAAGCCGGCGCGCTCGACGGCCGCGGCCGCCGCGGTCTCGGTGGACACCTCGACCTCGCCCAGCATCCGCTTGATCATCGCCGCGATCTCGGCGTCGATGACGATCTGCGGCAGGCTCAGGATGCCGGCCCCGCCGAGCAGGCCGATGCCCCCGGTGATCAGGTCGGCGCCGGCCTCGGCGACGAAGAGGCCCTTGAGGGCCTTCTCGTAGCCGGCCTGGATGCCGTGCGCCTTGGCGTCGGTGGCGAGGCCGGGGCAGAGGACGGGGAAGCCGAGGTGGTGCGAGACCTCGGCGATGGCGGCGACCATCAGCGCGGTCTCGAGGGCGCCGAACGAGAACGTGCCGGCGCGCATGTCGAGGAGGCTCGCGCCGGCGCCCATCATGAGCGGGGCGCCGGGCGCGGCGAGGGCGATGGTCGTGGCGACGGCGAGGAACTCGGCGATGTTCAGCGTGACGGCGCCGGCGATCGTCACCGGCGCCGTCGCCCCGGCGATCGGCATCGGGTAGACGAGGATCGGCACGTGGTGCCGGGCCATCGCGATGGAGGCGTCGAGCACGCGGCCCTCGACCTTGAGCGGCGAGGCGGTGCAGCAGACGAGGCTGACGCGCGGCCGCGTGCGCAGCTCTTCGTCGCCCTGTCCGAGCACGCCGAGGAGCTCGAGCATCGGCGCCACGTCGCCGAGATCGTGCACGTCGTGCTGCACGTGCTTGGTCGTCTCCGAGAGGACGGTGACGAGGTCGGCGAAGAGGCGCTGGTGGTCGGGCACCTCGGTGCCGGTCACCGCCGGCCACATGACGTCGACCGCGGGCATCGCGTCGCAGACCGCGGTCGCCCTGGCCAGGTCGTCGCTGGTGCTGGCGCGGTAGGCGCCGGTCTCGTGGTCGAGGACGTGGGTGGGGGAGCCGGAGGGGACGAAATGGACGTCCGCGCCGTCGAGCAGGCAGTCGTCGCCGGGCGCGGCTCCGCCGAGGAGGACCGTGCGGGGGCACGGCGCCAGCGCGCGCTCGACGAGCGCGCGTGAGAGTCGCGCCGTGCCGGCGGCGCGGTCGACGACGGCGCCCTCCGCCTCGAGCGTGTCGAGCGCGGCGCAGGGTCCGAAGCGCATGCCGCGGCGCTCGAGCAGCCCGTAGGCCTCGTCGACGATGAGCTCCTTCTCGTTCTGCGCAAGCCATGTCGTGTGCGCCCGCATCGTGCCCTCCGGCGACGCCTGTGTGGACAGGGAGACCCTACGCGACTTCGGCGTGCGCGGGGAAGGGCCGGGCGCCCCGACCCGCCGCCGTGACGCGCCCTGCCCGGGCTCCCGCCCTCCCTGCCCGGCTCCGGACCCTGTAGTATCGGCGGCGGCCTCTCCGCCTGGCCGGCGCGCCGGGTCGCGCGCTCGAGGCGGCCCGCGAGCGCACCGGGGGAGCGTCCCTGAGCGAGACGTCACCCGAGACCGGCCTCGGCAGCGTCGTCCAGCTCGGGCGCACGCTGCGACTCGTGTGGGGCATCGCCCCGCGGTGGACGCTGGCCACGCTCGTGCTCGCGGTCGTGCAAGGAGTGCTCCCGCTCCTCGGCCTCCTGTTCTTGCGCGAGATCGTCGACGCGGTCGTCGCCGGCGTGACGGCGCCCGACAAGGGCGCCGCCTTCGCGACCGTCGCCTGGTGGATCGCCGCCGCCGCAGGGGTGGGCATCCTGACCGCGCTGGCGCGTTCGGTGGCGCTGCTCGTCGGCGAGGCGCACGCCCTGGTCGTCACCGATCACATGTCCGACCTGATCCACGCCAAGTCGGTCGTCGTCGACCTCGAGTACTACGAGGACGCGCGCTACTACGACGTCCTCCACCGGGCGCAGCAGGAGGCCCCCTACCGGCCGACACGCATGGTCGGCGACCTGATGCTGGCCGGCCAGAGCCTCGTGACGCTGGTCGGCGTCGTCGGGGTGCTGTTCGCCATCCACTGGAGCGTCGGTCTCATCATCGCCGCCGCGGCGCTGCCCAGCGCGTACGTGCGCCTGCGCCACTCCGGCCGCCTGTACGAGTGGCAGCGGCGGCGCACCGCGGCCGAGCGGCGGGCCTCGTACCTGCACTGGCTGCTCACCGACGGCGCGCACGCCAAGGAGGTCCGGCTCTTCGGGCTCGGCGAGCCGCTGCGCGGCTGGTACCGCGACCTGCGCGAGGACCTGCGCGCCGAGCGTCTGGGCATCGCCCGTCGCCGCGCCGCGGCCGACCTCGGCAGCCAGGCGGTGGCGACGGCCGCCGTGTTCGGCACCTTCGCCTACATCGCCTGGCGCGCGGTCCAGGGCCTGCATCACGCTGGGCGACATGATGATGTACTACCAGGCCCTGCAGACGGGGCTCGGCGCCCTGCAGGGCCTCCTCGGAGCCATGGCCGGCCTCCGCGAGCACGACCTCTTCCTGACCTCGTACCGCGAGTTCATGGCGCTCGAGGCGAAGGTGGTCGAGCCGGCGCGGCCGGTGGCCGTGGCGCGTCCGCTTCGGCAAAGCATCGCCTTCGAGGGCGTGAGCTTCGGCTACCCCGACAGCGGCCGCACGGTGCTCGAGCACGTCGACCTGACGATCCGCCCCGGAGAGGTCACCGCCCTGGTCGGGCCCAACGGCTCCGGCAAGACCACGCTGGTCAAGCTGCTCTGCCGGCTCTACGACCCGCAGGGTGGCAGGGTGACACGCGACGGCGTGGACCTGCGCGAGATGAGCACGACCGACCTGCGGCGCGGCATCGGCGTGATCTTCCAGGACTTCGCCCGCTATCAGCTGACGGCACGCGAGAACATCTGGCTCGGGGACGTGGCGCTCGAGGGGGACGACGCGGCGGTCGAGCGCGCCGCCCGCGAGGCGGGCGCGCACGACCTGATCGCCGGGCTGCCACGCGGGTACGACACCATGCTCGGGACGTGGTTCGAGGAGGGGGAGGAGCTCTCGATCGGCGAGTGGCAGAAGGTCGCCCTGGCGCGCGCCTTCGTGCGCGACGCCGACGTGCTCGTCTTCGACGAGCCGGCGAGCGCCCTCGACCCGCTCGCCGAGCACGGCGTCTTCGAGCGCATCCGCGAGCTCGCCCGGGGGCGCGCGGTGGTCCTCGTCAGCCATCGCTTCTCGACCGTGCGCGAGGCCGACGTGATCCACATCGTCGACGCGGGGCGCATCGTGGAGAGCGGCACCCACGAGGAGCTCGTGGCGCGCAGGGGCGTGTACGCCGCCATGTACGAGGTGCAGGCGCGGGCGTACCGAGGGGCGTGACGCGGAGGGCGGCGGGGCGCTCGCGAGCGCCCCGCCGCCCTCCGCGTCCTGCGCTTCGCGCGGGCGACCGGGAGGTCAGCCGGCGCGGACCGCCTCAGAGGTCGAGCGCGCTCTGCAGGTCGCGGGCGTGCTCCTCCTCGATGATGAGGATGTCCTCGAGGGCGCGGCGCAGGCCGTACTCCTGCAGCATCTCGGCCTGGGCGATCCGCTCCCGGTAGCGGGCGATCGCATCCAGCTCGCCGTCGAGGTCCTGCTCGAGCATCGTCTTCGAGTCGGGCGAGATGTGGATGTCGGCGACCTCGACGACCGGCACCCCGCCCAGGAAGTCGATCTGGTCAGACAGCGTGATGGCGTGCTGGTGCTCCTCGTTCGAGTGCACCGTGAGCTCGGCGGCGATGGCGTCGTACTGCGGGCCGGTGATGACCGCGGCGTGCTGCACGTACTGGATGAGAGCCGAGTACTCCTTGGTCAGGTCCTGGTTGAGGAGGTCGACGAGCTCGGCCTTGGTCACGCTGCGCGGCGTCGGCGGCCCGGCCGCTTCGGCCGCCTTCGCGGGTGCGGCCGTTCTGGCGGCCGGTCGCCTTCCTCGCGGTCTTCTTCGCTGCTGACTTGGCCACGGGCTCTCCTTTCGTCACGCGTCCGGTCGTCGGGCGCGTGTCGTTCACGTGAGTCAATGGTACACAGCCGCAAACGGGCCCCGGCGGCGAGTGCGGGGGCGCGAGTGGCGGGCCGGACGCGGCGCGCCGGCCGCGCAGGGGCGCAGGGCGGGGCCTGACGCTGCCCGCCGGCCGCCCGGGGGCGAGGCCGCCGCCGGTCTGCAGTCGAGCCCCGGCCGCACGAAGCACGAGGGCCGGCGCCGTCCGGCGGCGCCGGCCCTCGTGCGCAGCGCTCAGTCGGTGAGCTGCGTCTCCATCGTCCAGTCCTCCTGCCGCCGGTCGCGGCGCAGCCTGTCGAAGGCCACGTAGATGACCGGCACCAGGATCAGGGTCAGGATCGTCGAGGTGAACAGCCCGCCGATCACGACCACGGCGAGGGGGGTGGAGAGGAAGGCGCCCTCGCCGAGCCCCAGCGACATCGGCAGCAACGCGAGGATGGTCGCGACGGCGGTCATGAGGATGGGACGCAGGCGCCGCCGGCCGCCCTCGATGACGGCGGTGCGTGCGTCCATGCCCCCGCGGCGGAACTGCTCGACGAGGTCGAGCAGCACGATGGCGTTGGTGACCACGATGCCGATGAGCATCAACACGCCGATGAGGCTCGGCATGCCGAGGCTGGTGCCGGTCACGAGCAGGAGGATGACGGCGCCGACGGCGGCGAACGGGATGCTGACCAGCAGGATCAGCGGGTTCAGCAGGCTGCGGAAGGTGGCGACCATGATGATGTAGACGATCAGGATCGCGATCAGCATCGCGATGCCCAGCGTGCGGAAGACGTCGCTGGTCATGGCCGTCGCCCCGGCGAGCGTCCACGTGGCCCCCGCCGGCAGGTCCAGCTTCTCGAGCGCCGCCTCCGTGTCGCTCGAGGCGGCGCCGATGTTGTTGTTGACCACGGCGGCGGTGACCGTGGCGGTGCGCTGCCCGCCGACGTGCGTGACCTGGACCGGGGTCGTCACCTCGGCGACCTCGGCGACCTCGCTCATCGTGATCATGCCCGCGGACGCCGGCACGGGGAGCTGCGACAACATCGCCGCGACCGCGCCGGGCAGGGGCGGCAGGGTGATCTCGCCGACGCTGAGCTGAGCGGGGAGCAGACCCTGCTTGAGCGGCACGTTGCCGAGCGGGAACCCGTCGAGGATGAGCGTCGCGTACTGGCTGAGCGTGGTCGCGTCCACGCCGGCCGCCGCCGCCTTCGCCTGGTCGACGGCGACGGTCGCCGAGGGCCGTCCCTCGCTCAGGTTGGACGTCACGTCGGCGAGCCCTTCGACGCCCTGGACCGCGGTGAGGACGGCCTCGTTCGCCTGCTTGAGGACGAGCGGGTCGTCGGCGGAGACCTGCACCTCGATCGCCGAGGAGCTGCCCATCGACGAGTCCTCGCCGCTCACCGTCACGACCCCGGCCCCTTCGAGCCCGGACACCTGCGTGCGCACGTCCTCGATGATGGCGGCTTTGTCGGCCTCGGGATCGGTCTGGATCGTGAAGACGGCCTGGCTGGACGAGGCTCCCGTGCCGCCGCCGGCGCCGAACAGGCTGCCCGTGCTCCCGGCCGTGACCTGGAAGACGTCGATGCCCTCGGTGGCGGCGAGCACCTCCTCCACCTGCTCCGCCGCGGCGAGCGTCGCCTCGAGGCTGGTGCCGGCCGGCATCTGCTGGGTGACGGTCATCGTGTTCTGGGCGGAGTTGTCGAACAGGTTGGTCTTCAGCAGTGAGCGTCATGGACATGACGCCCAGGAACACGGCGACGGCGGCCACGACGGTGACGATCTTGTGGCCGAGGGCCAGCTTGAGCACCGGCAGGTAGAGGCGCTGCAGGCCGGTGGTCTCGGACGCGTCGCGGTGGCCGACCTGCCGCTTGGAGAGCACGAACGTGGCGACGACGGGCACGACGGTGAGCGCGATCAGCAAGCTGGCGAGCAGCGCGAACGTGACCGTCAGGGCGAACGGGAGGAAGAACTCCGAGGCCAGGCCCTGGACGAAGCCCAGGGGCAGGAAGACGGCGACGGTCGTCAGCGTGCTCGCGGTGATGGCCCGGGCGACCTCGCGCGTGCCGCTGTACGCCGCGGAGTGGATGTCGTCGCCCTCCTGGAGGTGCCGGTGGATGTTCTCGATGACCACGATCGAGTCGTCGATGACGCGGCCGATGGCGATGGTGAGGCCGCCGAGCGTCAGCATGTTCAGCGACTCGCCGCGCCACCAGAGCAGGGCGAGGGCCCCGACGATGCTGAGGGGGATCGAGAGGCCGGCGATCAGCGTCGAGCGCCAGCTGCGCAGGAAGACCCAGATGATGAGCACCGCGAAGACCGCGCCGAGGAGGCCCTCGCGCCACAGCGAGTCGATGCTCTCCTCGATGTAGGTCGACTGGTCGAGGACGGTCGTGACCTCGACCTGGCCCTCGAGCTCGGGCTCGAGGGCCGCCAGCTCGTCGGCGACCGCGTTGGCGATCTCGACCGTGTTGCCCGCCGACGACTTGCTCACCGAGATGCCGATCGACTCCTCACCGTTGGTGCGCGTGACCGCGGTCGGCGGGGCGGGCTCGACGCTCACGTCGGCGATCTCGCCGAGCCGCACCGTGGTGGGCGCGGCCGTGGCGGCGGACGCGCCGCCGGCCGTCGTCGGCGTCGCCACGATGGCGAGGTCTTCGAAGGCGGCGACGGTGGCCGCGCGCGTGGTCACGGTGACCGGGTAGACGAGACTGCCCGACGTCACGCTGCCCGCGCCGGTGGTGAGGTTGGCCTGTCCCACGGCGGTGGCGATCGCCTCGGGCGAGACGCCGAGGCGCAGGACCTCCTCGGGCTTGAGCCGGATCTGCAGTTGCTGCTGGCTGACGCCCGAGAGCGTGACCGCCTGCACGTCCGGTATGGCCTGCAGCCGCGGCACGACCTTGCTCTGCAGGAGCGCGGCGACCGCCCGCGAGGGCAGGTCGGAGGTCACGGCGAGCTGGACCACCGGGAGCGAGTTGATGTTGAGCGTCGCCACCTCGGGGGGCAGGGCGCTCGTCGGCAGGGCCTGCTGGACCCCGGAGACCGCCTGCTGGACCTCGGCCTGCTTCGCGTCGATGTCGGTCCCGAACTCGTACTCGATGGTGATGATGCTCATCGCTTCGTTCGAGTACGACGCGAACTCCTTGACCTCGCTGGTCGTCTTCACGGCCTGCTCGAGCGGGCTGGTCACGTTGGTCTCGACGTCGCTGGCGGAGGAGCCGGGGGAGACAGTGACGACGGTCAGGAACGGGAAGGTGAGGTCGGGGATCAGCTCCTGCTTCAGCGAGCTGATGCCGAACAAGCCGAGCAGCACGACGGCGAGCATCGCGAGGACGACGATGGATCGGTTGCGCAGGGAGGACTTCGTCAGCCAGCTCATGCGTCGCCTCTTCGCTCGTAGGTTTCTTGGGGGCCGATCGCCGGTCTTGCGGCTCGCGTGGCCTGCCAGCGCTCGACCAGGCCGGGGATCTCGGTCTCGAGGAAACCGAGGAACTCGCTGAGCTCGCGCAGCAGGACCACGTTGGAGTCGCCCTGGTCCCTGTCGGCGGCGAGGTCGAGGCAGCGGTGCACGAGGCGGTCGAGGGCCGCGATGCGGTCGAGGTGCAGGACGGCGTCCATCTGGCCGGCCACGGCGCGGTAGGAGTCGCCCCGCCGCCCCGGCTCGCTGACGCGCTCCACGACGCCCGCCTGCAGCAGCGCGCGCGTCGCCACGCTCACCGCGGCCTTGCTCACGCCGAGCGCCGTGGCGATCTCGGTGAGCGATTGGACGGGCGGGTCGCAGAGCAGGAGCCAGGCGTTGACCCTGCCGTTCATGCGCGTGCCGCCCATCTCCTCGTGGAGGAGTCCGAACTCCTCGGCCAGCAGCCGTACTTCGCGCGCCTGTCGTCGCTCGTCCACGAGGTCTCCCAGCCTTTGCCAGCAACGTGAAGTACGTAGATTACGGAGTGAACACCCGGGCCACAACCCGGCGCCGGGCTCAGGCGCCGGCGAGGTCGGCGAGGCGGTCGGCGTCGGGCTCAGACGCCGGCGAGGTCGGCGAGACGGTCGGCGGCGGCGACGACGCGGTCGGCGTCGCGCAGCGCGGCGCGCCAGCGCTCCGGGATGCCCGCCTCGCCGTAGACCGCGCCGGCGAGGGCGCCGGTGATGGCGCCCACGGTGTCGGCGTCGTTGCCCTTGTTGACGATCAGACAGAGCGCCTCTTCGAGGCTGCCGGTGCGCGCGACGGCCCAGAGCGCCGCCTTGAGGCTGTCGAGGACGAAGGCCGAGCACTCGATCTCTTCGGGCTCGGCCAGCAGGGCGTCGAAGAGGGCGGCGCTCACGCGGCTGTCCTCGTCGGAGACGCGCTCCGCCAGCCGCGGTACCTCGTCGTGGAGCCGGTCGTGCATCGCGGCGACGAGCAGGTCGTTGAAGGCCTCGCACGCCCAGCCGGCGAGGCGGTCGAAGTGGGTGAGGGTGGACTCGCGCTGCGAGACCAGGCGGCGCTCGTCGGGGTCGTTCAGGTAGCGCAGGGCGATGGGCGCGCAGCGCATCAGGCTGCCGTTGCCGGCGACCGGCTGACCGAGGATCTCGAAGGCGCGCCGCGAGGCGAGGTCCCACGGTGTGCCGGCCTTGTAGCTGAGCATCACCGTGCGGACGGTCAGGGCGACATCGCGCGGCGCGCTCTCGAACCAGGCGCGGTAGCGCTCCATGACGTCTTGCGGGTCGAAGTCGCCGACGTCGATGAGGCTCTCGGCGAGGCAGAGCATCATGTCGGTCGCGTCGGTCGTCTCGCCTGGGTCGACCTCGTGACAGCCGCCGCCGATCATCTCGGTGATCACGCCGTAGCGCTCGACGATCTGCTCCGCGCTGAGGAACTCGGCCGGGCGCCCCGAGGGCGTCGCCGGCAGCCAGCCCGAGCAGGACGCCGCGGAACCTGTCACGGAGGTCGCTCACCGCACCGCCTCGCGACGCGCGGCCCGCGGCGCGCGAGCGGCGGTGAGCCACCTGCGTGACAGGTCGCTCACCGCACCGCCTCGCGACGCGCGGCCCGCGGCGCGCGAGCGGCGGTGAGCCACCTGCGTGACAGGTCGCTCACCGCAGGACCTCGCGGGCGAGGCGCTCGTAGAAGAGAGCCTGGTAGACCACGTCGTCGACCCGGATGCGCTCGTCGGGCGCGTGCTCACGGCCACCGCCCATGGCGTGGAAGTCCTCGTGCGGGAAGGGCGCGATCCCGTAGGCCACGCACGCGGGGAACGCTTCACGCACCCAGCGCGAGTCGGTGAAGCTGCCCGAGACCATCGGCGCCAGCGTGGTGCCGGGCAGGTCGCGGGCGAGCACGCGTTCGATCGCCGCCTGGAGCGGCGTGTCGGCGGGCGAGGCGTTCGGGTCGGTGAGGTCGAACCACTCGAACTCCCAGTCGATGCCCAGGGGGTCGAGGATGTCGGCGACGGTGCGCCTGAGGTCTTCGGGCGTGATCTCGGGGGTGATGCGGCAGTCGACCCGCGCTTCGGCCCAGGTCGGGATCACGTTGACCGCGCAGCCCGCCTTGAGCACGGTCGGCGTGAAGGTCGCGCCGAGAAGGGGCTCGACGAGCGAGGCGACGGCGGGGTCGGCGGCGCGCAGCTCGTGCGCGGCGGTGCGCGCCGTGACGGGGTCCTTGAGCAACGTCGCCAGCGCCGGGTCGGTGACGACGGCGTCGATGAAGCGTGCCGTGGTCGGGGAGACGATGGCCGGCGGGTCGGCGGCCCCCAGCGCCAGCACGGCGCGCGCCAGGTCGAGCACGGCGCTACGGTCGCGCTGCGGGACCGAGGCGTGGCCGCCGAGGCCGCGGGTGCGGATCACGAACTGGGCGAAGGCCTTCTCGCCCACGGCGAGCAGCATGACGGCGTGCCCGTCGATGGGGAGGACGAGGCCGCCCATGCCCTCGTTGACGGAGTAGTCGCAGCGCACGAGGTCGGGCCGGTTGCGGCAGAGCCAGAGGACGCCGCAGTGGGCGCCGTCCTCCTCGTCGCAGGTCGCGGCGAAGCGCAGGCGGCCGCCGAAGTCGGCGCCGGAGCGCGCCAGGCGCGCGACGGCGACCGCCTCCGCGGCGACCTGGTTCTTCATGTCCATGGTGCCGCAGCCCCAGACGTAGCCGTCGTGGACCGTGCCCGAGAACGGGGGCACGGTCCACTCGGCCGCATCGGCCGGCACCACGTCGGTGTGGCCCATGTAGAGCAGGGTCGGCCCGGGGCGCTGCGCCCTCGACCGCGGCGACCAGGTTCTGCCGGTCGGGGAGCTCGCCCACGAGCTCGCTCTCGATGCCGTTGGCGGCGAGGTACTCCTGGAGGACGAGGGCGCAGGCGGTCTCGTTGCCCGGTGGATTGGTCGTGTCGACGCGCAGGATGGCGGTGAAGAGCTCGAGGACCTCGCGCTCGAGGTCGGCGTGCTCGGCTGGGCTCAGGCCGTACCACTCCACCCGGTCGTGCTCCTTCGCGTCGAGAATGGGCGCGGCGGCCCGTGCGGGCCGCCGCGCCCATGATACCGCCCGCGGCGCGAGAACGCTTCTCTTCGTGCGTCGCCGCGGGTCGAGCCGGCCTGCCGGCGCTCGTCGGGGGCCGGCATCCGGGCGTCGTCGTCTCTCGTGGCTCGCACTTCCCTTCCCCGCGCCTCACGGCGTAGGCTCCCGGGAGCACGCAACGCCGCAGCGACAAGGAGGACGTCCATGAGGATCGCGGTGATCGGCGCCGGCGCCATGGGGCGCTGGGCGGTCAAGGAGCTCGCCCTGAGCCCCGAGGTCGACGAGATCGTCGTCGGCGACTACAACGAGGAGCAGGCGCGCGCCGTGGCCACGACCCACGGCGGCGACAAGGCCAAGGCCGTGTTCGTCGACGCCCGCGAGCCCGACAGCGTGAAGAAGGCGATCGCGGGCTGCGGCGCGATGATCAACGCGACCCAGCACTTCTGGAACATCACCGTGATGCACGCCGCCGCGGCCGCCGGCGTCTGCTACACCGACATGGGCGGCCTCTTCCACGTGACCAAGCAGCAGGTCGAGCTCGACGGCGAGTTCAAGAAGGCCGGCGTCACGGCGGTCATCGCCATGGGCGGCGCCCCCGGGGTCACCAACATCCTCGCCCGCTACGGGGCCGAGCGCCTCGACACCGTGGAGGAGGCGCACGCGTACTGCGGCAACGTCGACGACACCGACTGGAGCCGCTACGGCGGCTGGGTCGTCCCGTACTCCCTGGAGACGCTCTGCGACGAGTTCAGCGTCGCCGCCCCGCAGTTCATCGACGGCAAGTGGAACACCGACATCGTCGGGGGCACCGGGCTCGAGGACGTCGACTTCGGGGCCCCGGCCGGGATCCTCGAGGCGCACCACACGATCCACTCCGAGCCCTTCACCTTCTGGCACACCTGGAAGGACCAGGGCCTGCGCAGCGCCACCTTCCATCTCTCCCTGCCCGACGGAGTTCACCGAGCAGATGCGGTTCCTCAACCGCATCGGCATGACGCGCACCGACGAGGTCGAGGTGCGCGGCGCCAAGGTGCGGCCGCGCGACGTGCTGCTCAAGGTCGTCGCCGAGATCCCGAAGCCGGTCGACGTCGTGCTCGACGATGTCGACTACCTGATGGCGGTCGTGCGGGGGACGAAGGACGGCCGCCGCCTCGAGTGGCGCGTGCGCGCCCTCATCCCGGCGCACAAGGAGTACGGCGCCGGCGGCGGCGACGTGGACACCGGCATCCCCCCGGCGATCGTCGCCAAGATGATGGCCGCCGGCGAGATCGCGGGGCCGGGCGTCTTCGTGCCCGAGCAGATCGTGCCCTGCGAGGCCTTCTTCACCAGCTTCGCGCGCTGGGGCGCCCGCGTCGACGCGCAGATGCGCGAGCTGCTCGCGGGCCCCGAGGGCTGAGCCTCCCGGCGAGTCCGGTCTGACGGCGCGGCCGAAGGGCGAAGGCGGCGGGGCGGCGGGGGCGGCGGTCAGCCGCCCCCGCCGCCTTCGCCGCTGGCCGGTGTGGTCTGCCCGCCCGCGTCCGGCGCAGTCTGCCCGCCGACGTCAAGCGTGGTCTGTCCGCCGACGTCGAGCGCGGTCTGCCCATCGGCGCTCGCTGCCGGGTCCCCCCGCCGGCGGCGCCGCCCGCCGCGGTCCGCGCGTCGGCGCCGCCTCCCTCGCCCCCGTCGTCGGGCTCGCGTGCGACCCCGAGCAGCTGCGCCATGCGCCGCGCGTTGCGCAGGCCCCAGTCCTCGAAGTTGTTGTTGAACAGCACGTGCACCGTCCCGGCGCGCTCGGCGAGCTCGTGCACGGAGGGGATCCAGCCGAGCAGCTCCTCCTCGGAGTAGAGGTACTTGAAGCGGTCGGCCGAGCGCGCCGTGCGCGCCTCCCAGGTGTCCGCGTTGCGACCGTGCAGGCGCAGGTAGGCGAGGTCGGTGGTGGCCGCGGCGAGTGGGGGTGTGCTCGAGCGGAAGCCCTGGGGCTCGTCGACGGAGACGTAGGCGAGCCCCGCCTCCTCGAGCGTCGCCAGCGTGTCCGCCGCAGCCTCCTCCTTCATCCAGCCGCCGCCCCGGAACTCGACCGCCACCCGCAGACCGGGCAGCCGGCCGGGCAGCTCGCGCAGGTAGGCCTCGTTCTCGGCCGAGCGCACGAACCAGGGCGGGAACTGGAAGAGGACGGCGCCGAGCTTGCCCGCGTCCTGGAGCGGGGCGAGGGCGTCGCGGTGCAGCTGCCAGACCGCCTCGACGAAGTCGTCGGGGGCGCCGCGGCGGTAGAACCTGCCCTTGGCGAGCAGCTCGTCGGGCAGGGGGTCGCGCAGCCAGCGGGGCAGCCGTGCGGCCTGCACGGCGTGGCCGGTGAGCAGCCCGAAGGCCTTGACGTCGAAGACGAAGTCGTCCGGGGTGCGCTCGACCCAGAGACGCGCCGTGCGCGGGTCGGGCGGCGCGTAGTAGGTGGCGTCGACCTCGACGAGGGGGAAGCGCGCGGCGTAGTGGCGCAGGCGACCGGCGGCGCTGGACACGCCCGGCGGGTAGAAGCGCCCGCTCTCGATCAGGCTGGGGTCGGTCCACGAACAGGTGCCGACCAGGATGCGACTCACGCGACCTCCCGGCGACCGCGCCGGCCCTGGCGAGGGGCCGGACGGCCCGTGACGGCGATGGCCTTGAGGGGCCCTGCCGGGGTGAAGTATACTCGGGTCAGAGCATGCCAGAGCATGCAGTCGGCGCCGGGGTCTGTGCAGACCACACGCCTCTCGTGAGAGGCCCTTGAAGGGGGCGCCGCCGGTGGGCGGACGGCCGCGAAGCAGAGCGGGTCCGCCCACTGTCATGCGCACCGCCGGCCACGCGTTGACCGCCCGTCGCGCGAGCCTCTATACTCTCCTTCGCCGCGTGTCGGAATGGCGGAATTGGTAGACGCGCTAGGTTGAGGGCCTAGTGAGGGTTTAACCTCATGGGGGTTCAAGTCCCCCTTCCGACACCACTCTCTTCGTCTCTCCCGTGCCGGCTGCCGCCGCGCGCTCAGAGCCCTCCCCAGAGCGGCAGGCCCGTGACCTCGTCGTGGCCGCGCTCGAGCGCGTCGCCGACGAGCTCCTCGAGCACGAGCTCGCAGGCGAAGACGACGCAACCCGGCAGGGCGTGGCCGCCCAGGCAGCGGCCGTCCTCCTCGCCGAGGACCAGGTGGGCGTGCACCGCCGTCTCCCCGTCGCGGCGCGAGACGTTGCCGACGAGGGCGAGGAGCTCGAGCGGGCGCTCGACGGCGTGCGACTCGTAGCGCTTGGCCGTCTGGTCGTAGTAGGCGAGCTCGGCGCGCTGGAGGGCGCCGACGGCGCGCACCTCACCCATGGCGATGTCGTGGGCGTCGGCGACGGCGGCGATCTGCGCCAGCAGGTCGCCGCCGTGGTCGAGCCGGGCCACGACGCGCCGGCCGGTGGCGAATGTGCGTGTTCCCATGGCTCCTCCCGAGGCGGGGATTCTCTTCGTCGAGGCGAGGGTATCAGCCTCGACTGAGGGACGCCGTCGACGAGTGTGAGGATCCACCGTGCGAGGAGAAGCGTGAGCGAGGCCGGGGGAGGCCCGTCGCTCATCGAGGGGGCGCCCCGGCCACAGGCCGGAGGCAGTACCACTTCAGCGACCCGTGACCGCCGCCGTGACGCGTAGCGACGGCGCCCCGAGCGGTCCGCCCGGGCGGTCGGCGGCCGGCCTGCGGCGGGGCGACGTCGTCCGCGAGGTGCGCGGCGAGGTCTGCGTGCTCCGCTGTCGCACGACGGTGTCGCGCCCCGGTCTCGACTCCCTGCGTCGCGAGCTCGCCCGCTGCCGGGAGGCCGACCTGCGCGCGGTCGTCGTGGACCTGGAGGGCGAGCGTCCGCCGCACGACAGCCTCGTGGTCGTGCTCAAGGACGGGGCCGAGGCGTTCGCCGCGGCCGGCGGCGAGCTGATCGTCTCGGCGGAGAGCCCCGCCGTGCGGGACGCGCTGGCGCGGGCCGGGCTCGACGTGCCCGCCGGCCCCGGCCTCGGCCCCGACACCGGCGACTCGAGCGCGGTGTCCCTGCCGTCGGAGCTGCGCTGGCGGCACAGGTTCGCCTTCGCCGCCACGACCGCCGAGCTCTCGGCGGCGCGGCGGCGCGTGATGCGCCTGAGCGAGGTATGCGGCCTGAGCGGGGCGCCGCTCTTCGAGCTCGGCGTGGCCGTCGGCGAGGCTCTCGCCAACGCCGTCCGGCACGGCTCGCCGGGAGGAGCCCTCGACGAGGTGACGGTGCGCTTCTTCTGTTACGACGATGAGGTCGCCGTCGAGGTCGCCGACCGCGGCGGCGGCATGGACGCGGCGCCGATCTGCGCCCCCGAGGCGACGGCCCCGTCGGGGCGCGGCATCCACTTCATGCGCACGTTGAGCGACGGTCTCCTCGTGTCCTGCGGCGTGCAAGGCACGCGCGTACTGCTGGTCAAGCGCCGCCGCGCGGCGCCGTGAGCGCCGGCGGGTGACGGGCGCCGCGATGCGCGTGGCGCCCCGCGCGGCGTCGGTTCCGCCCCCCTGCGGTAGGATTCGGTCATGACTCCCGACGACCTCACCCGGCGCCTCTTTCTCATCGACGGCAGCAGCCTCGCCTACCGCGCCTACTTCGCTCTGCCCGAGACCATCGCCACCCGCGACGGCTTCCCCACCAACGCCATCTACGGGCTCAGCCAGATGTTCCTCAAGATCGTCGCCGAGTACAGCCCCTGCGCCGTCGTCGTCGCCTGGGACGCGCGCGAGAAGACGTTCCGCCACGAGGAGTACGAGGAGTACAAGGCGCAGCGCCCGCACATGCCCGACCTGCTCTCGATGCAGTGGGACAGACTGCCCGAGCTCGTCGAGGCATTCGGTTTCGTCAATCTGGTGAAGGGCGGCTACGAGGCCGACGACCTCCTCGGGACCCTGGCCGTGGCGGCCCGCGAGCGCGGCGTGCAGGCGGCGATCGTCACCGGCGACCGCGACAGCCTGCAGCTCGTCGACGACGACATCGTCGTCGTCGCCACGGGACGAGGGATCACCGACGTCAAGGTCTACACGCCGGCGCGCGTCGTGGAGCGCTTCGGCGTCGAACCGGCGCAGATCCCCGACTTCATCGGTCTCAAGGGCGATACCTCCGACAACATCCCCGGGGTGCCCGGCGTCGGCGAGAAGACGGCGGCGGCGCTCCTGCAGCAGTTCGGCAGCCTCGAGGCGCTGTACGAGCGTCTCGAGGAGGTCGCCTCCGACAAGCGCCGCGCCCTGCTCGCCGAGCACGAGCAGACCGCGCGCCTCTCGAAGCGCCTCGCGACCATGGTCCGCGACGTGCCGCTCGAGGTCGACCTCGGCGCGATCGTCGGGCGCTCCGACTACCGCGTGCCGGTGGCGCGCCGTCGAGGATCTCTTCCGCCGCTACGAGTTCACCAGCCTGGTCCGCCGCCTCAAGGAGACGGTGGTCGCGTCCTCCGGAGAGCGGTGGCGGCGGTGGGGCGGCGTCCTCCACCGGTGGCACGGCGGCTCGGGGTGGGGCCGGCGGCGCGGCTTCGGCCGCCGCCGGCGCGGCGACGCCGGCGACCGCGGCGTCGTTGCCGGCGCTGGTGGTCGAGCGCGGCGCCGGCGCGCTGGCCGCCGTGCTCGAGCAGCGCGAGGCGGCCCTCGCCGCCGTGCCGGCGGGCGACGGCGGCGACGGCGGCGAATGGGCGGCGGCCGTCTTCGCCGGCGGCGACGCGGTCGTGGCGGCGCGCGTCAACGCCGACGAGTGGCCGGCCCTGTGGCGGCTCGTCGCGCACGTGATGGCGCACGACGTCAAGGCGCTGCCCGGCTTCGCCGGCGCGCCCCGCGGCGCCGCCTACGACACCGCCGTCGCGGCCTACCTGCTCACGCCCGAGCGGGCCGAGAAGGACCGCGTCCTCGAGACGCTCGCCGGGCTCGATGAGGCCGGGCCCCTCTTCGACGGCCCGGCCGACGAGGCCGCCGCGGCGACCCGCGCCGTCCTCACCTGGCGCGTCGCCGAGGCCCAGCGGCCGCGGCTCCACGAGCTCGAGCTCGACCGCCTCCTGAGCGAGATCGAGCTGCCGCTGACGCGTGTGCTCGCGGTCATGGAGTCGGCCGGGGTCAAGGTCGACACCTACCGGCTGGGCGAGATCACGGCGCGCTTGCGCGAGCGGGTCGACGAGCTCACCGACACGATCCACGAGCTGGCAGGCGAGCCCTTCACCATCGGCTCGCCGCAGCAGCTCGCCGAGGTCCTCTTCACGCGCCTCGGCCTCGAGCCGTCGCGCAAGGGCAAGACGGGCTACTCGACCGACGCCCGGGTGCTGCGCGTCCTGCGCGAGCAGCACCCGATCGTGCCCGCGGTCGAGGAGTGGCGCGAGCTCACCAAGCTGCTCAGCACCTACCTCGAGCCGCTGCCGCGCAGGGTCGACCCGCGCACGGGGCGCCTGCACACGACGTTCAACCAGACGGTGGCCAGCACGGGCCGGCTCTCGAGCTCCGATCCGAACCTGCAGAACATCCCCGCGCGCACCGAGCTCGGCGCCGAGATCCGCTCCTGCTTCGTCGCCGAGGAGGGCAACCTCCTGGTGGTGGCCGACTACTCGCAGATCGAGCTGCGGCTGATGGCGAAGCTCTCCGGCGAGCCCGCCCTGCTCGAGGCCTACGCGCGCGGCGACGACGTGCACCGCGTGACCGCGGCGGCCGTCGCCGGCATCCCCGTCGAGGAGGTCACGCGCACGCAGCGCGAGCACGCCAAGGCGACGAATTTCGGCATCATGTACGGGCTCTCGGCCTACGGTCTCTCTGAGCAGGTCGGCATGTCGGTCGACGAGGCGCGCGACTTCATCGAGGCCTACTTCGCCCGCTACCCGAAGGTGCGCGAGTTCCGCGACCGGGTCATCGCCCAGGCGACGCAGGACGGCTACGTGACGACGCTGTTCGGGCGCCGTCGGCCGGTGACCGAGCTCAAGTCGTCGAACTACCGCCTGCGCTCGCTCGGCGAGCGCCTCGCCGTCAACAGCGTGCTGCAGGGCACGGCCGCCGACATCATCAAGGTGGCCATGCTCGAGGTGCAGCGCCGGCTGGAGGAGGGCGGCATGGCGGCGCGCCTCGTCCTGCAGGTCCACGACGAGCTCGTCGTCGAGGCGCCGGCGGCCGAGGTCGACGCCGTGAAGACGCTGCTGCGCGACGCGATGCGCGGGGCCTACGAGATGGAG
Organism: uncultured Thermoleophilia bacterium; assembly: GCA_963791345.1. Taxonomy (GTDB): domain Bacteria; phylum Actinomycetota; class Thermoleophilia; order UBA2241; family UBA2241; genus UBA2241. The sequence continues at coordinate 145,127 of CAWBRS010000021.1, read as the reverse complement.
CCGGTGCTCGAGGTCGAGGTCGGCGCCGGCGCCGACTGGCGCGGCGCGAAGTAGCGTCCCGCCGCGGCCGCCCGCGGCGCGGCGCGGACTCCCGCCGGCCGCCCGCCGCGAGCGCGCGCGACGGCGCCCGCCCGGCCGCCCCGGCGCCCGCGCATTCTCCCCGCTCCTGCGGGGGTCCTGTGCTATACTCTCCCGGTTTCGCCCTGCCCCGGTCGCGGTTCCCGGGGAGGGCGGTCCTTTCAGCGACGAGCCGCGACAGTGACCGGGAGGCCGAGAGACCAAATGACGGACAACCAAACCGAGACCCAGGACGCACCGAAGATCGTCGAAGGCAGCGACGGCTACCTCATCGAGGTGGACGGCGAGATCGTCCCCAACTACGACGCCACCATCAACGTGTTCGACGAGGGTGACATCGTCACCGGCAAGGTGGTGCGCATCGACAAGGACGAGGTCCTCGTCGACATCGGCTACAAATCCGAGGGCGTGATCCCGGTCAACGAGCTCTCGATCCGCAAGAACGTGAACACCCGGCAGGAGGTCGAGCTGGGTGAAGAGGTCGACGCCCTCGTCATGCAGAAGGAGGACGCCGACGGCCGCCTGATCCTCTCCAAGAAGCGCGCCCGCTTCGAGAAGGCGTGGAAGCGCATCGAAGGCGCCTTCGAGAGCGGCACCCCCGTCATCGGCACCGTCATCGAGGTCGTCAAGGGCGGCCTCATCCTCGACCTCGGGGTGCGCGGCTTCCTGCCGGCCTCGCTGGTCGACATCCGTCGCGTGCAGGACCTCTCCGAGTACGTCACCAAAGAGCTCAACTGCCGCGTCATCGAGATGAACCGCAACCGCAACAACGTCGTCCTGTCGCGCCGCGCCGTCCTCGAAGAGGAGCGCAAAGAGGTGCGTCAGCAGATCATCGACGAGCTCACGGTGGGCGACATCGTCGAGGGCACGATCAGCAACATCGTCGACTTCGGCGCCTTCGTCGACCTCGACGGCATCGACGGCCTCATCCACATCTCCGAGCTCAGCTGGACCCACATCAACCACCCGTCCGAGGTGCTGCAGGTCAACCAGAAGGTCAAGGTCAAGGTGCTCGACATCGACCGCGACCGCCAGCGCATCTCGCTCGGTCTCAAGCAGACGCAGGAAGACCCGTGGCAGCGCATCGTCACCCGCCACAAGGTCGGCGACACGGTCGACGGCCGGGTCACCAAGATCGTCGCCTTCGGCGCCTTCATCGAGATCTACGAGGGCATCGAGGGCCTCGTCCACATCAGCGAGCTGGCCAACCGGCACGTCGAGCGGCCCGACGAGGTCGTCGCGGTCGGGCAGACCGTGCACGTCAAGATCATCGAGGTCGACACCGAGCGCCGCCGTCTCAGCCTCTCGATCAAGCGGGTCGAGGGCGCCGACGACGTGCGTCCGACGCCGCCGATGTCGGTCGAGATCGAGGAGCCCGAGGCCGACGAGGCCGGTGAGGCCGCGGCCGACGAAGCGGACGAAGCGCCGGCCGACGAGGCCGCCGTCGACGAGGCCGCCGTCGAGGAGACCGCTGTCGAGGAGACCGCCGAGGCCGACACCGCTGAGGGCGTAGCCGAGCCCGAGACCGCTGAGGCGGTCGCCGAGGCCGAGACCGCCGAGGCGGTCGCCGACGAGCCCGAGACCGCTGAGGCCGTCGCCGAGGCCGAGACCGCCGAGGCGGTCGCAGAGCCCGAGACCCGCCGAGGAGCCTGAGGCGGTCGCAGAGCCCGAGACCGCCGAGGAGCCTGAGGCTGTCGCCGAGCCCGAGACCGTCGAGGAGACCGTCGAAGAGTCGGCCGCGGCGGAGACCGCCGAAGAGGCGCCGGCCGCAGAGGTCGAGGAGGCCGAAGAGGAGGCCGACGAGGTGGCGCCACCTCTCGAGGACGGGCCTACCCTGGGCCTGAGCGACGAGGTCTTCCCGGTCGGCGCCGAGCCGGCCGACGAGGCGCCCGACGCCGACGCCGAGTCCGGCGAGGCCGAGGCCGGGCCGCAGGCCTGACACGAGCGACACGCGGCCGGGCGGCGTCGCCACGCCGCCCGGCCGCTTCTGCGCCATGACCACGACACAGCGACACAGAGTGCCCCGCCTCGGACTGACCGGCGGCATCGGCTCCGGCAAGTCGACGGCCCTCGCCTACCTGCGTGAGCTCGGGGCCGCCGCGGTCTCGAGCGACGACGTCGTGCACGAGATCCTCGGCCGGTCCGAGATCGCCGCCCAGCTCGGCGATCACTTCGGCCCCGCGGTGCTCGCCGAGGACGGCGCCGTCGACCGGCCGGCCGTCGCGCGCATCGTCTTCGACGACCCCGAGGAGCTGGCTTGGCTCGAGGGCGTGCTGCACCCGCACGTCAGGCGGCGACTCGACGAGTGGGCGCGCAAGGCGGAGCGGGCGCGTCCGCGCCCACCGCTGCTCGTGGCCGAGGTGCCGCTGCTCTACGAGACCGGCCTCGACGCCGCCTTCGACTACGTGCTCCTGGTCACGGCGCCGCCCGACGTGCGCCGCCGCCGGGTCGCCGCCAAGCTCACCGACAGCGCAGTTCGCTCGTCGCCTCGAGCAGCAGCTGCCCGAGGAGGAGAAGGTGGCGCGCGCCGACTTCGTGCTGCACAACACGGGTAGTCGCAGGCGTCTCAAGGAGTTCGTCGGCGAGACCTTCGCCCGCATCATCTCCGCGGCCGCGGCGGGGGAGAGGGCCGAGCGCACGGTCTCGTGAAGCTCCTCGCCGCGCTCGGTCTCGCTCTCGTCGCGCTCGCGGCGCTCGCCGTCGTCGGCTATCGGCTCCTGCCCGCCTGGTACGCCGAGTCGGTGCCGGCCGTCGTCGCGCGTCAGGTCTACCCGCTCGAGCACAAGGCGGCGATCCGCGAGACGGCCGCGCGGCACGGGGTCGACCCCGCCTTGATCGCGGCCGTGATCTACCAGGAGAGCAGCTTCCGCGAGACCGTCGTCTCGGAGAGCGGCGCGATCGGGCTCATGCAGGTGACCCCGGCGACGGCGGAGGACATCGCCCGGCGCACCGGAGGGGTACGGTTCGAGACCGGCGACCTCGAGGACCCGGAGATCAACATCCGCTACGGCACCGACCAGCTGCGACACCTGCTCGAGCGCTACGAGGGCGACGAGGCGGCGGCGCTCGCCGCCTACCACGCCGGCCCCGGCAGCGTCGACGGCTGGCTGCGTGCCGCGGGCACCGACGACCTCGAGCTCGCGGACATCGCCTTCGCCGACACGCGCGCCTACGTCGAGCGTGTCGGCCGCCTGCGCACGATCTACGAGCGCGCCTGGGGCGATGCCCTCGACGCCCGGTCCTGAGCGTTGCGAACAGGTGTTCGTGTTGGTACACTCGACCTGACGGCGCCGTGCTGCGCGTCCGCGAGCGGCGTCGCGGCCCACAACGTCGCCCACAGCGTCGTCCGCGACGCCGTCCGCAGCGTCGTCCACCGCGTCCCGTCCGGAGGCCATGACCGACTTCAGGGTCCATGCCGACTACAGCCTGACCGGCGACCAGCCCGAGGCGATCGCCGCGCTCAGCGACGGCGTCGGGCGCGGCGACCGCTACCAGACGCTGCTCGGCGTCACGGGCTCGGGCAAGACCTTCACGATGGCCAACGTCATCGCCCGGGCACAGCAAGCCCACGCTCGTCATCGCCCACAACAAGACGCTGGCCGCCCAGCTCTGCAACGAGTTCCGCGAGTTCCTCCCCGACAACGCCGTCGAGTACTTCGTGAGCTACTACGACTACTACCAGCCCGAGGCGTACGTGCCGGCGCAAGACCTCTACATCGAGAAGGACTCGTCGATCAACGACGAGATCGACCGCCTGCGCCACTCGGCGACCGCGTCGCTCTTCCTGCGCCGCGACGTGGTCATCGTCGCCAGCGTGAGCTGCATCTACGGCCTCGGCTCCCCCGAGGAGTACCTCGAGCGCATGGTCCTGCTCAAGGTCGGGCGACACCGTCGACCGCGACGAGGTGCTGCGCCGCCTCGTCGACATCCAGTACGCGCGCAACGACTTCGAGCCGGCGCGGGGCAAGTTCCGCGTCCGCGGCGACGTGTTCGAGGTCTGGCCGGCCGACCAGGACACCGCCGTGCGCGTCGAGCCTCTGGGGCGACGAGGTCGAGTCGATCCAGCGCTTCGACCCGGTGAGCGGCGAGGTCGTCGAGAAGCCCGGGCACGCGATCATCTACCCGGCGACCCACTTCGTGACCAGCGGGCCGGCCGTCGAGCGCGCCCTCGCCGAGATCAAGCAGGAGCTCGACGAGCGCACCGCCTGGTTCGAGGAGCACGGCAAGATCCTCGAGGCGCACCGCCTGCGTCAGCGCACCCTCTACGACATGGAGATGCTGCGCGAGATGGGCTACTGCAGCGGCATCGAGAACTACTCGCGCGTCCTCCTCGGCAAAGAGCCGGGCGCGCGGCCCAACTGCCTGCTCGACTACTTCCCCGACGACTTCCTCTGCTTCATCGACGAGTCGCACGTGACCGTGCCCCAGATCGGCGGCATGTACGAGGGCGACCGCTCGCGCAAGCTCGATGCTCGTCGACTACGGGTTCCGCCTGCCGAGCGCCCTCGACAACCGGCCGCTGCGCTTCGACGAGTTCCTCGAGATCGTGCCGCAGATCGTCTTCGTCAGCGCCACCCCGGGCGAGTTCGAGCTGCGCGAGAGCGTCAACATCGTCGAGCAGATCATCCGCCCGACGGGGCTCATCGACCCGGTCGTCGAGGTGCGGCCCACCGAGGGCCAGATCGACGACCTCATGAACGAGATCCGCGCCCGCGTCGAGCGCGACGAGCGCGTCCTCGTCACCACGCTCACCAAGCGCATGGCCGAGGACCTCACCGACTACCTCGTCGAGAACGGCTTCCGCGTGCGCTACCTGCACTCCGAGATCGACACCATCGAGCGCATCCAGATCGTCCGCCAGCTGCGCCTCGGCGAGTTCGACGTGCTCGTCGGCATCAACCTGCTGCGCGAGGGGCTCGACCTGCCCGAGGTCTCGCTGGTCGCGATCCTCGACGCCGACAAGGAGGGCTTCCTGCGCGGCGAGACGAGCCTGATCCAGACCATCGGCCGCGCCGCCCGCCACATCGACGGCACGGTCATCATGTACGCCGACGGCATGACGGCGGCGATGACGGCGGCGCTCGACGAGACGAACCGCCGCCGCGCCCGGCAGATCGCCTACAACGAGGAGCACGGCATCACGCCGCGGAGCGTGGTCAAGTCGGTCACCGACATCGCCCAGATGATCAGCGACGCGGCCGCCGTGCCGACCAAGGGGCGGCGCGCCGCCAAGGCGGTCGCCAAGCGCCTGGCGATGCCGACCGCCGACCTCGAGCACCTCATCGCCGACCTCGAGGCCGAGATGTTCCAGGCCGCCGACGACCTCAAGTTCGAGTACGCGGCCAAGCTGCGCGACGAGATCCGCGAGCTCTCGCGCGAGCTCGCCGGCAGGGCGGCGAAGAGCCCGGTGGCGGCGGCCGTGGCGGCCGCCGAGGTCGACGCGCAGCCGACGCCGAGGCCGAAGCCGGCGCCACGGCCGGATGCCGAGTCGGAGGCGCAGCATCAGGCATAGACCGGCGTGATCCCGGCCGGCCGGGTAGAGGAGGAGGCGTGACGGACGAGATCGGTGGAGCAGGCATGACCGACGACATCGGTAGAGCCGGCGTGAGCGACAAGACGGCGACGGTGCTCGAGGGCGTGCCCGAGGCGCTGCGGCGCGACGCGGCGACGCTCGCCGAGCGCGCTCGCGCGCTCGGCGCCGACCGCGTCGCGGCCGCTCCCGGCCGCCGGCGTCGTCGTCGACGAGCGCGTGCGCCTCAAGTGCCTCGTGCCGCGCTGCTCGAGCTACGGCGACAACCTCATGTGCCCGCCGGCCGTGCCGGCGCCCGACGAGATGCGCGCGGCGCTCGCGCGCTACCGACGTGTCCCTGGTCGTCCAGCAGCGCATCCCGACCAGCGCCGCCGCGGTCGACGCCGCGTTCGCCGGGCGAACCTACGCCGCGGCGCAGGCCGAGGGCGAGGCCAAGATCGGCGGCGTGCTCGCATCCCAGCGGGCGTTCGCCCAGCTCATGTCGACGCTCGAGCGCGAGGCCTTCGGCCTCGGCTACCGCTTCGCCGCGGGCTTCGGAGGGGGCGAGTGCGTCCTCTGCGAGGAGTGCGTCGGCCAGGGCTCGGCCGAGCCCTGCCGCTACCCGTTCGACGCGCGCCCGTCGGCCGAGGCCCTCGGCGTCGACCTCGTCGCGACCGCCGAGGCCGCCGGGCTCGACGTCGAGTTCGCGGCGGCCGAGAACGCGCGCTGGACCGGCCTCCTGCTCATCGACTAGCGTTGAACGTTCGCACGTCACGCAGGGTAGAGATCCGTGCCACATGGGGCTCGCAGCAGCAATCGGCCGCACCGCCGATGAGCGACGACTCCAAACGATCGCCGACACGCGTGACCGACAGCACTGAGGAACGATATACGGCATGAGCGACAGCCTCGTCATCACCGGCGCCCGCGAGCACAACCTCAAGGACATCTCCTTGAGCCTGCCGCGCGACCGTTTCGTCGTCATCACCGGGCTCTCCGGCTCGGGCAAGTCGTCGCTCGCCTTCGACACGATCTACGCCGAGGGGCAGCGCCGCTACGTCGAGTCGCTCTCGGCCTACGCGCGCCAGTTCCTCGGGCAGATGGACAAGCCCGACGTCGACTCCATCGAGGGGCTCTCGCCGGCGATCTCGATCGACCAGAAGACGACCTCGCGCAACCCGCGCTCGACGGTCGGCACGGTCACCGAGATCTACGACTACCTGCGCCTGCTCTACGCGCGCATCGGGCACCCGCACTGCCCGCAGTGCGGGCGGCCCATCGCCGGGCAGTCGGTGCAGCAGATCGTCGACCAGGTCTGCGAGCTCGAGCAGGGCACGCGCTTCAGCGTGCTCGCGCCCCTCGTGCGCGGGCGCAAGGGCGAGTACGGCACGCCTCTTCGACCAGCTGCGCGCCGACGGCTTCACGCGCGTCGAGGTCGACGGCGGGGTGCGCGAGCTCGACGAGAAGATCGACCTCGACAAGAAGTACAAGCACGACATCGACGTCGTGGTCGACCGTCTCGTCATGAAGGAGGGGCTGCGCCGCCGCCTGACCGACTCCGTCGAGACGGCGGCGCAGCTCGCCGAGGGTCTCATCGAGATCGAGGTCGTCGACGGCCCCACCCTCACCTTCAGCGAGAAGTTCGCCTGCGTGCACTGCGGCATCTCGCTGCCCGAGATCCAGCCGCGCGTGTTCTGCTTCAACAGCCCGCACGGCGCCTGCCCGGCCTGCCACGGCCTCGGGTCCACGCGCGAGATCGACCCCGACCTCGTCGTGCCCGACGAGAGCGTCTCCATCGGCAAGGGGGCGCTGTTGCCGTACGGGCAGATGTCGTACGGCTGGATCGAGCAGATCATCGAGTCGATCGCCCAGACCTTCGACGTCGACACCGAGACGCCGTGGGCCGAGCTGCCCGAGGAGCAGCGTCACCTCTTCATCTACGGCACCGGCGAGCGCCGCATCCCCCTGAGCTACCGCAACTACGAGGGGCGCGTGCGGCACTACACCTCCGCCTTCGCGGGCTCGTGCGGCACCTGCAGCGGCGCTACGAGGAGACCGAGTCCGAGCTCGTGCGCCAGAAGATCGAGGAGTACATGAGCGACCGCGTGTGCGCCGAGTGCAACGGCGCGCGGCTCAAGCCGAGCAGCCTGGCGGTGACCGTCGGCGGGCTCAACATCCACGACCTCACGGCGCTGAGCGTGCGCGCCGCGCTCGAGTTCCTCGCGGGGCTCTCGCTGACCGACACCGAGCGCCTCATCGGCGGCCGCGTGATCAAGGAGATCGGCGAGCGCCTCCGCTTCCTCAACGACGTCGGCGTCGGCTACCTCGACCTGCAGCGCGCCGCGGCCACGCTCTCCGGCGGCGAGGCGCAGCGCATCCGCCTGGCCACGCAGATCGGCTCGGCGCTCGTCGGCGTGCTCTACATCCTCGACGAGCCCTCGATCGGCCTGCACCAGCGCGACAACCGGCGCCTGATCGACACCCTGCTGCGCCTGCGCGACCTCGGCAACACGGTGATCGTCGTCGAGCACGACGAAGAGACGATGCGCGCGGCCGACCACCTCGTCGACATGGGCCCCGGGGCCGGCGAGCACGGCGGCGAGATCGTCGCCCAGGGCACGCCGGCCGAGATCATGGAGACGCCGGGCTCGCTCACCGGCGACTATCTGGCGGGCAGGCGGCGCATCGAGCTGCCCGGCCAGCGCCGCCTGCCCGGCGAGTGGTTCACGGTGCGCGGCGCCCGCATGCACAACCTGCGCGGCATCGACGTGAGCTTCCCCGTGGGCGCCTTCAGCTGCGTCACCGGCGTCTCGGGCTCGGGCAAGTCGACGCTCGTCAACGAGATCCTCTACAAGGGCTGGCCTCGCGCCTCAGCCGCGTCTCCAAGCTGCGCGCCGGCGACCACGACGGCATCGACGGCGCCCGCCTGCTCGACAAGGTCATCGACATCGACCAGTCGCCGATCGGCCGCACGCCGCGCTCCAACCCGGCCACCTACACCGGCGTCTTCGACCACATCCGCCAGCTCTTCGCGCAGACCCCCGAGAGCAAGCTGCGCGGCTACAAGCCGGGGCGCTTCAGCTTCAACGTCAAGGGCGGGCGCTGCGAGGCCTGCCAGGGCGACGGGCAGATCAAGATCGAGATGCACTTCCTGCCCGACGTGTACGTCCCCTGCGAGGTCTGCCGCGGCAAGCGCTACAACCGCGAGACGCTCGAGGTCCGCTACAAGGGCAAGAACATCGCCGAGGTCCTCGAGATGAGCGTCGAGGAGGCGGTCGAGTTCTTCCGCCCGGTCACGCGCATCGCCCGCCGCCTCAAGACGCTCGACGACGTCGGCCTCGGCTACGTCAAGCTCGGCCAGCCGGCGACGACGCTCTCCGGCGGCGAGGCCCAGCGCGTCAAGCTCGCCAGCGAGCTCTCCAAGGTCGCCACCGGCAAGACGCTCTACATCCTCGACGAGCCGACGACGGGCCTGCACTTCGCCGACATCGAGAAGCTCCTCGAGGTGCTGCAGCGCCTGGTCGACCAGGGCAACACCGTGGTCGTGATCGAGCACAACCTCGACGTCATCAAGTCGGCCGACTGGGTCATCGACCTCGGGCCCGAGGGCGGGGAGGAGGGCGGCGCCGTCGTCGCCACCGGCACGCCCGAGGACCTCGCCGAGCTCGCCGACATCTCGTACACCGGCGCCTTCCTCGGGCGCGTGCTCGGCCGCGCGGCCAGGGCGACCGGCCGGCCTGACGCCGGCCTGCGCCCGGCGGCCGGGGCGGCGGCGCGCACCTGAGTCCAGCGTGAAACACCGCGCAGCGTTTCTGGGTAGTACTCTCTGGCACTGTTCCAGAATCCACAGCTTGAAAGGAACCGACGTCATGAGTGAAGCGAGCGACCGCCCGGTGACGGGCAGGACCACACACCCATGACCGGCAGGGGCACCTCGAACCGGGACTGGTGGCCGAACCAGCTGAACCTGAAGATCCTCCACCAGCACTCCGCCCTGTGCAATCCGATGGGCGAGGAGTTCGACTACGCCGAGGAGTTCAAGAAGCTCGACCTCGACGGCCGTGAAGAAGGACCTCTACGCGCTGATGACCGACTCGCAGGACTGGTGGCCGGCCGACTACGGTCACTACGGGGGGCTCTTCATCCGGATGGCGTGGCACAGCGCCGGCACCTACCGCATGGGCGACGGCCGCGGCGGCGCGCGGGTCCGGCACCCAGCGCTTCGCGCCGCTCAACAGCTGGCCGGACAACGTGAACCTCGACAAGGCGCGCCGTCTGCTCTGGCCGATCAAGCAGAAGTACGGCCGCAAGATCTCCTGGGCCGACCTGATGATCCTCGCCGGCAACTGCGCGCTGGAGTCGATGGGGTTCAAGACCTTCGGCTTCGGCGGCGGGCGCGAGGACGTCTGGGAGCCGGAAGAGGACATCTACTGGGGCTCCGAGGACAAGTGGCTCGGCGACAAGCGCTACTCCGGCGACCGGGACCTCGAGAATCCCCTCGCCGCCGTGCAGATGGGCCTGATCTACGTGAACCCGGAAGGGCCGAACGGCAACCCGGACCCGGTCGCCTCCGGCCGTGACGTTCGCGAGACCTTCGCGCGCATGGCGATGAACGACGAAGAGACCGTCGCGCTCGTCGCCGGCGGGCACACGCTTCGGCAAGTGCCACGGCGCCGGCGCCGCGACCCATGTGGGTCCGGAGCCGGAAGCCGCCCCCATCGAGGAGCAGGGCCTCGGCTGGAAGAGCAGCTTCGGCAGCGGCAAGGGCGGCGACACGATCAGCAGCGGCCTCGAGGGCGCCTGGAAGCCGAACCCGACCCAGTGGGACATGGGCTATCTGAAGATGCTGTTCAAGTACGAGTGGGAGCTGGTCGAAGAGCCCGGCCGGCGCGCATCAGTGGCTGGCCAAGGACGTGGCCGAAGAGGACATGGTGGTCGACGCGCACGACCCGTCGAAGAAGCACCGGCCGATGATGACCACGGCGGACCTCTCGCTGCGCTTCGACCCGATCTACGAGCCGATCGCGCGGCGCTACCTGCAGAACCCCGAGGAGTTCGCGGACGCCTTCGCCCGGGCGTGGTTCAAGCTGACCCACCGCGACATGGGCCCGCGCTCGCGCTATCTCGGCCCGGAGGTCCCGGCGGAAGAGCTCATCTGGCAGGACCCGGTGCCCGCCGTCGACCACGAGCTGATCGACGCGCAGGACATCGCCGCCCTCAAGGGCAAGATCCTCGCCTCGGGCCTGTCGGTCTCCCAGCTGGTCTCGACCGCCTGGGCGTCGGCGTCCACCTTCCGCGGCTCCGACAAGCGCGGCGGGGCGAACGGGGCGCGCATCCGTCTCGCGCCGCAGAAGGACTGGGAGGTCAACCAGCCGGCCCAGCTGGCAGACGGTGCTGCAGACCCTCGAGGGGATCCAGAAGGAGTTCAACGGCGCGCAGTCCGGCGGGAAGAAGGTCTCGCTCGCCGACCTGATCGTCCTGGGCGGCTGCGCCGGCGTCGAGCAGGCGGCGAAGAATGCCGGCCACGAGGTGACCGTTCCCTTCACGCCGGGACGCACGGACGCGTCGCAGGAGCAGACCGACGTCGAAGTCCTTCGCCGTGCTCGAGCCGGTCGCGGACGGGTTCCGCAACTACCTCAAGGCCAAGTACAGCGTCTCGGCGGAGGAGCTGCTGGTCGACCGGGCGCAGCTGCTGACGCTGACCGCTCCCGAGATGACGGTGCTGGTCGGCGGCATGCGCGTCCTGGACGCCAACGTCGGCCAGTCCCCGCACGGCGTCTTCACCAAGCGGCCCGAGACGCTCACCAACGACTTCTTCGTGAACCTGCTCGACATGGGCACGACGTGGAAGGCGACCTCGGAGGCCGGCGACGTGTTCGAGGGTCGCGATCGCGCGACGGGCGAACTCAAGTGGACCGGCACCCGCGTCGATCTCGTCTTCGGTTCGAACTCCCAGCTCCGGGCCATTGGCGGAGGTCTACGCATGCGAGGACGCCGAGGAGAAGTTCGTGCACGACTTCGTGGCGGCGTGGGACAAGGTCATGAACCTCGACCGCTTCGACCTCGCCTGACCGCGGCCCGAACGTCTTGGAGGGCCGCTGACCCCAAGGACGAGCTGCCACGCCCGCGCGGCTGATGCTGCGTCCCGGCGGCCCCGCACGGAGTTCCGCGCCGGCGCCCGGTCTCCGGGCGCCGGCGCCGTCGCGAGGTGGCCGTGCGGCGCTTCCTGTCTTCACGCCGACGGCGGTGCTATCCTCGTAGTCTGAAGGGGCCTGCAGTGTGAGGGACTGACCCACGCTGCAGCTCACTTGTCAGACAAGGCAGGGGGCCATCAGCGGTGAGAGTCCGTTGTCCGCACTGCCACCAGCCGGCCATGTCGGGCTGGGCGAAGTCCGCCTTGAGCCCCTTCCGGCACCAGGCGATGTCAGGCGTGCGACACGCCGCTCTCCGCCTCCCGGCTCTCGCTCCTCATCGCCTTGGCCTTCTTCGCGCTCATGGTTCTCGGCTTCCTCACCCTGCCCCCCGATCTCGCCTTCATCGTGTTCACGCTCATCCTCGTGGCCGAGCGGCTGGTCGATCTCTTCGTCGTCCCGCTGCGGGTCTCGTGAGGCGGCATGTCCAGCCGGCGCATCGATCTGACGCGCCGACACGCTGCGGCTGCAAGCTCGGACCGCAGCGCGCGCGGGTCATGCGCGAGACGTCAGCTCAGACTGACGGCGAGGGGCATGCGTCAATCACCGCGGAGGTCCATGCCCTTCGGGTTCTGCCTCGTGCTCGTTCTCTCGGCCGCGGCCGTCCTCGGTGGTGCCGGTTGTGGCGACGACCCCTACAGCGGCACCTGGACGTCGACCACCGTCTTCCGCAGCTCACCCGGCACGGAGGGCCACCCCGACGTGCTGCGCATCGCGAAGCTCGACGAGGGCTGGACCGTCACCGATTCCAAAGACCGGAGCTTCCTCTGCCGGGAGCTCGACGAGGGAGGGCTCGTCGCCGTTCGCGGCCCCTCCGGCAACACCATCGACGACGGCTGGGTCCTCCGGCTCGACGGCGACGAGCTGCGCGACGACACGTGGGGCCTGGTGTACCGCCGGGAGTAGTGGGGCTCACGGCCGGCGTTCGGGGGCGTGCCATGGTCGCCCTACCACGCGCATCGAGCCGGTTCGCAGTAGGCGCTGCCTGGGACTCCGTGGCGTGAGTGCTCACAGCTCATATGGGAGCCGTTCGTTGAATCGCGGCGCGGGACGCAGGCAAGGGGGGACCTGAATGCGCGGACGGCGACGCAGACTCCTGGTGGTCGCCGGCGCCATCGTGCTCTGTCTCGTCCTGTCGGCGCCGCTTCTGGCGGGCTACCTCGGGCCCAGGGCGGCGGCCTATGCTCAGACTTGGCGCCCTTGGCGGACCCATCTGGCGGTCGAGCACGACCCCGTACCGGGGGCTACCTCCGACCAGGTCATGCTCATGGTCAAGTACACCGATCCCTGGCCCGGGATCGCGCGCTCGCCCGGCGATCAGATCGACTTCCAGACTGTCACACGGGTCAGTCCGCTGCTCCCTTGGGTGGTGACCGATCACGCGACCGGTCCGTGAGGCGGCCGCCTGTCGCGAACGCTGTCAGGGAGCCCGTGGCGGCTAGAGCAAGGCTGAGCGCACGATGATGCCGATCGCCGCGGCGGCGATCATGAGCAGGCTGGCCTTGAAGCCGGGCGTGCTGTCGCGGAAACCAAGCCAGCGCCACCTCCAGATCGCCTCCCGCTGCCTCTGCCTGAGGTCCTCGCGTCCGCGCATCCGCACCATCCTGTCCGGGTCCACTTTCACCTAGTGGTCGGCATGTCGAAGTGAACACTCCACCCCATCCGGCAGGCGGGTCCGCAGGCGATGATGTTCTTCGCAGCACGGTACGATCGATCTCGAGGTGGCGGATGGGCGAGGCATGATCTACGTGCCCGCCTCGCCCTCGTCGCCGCCCACCGGCCGGGGGAAGCTGGTGCGCTTGGCGGCATGGCAGCACCGCTCCTCGGCGGGTACGATAGTCGCGGAGGTGGCTCATGGTCGCCGTGCTCGAAGACAAGACGGACGCCATCGCAGCGTTGTGCCGTAAGTACAGCGTCGTGCGCCTGTACGCGTTCGGCTCTGCGCTGCGCGATGACTTTCGCCCGGGCGAGAGCGACATCGATCTGCTCGTCGAGTTCGCGCCGATCGGCGGTCACGCGAAGATGCACGCCTTCTTCGACATGCGCGACGAGTTGCAGGCGCTTCTCGGCACCAAGGTCGACCTCGTGATGGCGGGCGCCGTGCGTAACGAGTACATCTCGCGCGAGATCGACGCGACGAAGCGGATGCTCTATGCCGCGTGACGCCGCGGCCCACCTCAGCGAGATCGTCGAGGCGTGCGACTCCATCTCCGTGGACCATGAGTCGGTCTTCGAGACTGCGATCGAGGATGCCCCGCGGTTCAGGCAGGAGTGCACCGATCTGCTCAAGGAGTTGCGGGGCGACGAAGTGAACTGAGCGGGGGCCGGAGCGGACTGAGTTCACGTTTGAACCGCAACACTGGCGCCGCTGCGGCCGTATGCTCGGACCGCAGCGCCCGCAGGTGACACGCGAGACGTAGGACCGACCCCGACTGGGAGGGTGTCGTGCAGATCAAGTACGTCAGCGTCATGGTCGAGGACCAGGAGCGCGCACTGCGCTTCTACACGGACATCCTCGGGTTCCCGAAGGCGGCCGATGTTCCCGTCGGGCGAGTACCGGTGGCTCACGGTGACCTCGCCTGACGGTCCCGAGGGCGTCGAGCTCCTGCTCGAGCCCATGGCGTTCCCGCCGGCGCGGGAGTATCAGAAGGCGCTGTTCGCCGCAGGCATCCCGGCCACTGCCTTCGTCACGAGCGATATCCAGGGCGATGTCGAACGCTTGAAGTCGGCAGGCGTCGTGTTCCGGGGTGAGCCGCTCGACATGGGGACGGTCATGGCGGTGGCCTTCGAGGATACCTGCGGCAACCTCACCAGCTGGTCCAGCCCGCGGTCCTGCAGGCCTTCGGCGACTCGAGCACGCTACGCTGGGCGACGTCGCGTGAGCGTCGCAGCTCATGTGCAGCGCGCTAGGCCTGCCCCAGTGTCCGAGCCGATGCCTCGTGCTAGTCTCTGTCGACTCGGCCCCGGAATCGGAGACCACGGTGACAGACGAACACTTCTGCACCTGCACTGACCAGAGTGTCCTCTCAACCCGAACAACCCCAGCTGCAGACATCGGACGTGTGACCGCTGCGTCCGCAAGTGTCTCAAGGGCGGCGATCCCTCCTGTTTCTTCAAGGACATCCACGCGGATACATCCGACATTCGGACTACACCTACCAGATTCGCGGACTATCTCGACAAGCATCGAGGGCAGGCGAGAGAGGCCTGACAACGGCATCCAACGGACGACCCTGCGGGTTGCCGCTGATGCCGAGGGGGGCACAGACATGCTGCACCACATCTCATTCGGTGTCACAGATCTTGAGCGCTCGGCTGCGTTCTACGATGCCGTGCTGGCCGCGCTCGGCTACGTCAGGGTGTGGGCTGACGAGACTGCCGTCGGGTACGGCTCCCCGGGAGGAGACGAGCAACTGGCCATCAAGCTCAGCTCGTCCGATGCAGTAGCCCCGGGTCCAGGCTTCCATCTCGCGTTGTCGGCGCCGTCACGAGAAGCGGTGGCGCTGTTTCACAGGGAGGCGATCCGAAACGGGGGCAGGGACGACGGCGCCCCCGGCCTGCGGCCTGCTTATGGTGAGAACTACTACGCAGCGTACGTCGTGGACCCTGATGGCTATCGAGTCGAGGCCGTCATCAATGTGGCGGTCTGACCCTTCGACCGAGCAGGCGTGCCTCGGCGATCAGGGAGGGAGCATGTCCCGTTACACCAGGTGGGCCCAGAGAGAGCACAGCGAGGCCAGAAGGATCGCGATCACGCTCCTTGCGGGCCCCGTCTTCCTGGGCCTGCTCCCGTTCCTCGTGGCCGGGGTCGGGCCACGCCTCGACCGCCGGCTCGGTCTGCCGTCGCTCACGATCGGGAGAGTGAACCGCTTCGTCGGCGGGCTTCTCATGGCTCTGGGGTTCGCCCTCGGCTTCTGGTCGGTCGTCACCCAGCTGACTCGCGGCCGGGGTACGCCGTTGCCGGTGATGCCCACCCAGGAGCTGTTGACGGACGGTCCGTTCCGCTACTGCCGCAACCCGATGACCCTGGGGACCATCCTGGCCTACTCGGGCATCGCCATCGGGGCGGGGACGGTCGCGGGGTCTGGCCTTGTCTTCGGCCTGGCCGCCTCCCTGCTGACCTACCTCAAGCGCCTCGAGGAGGGGGAGCTCGCCGAGAGGTTCGGCGAGTCCTATCTGGCGTACCGGCGAGATGTGCCCTTCATCATCCCGAGGCTCCCGAAGCGGCGGTGATGGCTGACGGCGTGACGCCGTCGACGGCGAGCGGCGGCTTGAACCCGAGCGATGACGAGCGGCCGGCCGGGACGGTCGATCGCGACCTCGAGATCAGGCGCGCGCGGCCCGAGGACGCCGCAGCGGTGACCGAGGTGGTCGCGGTCGCCTACGGTCTCTACGTCGAGCGTCTCGGCAGGCCCCCGGCGCCGATGCTCGACGACTACGCGGCGGTCATCCGTGACCACGACGTGCACGTCCTCGTCGACGGCGACAGGATCGCCGGGCTCCTCGTCCTCATCCCCCAGGGTCAGGGTCTGCTGCTCGACAACGTGGCGGTGCATCCCGACTACCAGGGTCGAGGGTGGGGCCGCCGGCTGCTGGCGCTCGCCGAAGCCGAGGCCCGGCGCGCCGGCGCGACCTTCATCTGGCTGTACACGAACGAGAAGATGACGGAGAACCTCAGGCTGTACGCGTGCCTGGGCTACGTCGAGACGGAGCGCGTGACGGTGCGCGGGTACCGCCGGGTGCATATGCGCAAAGACCTGCCGGGCGAGGGGCGCAGCGAGGAGTGAGACGGGATCGCCTGGTGGGCCGAGGCCCTCTGGCGCCTCCACGCGCCTTGGGGCGCGGGTACAATCGTGACGATGGATGACCAGCCCTCGGCGCTCCCGACCCCGAACGCTCGCCGCTGCATGGCTTCTGCCGCGCGTGCCCCACGAGCCCGGCGTCTACCGCTTCCTCGACGGCGAGGGCGCGGTGCTCTACGTGGGCAAGGCCAAGGACCTGCGCAAGCGCGTCGCCTCGTACTTCAAGCGGGGCAGGCGGCACCGCGGCGCCGCACGGACGCACGGCCGAGATGGTCGCACGCGCCCGCGACCTCGAGTGGGTGGTGACCGCCTCCGAGACCGAGGCCCTCCTCCTCGAGGACAACTTCATCAAGGAGCACCGGCCGCCCTTCAACCTGCGCCTGCGCGACGACAAGAGCTACCCGTGGATCGAGATCACGACGGTCGACGAGTGGCCGCGCGTGCGCTTCTTCCGCGGCCGCCACGTGCCCGGCAACCTCTACTTCGGGCCCTACTCCAGCGCGCGCAAGGTGCGCGAGACCCTCGACGTGCTCGGGCGCATCTTCCCCTACCGCAAGTGCAAGGGCCGGCAGCCGGGGCGCGTGAGCGGCTCGCCCTGCCTGCAGTTCTTCATCAAGCGCTCCCTGGGGCCGTGCGACGGGCGGGTGGAGCACGACGAGTACACGGAGGTCATCGCCCAGGTCGTCGACTTCCTGCGCGGGCGGCTGGGCGCCGTCGAGCGCGACATCGAACGTGCGATGGAGGAGGCGGCGCAGGCGCAGCAGTTCGAGAAGGCGGCCCTGCTGCGCGACCGCCTCGAGGCCGTGCGCCACGTGCAGGAGCGACAGTCGGCGCGCGTCGAGGCGGTCGAGGCCTTCGACGTGATCGGCCTGCACCAGGGCGAGCCGGGCAGCAACCTGCAGGTCTTCCGCGTGCGCGACGGGGCGGTGGTCGACCGACAGACGTTCTTCGTCGACAACGCCGAGGGGCGGGAGGCCGGCGACGTGCTCGAGGAGTTCCTGCTCGAGTTCTACTGGGAGCCGGCGACGATCCCGCCCGAGATCGTCGCGCCGCTCGAAGAGCCCGAGCACGTCGCCGCCGCGCTCGGCACCCGGCGCGGGGCGAAGGTCGTCGTGCGGGCGGCGAAGCGCGGGCCCAAGCGCCGCCTGCTGCAGCTCGCGCAGCGCAATGCCGAGCTCGCCGCCGAGGCCGAGGCCGAGCGCCGGCAGCGCAAGCGCATGGCGCGCGGCGAGGCGCTGGTCGCGCTGCAGGACGCGCTCGGCCTGGCCTGCGCCGCCGCTGCGCATCGAGTGCTACGACATCTCCAACCTCGGCGAGCGGCACGCCGTGGGCTCGATGGTGGTCTTCGAGGGCGGCGTGCCGAAGAAGGCGCACTACCGCAAGTTCGCCGTCCGCGAGGTCGCCGGCCAGGACGACTTCGCCATGCTGGCCGAGGTCGTGCGGCGGCGCTTCCAGCGTGGGGTCGCGGCGCTGGCCGCGGGTGGGGAGGAGGCGGCTGGGCCGGCCGCAGCCGCGGAGGAGGCGCCCGGGCCGGCGCAGAGTACGGCCGACGAGAGCTTCGCCGCCTGCCCCGACCTCGTCGTCGTCGACGGCGGCAAGGGCCAGCTCTCCGCCGTCGCCGGGGCGCTGCGCGGCGTCGGCGTCGACGTGCCGCTGATCAGTCTCGCCAAGCAGCGCGAGGAGGTCTTCGTCCCCGGGCGCCGCGACCCGCTGCCGCTGGCCGCCGACGACCCTGCGTCGCTGCTCCTGCAGCGCGTGCGCGACGAGGCGCACCGCTTCGCCATCACCTTCCACCGCCAGCGGCGGAGCGCCGACACGCGGCGCTCGGCGCTCTTCGACGCGCTGCCCAACGTGGGACCGGTCCGGCGGCGTAAGATACTCGAACACTTCGGCAGCCCGGAGCGCTTCCTCGCCGCGTCGCGCGAGGAGCTCGAGCAGGTGCCCGGCCTGCCCCGCAAGGTGGCGAGGGAGATCCATGCGCAGCTCCACAGAGCAGGGTGAGGGCGTACGCCTCCGCGAGGAGTCCTACGAGACGCGATGGGGAGTCGGGGATCGTGCGGCTCGCCGGCGACCTGCCGCTCGAGCTCGAGCTGCCTGACCCCTCGCGGCGCGCCGAAGGCGTGCCGCGAGGCCGCTGGTCCGAGCTGCTCGAGCGCTACTTCGCCGGCGAGCCCATCGCCTTCGAGCTCGACGTCGACGCCTTCACCGACGCCCACGGCTCCACGCGCTTCGAGCGCGACGTGGCGGCGGCGCTGGCCCGCGTGCCGCGCGGCGCCGCCGTGAGCTACCGCGACCTCGCCCACGCCGCCGGCCGACCCAACGCCTATCGCGCCGTGGGCTCGGTCATGGCGCGCAACCCGCTGCCCGTGATCCTGCCGTGCCACCGCGTCATCCACAACGACGGCACGCTCGGCAAGTACGGCGACGACCCGACGTGGAAGCAGCGCCTGCTGCGCCTCGAAGGGTGGGAGCCCGGGGGAGAGACCGATCGGCTGCGCCGAGCGACGGCGCACCGGTGACACTGCAGACGGGCGAGGAGCGCTGATGGCCAGGCGGTCTCGAGTTCGTGATCCTCACCGGCCTCTCCGGGGCCGGCAAGTCGCAGGCCCTCGACTCGTTCGAGGACGCCGGCTACTTCTGCGTCGACAACCTGCCGCCGGAGCTGGTGCCGACCCTGGTCGACCTCTTCCGCCGCGAGGGCAGCAAGGTCGACCGCGTGGCGATCGTCAGCGACGTGCGCGGCGGCGTGTACTTCGAGCAGACCGAGCACCTGCTCGACGAGCTCCACGAGCGCGGTGTCGACTACACGCTGATCTTCCTCGAGGCCTCGAACGAGGCCCTCGTGCGCCGCTTCAAGGAGTCGCGCCGCCGCCACCCGCTGGCCGGCGGCGGCAGCGTGATCGACGACATCCGCGAGGAGCGCCGACGCCTCGCCGGGCTGCGCGAGCGCGCCCACGTCGTGATCGATACCAGCGCCACCAACATCCACGAGCTCAAGGCCCAGCTGAACGCCGACGTCATCCGGCACGGGCGACGCTCGTCGATCGTCTTCGCCGTCGTCTCTTTCGGCTACAAGTACGGGATCCCCATCGACGCCGACCTGCTCTTCGACGTGCGCTTCCTGCCCAACCCCCACTACGACCTGCGTCTGCGGCCGCTCACCGGGCTCGACGCGGAAGTCAGGGACTACGTGCTCGGGTCTTCCGGAACGGCCGAGTACCTCGAGCGGCTCTTCGCGCTGCTCGACTTCCTCTTCCCGCGGTACGCGGCCGAGGGCAAGGCGCACCTGACGATCGGCGTCGGCTGCACCGGCGGTCGCCACCGCTCGGTCGCCATCGCCGAGGCGATCGCCGATCGCTACCAGAAGCAGGGCTACTACACGGTCGCGCGGCATCGCGACGTGGCCCGCGACTAGATCGCGCGGCGCGGGGCGGGAGCGACGATGCGGCGGTACCTCGACTGGTTCTACCCGGGGATCGGGCTCAAGCGCTGGGTCTTCGTGGCGGCGCTCGGCGTCGCCCTGCTCGCCTTCACGGTCATCGCCGCCGTCGGCGTGGCGTTCTCCGACCGCCTCCTGGGGGCGCTCGGCCTCGGCTTCCTCACCGAGCGCCGCCTGGCCGCGGCCGTGCTCGTCCTCGACGGGCTCGTCGTCGGCGTGCTGCTGCTCAGCGTCGGCCTGCGCAAGTTGTGGCGCTTCCAGCGCACCAACCCCGAGACGGCCTCCGAGATGCGCACCGCGGCGCGTCTTGCGCGCGGGCCGCGCATCGCCGCCGTCGGCGGCGGGACCGGGCTGTCCGCCCTGCTCGGCGGCCTCAAGCACCACAGCAGCAACCTGACGGCGATCGTGACGATGGCCGACGACGGCGGGAGCTCCGGCCTGCTGCGCCGGCACATGGGCATGCCGCCGCCCGGCGACATCCGCAACTGCCTCGTCGCCCTCGCCGACGACGAGTCGCTCATGAGCCGCCTCTTCCAGTACCGCTTCCCCGACGGGGGAGGGCTCGAAGGGCACAGCTTCGGCAACCTCTTCGTCGCCGCGCTTGCCGAGGTCACCGGCGACTTCGAGACCGCGGTGCGCGAGTCGACGCGCGTGCTCAAGGTGAGGGGGCGGGTCATCCCGTCGACGCTCGAGGACGTCGTGCTGCACGCGCAGCTCGAGGACGGCGCCCGGGTGAGCGGGGAGAGCGAGATCACCGCCGCCGAGCGCCTGCCGCTGCGCGTCTGGCTCGAGCCGGCCCAGGTCGATCCCCTGCCCGAGGCGATCGTCGCCCTCGAACAGGCCGACCTCGTCGTCCTCGGCCCGGGGAGCCTCTACACCAGCATCATGCCCAACCTCCTCATCACGGAGGTCCGGGAGGCGCTCAAACGCACGCGCGCCTGGGTCGTCTACGTGTGCAACATCATGACCCAGCCGGGCGAGACCGACGGGTACACGACCGCCGACCACCTCGACGCACTGTACCGGCACGGGATCGCCGGCACGGTCGACGCCGTGCTCGTCAACGACGCTTCGGTGGGCGGCGAGCTGGCGGCCTCGTACGAGGCGCAGGGCTCCATCCCCGTACGGGTGGACGAAGAGCGTCTGCGGGCGCTCGGCGTCAAGGTGGTGCACGCCGACGTCGCCGCCACCGGCGGCGAGGTCGTGCGCCACGACCCTGCGCGCCTCGCCGAGGCGCTCCTCGGTCTGCTCAAGTAGGGCCGGGGGTCGGCGGCGTGCACCGGCACAGGCGGCTTCCCGGCGTAGCTTCGGGCGCGAGACCCTCGTGCGCGGAGCGCTCGCCATGAGCTTCTCCCATGACGTGAAGCGCGAGCTCGTAGCGCTGGTGCCCGCGGCGGCGCACTGCCGCCAGGCGCAGCTCAGCGGGCTGCTCTTCGGCGCCGGCACCTTCGAGATCTCGGCCGGCGGCCAGTACGCCGTCCGGCTCTCGTTCTCCCTGCCCGCGGTGGCCCGGCACGCCCTCACCCTGCTGCGCCCGTACCACGTCGCGCCGCAGGTCCGCACGGTGAGCGGGGGCCCCGTGGGCCGCCGCTACGAGGTCGTGCTCGACGACCGCGAGGCCGGACTGCAGGTCCTGAACGAGACCGGCGTGTTGTCGGACGCGCTGCGCCTGCAGCTGCGGGCGCCGAGCCGCCTGCTGCAGCGCCGTTGCTGCGTCGTGGCCTTCGTGCGCGGGATGTTCCTCGGCTGCGGCTCGGTCTCGGCGCCGTCCTCGCCCGTCCACCTCGAATTCACGCTCGAGGACCCCGATCTCGCCGAGCAGCTCGTGCGCCTGCTCGATCGCCTCGAGCTGCGCTTCGGCGTCGCCGCGCGGACCCGCAACATCGCCTGCTACGCCAAGAACTCGGAGACGGTGAACGCGCTGCTCGCCGTGCTCGGCGCGCACGACGCCGCTCTGCGGCGCGAGGAGCACGCCGTCTTCGGCGGCGTGCGCGAGCGCGCCAACCGGCTGGCGAACTGCGACCAGGCCAACGCGCGGCGGGCGGCGACGGCGGGCGAGAGGCAGGCCGCCGCCGCCCGGCGCCTCATGGCCGACCCGTCGTGGGGCGCGCTGCCGCCCTCGGTCCAGGAGGTCGCGGAGCTGCGCGCGCGCTACCCGTTCCTGAGCCTGCAGGAGCTCGGCGGCCGCGTGCGGCCGCCGCTGGGCAAGTCGGCGATGAACCACCGCCTGCGCCGCCTCATGGCGGCGGCCGAAGAGCTCGACGCCTGAGCGGCCGCCGACCCGGCTACATGCTCCGCGCCACGTGGCTCGTGAGCTCGCCGAGCCGGTGGGTGTAGCTGCCCATCTCGTTGTCGTACCAGCCGAAGACCTTGACGTGGGTCAGCGGGATGCGGAGCGACTTGCACTCGGCGCTCAGGGCGGGCGAGCCGGGCGGGACCTTCAGGTCCATGAAGCCGGTGCGGGTGTGGGTCTCGACGCCCTCGATGACCACGGCGGCGTCCTCGCCCAGCATGTCGGCGGAGACGTTCTGCTCGTCGCTGAACTTGAGCAGCCCGCGCGCCTCGCCTGCCGCCGCCTCCCTGTAGATCGCGTTGATGGCGTCGCGGCCGACGGAGACCGTGCCGTCGGGGAGGGCCTCGCTCTGGAAGGTCACGTTGAGGATGATCAGGCTCACGCTGCTGGTGGGGATGCGGACCGAATCGGCCATGAAGCCGATCTGGGCGATCTGCGGCATCACCAGCTCCAGCGCCGCCGCGGCGTTGGTCGAGGTCAGCACCACGTTGCCGATCGCGCCGCGGCTCTTGCGCAGGTCGGTCGCCCCCGCCTTCGGCACGGTGTCCAGCACCGGCTGCGAGGGGGTCACGGCGTGCACCGTGCTCATACCGGCGGTGATCATGTCCTTCGTGAGGTCGCGGTCGAGCAGCGGGCGCATCATGTGGGCCAGCGCCGTGGTCGTGCAGGACGCGGCCGAGATGATCTTGTGCCGGGCGGGGTCGAACTCGAACTCGTTGATCCCGTTGATGAACAGGGCCGAGTCCTCGGGCAGGGGCGCACCCTGATTCTTGCTCTTGAAGGGCGAGCTGTTCACGACCACGCGGGCGCCGGCGCTGAGATGGCCGCGGATCGCCCCCTTGGCCTCGTCGGACTCTGCATGGGGGTCCCGGAAGGTGCCGGTGCACTCGACCACCAGGGCGACGCCGTGGTCGCGCCAGGCGATGTCCCTCGGGTTGCGCGCCTCGCGCAGGACGACGAGCTCCTTGCCGTGCGCGCGCATGAGCCCGCGCTCCTCGTCGACGACCTCGATGTCCCGCACGCCGGACTGGCCGTGAAGGAAGCGGTGGAGCGGGCCGTACGTGGTGTCCTTGGCGATGTACTGCACGAGGGCGTCCAGCGACGTGCCGGCCCGACGCCCCAGGTTGATGACGACGCGGTCGAAGTCGTCGTGCCCGAGGTGGTGCCAGAGCGTCAGCTTGCCGATGCGACCCAGCCCGTTGATGCCCAGCGTCCGTTGCGCACCCATGGCGTGCGATCCCTCCCGTCTCGGCACGGCGCCGCGCGAGGCCGGTCTGCGTGCTGCCGGCCGGCGCCGCCGCGTGTGGCTCGATGGCCCCAATGCTATCGCACCTTCGCCGCCGGGCGGCCGCCTCGACCCCGCCCCGGCCGCCGCCGCCCGGCCGCCGCCGCCGGCCGCCGCCCGCCTCTCGACTTCTCCAGAGGTATCATTGTGGGCACTGTGAGGAGCTACCCGCTGCCGTTCGACTCCGACGCCCTGCGCGCCAACATCGCCAGCACCGCGCAGGACGTCGTCGTCCCCGAACGCTACGCGCCCCTCTTCGAGGCGGTCGAGGGCCTCTACGGCGTGCGCACCGCGCTGAGCGAGACGCTGGCCGAGTACTTCCACACCTTCCGCAACGCCGACCTGCTCATCGACGGCTTCCAGACCATGCTGCTGCGCAACTGGCCCTACTTCGAGCGCTCGGCCGACCGCACGCGGATCTTCGAGCTGCTCGCCGAACTGGTGCTCGGTCTGCTCGAGTCGCCGCTCGACCGCGAACGCTACTCGCTGCTGCTCCGCGGCCTTCTCACCTGGTGCGCCGAGGCCCTCAAGGGCGGGCACGGCGACGCCTACGACGACGCCCTGGGCTGGGTCGGCGAGACGCTCTCCCGCCACGTCGAGCGGCAGCCCGACGCCTTCCTCGAGCGCGACGCGCTCCTGAGGACGCTGGTCGAGCTCGCCGCGCGGCGCCCCGCGCTCGTCCCCGTCTACCTCGAGCTCTACCGCGGTGTGCTGCTGCTCGGGTACCGGCGGATACGCGAGCACCTCGACGTGCCCGCCTGGGTGGCGACGCAGACCACCGAGCTCACCGACCCCGCGGCGATCGTCGAGCGCTTCGACCTGCTCGCCCAGCCGCGGCTGTCGGCGCTCGTGCACGGCGTCGAGTCGGCGCCCGCCGACGCCCTGCTCTCCGCCGACCACCCAGGCCTCTCCGACCTCCTCGAGCAGGCCATCGACCGTCTCTTCCGGGTCGAGAACCTCGAGGACCGCTTCGCGGTGTGCCTGTTCTTCCTCAAGGACGAGACCCTGGGCTACCGCCAGAAGGAGGTCATGGTCGACCTTCTCGCCGTGGTCCGGGAGATGATGCATCCCGACCGGCGCACCGACGCCGAGCGCATCCTCAGCCGGCTCACCGCCTTCTTCCGCGACCGCGACAACGAGTTCCTCCTCATGCGCTTCCAGTGCTACGAGGCGATCGGCGTGGCCATCGGCGAGGCGGGCAACGTCAGCGCCGCCGACAATCTCATCGAGGACATCCTGTACTGGAAGTTCCAGTACCCGGAGGTACGGGGCGCGACCGACGAGTGGGAGACGGTGGTCAATCCGTACCACCTGCCCAAGATCCGCTGCTGGATGCACATCATCGAGTCGAACCCCGCCCTCTTCGAGCGCCTGGCGGCGGCGCTCAACGTCCAGCTGCGGCTGGGCGGCGTCTACATCGCCGACACCGACCTCTTCCAGCGCGACGTCACGCGCTTCCTCAACGCCGACATCCGGCCCATCTACTTCGTCGTCAAGCAGCTCCTGCGCACCCTGCCCGTGTACTTCAACGAGGTCGGGGCGGAGGGCGAGCTGCGCGCCGTCTCCACCGAGATCGACGAGATCTGCCAGCGCCGCGACTCGCTCATGCACTTCCTGCGCAAGCAGGCTCACGCCGAGTCGTCGAACCGTCTGGTCGCGTTCAGCCGCGCCGTCCTCACCTACTGGCTGACGCTCGACCAGTCCGGCCTGGAGCCGTATCTCTCGGCCAACACCCTGGCGGCGGTGAGTGCCGAGCGTGACTGGGCGCTCGGCCCGCATACCGTCCTCGCCGCCCTGCAGGGCCGCCTGGTCAGGCGGCGCAGCGCGAGTGGAGCCGCCGCCCGCGCCCGCGCCGAGGAGCTGCTCGACCGCCTGCTCGCGCTGCCGCCGGAGAAGCTCGAGGCGCGCCTCGCCGGGCTCCCGTCGGCGAGCGACGGCGCCGCCGGCCCGAGCGGCGCGCCGCTCGGCGGCGCCGCCGACCGCCGGCGCGTCGCTCTCATGGTGCGCACCTACCAGCTCCTCGCGAGGAAGTACTCGCCGTCGGCCGACGACCTGGGTGAGGTCGTCGCCCAGCACCTGCAGCTCGACGCCAGGGTGCGGGGCAGGTTCGCGCGCGCCCTGCAGGCCTGGCAGGCCAAGCCCACGCAGGGCGCGCGCGACCGCCTGCTCGACTCGGCCCTTGTCGTGCTCGAGGAGCTCAAGGCGATCATCCTCGACCCGGCGCTCTCGGAGGCCACCGAGAACCTCTACCAGAAGCGCCACATCGCCGCCGGCATCCCTTCGATCTACGGCAACTACAGCGAGCCCAAGTTCGACGCCCTGGGTCTCTCCTTCCGCGTCGAGCAGCTCGTCGGCCGCCTGCTCGACGACATAGTCGCCGAGGGCGTCGAGTCCTACGTCACGCGCGATTCCCTGCGCCGCATGTGGGCGACGATGGGCCGCCTCGAACGCGCCCTCGCCGTCGACGGGGTCGACTCGCGCGCCCTGAGCGCCGACCTCGACATGCTCGAGGCGAGCTTCGCGAGCCACAACTTCACCTTCCGCCAGTACCAGAACGTGTTCCAGTTCCTCGTCAGCAGCGTGACCGAGCTCTCCTCGACCGCGGTGCGCAGCCACGACCAGGTGCTGCACACCGTGCTCGTCCACGACCCCCGGCAGTGCGAGGCGCGCCGCATGTCACTCGACGCCGTCGCCGAGATGGTCCTGCGCGAGGTGCTCGTGTCGGCGCTCGGCATGCAGGCCCTCGACCGCTACGTCGGCGCGACCCTGCGCCAGATCTCGCTGCTGACGGGGCGCCTCGGCAGCCGCGCCCTCACGCGGATGATGAACTACGACCCGGAGCGGCTGGTCTCCGAGGTCCACCGGCCCAAGCCCGGTACCGACGACCAGATGACGCTCGGGTTCAAGGGGCTCGGGCTGAAGCAGATGGCCTCGTACGGCCACAACGTACCCGAGGGCTTCGTGCTCAGCACCGAGCTCTTCGGGGCCATGCCGGCGATGTCGTACCAGCCGCTCTACGACGACACCATCGGCCGCATCCGCGCCGCGCTGGCCCAGGTAGAGAAGCAGACCGGCCGGCGCCTGGGCGACGCCTCCCGCTGCCTCCTGCTCTCGATCCGCTCGGGCGCGGCGATCTCGATGCCGGGCCTCATGACGACGTTCGTCAACGTGGGTCTCAACGACGAGCTCGTCGAGGCGCTCTCGCGGCAGCCGCGGCAGGGGTGGGCCGCCTGGGACAGCTACCGGCGCCTCCTGCAGTCGTGGGCCATGTCGGCCGGGATCGACCGCGACTTCTTCGACGCGATCATGGGCGAGTTCAAGGAGCGCTACGAGGTCGAGCAGAAGCTCGACTTCACGCCCGAGCAGATGCGCCAGATCGCCTACGCCTACAAACGCCGGGCGCGTGACGAGGGCGTCGTCTTCGTCGACGACCCCTTCGAGCAGGTCGTGGCCTGCGTGCTCAAGGTGCTCGAGTCCTGGGACTCGTCCGCACGCGCGCTTCTACCGCCAGTACGTGGGCATCGCCGACGAGTGGGGCACGGCCGTGGTCGTGCAGCGCATGGTCTTCGGCAATCTGGGCCGCCAGTCCGGCGCCGGGGTGACGTTCACGCACAACCCGCTCGAGCCGTACAGCCGCCAGGTGCGCCTCTTCGGCGACTTCGCCATCTGCACCCAGGGCGAGGACCTGGTCGGCGGCCTCGTCTTCCCGTGGCCGATCACCGAGGCCCAGCGTCTCGGGAGCCCGACGTACCGCACGACCGAGCACTCCCTCGAGAAGGACTTCCCGGCGGTGTACGCGCAGCTCCTCTCGGTCGCCCGCGACCTGGTCGGCGAGCATGAGTTCGACCCGCAGGAGATCGAGTTCACCTTCGAGTCGCCGGACGCCGCCGACCTGTTCGTCCTGCAGAAGCGCGCCGTCGTCCAGCGGCAGGCGGTCGCGGCGACCTACTTCGACACCTCCTCGCCGAACTACGGGCCCCCCGTGGCCGTCGGGATGGGTGTCGCCGGGGGCGCCTACTCGGGCCGTGTGGCGGTCAGCCCGGAGCAGATCGAGCGGCTGCTCGACGAGGCGCCCGACGAGAACATCGTCCTTCTGCGGCCCGACACCGTGCCCGAGGACATCGCCATGATCACGCGCGTGAGCGCGATCCTGACGGCGCGCGGCGGCGCCACCTCGCACGCCGCCGTGACCGCCAAGCGGCTGGGCAAGACGGCCGTCGTCGAGTGCCGCGACCTCGAGGTCGTCGAGCGCCACGCGTCGGCGTCCCTCGCCGGGCACACCTTGCACCCCGGCGACTGGCTGTCGATCGACGGCCGCACCGGCAACATCTTCCTCGGCCGCATCCCGACGCTGATCGAACCGCTGCCCGAGGCGCGCTGAGGCGCGCCTGTCCACGGCGCGCCGGGTGGCCGCCGTCGCGATGAAGGGTAAGCTTGCCTGACAATCAACGGGGAGGTCGCGATGACCGTACGAGTAGGTATCAACGGGTTCGGCCGCATCGGCCGGCTGGTCGTCAGGGCGGCGCTGCGCGAGGGCGCCGACGTCGAGTTCGTCGGCGTCAACGACCTGACCGACGCGCGGACCCTCGCCCATCTCTTCAAGTACGACTCGGTGCACGGTGTCTTCTCGGGCACCGTCGAGGCCACCGACGACGCGCTCCTCATCGACGGCAAGCGCGTCCGCGTCACCGCGGAGACCGACCCCGCGAACCTCCCCTGGGCCGACCTCGGCGCCGAGGTCGTGATCGAGTCCACCGGCCGCTTCACGCAGCGCGCCGACGCGGCCAAGCATCTCGAGGCCGGCGCCGCCAAGGTGATCATCTCGGCGCCGGCGAAGGGCCCCGACGCGACCATCGTCCTCGGCGTCAACGAGGCGACGTACGACAAGACGGCGCACGACGTCATCAGCAACGCGAGCTGCACCACCAACTGCCTCGCGCCCATGGCGAAGGTGCTGGTGGACAACTTCGGCATCGAGCGTGGCTTCATGACCACGATCCACGCCTACACCAACGACCAGACGGTACTCGACTTCCCGCACAAGGACCTGCGCCGCGCCCGCGCCGCCGCCCTCTCGATCATCCCCACGACCACCGGCGCGGCCCGTGCCGTGGCGCTGGTGATCCCCGAGCTCGAAGGCAAGCTCGACGGCTTCGCCCTGCGCGTGCCGACGCCGGACGGCTCGGCCACCGACCTCGTCGCCGAGCTCAAGACCGAGGCGACGGCCGAGGAGGTCAACGCGGCGATGAAGGCCGCGGCCGAGGGTCCGATGAAGGGCATCCTGCAGTATCAGGAGGACCCCATCGTGAGCATCGACGTCGTCGGCAACAGCCACTCCTCGATCTTCGACCCGGCGCTCACCATGGCGAAGGGCAGGCTGGTCAAGGTCATCTCGTGGTACGACAACGAGTGGGGCTACTCGTGCCGCCTCGTCGACCTCGTCGCAGAGGGTCCTTTGAGGGCGCCGCGGCCAGGGAGGCCGGCCGCGTCATGAAGCGTTCGGTCGCCGACTACCCGCTCGCCGGCAGGCGCGTGCTCGTGCGGGTCGACTTCAACGTGCCGCTCGAGGGCGGGCGGGTGACCGACGACACGCGCATCCGCGCCGCCCTGCCGACCATCGAGCACCTGCGTCCGGCAGGGCTGCGCGGTCGTGCTCGCCTCGCACCTCGGCCGGCCCAAGGGCCAGGTCGTCGAGGAGCTGCGCATGGCGCCCGTGGCCGCCCGCCTGGCCGAGCTCCTCGGGCGGCCGGTGGCGAGCGCCGGCGACTGCGTCGGGCCGGCGGTCGAGGCGGCCGCGGCCGCGCTCGGCCCCGGCGAGGTGCTGCTGCTCGAGAACCTCCGCTTCCACGCCGAGGAGACCGCGAACGACCCCGGCTTCGCCGCGCGGCTGGCCGCGCTCGCCGAGGTCTACGTCAACGACGCCTTCGGCACCGCGCACCGGGCGCACGCCTCGACCGAGGGCGTCGCGCATCTCCTGCCGGCCGTGGCCGGGCTGCTCATGACGCGCGAGCTGGAGATGCTGGGGGCGCTCCTCGCGCGAGCCGCGGCGGCCCTTCGTCGTCGTGCTGGGCGGAGCCAAGGTCTCCGACAAGATCGGCGTCATCGAGAAGATGCTCGGCGTCGCCGACGCGGTGCTGATCGGCGGCGCCATGTGCTTCACCTTCTTCAAGGCCGCCGGGCTCGAGGTCGGCGCCTCGCGCTGCGAGGCCGACAAGCTCGACGTCGCGTCCGGCGATCGCCGCCGCGGCGCGCGCCTCGGCCGCCGACTTCGAGCTGCCCGCCGACATCGTCGTCGCGCCGGCCGCCGAGGCCGGCGCGACGACCGCGGTCGTGCCGGCCGACGGCATGCCCGCCGACCAGATGGGGCTCGACATCGGACCGCGTCACGGCGGCCGCCTTCGCCGCGCGCGATCGCCGCGGCCGGCACCGTCTTCTGGAACGGCCCGATGGGCCTGTTCGAGATCGACGACTTCGCCGCCGGCACGCGGGCCGTCGCCGAGGCCGTGGCCGGGAGCCCGGCCGTGACCGTCGTCGGGGGCGGCGACTCGGTCGCCGCCCTGCGCCGCTTCGGCCTCGAGGACCGCATCGACTCACGTGTCGACCGGCGGCGGGGCGGCGATGGAATTCGTCGAGGGCAAGGCGCTTCCCGGCGTCGAGGCCCTTCTGGACCGGGAGTGAGGATGAGCGCAGTGCGCCGCCCGCTGATGGCGGGCAACTGGAAGATGTACAAGACGCGGCCCGAGACGCGGGCCTTCTTCGACGGCTTCGTGCCGCTGGTCGACGGCGTCGCCGACCGCGACGTGCTCGTCTGCCCGCCGGACCTCTGCCTCGAGGCGGCCGTGTCGGCGGCGGCGGGCACGGCGATCGCCGTCGGCGCCCAGACGATGCACTTCGCCGACGAGGGCGCCTACACCGGCGAGATCGGCGCCCGGGATGCTCGTCGAGCTGGGCGTCACGCACGTCGTCCTCGGGCACTCCGAGCGGCGCCAGTACTTCGCCGAGAACGACGCCGACCTGGCGCGCAAGGTGCGCGCCGCCCTCGACCCGGGCTGGTCCCCGTGCTCTGCGTGGGGGAGAGCCTCGACGAGCGCGAGGCCGGGCGCACCGAGGAGAAGATCGGCGGGCAGGTCGACGCCGGCCTCGCCGAGGTGCGGCCCGACGAGCTCGCCGTGATGGCGGTCGCCTACGAGCCCATCTGGGCGATCGGCACCGGCCGCACGGCGACCCCCGAGGTCGCGCAGGAGACCATCGCCGTCGCTGCGCGCCCGCGTGCGGGCTCGCTTCGGCGACGCCGCCGACGGGCTGCGCATCCTCTACGGCGGCAGCGTCAAGCCCGACAACATCGACGTCCTGATGTCGCAGCCCGACATCGACGGCGTCCTCGTCGGCGGCGCCAGCCTCGACCCCGAGGGCTTCGCGCGCATCGTGCGCTTCGTGGAGCCGGCGTGACGCAAGCGCCCGCGGACGGTCCGCGGCCGCCGGTCGCTCCCGACGCACGGAGCGACGCCGGGGACCCGCCGGCCGGCGCCGGGGGAGCGGGGCGCCGGGTCCTGACGCGCCGCCGCCCGACCCGTCCCTCTCGCCGACCGGCCGCGTGTACCGGCCGGTCGTGCTCATGGTCCTCGACGGCTGGGGCTGCGCCCCGGACGGCCCGGGCAACGCCATCGCCCGGGCCGCGCACGCCGGTCTTCGACGGGCTGCTCGAGCGCTACCCGCACGGCGTGCTCGACGCCTCCGGCGAGGCGGTCGGCCTGCCGCCCGGGCAGATGGGCAACTCCGAGGTCGGGCACCTCAACATCGGCGCCGGGCGCGTCGTCTACCAGGAGCTGACGCGGATCTCGAAGGCGATCGACGACGGCGACGTTCTTCGAGAACCGCGTGCTGGTGCAGGCCTGCGACAAGGCGGCGGGGAGGGGGAGCACGCTCCACCTCATGGGCCTGCTCTCGGACGGCGGCGTGCACAGCGACCTGGGGCACCTCGAGGCGTGCCTCGAGCTGGCGCGGCGGCGCTGCGCGTCGGCCGCGTCGTCGTGCACGCCTTCCTCGACGGCCGCGACACGCCGCCGCGGAGCGCCGGGGAGTACCTCGCCGGCATCGAGCAGGCCATGGCCGCGCCTCGGCGTCGGCCGCTACGGCGTCGTCGCCGGGCGCTACTACGCCATGGACCGCGACCGGCGCTGGGAGCGCACCAAGCTCGCCTACGACGCCCTCGTCCACGGCGAGGGCTTCTTCGCCGCCGACGCCGCGGCCGCGCGTCGCCGCCGGCTACGCGCGCGGCGAGAACGACGAGTTCGTGCGCCCGACGGTCGTCGCGCCCGACCCGGCGGCGCGCGTCGCGCGACGGCGACGTCTGCCTCTTCTTCAACTTCCGCCCCGACCGCGTGCGACAGCTCACGCGCGCCTTCTTCGAGCGCGACTTCGCCGAGTTCGACCGCGGCCCGCACCCGCCGGCCGTCGACGTCGTCACCATGACGCGCTACAAGAAGGAGTTCCCGCTGCCGGTGGCCTTCGAGCCGCAGCACCTCGCGCAACGTGCTCGCCGAGGTGCTCGCCGCGCACGGGCTGCGCCAGCTCCACATCGCCGAGACCGAGAAGTACGCCCACGTCACCTTCTTCTTCAACGGTGGCGTCGAGCAGGAGGTCGCGGGCGAGACCCGCGATCCTCGTCCCGAGCCCGCGCGACGTGCCGACCTACGACCACAAGCCGGAGATGAGCGCGGTCGAGGTCACCGACGAGCTCGTGCGCGCAGATCGAGGGCGGGGAGTTCGACTTCGTCGTCGTCAACTACGCCAACGCCGACATGGTCGGGCACACCGGCGTACTTCGACGCCGCCGTGCGCGCCGTCGAGACCGTCGACGCCTGCCTCGGCCGCGTCGTCGACGCCGTCGCTCGCGGCCGGCGGCGTCTGCCTCGTCACCGCCGACCACGGCAACTCCGACCACATGCTCGAGCCGGACGGCGCCGTCAACACCGCGCACAGCACTCAACCGCGTGCCCGTTCGTGGCCACCGTCGCGGGCGTCGACGGTGCGCGACGGCGGCCGCCTCTGCGACCTGGCGCCGACGGTGCTTCACCTGCTGGGCGTGGCAGCCGCCGCGCGGAGATGACCGGGCGCGACCTGCTCGTGCGGCCCACAGGGGCCGCGTGAGGTCGCGCCTCACCGCACGAGGCCGCGCAGGGGTCGCGCGGCCGGCGCCGTATGTGTATGAAACGTCGGGATGCGCATGAAGTCATGTCATGTTCGCGTGAAGTCCGGTCGCGCTCGTGTTGCCGTGGGGGAGACAAGGTGCAAGAATGCTATGCTTGCATGCACGGCAAGCGTCCAGTCACGGGAGAAGTCTGAGTGATCTTCACCACCGCCTTGATCGTGGTGCACCTTCTGGTGTGCGTCGCGCTCATCGTCCTCATCCTCATGCATTCCGGCAAGGACGTCGGGCATGGCCAGCGTCACGGGCTTCTCGTTCGCCGCGCAGGCGAGCGTCATGGAGCGCAATCTGACCCGCTACACGATCATCACCGGCATCACGTTCTTCGTGACCACGTTTCTCCTCGCCTGGAGGCTTGGCTAGTCGCCGCGGGCCCCGGCCGGCGTCGCGCCGGTGTGGGGTCGAGCTGGTGAGCAAGGGGCACCGCGCCCTCGACTTGAGTGGACCGGGACGAACGGGAGGTGCTGGTATCGGCAGGAGTGCATGAGTAGGGGGCTCCCGTCTCTGACGGCGTCAAGCCGGGGGGAGGTTCTCACAGGGGTTCTGGTCTCTCGAAGGAGGTCAATCTTGAGTCATCTCACATCACGTCGTTGGATCTGGGTCGTCATGGCCCTCGCATGCTGCGCGTTCGGCGCCTTCGTGCTCGTCGCCTGTGGCGAGGACGAAGAAGCCGCCGACACGACCGACGAAGGCACGCCCAAGCCGGGCGGCGTCTACAACTACGCGCTGTCGGCCAACCCGGTCGCGATCGACGCGCGTCGGCACCCAGGAGTCCGAGGGCTGGCAGGTCGCGCACCAGGTGCTCGAAGGCCTGGTCGTCTATCAGCAGGACGAGACCGGCGGCATGGTGGCCGTCCCGAAGATCGCCGAGAGCTGGGAGGCCAACGAGGACGCCACCGTCTTCACCTTCACGCTGAAGCAGGGCGTCATGTTCCAGCCGCCCGTCAGCCGCGAGGTCGTGGCGCAGGACTTCGTCGACTCGTGGAACCGCGCCACCAACCCGGACAACGGCTCCTACACGTCGTACATCCTCGCCCCGATCGAGGGCGCCGACGACGGCGGCTACTGGGACGCGGACGCCGGCCTCACCGGCGTCAAGGCGATCGACGACTACACGCTCGAGGTCACGCTGCGCTACTCGTTCGCCGAGTTCCCGAAGACCCTCGGCCACACCGTCGCCTCGGTCGACCCCGGTCGAGTACATCGACGAGATCGGCGCCAAGGCCTACAACCGCAAGCCCGTCGGCACCGGCCCCTTCATGGTCGAGGAGTGGAAGAACAACCAGTACGTCGCGCCTCGTGCGTAACCCGGACTACTGGGACACCGAGAACGCGGCTTACCTCGACGAGGTCTACATGCCGATCATCCTCGAGTCGTCGACCCAGTGGCTCGAGTTCCAGAAGGGCACGATCGACTACACGACGGTGCCGCCGGGCCAGGTGCAGGCCGTCGCAGGCCATGCCCGAGGTCGCGAGCGGCGAGTGGACCGCCAAGGCGTGGCCCACAGCTCTCCACGTACTTCGTGGGCTTCAACATGAACAACCCGGTCGTGGGCGCTCCCGCCGGTGACACCGGCCTCGAGATCCGCAAGGCCATGACGCTCTCGGCCGACATCGAGAACGTCATCAACATCGTCGACGAGGGCGTGCCGATGCCCGCCACCGGCATCGTCCCCGAGGGCATCCCCGGCTACCAGCCGACCAGACGCCGTACGCCTACGACCCCGAAGCGGCGAAGGAGATCATCGCCGGTCTCGGCGACGTCCCGACGCTCCAGTACTGGTACAACACCGACGAGGGCCACCAGAAGATGGCCGAGGTGCTGCAGGCCGGCTGGAAGGACGTCGGTCTCGACGTCGAGCTGTCCAACTTCGAGTGGGGCACCTTCCTCGACAAGCTCGCCAAGAGCGAGACGGGCGACGCCGACAGCTCTCAGGTCTTCCGCATGGGCTGGATCGCCGACTACCCGTCGATGGACAACTTCCTCTACCCGCTGTTCCACAGCTCGCAGTCGGCGACGATGTACACCTTCTACAACAACCCCGACTTCGACGACCTGGTCGAGGAGGCCCGTCAGACGGCCGACGAGGCGCAGCGCGACCAACCTCTACCTGCAGGCCGAGAAGATGATGCTCACCGACGCGCCCTGCATCCCGATCTACTACTACCGCGACTTCCGCGTGACCAACAACCGTATCGCCAACTTCGTCCACGACCCGATGGGTCTGACCGACATGTGGAACCTGTGGGTGAAGTAGCACGGTGACGTGCGGCTTGCGTATGCAGTCGTGAATAACTAGACTGCGACGCAGTCGTCGCAGTGGTGGCCCGCCGCTGAGGCCAGCGGCGGGCCACCGCGCATTAACGGCTCGGGTGCAGGTTCTTCGGGGCGTTCGGCCCGCGCGTGCGGGCCCACGAGGGGTGAGGTAGAGTAGCGTCGTGCTGGCCTATATCGTCAGACGTCTGATCCAGCTCGTCATCGTGCTCTTCGGCGTGAGCGTGATCACGTTCGTCATGCTCTACGTGATCCCGGGCGACCCGGCCCGCATGCTCGCCGGCAAGAACGCGACCGAAGAGAAGATCCAGGCGATCCGCGAGCAGAAGGGCCTCGACGAGCCCATCTACGTGCAGTACGGCGTCTGGATCAGCGGCGTGCTGCAGGGCGACCTCGGTCAGTCCTTCTACCTGCAGCAGGACGTCGCCGAGATGATCAGGGAGAACGCCCCCAACACGATCCAGCTCGCGCTCGCCGCCGTGCTCATCGAGATGCTGGGCATCCCCCTCGGCATCTACTCGGCCCTGCGCCAGTACACCTTCTGGGACACCGCCCTGACCACCTCGGCGCTCATCATCTGGGGCATCCCCGTCTTCGTGCTCGGCGTCTTCATGCAGTGGTTCTTCGGCCTCAAGCTGACGCAGTGGACCGGCATCGACATCTTCCCGCTCACCGGCGGCGGCGAGAACGTGCTTCGGGATCATCCCGGCCTCGTGGGACAGCTTCGCGACGCTGATCCTGCCGGCGGTCACGCTGGGCCTCATCGAGGTCGCCTACATCTCCTACATGCAGCGCGCCTCGATGCTCGAGGTGATCCGCGCCGACTACATCCGCACGGCGCGCGCCAAGGGGCTCGACGAGCGCACCGTGGTCGGCAAGCACGCCTTCAAGAACGCCGTCATCCCCGTCATGACGATCGCCGGCATCGACCTCGGCGCCCTCATGGGCGGGGCGATCCTCACCGAGACCGTCTTCTCGCGCCCCGGCATCGGGCTGATGATCTACCAGGCCATCGGCTCGCGCGACGTGCCGGTCGTCGCCGGTGGCGTGCTCTTCGCCACCGTCGTGTACGTGTTCGCCAACCTGTTCGTCGACCTCGGCTACGCGGCGGTCGACCCGCGCATCAGGCTCGAGGAGTAGCGTGGCCGACCACCTTCACGACGGAGCCTCCGGAGCTACGCACGGCCAGTCGAACATCGACGAGGTCGCCGGCGTCAGCGCGGTCAGCGAGCTCGACCTTCTCGAAGAGCGCGCCGAGAAGATGGCCGAGCAGGGCGCCGGCAGCGCCAAGCCCCTCGGCCTCTGGGCCGACACCTGGCGCCGTCTCAAGAAGAACAAGCTCGCCCTCGTCGGCCTCGGCATCATCATCGTCTTCATGATCGTGGGCATCATCCAGGTGATCGCCTATCCGCTCACCGACGGGCGCGGCCTCACGCCCTACCCGCCCAACCAGCAGTCAACTACGACCTCTCCCCCGAGGGCCGCGGCTCGCCGCCGAGCGCCGCGCACCCCATGGGTACCGACTACATGGGCCGCGACATCCTCTCGCGCGTCCTCGTGGCGACGCGCATCTCGCTGCTCGTCGGCGTCATCGCCGTGGCGATCGCCATGGTCATCGGGCTCATCGCGGGTCCCGTCTCCGGGTACTACGGGGGGACCGTCGACAGCGTCATCATGCGCCTCGCCGACGTCTTCTTCGCCTTCCCCTACATCCTCTTCGTCCTGCTCATCATGACCGTGCTCGGTCCCGGCTTCGTCAACGTCTTCCTCGCCATCGGCATCCTCGGCTGGGCGAGCTTCGCGCGGCTCGTGCGCGGCCAGGTGCTGAGCGTCAAGGCCATGGAGTACGTCGAGGCCGGCCGCGCCCAGGGGGCCAGCGACCTGCGCATCATCTTCCGCCACGTCCTGCCCAACAGCATGGCCCCGGTCTACGTGGCCATGGCCATGGCCGTCGGCGGCGCCATCGTCACCGAGGCGGCGCTGAGCTTCCTCGGCATCGGCATCCAGCCGCCCAACGCGAGCTGGGGCAAGATGATCGCCGACACGCTCACCTACCTGTGGGCGGGCAGCTGGTGGATGGTCGTCTTCCCGAGCGTCGCGCTCACGCTGACCGTGTTCGGCTTCATCTCGTTCGGCAACGGCCTGCGCGACGCCACCGACCCGAAGCTCAAGGAGTAGGCGTGGCCGAACGACTGCTCGAGGTCACCGACCTCTCGACCCACTTCTTCACCCACGCCGGCGTGGTCAAGGCGGTCAACGGGGTGAGCTTCACCCTCGACCGCCAGGAGACGCTCGGCATCGTCGGCGAGTCGGGGTCGGGCAAGACGGTGGCCGCGCTCTCGGTGATGCGCCTGATCCCCGACCCGCCGGGCAAGATCGTCGAGGGCTCCATCACCCTCGCGCGGCCGCGACCTGCGGGCGCTGGACGACGACGAGATGCGCCAGGTGCGCGGCAACGACATCGCGATGATCTTCCAGGACCCGATGACCAGCCTCAACCCGGTGTTCAAGATCGGCGACCAGATCGCCGAGGCGATCATGCTGCACCAGGACAAGGGCAAGGACGAGGCCTGGCGTCATGGCCGCCGAGCTGCTCGAGCGGGTCGGCATCCCCGACGCCGAGCAACCGCGTCAAGCAGTACCCCTTCGAGTTCTCGGGCGGCATGCGCCAGCGGGCGATGATCGCCATGGCGATCTCGCTGCAACCCCGACATCCTGATCGCCGACGAGCCCACCACGGCCCTCGACGTCACCATCCAGGCGCAGATCATCGAGGTCGTGCGCGAGATGCAGGAGCAGTTCCACTCCGGCGTGATCCTCATCACCCACGACCTCGGCGTGGTCGCCGAGATCGCCGACAAGGTGATGGTCATGTACGGCGGGCGCACGGTCGAGTACGGGCCGGTCGACCAGATCTTCTACGACCCGCACCACCCGTACACGTGGGGGCTGCTCGGCTCGCTGCCGCGCCTCGACGTGCGCGAGAAGGCACCGCCTCGACGCCCGATCAAGGGGCAGCCGCCCGACCTCATCCTGCTGCCCGAGGGCTGCCCGTTCAGCGGGCGCTGTGCCTACGAGCGCCCGGAGTGCCGCGACGCAGTGGCCGGCGCACGAGCTCCTCGGACGAGGGTCACGGCGTGAACTGCTGGATCCCGCGCGCCGAGCGCGACGAGATCCGCGCCGCCCTCCCGCACTTCAAGGAGTGCCGTCGCATGAGCCTGCTCGAGGTCCGCGACCTCAAGAAGCACTTCCCCATCAAGAGCGGTGTGCTGAAGCGCACGACCGGCCACGTCTACGCGGTCGACGGCATCTCCTTCCACGTCGACCAGGGCGAGACGCTGGGGCTCGTCGGCGAGAGCGGGTGCGGCAAGTCGACCGCCGGGCGCAGCGTGCTGCGCCTGATCGAGCCGACCGCCGGCGAGGTCACCTTCGAGGGCATCGACGTCATGCGCGCCTCGCGCGCCGAGATGCAGCGCCTGCGCCGCGACATGCAGATCATCTTCCAGGACCCGTATGCCTCGCTCAACCCGCGCATGCGCATCAGGCACATCATCGGCGAGCCGCTGCGCATCCACGGCATCGGCACCGAGGACGAGCAGAAGCGGCGGGTCTTCGAGCTGCTCGAGACGGTCGGTCTCAGCGTCGAGCACGCCGAGCGCTACCCGCACGAGTTCTCGGGCGGGCAGCGCCAGCGCATCGGCATCGCCCGCGCGCTGGCGCTCAATCCCAAGCTGATCATCTGCGACGAGCCGGTCAGCGCCCTCGACGTCTCGATCCAGCGCCCAGATCATCAACCTGCTCGAGGACCTGCAGAACGAGTTCGACCTCACCTACATGTTCATCGCCCACGACCTCTCGGTGGTGAAGCACATCTCCGACCGCGTCGCCGTCATGTACCTCGGCAAGATCGTCGAGATCGCCGGCAGCGACGTGCTCTACGACTACCCGCAGCATCCCTACACCGAGGCCCTGCTCTCGGCCGTGCCGATCCCCGACCCGCACACCGAGCGCGCGCGCCGGCGCATCATCCTCGAGGGCGACGTGCCGAGCCCGGCCAACCCGCCCAAGGGTTGCGTCTTCCACCCGCGCTGCCCGCGGGCGCAGGAGGTCTGCACGACGGCGATGCCCGAGCTCACGACGGCGGGGAGCCACGTCGGCGGGCACCACGAGGTCGCCTGCTACTTCCCGGCCCGCTTCGACGGCGGGTCGCGCGTGGTCCACAAGGAGCCGTTCATGGACGCGATGCCGGCAGGCGCCGCCGCCGCCGACGGTGCGTCGGCGAGCGCTCCCGCCGCGTCCGAGTGAGGCTCAGGGTGCGTCCGCGCGTCCCGTCGCGTCCGTCCCTTGCCCTGCTCGTCGCGCTGGGGCTGCTCGTCGCGGTCTCGGCCGGGTGCGGGGACGAGGGCGGCGACGCCGCGGTCCCGAGCGCCTCGCCGTCGCCGAGCGAGGCGGTCCTCGCCTGGGTCGAGGGCGAGCCCGTCACCCAGGCCGACGTCGACCTGGTGCTGGCCGAGGCGCGCCTCGCCGGCGAGACAGAAGACCAGGACGCGGCCCTCGACGCAGCCATCGGCCGCGTCCTCGTGCGCCGCGAGGCCGAGCGCCTCGGCATCACCGTCGACGACGCCGCCCTCGAGGCGCGCCTCGGCGAGATCCGCGACCGGCTCGGCGGCGAGGACGCCCTGACCGCCCGGCTGCAGACCGCGGTCATGACCCGCGAACAGCTTCGTCTCGGGGCCGCCTACGGTCTGCTCCGCGAACGCCTGCGCGACCAGAAGTTCGCGGGGGAGAGCGCCGCCGACGAGGCGGTGCGGCGCTTCTACGACGAGAACCGCGAGACGCTCTTCACCGAGCCCGCCGCCGTGAAGCTCGGCAGCATCCTCTTCCGCGGCGAGAACGCGGCCAACGGCGTGGCCGCCAAGCTGCGCGCCGGCCGGCCCTTCGACGAGATGGCGCGCCGGTACAGCATGGACCCCGAGAGCAAGGCGAACGGCGGCCTGCTCGGATGGGTCGAGGAGGCGTCGCTGCCCGAGCCGCTGGCGAAGGCCGTCCAAGGACTGAAGCGCGGCGAGCTCTCCGAGGTCACCGCCGGCCCGGGCGGGTGGTTCATCCTCAAGCTCTACGATCGCCGCGCGGCGCAGACGAGGACCTTCGCCGAGGTCGAGGGCGAGCTCCGCGTCGAGCTCGACCGGCGCGAGCGCCTGCAGGCGCTCGAGGGCTGGCTCGAGCGCGAACGCGAGCGCGTGCAGATCGAGCGCGCCGGCGGCTGAGTCGGGGACGGCGAGTGGCGCGGCCGGCTCGAAGCCGTGGGCGTGCTCGCCGACTGACGGCGTAGCCGGGGCCCGAAGCCCTGCCCGACCGCTGAGACGGTGCTCTGTCTCCGCGTGCTTCTCGACGGTCGCGGAGCGAGCGCGGCGTGCAGTGGGCGCTTGGTATACTCGGCCGACAGCGAAGCCAGGGGTCCGTCATGAAGAACGCGCTCATCGTGCTGGCCGTCGTCGCCCTCGTGGTGCTCACGCTCGGCGCCTTCAATCGCGAGGCCAGCGTCGACGTCGACTACGTGGCCGGCGTCTGGCGGTCGGTCAACGTCTTCTGGCTGTTCGCCATCGCCGCGGGCGTCGTGGTCGCCGCCGGCCTTGTCGGCGCCTCCCTCGCGCGCGCCCAGGGCTGGCGCGAGAGGGGCAAGCTCGAGAAGGAGCTGCTCGAGGTCTACCGCCGCCTGCGCGCCGTCGAGGCTCAGCTCGAGCAGACCGCCGGGGCGGCCGGCGTCGCGGCGGCGCTCGCCGAGGCGCAGACGATGGCCGCCGCCGAGCCCGCAGAAGCGCCCGCCGAGGCGCAGACGATGGCCGCCGCCGAGCCCGCAGAAGCGGTCACCGAGGTCGCCCGGGATGGTGAGCTCACGACCGCGGTCACCGAGCCGGCCGAGGCGACGACCGCCGTGAGCGAGCCGGGCGAAGCGGCGACGCGGCGGCGAGCGCGAGGCCGGGCGAAGCGGTGACCGAGCTGCGGCAGACGAGCGAACTCCCGGACGAGCCGAGCGCGTAGCCGGCCGGCGGGGCCGCCGCAGGCG
This sequence comes from uncultured Thermoleophilia bacterium, assembly GCA_963791345.1. Lineage (GTDB taxonomy): Bacteria > Actinomycetota > Thermoleophilia > UBA2241 > UBA2241 > UBA2241. Next base: position 103,980 of record CAWBRS010000021.1, on the reverse strand, counting down.
GCCGGGGGCCGGCCCCCGCGCCGCCGGCGCGCCGATGCCTCTGCGCGTCCGTCTCCGGGCCGCGCTACACTTGAGCCCGTGACGGGCTCCCTCAACGCTGCCACCTGGCGCATCGCCCCCGTCGACCTCGCGGCCGTGCGTGCCGTCGCCGACGGGCTCGGCGTCAGCGCGACGCTGGCCGAGATCCTCGTGCGGCGCGGGCTCGCCGACCTCGAGGCGGCGCGCGCCTTCCTGCACCCCGACCACCTGCTGCACAGCCCGTACCTCATCGATGGCATGGCCGCCGCGCGCCGCCGCATCGACCGCGCTCTCCAGCGGGGCGAGGCGATCGCCGTGCACGGCGACTACGACGTCGACGGCATCACGGCCACCTTCCTCCTCGTCGAGGTCCTGCGCGACCTCGGCGGCGACGTGCGCTGGCACCTGCCGAACCGCTTCAGCGAGGGCTACGGCGTGGCGCTCGAGACCGTCGAGGAGATGGCGGCCGCCGGCGTGCGGCTGCTGGTCACCGTCGACTGCGGCATCACGGCCCGCGCCGAGGTGGCGCGGGCGCGCGAGCTCGGTCTCGACGTGGTGGTCACCGACCATCACGAGCCCGAGGGTCCGCCGCCCGACGGCATCGTCGTGACGCCCAAGCTCGGCGGCTACCCGTTCCGCGACCTGGCCGGGGTAGGGGTGGCGCTGAAGCTCGCCCACGCGCTGCTCCAGGACGAGGGCGCGCCGCGTGTCGAGCTGCCCCTCGCCCTGCGCCCGTTCACCGACGTCGTCGCCCTCGGCACGGTCGCCGACCTCGTGCCGCTGCGCGACGAGAACCGCTCCCTGGTCGCCATGGGTCTGGGGCGCCTGCGCAGCGCGCCGCGGCCCGGGCTCGCCGCCCTGATGGAGGTCGCCGGCGTCGAGCCGGCGGCGCTCACCGCGGGCAGCGTCGGCTTCCGGCTCGCGCCGCGGCTCAACGCCGCCGGCCGCCTCGAAGACGCGGCCCAGGCGCTCGAGCTCCTCGGGTGCGCCGACCGCGCGGCAGCCCTGCCGATCGCCGTGCGCCTCGACGAGCTCAACCGCGAGCGTCAGGCGATCGAGCAGGCCATGGTCGCCGCGGCGGCCGAGATGGTCCCCGATCCGCCGCCCCCCGCCCTCGTCCTCTCCTCGCCCGAGTGGCACGAGGGGGTCGTCGGCATCGTCGCCTCGCGCATCGCCGAGCGCTTCAACCGCCCGGCGATCCTGCTGAGCGAGGGCGACGAGACCGCCAAGGGCTCCGGCCGCAGCATCGCCGGCTTCGACCTGCTGGCGGCGGTCGAGGCCGCCGCCGGGCACCTGCTCGCCTTCGGCGGTCATCGGGCCGCCTGCGGCGTGCGTCTGCCGGTGGCGGCGATCCCCGCCTTCCGCGCCGAGTTCACCGCCGCGGTCGCCCGCGCCCTGACCGACGACGACCTGGTACGCGTGCGCCGCGTCGACGCCGTCGTGTGCGGCGACGAGCTCACCCTCGAGCTCGCCGACGAGATCGAGCAGCTCGCCCCGTACGGTCTCGGCAACCCGCGCCCGGCGCTGCTCCTCCACGGGGCTCGCATCGAGGCGCCGCGGCTCACTCGCGACCGCCGGCACCTGCGCTGTCGGGTCGCCTGTGACGGGGCCTGCTCGTCGGCCGTGCACTTCGAGTTCCCCGGCGTGGTCGGCGCCGTCGAGGAGGGTCGCTACGACGTGCCGCTGATGCTGGGCAAGGACGCCTACAACGGGCGCGTCAGCGCCCAGGTCGAGGTCAAGGCGCTGCACCGGCTCGACGACGACCGGCGCGACCTGTGCGCGACGCCGTGCGACCTCGGCTGCCGCGACCGTCTCGCGGGCGCGGCGCTCTGGCGCGAGCTCCTCGACGGGCCGCTGCCGTCGGCCGCCGGGGCGACGGCCGAGGCTCCGGCCGCCGGGGCGTCGGCCGCGGCCGCGGCCGCCGAGCAGGCCCGTCGCGACGGCCGCCTGCGCGACCTTCGCGGCCGGCCGATCGCCTCGACGCTCGTCGGTCTGGCCGCCGCCGGCGGGCCGCTCGTGATCGTCGCCGCCGACGTCGCCCGCCGCCGGCCGCTGCTCACACGCGACGTGCTCTCGCCCGAGCTCCGCCGCGGCGGGCTGTACCTGCACGGCGCCTGCGCGGCGGCGCGGGCAGGGCTCGCCGGCGAGGGCGACGTCGTGCTCGTCGGGCACGACGTCGCCCTCGCCCGCCCCGAGCTGCTCGGCGCCGCCGCCCACGTCGCCTTCGTCGACCCGCCACCGACGAGGCTCGCGTACGACGCGCTGCTCGCGGCGGCGGGCCCGGACTCGTGGCTCCATGTCCTCTGGGGCCGCGGTGAAGTAGACTTCGCTGAGAAGGTCGCGAGGAGCCTCTTCGACCTCCAGCCCGTGGCGCGCACCCTGTGGCGCTCCCTGACCGCCGGCGGCGGCCGGTTTGGCGAGGTCCCCGAGCAGGAACTTCTCCTCAAGGGACCGTTCCTGCGGCCGCTCGCGCCGCTGGCGGCCGCGCTGCGGGCCTTGTCCGAGGCGGGGCTCGCCCGGGTCGTCGAGGGCGGCCTCGAGCTCGAGCGTCCAGACGTCAAGACCGACCTCACCGGGACCGAGACATACAGAGCATGGCACCGACTGTTTCAGACAAACGACTTCACGGAGAGCTGCCTGACGCGGCGGCTCTGAGCACGGTCCCCGAGAAGTACCGGCCGCTGCTCGACGAGCTCTTCGCCGGCATCGCGCGCTACGACCCCGACCCCGACCGCGAGCTGATCACGCGCGCCTTCGCGGCCGCCGTCGCCCTGCACGGCCGCCAGATGCGCAAGAGCGGTGAGGCGTACATCCACCACCCGGTCGGCACGGCGCTCAACGCGGCCGAGCTGAAGCTCGACTCGGTGACCATCGCCGCCGCGCTGCTGCACGACGTGGTCGAGGACTGCGAGACCCCGGTCGAGTGGCTCGAGGAGCAGTTCGGCGACGAGATCGCCATGCTGGTCGACGGGGTCACCAAGCTGACCAAGATGCACTTCACCTCCCAGGAGGAGGAGCAGGCCGAGAACTACCGCAAGATGATCGTCGCGATGGCGACCGACATCCGCGTCATCCTGATCAAGCTCTGCGACCGCCTGCACAACATGCACACGCTCTGCTACCTGAGCAAGCAGAAGCAGATCCAGAAGGCCAAGGAGACCCTCGAGATCTACGCGCCGCTGGCCCACCGGCTCGGCATCCACAACATCAAGTGGCAGCTCGAGGACCTCGCCTTCGCCGCGCTGCACCCGCGCAAGTACCAGGAGATCCAGAAGTGGGTGGCGCAGCGTCGCGCCGAGCGCGAGGAGTACGCCGAGGAGGCCGCGGGGTTCATCCGCGCCGAGCTCGAGAAGGCCGGCATCGAGGCCGAGATCGCGGGCCGCGCCAAGCACTTCTACTCGATCTACGTGAAGATGAGCCGGCGCGGCAAGGAGTTCAACGAGATCTACGACCTCACCGGCCTGCGCGTGATCGTCGACAGCGTCAAGGACTGCTACGGCGCGGTCGGCATCATCCACTCGCTCTGGAAGCCGATCCCCGGGCGCTTCAAGGACTACATCGCGATGCCCAAGTTCAACATGTACCAGTCGCTGCACACGACGGTCATCGGGCCCGGGGGCAAGCCGCTCGAGATCCAGATCCGCACCGACGAGATGCACCAGACCGCCGAGTTCGGCGTCGCCGCCCACTGGCTCTACAAGGAGAAGGGCGACGCGCAACGCCGGACAAGCTCGCCTGGCTGCGCCAGATGATGGAGTGGCAGTCCGAGACCGGCGACCCGCGCGAGTTCATGGACACGCTCAAGATCGACCTCTTCGAGGACGAGGTGTTCGTGTTCACCCCGAAGGGCGACGTCAAGAACCTCGCCGCCGGCTCGACGCCGATCGACTTCGCCTACGCGGTCCACACCGACGTCGGCAACCACTGCGTGGGCGCCAAGGTCAACGGGCGCATCGTCCCGCTGCACCACACGCTGCGCTCGGGCGACATCGTCGAGATCATCACCTCGAAGTCGAGTCGCGGGCCCTCGCGCGACTGGCTCGACGTCGTCGTCACGACGCGGGCGCGGCAGAAGATCCGCCAGCACTTCCGCCGCGAGCAGCGCGAGGACTCCGAGCACTCGGGCCGCGACCTGCTCCAGGAGCTCATGCGCCGCGAGGGCCTGCCGGCGCAGAAGATCCTCGCCTCCAAGGTCTTCGGCCAGATCGTCAAGGACACGGGCTACGCCAAGCCCGAGGACCTGTACGCGGCCATCGGCTCGGGTCGCGTGACCGTCAAGACCGTGGTCAACAAGGTGATGCAGAGCGCCGGCACCATGAAGGAGGCCACGCCCAGCGCCGAGATGCTGCCGTCGCGGCGCGAGCCGTCGTTCGGCCCCGCCGCCGTCTCCGGCGAGTACGGCATCGCCGTCGAAGGCATGAGCGACATCATGGTACGCATGGCGAGCTGCTGCCGGCCGATCCCCGGCGACGACATCGTCGGCTACATCTCGCTCGGCAAGGGCATCACCATCCACCGCCGCGACTGCAAGAACGCGCGCGCCCTGGCCAAGAACCCCGAGCGCTTCACCAAGGTCGACTGGCAGGGGCTCGGCGGGGTCGCCTTCCGCGTCGAGATCCAGGTCGAGGCGCTCGACCGCAACCACCTGCTCGAGGACGTCGCCCGCGCGCTCGGCGACTCCGGCGTCAACATCCTCTCCGGCAGCGTGCAGACCCTGCCCGACGGCGTCGTGCGCGACCGTTTCACGATCGAGGTCGGCGACGTGCGCCAGCTCGACAACATCCTCGCCAACATCCGCGCCATCGACACGGTCTACGACGCCTACCGCGTCGTCGGCTGAGCGGGCCGGCCGAGGCTGCGCGGGCGGCGGGCGCCGCACGGCCTCGCTCGACGCTCCCGTCGCGGGTCTGATACCGTACTGCCGGTCCGCCGACGTCCGCGAGGTCCCATGTCCGAAGCGCTCGAAGTCTTCGCCCTGCCGCTCGGCCCGCTGCAGGCCAACTGCTTCATCGTCGTGCGGGGGGGCGAGGGGCTCGTCATCGACCCCGGCGACGAGGCCGACGTCGTCATCGAGGCCTTCACCGAGTTCGGCTTCGACCCCGCCGCCGTGCTCGTGACGCACGGCCACTTCGACCACTTCGGCGGTGTGGCCCCGATCGCCCGCCGCTTCGACGTCCCCGTGTACGTCGGCGCCGCCGACGCGGCGGAGATGGCCGACCCCAGCCTCGGCGCGCTGGGCGGGTTCGACGTCGAGCCCGTCGCCGGTGCCGTGCTGCTCGAGGGCGAGCAGGAGCTCTCCCTGCCCATCGCGGTGACGGCGATCCCCACGCCGGGGCACTCGCGCGGCGGCTTCACGTTCGCGATCGACGGGCACCTGTTCGCCGGCGATCTGCTCTTCCACGGCAGCGTCGGGCGCACCGACCTGCCCGGGGGCGACATGGACCAGCTGCTCGACTCGGTCGCCACCCTGGTGCGCCGCTTCCCGGCCGACACGGTGGTCCACTGCGGCCACGGCCCCGACACCTCGCTGGGGCGCGAGCTGGCGCTCAACCCCTTCCTCTCGCCCCTGCGCTACGACCCGGGGCACCGCTGGTGACCACGCCCAGGGCGCCCAAGGGCACCTACGACCTCCTGCCCGACGCCGCGGCGGCGCGCGACGCCGTCGTCGGGGTCGCGGCGCGCGTCTTCGCCGCCTTCGGCTACCGCCGCGTCGTGACTCCCGAGTTCGAGGAGACGGGGCTCTTCGCCCGCGGCGTCGGCGAGGCCACCGACATCGTGCGCAAGGAGATGTACACCTTCGAGGACAAGGGCGGCCGCTCGCTCACGCTGCGCCCGGAGGGCACGGCGCCGATCTGCCGGGCCTACCTCGAGCACGGCCTCCACAAGTGGCCGCAGCCGGTGAAGCTCTGGTACTACTGCCCGATGTTCCGCTACGAGCGCCCGCAGGCCGGGCGGTACCGCGAGCACTACCAGCTCGGCGCCGAGGCGATCGGCTCGGCGGAGCCGATGGTCGACGCCGAGGTGATCGTGCTGCTGGCGCAGCTCTTCGCCGAGCTCGGCGTCGGCGGCCTGCGCCTCGCCGTCAACAGCATGGGCGACCCTGCCTGCCGCCCGGCGTACGTCGCCCGCCTGCGCGAGCACCTGCGCGGCCGCGAGGACGAGCTCTGCGGCGACTGCCGCGAGCGCCTGGAGCTCAACCCGCTGCGCACCTTCGACTGCAAGGTCGAGAGCTGCCGCGCCGTGCTCGACGACGCGCCGCACCTCGTCGACCACCTCTGCGGCGACTGCCGCGAGCACTTCGACGCGGGTGCTCGCGCTGCTGCGCCGCGCCGGCCTCGAGCCCGAGCTCGACCCGCGCCTGGTGCGCGGCCTCGACTACTACACGCGCACGACCTTCGAGTTCAGCTCCGACCGCCTCGGCGCCCAGAGCGGCGTGGGGGGCGGGGGGCGCTACGACGGGCTCGTCGAGCAGCTCGGCGGCCCGCCGACGCCGGGGGTCGGCTGGGGCGCCGGCCTCGAGCGCATCGGCCTCGCCATCGGCGAGACCGATGCGGCGACACCGGCGCCCCAGGTCTACGTCGTGAGTTTCGCCGACGAGGAGCGCGACGCCGCCTTCGAGCTGACACAGCGCCTGCGTGCCGCCGGCGTGCGCGCCGAGCTCGACCTGGCCGCGCGCAGCCCCAAGGGCCAGCTCAAGCAGGCCGGCCGCAGCGGCGCCACGTGGGCCGTGCTCCTCGGCCTCGACGATCTCGCCGCCGGCGCCGTGCGCCTGAGGCGGCTCGACGGCGGCGGCGAGGAGGACCTCGCCCTCGAGACGCGCCGTCCCGCGTCTCATCGAGGGTACCGGGGACGGCACGGTGAGCCTGCGCGACGTCTACCCCGGCGAGCTGCGCGCGGCCGACGTCGGCCGCCGCGTCGAGCTCGCCGGTTGGGTCGCTCGCCGCCGCGACCACGGCAACCTGATCTTCGTCGACCTGCGCGACCGCAGCGGCGTGGTGCAGCTGGTCTTCGACCCCTCTCGGGCGCGCGAGGCGCACGCCGTCGCCGAGACGGTACGCCCCGAGTCGGTGCTCGCCGTCGAAGGCGAGGTCGTGGCCCGCGGCGCCCGAGACCGTCAACCCGGCCCTGCCGACCGGCGAGGTCGAGGTCCGGGTCGCCCGGCTCGAGGTGCTGAACCGGGCGCAGACGCCGCCGTTCGCCGTCGAAGGCGACGAGGCGGCCGAGGTCGACGAGACCCTGCGCCTGCAAGTACCGGTACCTCGACCTGCGGCGCGCCGGCATGCTGCGCCACCTCGAGCTGCGCCACCGGGTGGTGCAGGCGACGCGCGCCTACTTCAACGAGCACCGCTTCCTCGAGGTCGAGACGCCCTGCCTCACGCGCTCCTCGCCGGAGGGCGCGCGCGACTTCCTCGTCCCGTCGCGCCTCCAGCCGCAGCGCTTCTACGCCCTGCCCCAGTCGCCGCAGATGTTCAAGCAGATCCTCATGGTGGCGGGCGTCGACCGCTACTACCAGATCGCCCGTTGTTTCAGGGACGAGGACCTGCGCGCCGACCGCCAGCCCGAGCACACGCAGATCGACGCCGAGATGTCCTTCCTCTCGGCGCCCGAGATCCGTGCCCTGCTCGAGGGCCTCATGGAGGCGGTCTTCGACGCTGCGGGCGAAGGCCCGCTCGCCCTGCCGTTGCCGACCCTGACCTACGACGAGGCGATGCTGCGCTACGGCTCCGACAAGCCCGACCTGCGCTTCGGGCTCGCGATCGACGACCTCTCCGACGTCTTCGCCGGCAGCGGGTTCCAGGTCTTCCGCGGGGCGCTCGAGGCCGGCGGGGTCGTGCGCGCGCTGCGCGCCCCCGGAGGGGGGCGCCTCTCGCGCGCCCAGATCGACGGCCTCACCGAGACGGCGAAGGAGCACGGCGCCCGCGGCATGGCCTACGTCTACGTCGAGGAGGGCCGCGCCCTGCGCGGCCCCATCGTCAAGTTCCTCACCGAGGCCGAGCAGACGGCGCTCGTCCAGCGCGTCGGCGCCGAGCCCGGCGACCTCGTCGTCTTCGCCGCCGACCAGGCGCCCGCCGCCGCCGAGGTCCTCGGGGCGCTCCGCCTCGCGCTTGTCGCGCTGCTTCAGCCCGAGCCCTCCGCACGCTGGTCGCTCCTCTGGGTCGTCGACTTCCCCCTGTTCGAGATCGACAAGGACACCGGCGGGCTCACCTACGGCCACAACCCGTTCAGCCTGCCGACCGACGAGACGCTGCCCTTCCTCGAGTCCGAGCCGCTCAAGGTCTACGGCGCCCAGTACGACCTCGTGCTCAACGGCACCGAGCTGGGCTCGGGTTCGTTGCGCAACCACCGCGCCGACCTGCAGCGCGCCGTGCTGCACACCCTCGGCTACGGCGACGAGCAGATCGACGACGCCTTCGGTTGGTTCCTCGAGGCCCTCGAGCACGGGGCGCCGCCGCACGGCGGCATCGGCCTCGGCCTCGACCGCCTCGTCATGCGGCTCGCCGGCGCCGACTCGATCCGCGACGTCATCGCCTTCCCCAAGACCTCGTCGGGGGCCGAGCCGATGACCGGCGCCCCGGCCGGCGTCGCCCAAGCTCAGCTCAAGGACCTGCGCCTGCGCCTCGGCTGAGCGCGGGGCGCGGCGGGCCGAGGCGCCGTCGTCGAGACGCCGGCCCGACGCCGACCCGCCGCCGAGCCACCGTCTCGAGACGCCGCCCGGCGCCGACCCGCACTCGCGCCCCCGTGGGCCCCTCAGGCTCGCGGAAGGCACCGATTCCTCAAGCTTTTGGCGGCGCTGCCGACTCTGTTGTTGAACCGATGCTCGTTTGCTAGGATGGCCGGGCTCTACCTTGTGCGTGACCTCGTAGCATTCTCGAGCCAACACAGACACATCGGGAGCCCGGACTTCGGTCTCATCTTCGGATGAGTCGAGAGGGCACCCACCTGCGAGAGCAGGTTCGAGAAGAACACGAGCACGGCAAGGTGGAGCGCTACTTAATTGGAGGCCGGTATGGGAGTCGTGGCTCGCAACAGGTCGTTCCTCACGACCGCTGCCCTGATCGTCATGGGCGGGCTCGTGGTCATGGGCATGTTCACCGTCTTCTTCGCCATGGCGGAGAGCGGTCAGACGACGCCGACGGCTGCCGTCGAGCAGTCGGTCCCGGTGCCCGGCAGCTTCGGCATCACCGGCGCCGAGACGCTGACCATCCAGGTCACCGACGACACGCCGAAGCCGATCGCCAACGCGCTCAAGGAGCAGCGCGGCATCGTGCTGCTGGTCTACCTCCAGGGCGCCTCGGCCGACATGGCGATGCTCGACGAGGTCAAGAGCCTCAAGCCGGAGTACGCCGCCGACATGTCGTTCTTCACCTACGAGTCCGGCGACGTCAAGCGACTCGGTGACGTGCTCGACCAGCTCGGCGTGTACAACCCGCCGGTGCTCGCCGTCGTGCGCGGTGACGGCACCGTCTCGGAGCTCTACACGGGCTGGGTCGGCGCCCAGGTGCTCGAGCAGCGCATCGCCGACGCCGCTCGCGGCCTCTGACCTAGGCGGCCGGCGGACGCGCGGCGCGCGCCGTCCCGGTCCGCTTCGCGGCCGGGCCGGTGTGGCGCCCGCGCGGAGACCTCATCTCTCGACCCTCATCGGGCCGCCTCACGGCGCCGCCTGACGGCCACGACCGTCGGCGGCGCCGTCTTGCGGCCGTGACCGTCATGCGCGATGCTCCGGACCATGAAGGTCGGAGGCATCGCGCATGACGGCGGGCAGGCTCGCTCAGTCTGCCGCCCCGTCGCCCCGGGGCGACGGGGCGTGAAGCCGGTCTCCGCCGACCCCGGCGCCAGGTCATGAAGGCGATCTACTTCGACCACGCCGCCACGACCCCGGTCGACCCGCGCGTGCTCGAGGCCATGCTGCCGTTCTTCGCCGAGCGCTTCGGCAACCCGTCCGAGCTCCACCGCCAGGGGCGCGAGGCGCGGCGCGCCGTCGAGACGGCGCGCCGCGAGGTCGCCGCCCTCCTCGGCGCCGAGGAGCGGGAGATCGTCTTCACGTCGGGCGGGACGGAGGCCGACAACCTCGCTCTGGCGGGGACTCTGGGCGGGGCCGACGACGCGGGCCGCGTGATCGTCAGTGCGGTCGAGCACGCGGCCGTCGGCGAGGCGGCACGGGCCCTCGCCCAGCGCGGCTGGGCGGTCGACGTCGTGCCGGTCGACGGGGACGGCCTCGTCGACCGCGACGCGTTCGCCGCCGCCCTCCGGCCGGACACGCGTCTCGCCTCGGTCATGCTGGCGAACAACGTCGTCGGCACGCTGCAGCCGGTCGCCGAGCTGGCGCGGCTGGCACACGAGCAGGGTGTGCTCTTCCACACCGACGCGGTACAGGCCGTCGGGGCGCTGCCGGTCGACGTCTCCGGGCTCGGCGTCGACCTCTTGAGCCTCTCGGGGCACAAATTCTACGGCCCGAAAGGGATCGGCGCCCTGTACGTCCGTCGCGGCACGAGGCTGCAGCCTCTTCTGCACGGTGGCGGCCACGAGCGCGGCCTGCGCTCGGGTACCGAGAACGTGCCCGGGATCGTCGGGCTCGGCGTCGCGGCGCGCCTGGCGAGGGCCGAGATGGAGGAGCGCCGGCCGCGGCTCGAGGCGCTGCGCGACCGTCTGATCGACGGTGCGCTCACCTCCGTGCCCGGCGTGCGCCTGCTCGGCCACCGCCGGCTCCGCCTCCCCGGCAACGCCTGCCTCGCGGTCTCCGGCGTGGAGAGCGAGCCGCTGGTGCTGGGCCTCGATGCCGCCGGCGTCATGGCCGCCGGCGGCCCGGCCTGCGCGTCCGGGGCCGGCGAGCCGTCGCACGTCCTCCTCTCCATGGGGCTGGGCGCCGTCGAGGCAGGAGGCAGTCTGCGTCTCAGCCTCGGGCGGGAGAGCACCGCCGGCGAGGTCGACCGCTTCCTCGAGGTGTTCCCGCCGATCGTGCGCGAGCTGCGTCGCACGGGCCCGTGCGACGCTTGAGGGTGGCCGTGTCCCCCGCGGTATCCCGCACACACGCACGGTCGCTGCTCGTCGCCGTCAGCGGCGGCGTGGACAGCGCCGTGGCCCTGCGCCGCCTGAAGGACGAGGGCCGCGTGGTGCACGCCGCGCACCTGCGCCTCTGGGGCGGCGCCGAGCGTCGCGGCGGCGGCCCGGCGGAGGCACTCCGCCGCGCCCGCGCCGCCGCGGCCGCCGCCGGCGCGCCGTTCGAGGTGCTCGACGACGAGGAGGGCTTCACGCGGACCGTCGTCGAGCCCTTCGCGGCCGCCTACCTCGCCGGCGAGACGCCCAACCCCTGCGTCGCCTGCAACCGGCGGCGCTTCGCCCTGCTCGCCCGCCGGGCCGCGGAGCTGGGCCTGGGCGGTGTCGCCAGCGGGCACTACGCCGGCGTCGTGCGTCATGGCGGGCGTCCGTACGTGGCCCGCGCCGGCGACCGGGCCAAGGACCAGTCGTACATGCTCTGGATGCTCGGGGAGGAGACCCTCGCCCGCCTGGAGCTGCCCCTGTGCGATGCGACCAAGGGCGAGATCAGGGCGGTCGCGCGAGGGCTCGGTCTCGCGAACGCCGAGCAGCCGGAGAGCCAGGAGGTCTGCTTCGCCCCCGAAGGCTACCGGCGCTTCCTCGCCGCGCGCGGGATCGAGTCGCGCCGGGGACGCTTCACCGACCGCCACGGCCGCACGCTCGGCGAGCACGACGGGCACTGGCACTTCACCATCGGGCAGCGGCGCGGGATCGAGGTCCCGGACGGGCCCTGGTACGTCCTCGCCCGCCGCGCCGCGGCGAACGAGGTCGAGATCGGGCGGGCCGACGAGCTGGCGACGCGGCACGTCATGCTGCGCGAGGTCGTCGACCGGGGCATCGGCGAGGATCTCGCGGCCGGGCGCGCGACCGCCGGCGGTGGCCCTGCGGTCACGGCCGAGGGAGAGGCGGCGCCGCTCCGTGTGCAGCTGCGCTACAGGTCACCGGACGTTCCCGTGCGCAGGCTCGAGCCGCGGCCGGAGGGTCGTCTGCTCGTGGAGCTCGAGGCCCCCTTCGCGGCGCCGGCGCCCGGTCAGTCGGCCGTCTTCTACCGCGGCGCGCGCGTCGTTGGCGGCGGCGTGCTGGACGCTCCGCCGCTCGACGTCGATTGAGCGCCGATCCGCGTCCCGCCGCCTGTGGGGGCAGTCGCGGAGAGGGGGTATGATAGGGTTCGCCGGGTATCCGGCAGACGCCCCCGCGGAGAGGAGAGCGGCGTGGACGCGACAACCGTGGTGCTCGTGACAGCCTCAGAGGTCTTCTACTACGCGCTTGCCTTCTTCTTCGTGATCGTGGCCGTCGGCCTGGCGTACGTGTGCGTCCGTCTCGGCAAGGTTCTGGGCCGCACGGAGAAGATGCTCGAGGACGTCGACCGCGAGGCCGTGCCGCTGCTGCGCAAGTCGGGCGAGACGCTCGACGGCGTCAACGGCAGTCTTCAGAACGTCGACGAGATCACCCGCGACGTGGCCGACATGACCGACAAGGTCAACGGGCTCGTGAGCGCGGTCGACTCCGCGCTGCAGACGCCGGCCAAGAAGGCCGCGGCCTTCGGGAGCGGCGTGCAGCATGCCGTGAGCAGCTTCCTGCGGCGCGACCAGGGCTCTCCGGCCGACGCCGAGCCGGGTGCGGCCTCGGCGACGGCGCCACCGGCCTGGGAGACAACGCCCGCCTGGGAGGCGCCGCCCGCGAGCGCCGCGGCCGCACGCCGACGGCCGACGCCGCGGCCGACACGACCGTCGCCGAGGCTGTCGCCGACGAGCCGGCCGCCGTCGCCGAAGAGGCTGAGGAGGGATCGCCCTCGTGAGCTTCCTCGGCAGAGCCGCCCTGGGCGCCGCGCTCGCCGCCGTCGCCGTCGGCTACTACGCCAAACGCAGACACGACGCCACCGGCGCCGGGTACGCCGAGGTGCTCCTCGCCCTGCCCGGCGACGTCCAGCGGTTCGCCGACGACCTGCGCGAGCGCTCGAAGCGCGCCGTCGACGAGGGCCTCATCGCGGCCCGCGCCCGCGAGGCCGAGCTCAACCTGCGGCTCGAGAGCGGGAGCGACCCGGCGGCCCCGACGCAGTGAGCCCCGAGATGCGCGAGTCCATCCGCCTGGAGGTCCCGGCGGCCGTCACCGCCCTGCCGACCCTGCGCATGCTGCTGGGCGGTCTGGCCGTGCGCCTCGACTTCTCGCTCGAGGAGCTCGAAGACCTGTCGCTGGCGGCCACCGAGCTCCTGCGCGCGGCGCTCGAGAGCGAGGGCCTCCAGTCGTGGTCGCTCGAGATGGCGATCGTCGGCGACAGGCTGCACGTCGTCGCCGGCCCTTACCGTTCGCCCGACCTGCGGCATCGCCTCGAGGGTGCGCCGGACGGCGCCGCCTGCCTCGACCTCTGCCGCCTGCTGAGCAGCACGGTCGACTCCTTCGCCGTCGACGACGACGGCGACGGTTTCAGCGTGACGATGGTCAAGGGCAGGCGGCCGGCGTGACACCGCGCGACGACAGGCGTCCGAGCGACCCGCTCGACCTCGGCAGTCTGCCCGGCCAGCCTCGCCGCTTCCGCGACGAGGACGACGACGAGGAGACCGCGCCGGTCGCCCCGGCCTACACCGGCCGCGGCCGCGACGAGTCGGAGAAGCTCGACCAGTACCTGCTGCGGCGCTATCACCTGCACGGCGACCGCAAGGCGCGCGAGCAGCTCATCACCATGTACCTTCCCCTCGTGCGCTCGCTGGCCCGCCGCTACGCCAGCCGCGGCGAGCACTTCGACGACCTGGTCCAGGTCGGCGCGATCGGCCTCATCAAGGCCATCGACCGTTTCGACCTCACGCGGGGCGTCGAGCTGACCACGTACGCGACCCCCAACATCGTCGGCGAGATCAAGCGCTACTTCCGTGACAAAGGCTGGTCGGTGCGCGTGCCGCGCGGCCTGCAGGAGCTCAACATCCGCCTCAACAAGGTGATCGACGAGCTCGTGCCCAAGCTGCAGCGCTCGCCGACCATCAGCGAGCTCGCCGAGGCCGCCAGCGCCACGCCCGAAGAGGTGCTCGAGGCGCTCGAGACGAGTCAGGCCTACAACTCCATCTCCCTGCAGGCGTCGCCCAACTCCGAGGGCGGCGACGAGGACGCGGGCCTCATCGACTATCTGGGCGGCCCCGAGGCGGCCTACGAGACGATGGAGGATCGCACGACCCTCGCCCCGGGCTTCGCCAAGCTCGACAAGCGCGAGCGCTACATCCTCCACCTGCGCTTCTTCGAGGGACTCACGCAGTCCCAGATCGCCGAGCGCGTCGGCATCTCTCAGATGCACGTCTCGCGCCTGATCCGCCGCTCGCTGGAGAAGCTCAGGGAGGAGATCGGCGACCTCGACCGCCCCGAGGTCTCCAGGGTCTCCGGCGAGCAGTGACGGGCCCCCGCAGCGCGAGCATCGAGACCACCGCGACCATCGAGAGGGCCCCATCGTGAACGCCGCCGACATCCGCACCCGGTTCATCGAGTTCTTTGTCGCCCGCGGCCATCTGGCCGGCGAGCCGGCCAGCCTCGTGCCCGCGGGCGACCCCAGCGTCCTCTTCACCAGCGCGGGGATGCAGCAGTACAAGCCGTACTACCTCGGCGTCGAGACCCCGCCGGCGACGCGCATGACGACGTCGCAGCGCTGCTTCCGCACCAACGACATCGAGAACGTCGGCAAGACGGCGCGACACCTCACGTTCTTCGAGATGCTGGGCAACTTCTCGTTCGGCGACTACTTCAAGGCCGAGGCCATCGAGTGGGCGCTCGAGCTCTCCGACGACCTGGGCATCGACCGCTCGCGCATCTGGGTCACGGTCTTCGGCGGGGACGACGCCGTGCCGGCCGACGACGAGGCCGTGGGTCTCTGGAAGAGCCACGGGATCCCCGACGCGCGGATCGGGCGCCTCGGACGCAGCGACAACTTCTGGGGGCCCGTCGGGCCGAGCGGGCCGTGCGGGCCCTGCTCCGAGCTCTACTTCGACATGGGTCCCGAGGTCGGCTGCCGGGGCGCGGACTGCGCCCCGGGCTGCGATTGTGACCGCTTCCTCGAGTACTGGAACCTCGTCTTCGTGCAGTACGAGATGGACGAGCGAGGGGCGCTGGCGCCGCTGCCCCGGCCGAGCATCGACACCGGCATGGGGCTCGAGCGCATCGCCGCCGTCACGCAGGGCGTGGTCACCGTCTTCGAGACCGACCTGTTCGCACCCCTCATCGCCCTCGGCGCCGAGCTCGCCGACGTCGACCCGCAGGGCTCGGCGGCGATCGTGCGCGCTCTGCAGACGATGGCCGAGCACGCCCGCGGCGCCGCCTTCCTCGTGATGGACGGCGTCGTGCCGAGTAACGAAGGGCGCGGCTACGTGCTGCGGCGGATCATCCGCCGCGCCGTGCAGCAGGGTGTCGCGATCGGCATCGACGAGCCGTTCCTCGCCCGCCTCTGCGCGCGCGTCGTCGAGTTGATGGGCGACGCCTACCCGGCGCTGGTGACCAGCCGCGACGAGATCGTCGCCGCCGTCAGCGAGGAGGAGACGCGCTTCCGCCGCACGCTGCAGCAGGGGATGAGCATCCTCGACGAGGCCCTGCGCCGCGCCCGCGACAGCGGCGCCGAGCTCCCGGCCGACGTCGCCTTCGAGCTTCACGACACCTTCGGCTTCCCGTTCGACCTCACGCGGGAGATCGCCCTCGAGTCCGAGGTCGGCGTCGACGAAGCGGGCTTCGAGACCCTGATGCGCGAGCAGCGGGAGCGTGCCCGCGCGGCGCAGAAGGCCGGCGCCTTCGGCGGCGGGCCCGGCGAGCTCGACGAGTTCCAGCGACGCTCCGCCGACCTGCCGGCCGAGTTCGTGGGCTACGACCGGCTCGAGGTCTACACCGTCGTACGCGCGCTGGCGCCGCTCGGCGACGGGCGCCTCGCCCTCAAGCTCGCCGAGTCGCCGTTCTACCCCGAGGGTGGGGGGCAGGTGGCCGACCACGGCTGGATCCACACCGACACCGGCAAGCTCGAGGTCGACGACGTGGTCCGCTTCGACGACGACCAGGTGGTCGTCGCGCGGCCGACCGAGGGCACCGCCGTCCAGGGGCAGCGGGCCAAGGCGATGGTCAACGCCGTCCGCCGCCATCAGACCGCCTGCAACCACACCGCCACCCACCTGCTGCACAACGCCCTGCGGCTGATCGTCGGCGAGGAGGCGCGCCAGGCGGGCTCCTACGTCTCGCCCGAGCGGCTGCGCTTCGACTTCACCGTCCGCAGCCGCCCGACCGACGAGCAGCTGCGCCAGGTCGAGGAGCTGGTCAACCGGCGCATCGTCGAGAACCACGCGGTACGTCCTTTCGTGACCACGCGCGAGTTCGCCAAAGAAGTGGGCGCCATCGCCTTCTTCGAGGAGAAGTACGGTGAGTTCGTGCGCGTCCTCGAGATCGACGACTTCAGCCGCGAGCTCTGCGGCGGCACGCACGTGTCCTCGACCTCGCAGATCGGCGTCTTCAAGCTGACGGCGAGCCAGTCGATCGGCGCCAACACGCGGCGCCTCGAGGCCGTGACCTCGGCCCGCGCCATCGAGCACTACCGCGGCCTCGAGGCCGCCTACGACGGCCTCGCCGAGACGCTGCGCGTCAAGGCCGAGCGCGTGCCGGTCGCCGTGGAGAGACTCCAGGAGCGCGTGGCCGAGCTCGAGCGCGAGCTGGCGGCGGCGCAGTCGGGGGAGTCGCGCAGCCGACTCGACGACCTGCTCCAGACGGCCCGCGACGTGCGTGGCGTGCCGGTGCTGGGCGCCGCTCCGCCGGGCATCGCCAAAGCCGACGAGCTGCTCGCCCTCGCCGACACCGTGCGCGAGCGTCAGCCCGACGCCGTCGTGGTGCTGGCGGCGGCCATCGAGGGTCGTGCCGCGCTGCTCGTCGCCGCCGGCGACGGCGCCGTGGGGCGCGGCCTCAAGGCCAACGACGTCCTGCAGGCCATGTTGCCCCACGTCGAGGGCCGCGGGGGCGGGCGGCCGACGCTGGCTCGCGGCTCCGGGCCGCGGGCCGACGGCGCCGAGGCCGCGGTCGCGGCCGGTCTCGAGCAGGTGGCGGCGATCCTGGGCGCCTGAATGCGGGTCGTGGCCCTCGACTACGGACAGGTCCGCACCGGCGTCGCCGT
The DNA here is from genome assembly GCA_963791345.1 of uncultured Thermoleophilia bacterium. GTDB lineage: Bacteria > Actinomycetota > Thermoleophilia > UBA2241 > UBA2241 > UBA2241. Next base: position 86,813 of record CAWBRS010000021.1, on the reverse strand, counting down.
GTCCGACGCGACCGGCACCATCGCGCGCCCGGTCGGCGTGGTCGAGCGTGTCGACCAGGCCGCCGGCTTCGCCCGGCTGCTCGAGACGCTCGCCGCCGAGGCGCCCGAGCTCGTCGTCGTAGGGTTGCCGGTGTCGCTCGACGGCCGCGAGCACGCGCAGGCGGCTCGCGCACGGGCCTTCGCGCGGCGTCTCGAGGGCGCGATCTCCTACGACGTCGCCCTGTACGACGAGCGCTTCACGACCACGGTGGCGCAGCATCGCGGCGGCGCCGCGCCACTCGACGCGCGCGGCGCCGCCGTCATCCTGGAGGACTATCTGAGGAGTCATGCGAAGCCGGGCGGATGACGCGGGCGCCGGCACGGGCGACGGCACGGGCGACGGCAACGGGCGGGCAGGCCGCCGGGGCCGTCGGCAGGACCCGTCCGAGCTGAGCCCGGCCGAGCAGGCGCGCCTGCACGCCGAATGCGAGGAGCGCCGCCGCGAGCGCGAGCGGCGGCGCGCCGCCGCGCGCGGCGAGACGTGGGTCGACCCCGCGCCGCCGCTCGCGGACTGCCCGCCGCCGCTCGCGGATCCCGCGGCGCCGTCGGCGCCTGAGCCGCCTCGGGCGGAGAGGACGTCCGGCCGGCAGCCAGGCGCCGAGATGCCCGCGCCGCCTGGTACGCCGCCGGCGCCGCCTCGTACGCCGCCGGCGCCGCCTCGTACGCCGCCCTCACCGGGGGCCGGCACGGGGGCCGGCGCGGCGGGGGAGCCGCCGAGGGGCGGCCCCGAGCCGGAGGCCCCCTCGGGGTCGGGCGGCCGCGGCCGCCGGCGCTGGCCCGTGCGCGTGGCCCTGATCGCCGTGCTGCTCGTCGTCGTGCTCGTCGCCGGGCTCGCCGTCGGCTACGTGCGTGACCTCTTCGATTGGGGCGAGGTCGGCGGGGCGGTCACCGTCACCATCCCGAAGGGTGCCACGCTCTCGGAGATCGGGCGCATCCTCGAAGACGCAGGCGTCGTCCGCCACGCGTTCACGTTCGTGCGCAAGGCGGAGGAGGACGGTCACGGGGGCGACCTCAAGCCGGGCACCTACCACCTGCGCGTCAACGAGCCCTACGAGAGCCTCATCGCCGCGCTGCTCGCGGGCGAGAAGGCGGAGACCGCCACCGTGACGATCCCCGAGGGGTTCACCCTCGAGCAGACGTCCAGGCGCTGGGCGAAGCAGATCGACGGCTTTGACGCGGCCGCCTACCGGCGGATCGCCGCCGAGGACCCGCCGGCGGTCGAGCTCGACGGCTACAAGGAGGGGACGACGCTCGAGGGCCTGCTCTTCCCGGCCACCTACGAGGTGCTGCGCACGCTGAAGCCGCGGCGCGCCGTCGAGCTGCAGCTCGAGGCCCTGTTCACCAACCTCGAGAAGGTGGATCTGGGCCGTGCGCGCGAGGCGAACCTGACCGCGTACGACGTCCTGATCGTCGCCTCGCTGGTCGAGCGCGAGGCGCGCGTCGCCGAGGAGCGGCCACTGGTCGCGGCCGTCATCTGGAACCGCCTGCGCGAGGGCATGCCGCTGCAGATCGACGCCACCATCCAGTACGCGCTGCCCGAGTACAAGGAGGAGCTCACCTTCGACGACCTCGAGATCGACTCCCCCTACAACACCTACAAGATCGCGGGCCTGCCGCCGACGCCGATCGCCAACCCCGGGCTCGCGGCGATCAAGGCGGCGGCCGACCCGGCAGACGTGGACTACCTGTACTACGTGGCGAAGGGCGACGGCAGCGGAGAGCACTACTTCTCGACGACCTACGAGGAGTTCCTGCAGAACAAGGCCAAGGCCGCCGCCGGCGGGTGACGGCGCAGCGGCAGGCGGGACGCCGCCGTCCGACTCACGCGGCGGTCGCCGCGAGCGGTGGGCGCGCCGCCGGCGCGGCGTCGGCCGGACGCGCCCGGCAGGAGGACGGGGCCGGGCGCCAAACCTATGGCGTGACGGCGTGAGCAGCCCGGGCGCGGCTCGCGTCCGCGGCCCGGCGCCGTGGAGCGGCGGGGCGGCGCCCCTCCGGCGAGGAAAGGGTCGTGGTGACCATGGTCTCCGGCAGCACCCGCGTGATCGGCCTTCTCGGCGACCCCGTCGCCCACTCGCGCTCGCCGCAGATCCACAACGCGGCGTTCGCCGCCTGTGGGCTGGACTACGTGTACGTGCCCTTCACCGTCGGCCGTGGCGAGCTGCCGGCCGCCGTCGCCGGGCTGCGCGCCCTGAGCCTTCGCGGGGCCAACGTCACCGTCCCCCACAAGGTCGCGGCCGCCGGGCTCCTCGACGAGCTCGACGAGACTGCCGCCGCGCTCGGGGCCGCCAACACCATCGTCGTCGACGAGGGCCGGCTGCGCGGCTTCAACACCGACGTCGCCGGCTTCGCCCGGGCTCTCGCCGCGACGTGGGAGACGCCGCAGGACGGACAAGCGGCCCGGCCTCTCGCTGAGTCCCGGGAGAGGCCGCAGGCGCGAGGGAAGGCCGCGGTGGCGGGCCCGACGGAGAGAGCGACCGCGCCGCGGGCGCTGCTGCTCGGCGCTGGCGGCGCGGCCCGCGCCGTGGCGCTGGCGCTGGCCGACCTGGGCTTCGCCACGACCGTGGTCAACCGCAGCCTTGCGAACGCTCAGCGCCTCGTCGGGACGATCGTCGCGGCGCGGCCGCGAGCGGAGCTCGCGGCCGCGCCGCTCAGCGCGCTCGACGCGACCCTCGTCGGCGCCCACGACCTGCTCGTCAACGCGACCAGTCTCGGCTTGCCCGGCACAGGTAAAGTGCCCGCCGCTTTGGCCGATAACGTGCTGAGAGGACAGGTCGTTGTCGACCTGGTCTACGGTGAGGGGCCGACTGACTTCCTCGCCGCGGCGCGGGCGCGCGGAGCAGGCACGGTCGACGGGCTGTCGATGCTGGTGTGGCAGGCGGCCGCGGCGTTCGAGCTCTGGACGGGCGTGCCGGCTCCAGTGCAGGTGATGCGCGATGCCGCGGAGAGAACATGACAAGCGGTCTGCCCACGACACCGGTGAGGACGTCAACCTCGGCGGGGGAGACACGCTGGAGCCGATCATGGACCCGGAAGCCGCGACCGCGGCCGAAGACCTGTTCGCCATCGAGACCGGCGATGACATCGCCGCGCTGCTGGACCACCTCGGGGGCGACGGCGACGGGTCGGCGGCCGGGCTGCAGCTCGACGACGCCGACGACGCCGACGACTCGGAGACCATCCAGTGGGGCGCGCAGGAGACGACCGCCGAAGACCACGTCGGCGCCGGTGAGACGCCCGCCGCCGACGACTCCGTCGCCGACCACACCCTCCTCGATGACGACGTAGACGACCCGTCGGCGCTCGCCGACACGGGGCGCGACCAGGCCTTCTCGGACCCGAACGACTTCTACCGCACGCGCAAGCCCTCGAAGCTCCGCCTCGGCGACCTCCTGAAAGAGATGGGCGTCGTCACCGACGAGCAGATCGACGCGGCGATGGCGAAGCAGGAGGTGACGCGCCAGAGGCTCGGCCAGATCCTCGTCGCGGACGGCATCGTCTCACAGCTCGACATGACCAAGGCGCTGGCGCAGAAGTTCGGCGTCGCCTTCATCGACCTCAAGGACGCGCCGCCGCAGTCGTCGGTCGGCGATCTCGTCCCGGAGAAGATCCTCCGCAGATACGAGACCGTGCCGGTGAAGTTCCTCGACGACTCGACTCTCCTGCTGGCGATGGCCGACCCGCAGAACTTCTTCGCCCAGCAGGATCTCGAGATCATCACGGGGTGTCAGATCCAGCCGGCGATGGCGCTCGTCGACGACATCTTCGAGGCGATCGCCAAGCTGAACCAGCGGCGCGCCGACATCGGCGAGAACGTCGACGACCTCGCCCACGGGGCGATGGACGACGAGTCGCTCACCGACATCCGCGACGCGACGGAAGAGGCGCCGATCGTCAAGCTCGTGAACTCGGTGATCGCCCAGGCCGTCGACGACGGGGCCAGCGACATCCACTTCGAGCCGCAGGCCAAGGAGCTCGTCGCCCGCTTCCGCATCGACGGCGTGCTGCACGAGATCATGTCGATCCCGCGCCGTATGCAGAACGGGGTCATCAGCCGCCTGAAGATCATGGCCGATCTCGACATCGCCGAGCGCCGCGTGCCGCAGGACGGCCGCATCGGCCTGATCGTCGGCGGCAAGCCCATCGACATGCGCGTCGCGACCCTGCCGACGGTCTACGGCGAGAAGATCGTCATGCGCCTGCTCGACAAGTCCAACGTCATGCTGCGCCTCGAGGACCTCGGGTTCTCGCCCAAGGCGCTGAAGCGCTTCCACCGCTCGTTCAGCAAACCGTACGGCGCGATCCTCGTCACCGGCCCGACCGGGTCCGGCAAGTCGACGACGCTCTACGCCGCGCTCAACATCCTCAACTCGCCGGAGAAGAACATCATCACCGTCGAGGACCCGGTCGAGTACCGGCTCACCGGCATCAACCAGGTGCAGGTCAACGTGAAAGCGGGGATGACGTTCTCCGCCGCGCTGCGCTCGATCCTGCGCTGCGACCCCGACATCGTGATGATCGGCGAGATCCGCGACCGCGAGACGGCGCTGATCGCGGTCGAGTCCGCGCTGACCGGTCACCTCGTGCTCAGTACCCTGCACACCAACGACGCCCCCGGCGCCCTCTCGCGCCTCACCGAGATGGGCATCGAGCCCTTCCTCACCTCGTCGGCCGTCGACTGCGTACTGGCTCAGCGCCTGGCGCGCCGACTCTGCAAGCAGTGCAAGGAGCCGTACACGGCGACGAGGGAGATGTTGCGCAAGAACGACTTCCCCCCCGAAGTCGTCGACCGCGACGACGTCGTCCTCTATAGACCCAAGGGCTGCGCGCGCTGTAATGGTACGGGGTACAAGGGCCGGCTGGGCCTCTACGAGGTCATGATCGTGAGTGAAGCGGTCAGACGGCTCACGGTAGAGCGCAAGAGTGCCGATGAAATCTCCCGGGTGGCGACGGCCGAGGGCATGAAGTCGCTCCGCGAGGACGGTATCGACAAGGTCCTCGACGGTGCGACCTCGGTCGAAGAGATCGCCCGCGTGATCGTGTAGGCGACCGTCGGAGGAAGCGACGACGAGATGAGGATGTGACGATGGATCTTGTCGATATTCTGTTGGAAGTGCTGGAGCGCGACGCCAGCGACGTGCACCTGTCGGTCGGCTCGGCGCCGATCATCCGGGTGAACGGCGTGCTCGAGCGTCTCGATTACCCCCGCCTCACGTCCAACGACACGCGAGAGCTGATCTACAGCATCCTGTCGCAGGACCAGCGGCAACGTCTCGAGAACGAGTGGGAGATCGACTTCTCCTACTCGGTGCCCGGCAGGGCACGCTTCCGCGTCAACGCCTACTTCCAGCGCAACAGCCTGGGGGCGGCCTTCCGCCTGATCCCCATCAACATCAAGCCGCTCGAAGAGCTCGGCCTGCCGCCGGCCCTGCACAACCTGACGAAGAAGCCGCGTGGCTTCGTCATCGTCACCGGTCCTACGGGCTCCGGCAAGTCGACGAGCCTCGCCGCGATGATCGACGAGATCAACGAGACCCGCGACGAGCACATCATGACGATCGAGGACCCGATCGAGTTCCTCCACCGCCACAAGAAGTGCATGGTGAACCAGCGCGAGGTGGGCGCGGACACGAAGAGCTTCAACCGCGCCCTCAAGAGCGTCCTGCGCCAGGACCCCGACATCATCCTCGTCGGCGAGATGCGCGACACCGAGACGATGGCCACGGCGCTGACCGCGGCCGAGACCGGGCACCTCGTCTTCGCCACCCTGCACACGCAGGACGCCCCTCAGACGATCGACCGCATCATCGACGTCTTCCCGCCGCACCAGCAGGAGCAGATCAGGGTGCAGCTCTCGACGACGCTGATGGGGGTCTGCACGCAGCAGCTCCTGCCCACGGCCGACGGCCGTGGCCGGGTCGTGGCCTGCGAGCTGCTGATCCCGACCCCCGCCGTGCGCAACCTGATCCGCGAGGGCAAGGTCCACCAGATCTACTCGGTCATGCAGACCGGCACGCAGTTCGGCATGCAGACGATGGACGCCGCGCTCGCCGACCTCGTCCGGCGCGGCACGATCTCGCGCGAGCTGGCGGTGCGCCGCTCGAGCACACCCGACGACCTCAAGCGGCTCATGGGCCAGCCCTCGGGCCAGCCCGCCATGGCCGCGGGCAAGGGCAGGTGAGGTGAGCCATGACGACGTTCGCCTATAAGGCACTCGACGCGAAGGGTGGTCAGGCCACCGGGCAGATCGACGGCGACAGCAAGGCCGCCGTCGCCCAGATGCTGCGCGGCAAGGGCTTCACCGTCCTCGACGTCAACGAGGTCAAGAAGGGCCTCAGCGGCATCGAGCTCAACTTCATGCAGCGCATCAAGCCCAAGGACCTGACCGTGTTCTCGCGCCAGTTCGCGACCATGGTCAACTCGGGCCTCGCCATGCTGCGCTGCCTGTACGTGCTCGAAGAGCAGACGCCGAACAAGAAGCTCGTCACCGTGATCGGCGCCGTGCGCGCCGACGTCGAGGCCGGCATCAGCCTCTCCGACGCGCTCGAGAAGCACCCCGCCACGTTCAACAAGCTCTACGTGAGCATGGTGCGCGCCGGCGAGATGGGCGGCATCCTCGACGAGGTCCTGAACCGCGTCGCTTCGCAGCTCGAGAAAGAGGACAGCATCCGCCGCGCCGTCAAGTCGGCGATGGTCTACCCGATCCTCATCGGCGCCTTCGCCCTGATGGTGCTGGCCGGCATGGTGCTCTTCCTCATCCCGCTCTTCGCCAGCATGTACGAGGACATCGGCGACGGGGCCAAGCTGCCGATGCTCACGCAGATCATGGTCAGCATCTCCAACGTCATGACCAGCTGGCGGGCGATCCCCGTGGTCGTGGTCATCGTCCTCCTGATCATCGGGCTGCGACGCCTCAAGCGCACAGCGAAGGGCAAGGCCACCTGGGACCGCTTCAAGCTGCACGTGCCGATGGGCATCGGCGAGATCGTGCGCAAGCTCGCCGTGGCGCGCTTCTCGCGCACCCTCGGCACCCTGATCTCCTCCGGCGTGCCGATCCTCCAGGCGATCGAGATCACCGGCCAGGCGTCGGGCAACGTGGTCATCGAGAACGCCATGGTCCAGGTGCAGCAGAGCGTCAAGGAGGGGCAGTCCATCACCGGGCCGCTGGAGAAGGAGTCCATCTTCCCGGCGATGGTCACGCAGATGATCTCGGTGGGCGAGGAGACCGGCTCGCTCGACGCCATGCTGAGCAAGATCGCCGACTTCTACGAGGACGAGGTGAACGCCAGCGTCAAGTCGCTGACCTCGATCCTCGAGCCGATCCTCATGCTCGGCGTGGGCGTCATCGTCGGTACCGTCGTCATCTCGATGTACCTGCCGATCTTCAACATGATGAACATCGTCAAGGAATGACGAGAGAGCCGAGGGTCGCCGGTGGACAACGAGCAGCTGCTCGCAGAGTACGCTCGCAGCCGGTCGCCGGCGACCCTCGATGAGCTCGTCCGCCGCAACCAGGGGCTCCTGCACCACATCCTGAAGCGCTTCTCGTACGCCAAGGAGCCGTACGAGGACCTGCTGCAGGTCGCCAACGTCGGCCTGATCAAGGCGGCGCAGCGCTACGACCCGGGAAAGGGCGCGAAGTTCTCGTCGTACGCCACCGCCGTGGTCGACGGCGAGTTGCGCCACCACCTGCGCGACTCCCTCCTCCTGCGCCAGCCGCGCTGGGTGAAGAAGGTCTACGGCGACATCATCCAGAAGTCGAACGAGCTCGCTCACGCCCTGGGCAGGCCGCCCGACATCGCCGAGCTCGCCCGGGCGCTCAACATCGCCGAGGAGGGCGTGCTCGAGGTCATGCGTCTCTACGCGCGCATCGATCTGCACAGCCTCGACGAGCCCTTCCGCGTGGACGAGCTCTACGCCCAGCCCGACGCCCATCTGATGCGCTCCCTGCGGCCCGAGAGCTTCGCCCTGCCGATCGAGGACCGCATCGCTCTCTACGAGGCCCTCGACCGGCTCTCCGCCTTCCAGCGGCGCCTGATCTACCTCCTGTTCTTCAAGGACCTGACGCAGCACGAGGTCGCCGCCGAGATGGGCCTCACGCAGCGCAAGGTCTCGCGCGAGCAGGGCAAGGCGCTGGTCAAGCTCAGGCAGTTGCTGACCCGCAGGGTCTTCTGAGCCGCCCGCCCGTCTGAGCCGCCCGTCCTTCTGACTCGCCCGGAGTAGACGTTTGTTCCAGGGCGGGGCTCGCGCGACGGGGCACCCTTGAGACACCTGTGCGGTGACGTTGCCCCCGGTGACTACTAAAGGTCGGGCGACAATCGCCGACATAGTGTCTAGCAATCGAGCAAGGAGGCACTATAGGGGCGAAGGCGAGAAGGGCAAACCACTTGCGAGAGTGGGGCGCAAAGCCACAGGGCTCAACGAGCCGGCTGGGCTGCCGCCACCGAAGGTTCCACCACTCTAAGCCTGTGTAGCCCGCGACCAGGGGGTGATGCAGGCTGCTGCGTTGAGAGAGTGCACGACCGGCGAGAGGGATTCGCCCCAGTAGTCCAAAGCCACGGCCGACACGGCCACCAGAACGAAGAAGGAGAGACTCACATGATGCGTTTCACCAAGAGGCAGAAGGGCTTCACGCTCATCGAGCTGCTGATCGTCATCATCATCATCGGCATCCTCGCCGCGATCGCGATCCCGATGTTCCTCAACCAGCGCGAGAAGGCCAAGGACGCGGGTGTGAAGGAAGGCGTCCACAGCATCCAGGTCGGCGTCCAGAGCGTCGCCGTCGACGACAACGACGTCTACCCGCTCACGGCCGCCGTCGTTGCTGCCGTCCAGCCTCAGATCGACCAGTGGCCCGACAACCCCTTCACGGGCGCCCCTATGGCCAACCAGGACGAATTGGGCGACTTCGTGTACGTGTCTGCCGACGGGTCCGATTACACGCTCCTCGGCGTGACCTCGACCGGCGACTTCGTGGTTCGCTGAGCCTGAGTCACGCGCACCACTCTGAAGTGCACGGGGGCGGGGCCGAGAGGCCCCGCCCCCTTCGCGTCCCGGGGCGCACGACAGGGACGCGCCCCTCGAAGGCGAACTAGGACCACGAATGAGCTCGACCAGCCCTGAGGCACAGCATCTCGTCCGTCTCTCCGGCGTGACCAAGACCGTGCACGTCGGTCTGCGGCGACGCCCGGTCACGATCCTGCGCGGCGTGGACCTCGCGGTGGAGCGCGGCGCCGTCGTCGGGCTGATCGGCCCCAACGGCGCCGGCAAGACCACCACCGTCAAGGTGCTGATCGGCCTGATGGCCCCGACCAGCGGCAGCGTCGCCCTCGGGCTCGACGGTCTGGGCGCGGTCGGCTACCTGCCGGAGAACCCCTACTTCTACGACTACCTGTCGGGTCGTGAGTTCCTGTCGTTCTGTGCGCGCCTCTTCGGGCTCGGCGCCCTCGAACGCAAGGCCCGGGCCGACGGCCTGCTGCGGGACGTCGGCCTCGAAGCGGCCGCCGACGTCCATCTCCGCAAGTACTCCAAGGGCATGTTGCAGCGCATCGGCATCGCCCAGGCGCTGATCAACGACCCGCAGCTCGTGCTGCTCGACGAGCCGATGACCGGGCTGGACCCGATCGGGCGCCTCGAGGTCAAGCGGATCATCCAGCGCCTTCACGACCAGGGGCGGACGGTGCTCTTCAACTCCCACATCCTCGCCGACGTGGAGGAGCTCTGCACGAGGATCGCCGTCATGAAGGGCGGGCGCATCGTGTGGAGCGGGACGGTCGCGCAGGCCCTGGGCGACAGCCCGCAAGGCCTCGAGGCCTTCTTCATGCGCGTGGTCGGCGGCGAGCAGTCCGCGGTGTCTGGCGACGAGCGGGCCGGAGCGGCCGGCGACGTGCCCGCCGGAGCGGACGGCGGCGAGCGGGCCGACGTCACCGCCGGGGAGACGCCGTCGTGAACCAGGTCGTCGCCATCGCTCTCAACACGTTCCGCGAGACCATCCGCGACCGCGTGCTGACGGTGATCGTGCTCTTCGCGCTCGTGATGATCGTCGCCGGCCTCTGGCTGGGCAGCATCAGCCTCGAGCAGCAGGGCCGGATGATGAAGGACTTCGGGCTCGTTGCGGTGACCGCCTTCGGCGTGATCGTCGCCGCCTTCATCGCCGCGACGCTGGTCCGCAAGGAGGTCGAGAAGCGCACCGTCTTCGTGCTGTTCTCGAAGCCGGTCAGTCGTGCGGCGTTCGTCGTCGGCAAGTTCCTGGGGCTCGCCGCGACGCTGGCGGTGGTCGTCGGCGGCATGGGCATCTTCCTCTTCGCCATGACGCTGCTCGTGGGCGGCGGTGCGTCCGGGATGGTCCTCGTCGCAACGGCACTGATCTATCTCCAGTTGCTGACGGTCGTCGCCGTGGTCGTCTTCTTCTCGACGGTCACGTCGGCGATCCTGGCGAGCATGCTCGGCCTCGGGGTGTTCGTCGCCGGGCAGCTCAGCCACAACGTGCTCTCGCTGAGCCGCGTCGGCGCCGGCGCCCTCACCGAGGCCGTCTCGTGGGTCGTGTTCGTCGTGATCCCCAACTTCAACGCCGTCGACGTCAAGGCGGCCGCGGTGGGGGAGATGACGGTCGACTGGGGGAGCGTCGCGCTCTGGGCCGGGTACCTCGTCGCCTACATGGCCGTCGCCCTGGCCGCAGCGAGCCTCGTCATGCGGCGCAAGGAGTTCTAGCGTGCGCCGCTGGCTCGCCGTCACGGTCGTCGTCGCCTGCCTCGCCCTCGTCGTCGCCTATCAGGTCACCCGCCCCGCGCGGGCGGCGGGCGACCCGCGCGTCTTCGTGCCCTCGGCGCAGTTCTTCGAGGACTTCTCGCCGAGCTTCAGGACGTCCATCGCCGACGCCTACTACCTCTACATGGTGCAGTACTACGGCGAGCACATCGAGACCGATCAACGGCTCGATTCGATGGCGGAGCTCGTCGACCTCGTCACGCGGCTGAGCCCGCGCTTCGACAGGGCGTACCAGTTCGGAACGTTCGCGCTGCTCGATGCAGACGAAGGCGCGAAGGCCTACGAGATCCTGCAGCGCGGGGTCGAGGCGAACCCGGAGGACTGGAACCTGTCGGCGCTGACGGGCTTCCTCGTCTATGGCTTCGGCGAAGGCGCGGCGAAGGAGCGCATCGCGGCCGAGTGGTACGCGAGGGCGGCGGCCGTCGAAGGGTCGCCGCCGTACGTGGCGCGGCTGGCCGCGGCGCTCACCGCGAAGGGCGGCGAGAAGGAGAAGGCCGCCCTCATGTGGGCCCAGGTCTACGCCGACGGCGACAAGTACTCGCGCGAGAAGGCGGTCGCCGCCCTCGATGAGCTTCTCCCGAGGGTAAGGAGGAGCGCGTGGAGGCGGTGGCGCCGCTGGCGGAGACGATGCCGGAGGCGACGTTCGAGGAGCTCCTCGCGGCGCTCTTCGAGGACTACCTCTGAGCCGATGACGGCGCACGCCGAGGACCACCCCTGAGGTCATGACGGCGCTGCTCGTACTCATCGCCGCGGTCTACGGCCTGCTCATCGGCAGCTTCCTCAATGCCTGGGCGTGGCGCCTGGCGCACGACGAGAGCATCATGCGCGGGCGCTCGCACTGCACGGACTGCGGGGCGCAGATCCGCGCCTACGACAACGTCCCGGTCGTGAGCTGGCTGGTGCTGCGCGGGCGCTGTCGCGACTGCGGGGCGCGCATCAGCTGGCGCTACCCGGCGGGGGAGGCGGCGACGGCGGCGCTCTTCGCCGCCGTCGCCGCCTACGTCGGCCTCGACTGGCTGCTCCTGCCGTACCTCATCTTCGTCGCGGCCATGGTCCTCGTGACGCAGGTCGACCTCGAGATCCAGATCATCCCCGACGTGGTGATCCTGCCGGCCGCGGGCATCGGGCTCGTCCTCATGGTCCTCGTCGGGGACGGCGCCTGGTGGGAGTGGCCGGTCGCCGGCCTCGGGGCGGCGCTCTTCCTCTACGCCATCGCGTGGCTCTACGAGCGCATCCGCGGTATCGAGGGCATGGGCTTGGGGGACGTCAAGATGGCTCTCTGCATGGGCGTCTACCTCGGCGCCGCCGTGGTCCCGGCGCTGTTCATCGGGTTCGTGAGCGGGGCCATCGTCGGCGTGGCCGTGATGGCGGCCACCGACAGGGACGCGAAGACGGCCGTGCCCTTCGGCCCGTTCCTCGCCGCGGGGGCGATCGTGAGCCTCTTCGTCGGCGACTGGCTCATCCAGGCCTACCTGGACTTCGCCCTGCGCTGACACGGTCGCGGGCGCCGACGCGCCGAGCCACGGCCGCGGCGGTCTCCGGGTCCGGCGGTCGCGTTCCGCGGCGAACGTCACCGCCGGACCGGGTCGTCACTCTCCCCGCGCCGCCGTGGCCCGGTTACGCTGCCGAGCGTCAGGCAGGCGCTCGCGACAGCGCCGGTCGCCGGCCACGGCGACCGCGATGCGGGTCGCGCCTGCGACGTCCGTCCTCCGGGTGGTGCTCATGCCCCAGCGCGGCTACACGATCATCGAGTCGCTCGTCGTCTGCGCGCTCGCCGGCGTGCTGGTGAGCCTCGCGGTGCCGGCGGCGGCGAACGTGCGCTCCGGTCTCGCCGCGGGTGTCGCGGCCCGCGAGCTCACCGTCGTGCTGCGCGCGGCGCAGGCACGCGCCCAGGCGCACGGCGCGCGCACCAGGGTCGAGGTCGGCGCCGACGGCGCCGTCGTCGCGCTCGAGCTCCACGGCGAGCGCTGGGAGCGCTGGGGTGCGGCGCGGCTGCCGGCGCGGGTCGAGTCCAACTACCCCGACGGCGTGGTCGACTTCGTCGCCGCGGGGTGGCCGACGGCGGCCGGGCAGGAGTCTCCGCGGGCCGGCAGCTTCAAGCTTCTGGGCCCCACGCCGCACTCGGTGGTCGTACAGATGGCGGGCTGTGTGAGGTGCCTGTGAAGTGCGCGGCGCGGTCCGGCTTCGGCGTGCTCGAGGTCGTCATCTCGGCGGGGGTGCTCGGCGTGATCGTCGCCGCGACCACGGCCTGCGTCGCCCAGGCGCTCGCCGAGCGTGCGCAGCAGGGCGTCCGCCGCGAGGCGGCCGCGGCCGCGGCCGCCGAGGCCGAGCGCCTTCGCGCCCTTCGCTTCACCCCCGACCCGCTGCCCGCCGGTCTCGAGCCCGAGGGTCTCGCGCCGGGCAGCGCCCTCGGCGAGCTCTTCCCGCACGCACGACCGGCCTGCGACTGTGCCGCCGCTCACTGCGTGCCGGCGGCCGGTCCCGGCGAGGTCGCGAGCTTCGAGCGTCTCGTCGCGCGTCCGTGGGGCACGCTCTCCGTCGTCGCGCGTTTCGTCGACTTCACCCCGGCCGGCGTCGTCGCCGTACAGCCGGTGGTCGGCGACGACGGCTGGGCGGTATGGAGCGGGGAGGCGCCGCCGTCCGGAGCCCTTCTCGCCGTCGTCACCGGCACGCTCGCCGACGGCTCCTGGTCGACCTCGCTCTCGATCCTGGTGGTGAACGGGCCGTGAGGGCGCGGCGATCACCTGCCGGCGGCTCGCGCCCGGTCCACGGCCGGCGCGGGCTCACGCTCGTCGAGGTGCTCGTGGCGGCGGCCCTGGCCTGCGGGCTTGCCGCCGCCGCCTACGCGTGGCTGTGGGGCGCCTGCGGCGCCTGCGCGGGCGAGACCCGGGCCGCGGAGGCTCAGTCGCGCCTCGCCGCCGTCCACCGGCGGCTGGCTCTCGACATGGCGCAGTCACTGGGTCTCACGCGACCGCTCGACGGTCTCAGCGAGCGGCGCTTCGCCCTGCGCCTGATCGACGCCGACGGTGCCCTGCGCGACGTGGAGTACTGCTGGGACCCGGTCCGGAGTGTGCTCTGGCGCTCTTCGTCGAGTTCTTACGTGGCCGACGGCATCCGCGGCTTCACGGTCTCCTACCTCGACGACCGGGGCGCTCCCGTCGACCCGGCCACCCTGGGCGTGGGCAGCGACGGCCGCGTGGCCGGGGCGGCGGCGCTCGCCGTCTCGGCGAGCGCCGCCGCCGGGCGCTCCTCGGCCGCCGCCGCATGGGTGTTCCCTCTGCCGGCGGCGAGGCTGTGAGCCGTGAGCCGCTGCACCCCGCATCGTGACCAGCGTGGCTTCACCATGCTCGTCGTGCTTCTGGTCGCCGCGGTGGCGGCGCTGGCGTCGGCCGCGCTGGTCGCCGCGGTCCTCGCGGCGTCGGCGACCGACGCCGCCGACCGTGGCCGCGACGCGGGCGCGGCCGGCGCCGAGGCCGGCCTCACGCGTCTCGTGGAGCAACTCCGCTGGGGGCTGACGGTCGAGAGCGCCTCGCTGACCCTCCCGGTCGACGGGGGGCCGCCCGCGGTCGCCACGACGCTGATGGTGGCGCCGGGGCCGGCGTCGACCGACGGCACGCTCTTCACCAGTCTCGACCTGACCGCGGCATCCTCCGCCGGCGCGGCGCGGGTCGAGCGGCGGCTCGCGGTGCGTCTGCGCCCGGGGGTCCTGCCGCACGGGCTGGCCTCCGCCGGCGACCTCGTGGCACTGGCGCCGGTCACGATCGGCGGGTGCGGGGTCTACGCGGGCGGCGACGTCCTCGGCCGCGAGCACATCGCCTTCGAGGGCGCCGTCGCGCCGCTGGTCGCGCCGCCCGATCTCCTCTACCCGGACCTCTATTCGGCTGCTGCCGTCCACGCCGCGGGGGCCATCTTCACGGCTGAGGGCGAGATCCACGAGCTCGCCGTACCGACGCTCGACACCGACGTGCACGTCGGTGAGCCCTATGCCGCCGAGCTTTCGGCTCTGCCCGGTGCTGCGACGCTCGGCTCGCTGCGGCGGCACGCGATGGCGCCGGGGGCGGCGCTCGTGGGTGACGTGCTGCGGGTCGATCTGCTGCCGCTGCAATCGGTCGCCGGGGCCGACCCGCGCGCCGGCGTCATCGTCTACGTCGAGGCCGGCGCGCGCCTCGGGCCGCTCACCATCACCGGCCGCCGCCCGGCACCGCCGCTGGCGTGCCCTCTGGTGCTCGTCGTCGAGGGCGAGGCGGTCGTCGGCGGCGACGTGGCGGCGGTCGCCGAGGAGCCTCCGGCGGCCGCCGACGAGCCGGTCTGCGAGCTCAACGGCGCCGTGCTGGCCACCGGCGCGCTGCGCGTCGGTGCGGCGACGCGCCTCACGGGTTCCCTGGCCGCGGCCGGGCTGGTGATCGCGGCGCCGCTCGAGTTGCGGCTCGACGCGGAGTGGCTGGGCTGGCCGCCAGTCGGCTGTCGCGAGTTCGAGGTGGTGCGTCGCTGGTGAACGACGGGGGCTGCGGATGGCGCGGTGAGAGGTTTGGCAGCTTCGGCCGAGTCGAGGGGTCCCGCCGGCGGTCGTTCGCGGGCCTGTCGGCAGTCGTCCGCGGCCCCGCCGCACTTCTCGCGGGTAGTCCCCGGCCGTGCCCGGGAGGGCGTCGCGCCTAAAGATTTGCCCGCGTTTGCCGACAACGCGGCTAGAGACCAACTGGGTGACCGGGAGACTGCCATGGCGAAGAACGGCATGCGCGTGGGGCTTGACTTGGAGCAGACCTCCATCGCCGGCGCGCAGATCAAGGGTAACAAGGCGGGACAGACCCTGAGCGCCGCCGCGGTTCGGGCGTTGCCCGGGGGTCTGGTCTACGAGGGTGAGGTCGTCGACGTCGAAGGCCTCGCCGCCGAGCTCAAGTCCTTCTGGAAGGAGGCGGGCTTCAGCGGCAAGAAGGTCTGCCTGGGGATCGCGAACCAGAAGATCGTGGTCCGCACCCTCGAGCTCCCCCTCGTCGAGGGCAAGGAGCTCGAGGCCGCCGTGCAGTTCCAGGCGCAGGAGGCCATCCCGATCCCCATCGACGAGGCCGTCCTCGATCATCAGGTGATCGCCACGACGCCGGGCGACAACGGCAACGGCGGCAGCCAGAAGGTGCTGCTCGTGGCGGCCCAGCGCGACATGGTGTCGCAGTTCGTGGAGGCGGCGCGCAAGGCGGGGCTCTCGGTCGACAACATCGACCTCCAGGCCTTCGCGCTGGCGCGGGCCATCGCCCCTCCGGTCCCGTTCATCGACCAGGGGTCGCCGGCGCCCGCCGAGGCGAGCGCGCTCGTCAACATCGGCTCCGGCATCACCAACATCGTCGTCGTCTCGGGCGGCACGCCCCGGTTCACGAGGGTGATCAACCTCGGCTACGAAGCCCTGGTCGACGCCCTCGCCTCCAATCGGGGCATCTCGCCGGCCGAGGCCGACGCGCTGCGCCTCAGTGTCGGCCTGAGCGGCGGCGCCCAGGTGCCCGTCGGCGACCTCGAGCAGGACACGGTGGACGAGATCCATCAGGTCCTCGACGCCGCCGCCGAGGCGTTCGCCGACGAGATCCGGCGCTCCGTCGACTACTACCACTCGCAGGACGACCCGGGCCACATCGGTCGTCTCCTGCTGAGCGGTGAAGGCTCGCTGACGCGCAACGTCTCCGAGTACCTCGCCCAGTCGCTCCACATGGACGTGCAGCTGGGCGACCCCCTTCAGCACATCACTGGCAACACGTCAAAGATCGCGCAGACCGACCTGCAGGTGATCGCGCCGCGACTGTCGATCGCCGTCGGCCTCGCGCTTGAGGACGAGGAGTAGCCGTATGAAGCGCATGAACCTCCTCCCGAAAGAGGCGCAGGCCAAGGCCTCGCGCGAGCGCGGCCTCGCCTATGCGCTCGTGCTCCTCGTCGCCCTCGTCGTCGCCCTGGGTGCGGTGTACGTCCAGCAGACTGCCGCCGTCGGCGACAGGGAGCAGGAGCTCGCCGACCTGCAGTCTCAGACCGCGGCCCTGCAGCAGCAGATCGCCGCCCTGCAGCCCTACCAGGAGCTGCAGACGCAGCGCACGCAGATGACCGAGACCGCGGCGCAGATCTACGACACCCGCGTCGAGTGGTCCAACTTCCTCGAGCAGCTGAGTCTCGTGATCCCCGAGAACGTGAGCCTCACCTCGCTCAGTTGCGTGGTGCCCGCGACCATGCTGCCGGGGTCGACCGCGGAGATCGAGGACGGCGCCGGATCCACAGACATCACTTTCATCGGCCAGGCGTGGACGCACGACGACGTCGCTGAGTTCATGACCCGGCTCGGCCTGATCCCGCAGATCGAGAACATCCTTCTGACGAACTCGACCGGTCCGGCCCAGCAGGGCGCCGAAACGGGCGCCGCCGCGGCGCCGGGCACCTTCACCGTGACCGCCGAGCTGCGGCCCTTCCTGACGGCGCCGCCCACCACCGTGCTGCAGGAGGTCGAGTGATGAAGGCCCGCGGACGCGAGATCTACATCATCGCCGGCGTCGTCGCCGTCGTCCTGGTCGTCGCCTGGTACTTCCTGCTCTTCAACCCGACGCGGCAGGAGTTGGCCCAGCTCGACGAGCAGGTCGCCACGGCCACCACGACGCTGCAGACGACCCAGCAGCAGCTCGTCCGGCTCGAGGAGTACAAGAAGACGGCGCCGCAGGCGCGCGTCGAGGTCGTGCGCCTGGGCAAGCTGCTCCCCGACGGTGAGGGCCAGCCCTCGCTGATCGTCGAGCTCAGCAAGACCGCCGAGCTCGCCGGAGTGACCATCAGCAGCATCTCGCGGGGCAGCCTGCAACCCGGCCAGCCCTTCGGCATCCAGATGCTCACCCTGAGCGTGACCGGCCGCTTCTTCGACGTCGTCGACTTCGTCTACCGCGTCGAGGACTACGTGGCGGTGCGCAACACCCAGGTCAAGGCGACGGGCCGTCTGCTGCAGATGTCCTCGCTGCAGATGACCGCCAGCACGTCGAGCGCCCCGGAGACCAGCGTGACCGACCCGATGCTGACCGTCAGCCTCGAGGTCGCGGGGTATCTGTGGGGCGGCGGCAGTGCGCCGGCCGCCGACACCGTGGCGCAGACCGAGGGAGGTGCGCAATGACGCTCACACGCCGCTCCAAGGCGCTCGTCGTGATCGCGCTCGTCCTCGCCGTCGCCGCGGCGCTCGCGGTCGGTCTCGAGGTGCGCGGCGGCGACACGCAGGCGAGCACCGGCGGTCAGGACTACACGGTCACGACCGTGGCCAGCGACACGACCGTCGCCGGCGCCGCCGACGACGTCCTCGCCGCCGACCCGGCCAAGGAGCAGCCGGTCCTCGACCAGTTCGAGAGCAAGAACCCGTTCCGTCCGCTGTACGTCCAGAACACGAGCGGCACCGGCACGAGCACGTCGACCGACACCGGTGACGACGGCGCGACCGCGCAGGTCACCGGCGCCAAGATCAAGGTCAACGACACGGCGATGACCGTCGAGGTCGGCGACGAGGTGCCGGGCGACTCCCCCGTCTTCACGATCGGCGCCATCAACAGCAATGAAGTCGTCTTCAAGCTCATGGACGACAACGAGTTCGAGGACGGCAGCACGTCGGTGACCGTCGGCGTGGGTGAGTCGGTCGAGGTGACCAACCAGGACAACGGCAAGACCTACACCCTGGCGGTGGTCGCTATCGTGTTCGCCGACGGCAGCAGCGGCGACACCACGGCGAGCACCTCGGGCCACACCTTCGAGGCGCTCAGCATCAACACCGTCGACGGGGTGGCGACCGTGACCATCGAGATCGACGGCACCGTCTACAGCGACAAGAAGGTCGGCGCCGTGGTCAGCACCACCGCCGGCGATGTCAAGATCGTGGCCATCAACGAGGGCACGCAGTCGGCCGCGGTACTGTGGGGCGACGCCAACATCGTCCTCTACGTAGGGTCGTCGGTCACGAAGTAGCGCGACGCGACGTGGGGTGAGTCGACGGACGGGGCGGCCGCGAGGCCGCCCCGTCCGTCGTTGGCGCGGCGTGAGGCCGCTCCTTCCGTCCCTTGCGCGTGGCGAGGCCGCCCCGCCTGTCCTTTGCCACGCCGAGAGGGCGTTGTGTATCGTTGGAGCATGGGACGACTGCGTTGGCTCACCGCCGGTGAATCGCACGGGCCACAGCTGACGGCCATCCTCGAGGGATGTCCGGCCGGCTTGGAGCTCTCGCGCGACGCCATCGACCGCCAGCTCGTGCGGCGGCAGCGCGGCTACGGCCGCGGGCCGCGCCAGCTCATCGAGCAGGACCGCGTGCAGATCCTCGGCGGGGTGCGACACGGTCGCACGACCGGGGCGCCGATCGCCCTCGCGATCGCCAACCGCGACGCCGCCAACTGGGCCGACGTGATGGCCGTCGACGCGCCGGGCGTCGATCCTCCGGCGCCCGCGACCGCAGACCCCGCGACAGAGGCCGGCAGCGGTTCGTCGGAGGGCGCTCCGGCCGTCGGCGCCCGCGACGAGGAGCGCGCGGCGACCGTCGACATCCCGCGACCCGGGCACGCCGACCTCGGCGGCGCCCTTCTCTACGACCTCGACGACATCCGCGACGTGATCGAGCGCTCGAGCGCGCGCGAGACCGCCGCTCGCGTCGCCTGCGGCGCGGTGGCGCGCGCCCTCCTCGAGTCCGTCGGCTGCCGTGTCGGCAGCCACGTGGTCGCCATCGGCGACGTGCGCGCCGCGGCGGCCCTCGGGCCCGCCGACCTCGAGCGGGTCGAGGACTCCGACGTACGCTGTCTCGACGCCGCCGCGGCCGAGCGCATGCGCGCCGCGATCGACGACGCCGCGGCCGCCGGCGACACGCTCGGCGGCGTGTTCGAGGTCTGCGCGTTCGGCTATCCCCTCGGCGTCGGCAGCTACGTGCAGGGCGACCTCCGCCTCGGCGCGCGTCTCGCGGGGGCCGTGATGAGCATCAACGCCATCAAGGGCGTCGAGATCGGCGCCGGCTTCGCCGCCGCCGCCCGGCGCGGCTCCGAGGTGCAGGACCCGATCGTCTGGGACGAGGAGTCCGGCTACGGACGCGCCGGCAACCACGCCGGCGGCATCGACGGCGGCATCAGTACCGGCGAGACCATCGTCGTGCGCGCGGCGATGAAGCCGATCGCGACCCTGCGCGCGGCGCTGCCCACGGTGACCCTGGGGAGTCACGTGCGCGTCGAGTCGCGCTACGAGCGGTCCGACACCTGCGCGGTGCCCGCTGCCGCGCTCGTCGGCGAGGCCATGGTCGCGCTCACGCTCGCCGACGCCTTGCTCGAGCGCTTCGGCGGCGCGACCGTCGGCGACCTGAGCGCCGCCGTCGCCGTCTTCGCCGAGCGCCTGCGGCGGCGCTGAGGCCGGAGTGACGGGCGGCGGGCAGGACGGCATGACGACGGCCGCCCCCGAGGTCTCGTCGCTCGCGCTCGTGGGCTTCATGGGCGCGGGCAAGAGCGCGGTAGGCATGGGCGTGGCACAGCGGCGGTCGCTGCCGTTCGTCGACAGCGACGCCGTCATCGAGGAGCAGATGGGACCGATCGCTGAGATCTTCGCCCTCCACGGGGAGGGCTACTTCCGCGCCGTCGAGCGCGACGTCTGCACGGCCCTCCTCGAGCGGGCACGAACCGTGCCGCTGGTCGTGAGCCTGGGCGGCGGCGCGGTACGGAGCGGCGACGTGCGCGAGGCGCTGCGCGGCGTCGCGCACGTGGCCTGGCTCACCGCGCCGCCCGACGTGCTCTGGGAGCGCGTCACGGCGGGCGGCGAGGCCGCCGTGCGGCCGCTCGCCCGCGACCGCGCGGCCTTCGCCGCCTTGCTCGCCGAGCGCGAGCCGCTCTATCGCGCGGTCGCCACGGCCATCGTCGACAACGGCGCCGGGCGCGCCGTGGACGAGGTCGTCGACGAGCTCGTGCGGCTGACCGCCCCGGTCGCCGCCGCCGGCCGGGAGGCGCCCTGATGCGCCGCCGAGGCGCCGATGCGCCGTACGCGGGAGGCGCCCCGATGCGCCGTGCGCCGGTCTGCACGCGGATGTCCGGCGTGCCCCTCGTCCGCTGCCCGGGGGAGGCCTGATGCCTCGCCTGCACGTGACCGCGCCGTCGCGTGCCTACGACGTCGTCGTCGGCCGCGGCGCCCTCGACGGGCTCGGCGGCGAGCTCACGGCGCTCGGGCTCTCGGGGAAGGTCGTCCTCTGCAGCGACGCGAACGTGGCGCCGCTGTACCTCGAGCGCCTCAGCGAAGGGCTGCACGAGGCCGGCTTCGCCGCCTCGCACGTCGTGATCCCGGCCGGCGAGACGCAGAAGACACTGGCCCGTGTGGAAGAGGTCTACGGCGTCCTCTACGAGCGCGGCGTCGCGCGCGGCGACACCCTCGTCGCCCTCGGTGGCGGGGTGGTCGGCGACCTCTTCGGCTACGTCGCCGCGACCTACCTGCGCGGGCTGCGGCTGGTGCAGGCGCCGACGACCCTGCTCGCCCAGGTCGACGCCGCCGTCGGCGGCAAGACCGGCGTCGACTTCAGGGCGGGCAAGAACCACGTCGGCGCCTTCTACCAGCCGTGGCTCGTGGTCGCCGACCCCGACACCCTGCGCACGCTGCCCGAGCGCGAGCTGCGCGGCGGGTCGGCGGAGGTCGCGAAGTACGGCCTGCTGGCCGGCGGCCGTCTGCTCGAAGAGATCGAGGACGCCGCGAGTGGCGGGCTCGTCGCCGCGCGCGTGAGCGAAGCGCTCGTCGCCGGTTGTCTCGCCCAGAAGATCGCCGTGGTCGAGGCCGACGAGCGTGAGGAGACCGGCCTCCGCGCCGTCCTCAACCTGGGGCACACGATCGGGCACGCGGTCGAGGTGGCCGGGGACTTCACGCGCTTCACCCACGGCGAGGCGGTGGCCCTCGGGCTGCACGCGACGCTGCGCCTGTCGGTCGCGCTCCGCGGGCTCACCGAGGGCGAGGCCACGAGGGGCGCGGCGCTGCTCGACGCCCTCGGCCTGCCGCGCCGCGCGCCCGGTCTCGACCCGGGCGCAGTCGTCGACCTCATCCGCCGGGACAAGAAGGCGGGGCCGGAGGGTGTGGCGTACGTGCTGCTGGAGGCGCTCGGGAGGCCGTGCACCGGCGTGCACGTGCCGCCCGTGCTCGAACGGGAGGTGGTGACGTGGCTGACGGCGGGGTGAAGGTCCTCTGGCTGCTCCACGGGGCCAACCTGGACATGCTGGGCCGCCGCGACCCGGCGCTCTACGGGGCCGACACCCTGATGCAGCTCGAGCGGCGCGTCGCGCGCCACGCCGAGAGCCGGGGCTTCGAGGTACGCGCCTTCCAGACCAACTTCGAGGGTGAGTTCATCGAGCAGCTGCACGAGATCGCCGTCGGCGGCGGAGACGCGCTCATCGTCAACCCGGGGGCCTGGACGCACTACAGCTACGCGATCCGCGACGCGCTCGAGCTCGTACGCTGCCCGGTGGCCGAAGTGCACCTCTCGGCGATCGCCGAGAGGGAGGAGTGGCGACGGACCTCGGTGATCGCCGACCTCGCCGCCGTGCGCGTCTCCGGCAAGGGGGTCGACGGCTACCTGGAGGCGGTCGACCGGCTCGCCGAGCTGCTGGCGGCGGTCGACGGCGATGACAGCGCCGATCGCTGACGACCGGCGACGACGAGGAGGACGGATGACGACCGCTGAAGCCGACCACACGGGGCGCCTCGCGCGCTGTCGCGCCCTGCTCGACGAACGCGGGCTCGACGCCGTGCTGGTGACCGACCGCTACGACGTGCGCTATCTCTCGGGCTTCCGCGGCGAGGACGCGACGCTGGTGGTCGGCGCCGATGCCGCCCTGATCGTGACCGACTCGCGCTTCTACGAGCAGGTGCACGAGGAGGTGGCCGCCTACGAGCTCGTCGAGCACCGCGGCACGGACCTGCTCGAGGACAGCGTCAAGGCGGCGGCCGAGCGCGTGGGCGAGGGAATCGCGCTCGGCTACCAGGCCGGGGCGATGACCCACGCCGAGTTCCGCGGCCTGCGGCGTGCCCACCGCGGCCGCCTGCGCGACGTGCGCCGCCACGTGACGCGCCTGCGCATGGTCAAGGAGCCGGCCGAGGTCGAGGCGATCGCCGCCGCCGCGGCCCTCGTCGACCTCGCCCTCGGCGTGGTCGTCGGCGAGGGCCTCGTCGGCCGCACCGAGACCGAGGTCGCCTGGCGCCTGCTCGAGGAGTATCACGCCCGCGGCGCCGAAGGCGAGTCGTTCGAGGCCATCGTCGCCGCCGGCGACCACGGCGCCCAGGGTCACGCGATCCCCGGTGAGCGGCGCATCAAGGCCGGCGAGCTGGTCGTCATCGACACCGGCGCCCGCGTCGACGGCTACTGCTCCGACATCACGCGCACCTTCGCCGCCGGCCGCGCCTCGAAGGCGCAGCCGCAAGCTCTACGACATCGTCCTCGAGGCGCAGCTCGCCGGGGTGGCGGCCGTGCGGCACGGCGCGCACGGCCGCGACCACGTCGACGCGGCCGCCCGCGGCGTCGATCAAGGCGGCCGGCTACGGCGAGCAGTTCGGCCACGGCACGGGGCACGGCGTCGGGCTCGAGGTGCACGAGGCGCCGTTCCTCGGCAGCCTGCGCGGCGACCGGCTCGAGGCCGGCATGGTCTGCACGGTCGAGCCCGGCATCTACCTCGAGGGCGAGGTGGGCGTGCGCATCGAGGACACCGTGCTCGTCACCCGTGAGGGCTGCGAGCGCCTGACGCAGTACCCGAAGGAGCTGCAGGTCGTCGACTGACGGTGGCGCCGCGGGCTGAGGCGTGCGGGAGCGCGCGGTCGCGGGGCGGGGCGGCCGGGCGGCGGAGCCGCCCGGCCGCCGCGCCCCGCTCGCGCCGGCAGCGGACGACGCCGGTCGTCGCCGCGCGGCAGCGGACGACGCCGTCGTCGCCGCACGACCGCGTCCACTCTCGCCGCCGCGCCCCTATGCGGTATCATGGCGGTTCACCCGAACCTCGTCAGCGACCCACCACCGGAGCGACATGGCAGACGTCGTCAACACCAACCAGTTCAAGAACGGGATGGCCATCGAGGTCGAGGGCGATCCCTTCACCATCGTCGAGTCCCAGCACGTCAAGCCCGGCAAGGGCGGCGCCTTCGTGCGCACGAAGCTGCGCCACATCAAGACCGGCGCCGTGCTCGACAAGACCTTCAGGGCGGGGGAGAAGTTCAACCGCCTCGACACGCGCTCACGCAAGCTGACCTACCTCTACGCGACCGAGACCGAGGTCGTGCTGATGGACCCCGAGACCTACGAGCAGCTCTCGGTCTCGCCCGACATGGCGAGCGACGCGCTGCAATGGGTCATCGAGAACCAGGAGGCCCAGGTCTTCTACCTCGACGGCGTGCCCTTCGCCGTCGAGGCGCCGACCACCGTCGAGCTGACGATCACCCACACCGAGCCCGGGCTCCGCGGCGACACCGCCCAAGGCGGCACCAAGCCGGCGACGCTCGAGACCGGCGTCTCGATCCAGGTGCCGCTCTTCATCGAGCAGGACGAGCGCATCAAGGTCGACACCCGCACCGGCGAGTATCTGAGCCGCGCCTGAGGCGCGAGGGGCAGGGGAACCCATGCAGGCACGACGCGTCCGCATCACCGACACCAGCCTGAGGGACGGCCACCAGTCGCTCTGGGCGACGCGCATGCGCACGTCCGAGATGCTGCCGATCCTCGAGCGCATGGACCAGGTCGGCTTCAACTCGCTCGAGTGCTGGGGCGGGGCGACCTTCGACGCCTCCCTGCGCTTCCTCGACGAGGACCCGTGGGAGCGCCTGCGCCTCATCAAGCGCCACGCCGCCCGCACGCCGCTGCAGATGCTGCTGCGCGGCCAGAACCTCGTCGGCTACCGTCACTACGGCGACGACATCGTGCGCCGCTTCGTGTACAAGGCGGCCGAGAACGGCATCGACGTCTTCCGCGTCTTCGATGCCCTCAACGACATCCGCAACTTCGAGACCGCGGTCGCGGCGATCAAGGAGACGGGCAAGCACTTCCAGGCGGCCGTCGTCTACACGATCTCGCCGGTGCACTCGCTCGACCACTACCTCCACGTCGCCCACGAGCTCGCCGACATGGGCGCCGACTCCATCTGCATCAAGGACATGGCGGCCCTGCTCTCGCCCTTCTACGCCGAGCAGCTCATCGGCCGCCTCAAGGCCGAGCTCGAGATCCCGATCCAGCTGCACTGCCACTACATCGGCGGGCTCGCCCCGATGACCTACCTCAAGGCCATCGAGGCCGGCGTCGACGTGATCGACACGGCCACCGTGCCGCTCGCCTTCGGCAACTCGCAGCCCGCCACCGAGATGGTCGTCACCGCCCTCATCGGCACGCCCTACGACACCGAGCTCGACCTCGAGAAGCTCTTCGACATCGCCAAGTACTTCGAGGGCGTGCGCAAGGAGGACGGCTGGGACCGCGGCGTGACCTCGCTCACCCACATGCAGGTGTACTCGCACCAGGTGCCCGGCGGCATGATCTCCAACCTCGAGAGCCAGCTGACCGAGCAGAACGCGCTCGACCGCCTGCCCGAGGTGCTCGAGGAGATCCCCGTCGTGCGCGCCGAGGTCGGGTTCCCCCCGCTGGTCACGCCGATGTCGCAGATCGTCGGCACGCAGGCGGTGCTCAACGTGCTCTCCGGCCGCCGCTGGCACATCGTGCCCGACGAGATGAAGCAGTACCTGCGCGGCGGCTACGGGGCCGCGCCGGGCCCGGTCTCGCAGGAGGTCATCGCACGCGTGCTCGAGGGCGAAGAGCCGATCGTCTGCCGCCCGGCCGACCTCATCGAGGAGACGCTGGAGGACTATCGCGACGAGATCGGCGAGCTGGCGCGCTCCGAGGAGGACCTGCTGAGCTACGCCCTCTTCCCGCAGACGGCGAGGGCGTACCTCGAGAAGCACGCCGTGGGCCTCGAGTCCGACGTCTTCGGGGTTCACGACCGCTGGATCCACTCGCAGGCCGGAGCCGAGCTGCTCGACCGCTCCGCCGACCGCGTGAAGGACATCCTCGAGATGGTCGAGGAGAGCGGCGTCGACGAGGTCACGATCGAAGAGGGCCCGCTCAAGGTGACGGTGCGCAAGGGCGGCGTCGCGGCGGCGCCCGCCGCCGCCTCCACGCCGGCCCCGTCCGCCACCGCCACCGCGGTCGCTTCGCCGGGCGGCAACGGCAGCCAGGCCGAGGCCGACGGCTACCACGTCGTGCGCTCGAAGTGGGTGGCGACCTTCTACCGCTCTCCCGCCCCCGGCGCGCCCTCGTTCGTCAACGTCGGTGACCGCGTCGCCGCCGGGCAGACGCTCTGCATCCTCGAGATGATGAAGATGATGAACGAGCTCGTCGCCGACATCGACGGCATCGTGCAAGAGATCCTCGTCGACGACGGCGCGACCGTGCAGTACGGCCAGCCGCTCTTCAGCATCGAACCCGCCTGATCTGGGCGCGGGGGGCTCGTGGCGCAGCGGACACCGAGCCGCAAGCAGGCCCGACGCGACGCCGTCTTCCTGCTCTACCAGCGCGAGGTGACGCCGCTCTCCATGGAAGAGCTCGTCGTGGGCCACAAGCTCCGTGAGGGCTACGCCCCCGACGAGTTCACGGTCGCCGCCGTGCGCGGTGTCGCGGAGCTCACCGACGAGCTCGACGCCGAGCTCGGGGCTCACTCGCGCGACTGGCCGGTCGCGCGCATCGCCCCGCTGGAGCGCAGCATCCTGCGCCTCGCGCTCTGGGAGCTGCGTCACACTGCGACCCCGCCGCAGGTGGCGATCGACGAGGCCGTGCGGCTCACGAAGCGCTACTCGACCGACGACTCCGCCCGCTTCGTCAACGGGGTGCTCGGGGGCATCGTCGCTCATGGTGGGCAAGAGGACGAGGAGCCCGAGAACGGCGGGGTCGAGACCGAAGCGCTCGAGGACGACGAGACAGAGGCCGAAGAGCCGGAGGGGACGAGCGATGCCTGACGAGACCAAGGCCGATCTCGAGCGCCTGCGCGCGATCATCGCCGAGCTCGGCGACCTCGAGCCGCGCCTCGGCGGCACGTCGAGCGAGGTCGACCTGACGCTGCTCGAGCGCGTCGCCGAGCTCGCCGACGAGGCCTCCCGCCTGCTCGAGCGTCTGGCGGCGGCGACCGGGTGACCGGGCGGCGCCGTACGGCATGGACGAGTCGCGGACGGGCGGCGGACCGGTGGCGGACGTGAGCCGTGCCCGGGGGTCCCGAAGACGATGAACGACTCCCCACCCGCATGAACGAGCCGGCGTACCCGGTCCGCCTTCAGCGGCTGGTCGAGGAGTACCTCGAGGGCCTCGACTTCGGCGCCGACCGCAGGGCGGCGCGCCTGGTCGAGGCCATGCGCTACTCGCTGCTCGCCGGCGGCAAGCGGATCCGGCCGGTCCTCACCCTGGCGACCGCCGAGAGTCGCGGCGCCGAGCCGGCGTCGGTGCTGCCCACGGCGGCCGCGCTCGAGCTCGTCCACACCTACTCGCTCATCCACGACGACCTGCCGTCGATCGACGACGACGAGCTGCGGCGCGGCCGTCCGACCTGTCACGTGGTCTACGGGGAGGACGTCGCCATCCTTGCCGGCGACGGGCTCTTCTCCGAAGCGTTCCATCTCGTGCTCGACGCCCAGGAGGCCGATCGCGCCACGCTGCTGGCCGTGGTCACCGAGATCGCCCGCGCGACCGGGGTGGGGGGGATGGTGGGCGGCCAGTTCATGGACGTCGCCGGCCTGGCCGCCGACGCCGCCGACCTGCGCACCATGCACGCCCTCAAGACGGGCCGACTCATCGAGGCGGCGATCGTCGCCGGGGCGCTGCTCGGCGGGCGAGGGCCGGCCTCGCGGGCGAGGCCGGCGCCGTCGTCGACGAGCTCGGCGCCTATCGCGCCTTCGCGACCGAGCTCGGCGTGCTCTTCCAGATCGTCGACGACATCCTCGACGAGACCGGTGATGCCGCGGTGCTGGGCAAGACCGCGGGCAAGGACCGCCGGCAGGAGAAGGCGACCTACGTCGCGCTCTTCGGCCTGGACGAGGCGCGCCGCCTGGCGGAAGAGACCCACCGGCGCGCC
This sequence comes from uncultured Thermoleophilia bacterium, assembly GCA_963791345.1. Classification (GTDB taxonomy): domain Bacteria; phylum Actinomycetota; class Thermoleophilia; order UBA2241; family UBA2241; genus UBA2241. The sequence goes on along the minus strand of CAWBRS010000021.1, from coordinate 58,941 downwards.
GTCGACGCGCTGCGCGTCCTCCCCGGGGAGTACCGCCGTGCTGCGCGAGATCGCCGACTACATCCTGCGCCGGCGATACTGAGCCCGGCTGCCGCGGCGGCGGTCGCGGCGCTGCGGCGCCGGTAGCGGCGCGCCCGGTCGCGCCGGCCTCCGCCTCAGATCGACCGAGAGGAGCTCCCAGGCGAAGTCGACGAAGCCCGCGGTGCATGGATGCCGGAAGTAACGGGGATCGACGTCGCCGCGCAGGCTGAGGCGCACGCGGTCGAGGGCATCGGCGTCCTTGAGGATCCAGAGGAGCTCGAGGGCGGCGGCGCCCTGACCTGGCCCGCCGGCCACACGGTGTCCCGTCCCGTCGGCCGTCCGACGGCCGTCTGGCTCGCGAGCGAGTCGCCGGGCGGCCCGGTGTGCCGTCTCGTCGTCGAGCGAGTGCTGACGGATCGCGAAGAAGACGAGCTCGAGGCCGGCCGGCGACAGCTCGCCGGCCCGGACGAGCTCGTCCGCGAGCCCGAGCTCGCGTACGCGCGCCACGCTGCCGGCGCCGTGCTCGGGCTCGACGCCGTCGTGCCTGCGTCCGAGGTCGTGCCAGCGGGCGGCGGCGAGCGCCAGGTCACGAGCCGCGTCGGGCACGTCGAGCGCGGCGCACAGGCGCAGCACGTGCACGCCCACGCGTCGGGTGTGCCCGACGCCGTGGATGCCGCAGGCGCTCTCGGGTCGCAGGAACCACTCGGCCGGCACCGCGGGCACGAGCTCGGCCCACTCCGACGCGCCGCCCGGCCGGTCGGCGCCGGGCAGACAGGGCTCGTGCGCGCTCATCCGGCAGGCCCGGGGCTCGGCCTACTCGACGCCGAGGTGCCGCAGGACGCCGGCGAGGTCGGCGGGGGAGAGGTGGAGCATGCGGGCCGCCTCTTCGAGGCTGAGGCGGCCCTCCCGCACCGCCCGCAACGCCCACGTGCGCATGCGGGCCGGCACGCGCAGCACGATCGCCGGCCCGGGCTCGCGTGTGAGGTGCGCGGGCGCTGGGGCGCCGCTCGCGCCCCGGGTGCCGGGCGCCGGCGGTGGCGCCTCCTCGCCCAGCGACGAGAGCGTGTCGCGCAGGCCGCCGCGCAGCGCCTGTTCGGGGAGCAGACCCCACTCGCGCGCCCGCAGCTCGTGCGTCAGGATGGATTGCAGTTTGGGGTTGAGACGGTCGGCGGCGCGCGAGCGGTACAGCGCCGACCAGGGCGTGACGCCGAAGGCGGCGGCGAGCTCGAGGAGCACATCGACACTGGGGCGGGGATCGCCGTGGCGCTCGTACCAGCGCGCCACGGCGGCGACCGGGGCGAGGAACTCCTCGGCGAAGTCGTTGGCCTCGCTCTCGAGCGGCTCGGCGCGCGACCAGACGATGCGCTCGTCGACCACGTCGCCGTGCCCGAGCACCACGTGGGCGACGGAGTGGACGAGGGCGAAGCGCTGAAGCGCGACCGGGCGCGCCGCGTTGACGAAGACGAAGGCGGCGTCGTCGCCGATGCTCACGTTCGCCGCGACCGGCGTCTCGCCGGCGCGGCGCGCGACGACGACCTCGGCCACGCGCGCGTCCTCGAAGAGGGTCACGAGATCAGGGACGGGACCGTCCACGCCGACGCCCAGCTCGTGCCGCAGGAAGCGTGCGTAGCGGTCGCGCGCCTGGCTCACCCCGACGTGGACCGGCGGCGACCAGGGGGAGGGGCCGGAAGCCGTGCGCCGGCCCATCGCATCGCTCGAGCGGATCGAAGAAGCCCACGGCCCCTCCTCGGACTCCGCGAGGTCGCGGAGACGAAGGTAGTCGTCGATCACCGTGTCGGCCGGCGAGGGCAGCGCGTGGGCCGGCGGGCGCGGCGGCAGCAGCGTCTTCGCGAGGGGCGGCTCGGGCCCGAGGGTGTAGGTGAGAGGGGGCGCGCCGGCGGCGCGGTCGTCGACGAGCCCCGCGGCCCGAGGGCCCTCGGTCCTCATGGCCGCCTCGAGATCCTCGCCGGCGCCGGCGCTCGAGGCCGGACGGACCGGGGCCGACTGACGCGAGGCGTACGGGCGCGGCGCGGACCGCCGCGCGGGCGGTGCGAGGCCTGCCGCCGGGTCGTCGTCGACGGGCGGCGCGCCGGACCGCGGTGCGGAGCTGAACGCGAGGCGAGAACGTGGGTACGGGGACCGGCTCGCGGAGGGCGTCGCGCCGGCCGAGAGGAGTGCGCGCAGGTCGACGTCGAGCACGGCGGCGATCTGCTCGAGCTCGGTCGCGCTCACGCGCCGCTTGCCCGCCTCGATGCGGCTGAGGATGGACTGGTTCATCCCCAGGACCTTGGCGAGCGCGCGCTGGCTCCAGCCGCGCTGCTCGCGCAGCGTCGCGATCCGTGCCCCGAGGTCGGCGTCGCTTGGTTTGCCCATCCTCCGCCTCTCCTCCGCGCCGGCGCCCCTCGCTTGGGCCGGCGCCGTGTCTCCTCATCGCACCCATTGTATGCGCGCCGACGGGCATCCGGCGCCGGCACCGCCCTCGGGCGAGGCCCGGGCGTTGCGCCGCGGACCGCGGTGCGGACGGGGCGGTTGCTCGTCGTGCCGATGTTCCGTCCGAGCGCGATGTCAGTATAGCATCGACAGTCAAGCCTAGGCACTTGACGGTGATGCTATAATCGCATCAGTCAGGAGCCGAACCAGGAGGGGGCGTATGACATCACGACACGACGGCAGCACGGGCACGATCATCGCCGAAGCGTTGGTCCTGGGGGCGGCACAGACCGGGCACGGCCTCGCCGTCTACCCGCTGACCGCCGACACCGAGGGCGGTCCTTGGTACGTCACGCTCGGCGAGGCGCTGGCCGGCGGCACGGCGCGCGTCCGCGAGACCAGCGAGGGGGGCGCGGTGCCCGACCTGCGTTTCGAGAACCGCGGCGACACGCGCGTGCTGGTGCTCGACGGCGAGGAGCTGCGCGGGGCCAAGCAGAACCGCGTCCTCAACACGACGATCCTGGTGAGCAAGCACAGCGAGCTCGTCGTGCCGGTGAGCTGCACCGAGCAGGGGCGCTGGCACTACGACACGCCCGAGTTCGCCGAGAGTGCGTTGGTGGCCGACCGCAGCGTCCGCTTCGAGCTGCGCAAGTCCGTGGATCTGGCGGCCAAGGCCGGCAGGGGTTTCCGCGCCGACCAGGGACGCGTGTGGGATGAGGTCGCGATGCTCCACGACAAGCACGGCACGCACTCGAGCACCGGCGCGCAGCGCGACGCCTACGTGCAGAAGAAGCACGATCTCGACGCGATCCTCGCGGCCTTCCCGCTCATCGACCGTCAACAGGGACTGCTCGTGCTGCACGGCGATCACGTGATCGGGCTCGACTTCGTGTCGATCCCCGAGAAGTACGCGCTGCTCCACGACCGTCTGCTGCGCAGCTACGTCTTCGAGGCCCTGGTGAGCGACGTCGAGGTCTGCGACGACGTCGCCGTGGCCAGGGCCTTCCTCGAGCGCATCGCCGATCTGCAGGGGCAGTCGTTCAAGAGCCCCGCGCTGGGCTGGGACCTGCGCTTCGAGGGCAACGGCGTGCTCGGGTCGGTGCTGACGTACAGGGGTCGGCCGGTCCACGCCGCGTTCTTCAACGTCGGCGGCGTGCAGGCCGGCCGCGGCAAGGGCGGCCGGCCGCGCACGAGCCGCACCGACCCGCGTCCCTCGCGGCCCGAGCCGCAGTGGCGCATCGCCGACGCGCGCGAGCGCGCCCGTCGGCGGCAGCGCGACGGGTGAGGCGGGGCCGACAGCCCGACCGGTGAGGCGGGGCCGGCGGCGCGACGCTCCCGTGTCGCGCCGCCGCCTCACCGCCGCATCTTCACTGATCCAGTCACGACAAGGGGGAGCGACATGACACCGACCGGCACAAGCCCGCGGACGCGACGGCGAAGCCGGGCGCGGCCGCCGGCGACGACCGCGCCCGCGCCTACAAGGCGGCGGCGCAGATCACGCGCGAGCAGCTCCGGCGCGACGCGCCGGAGAAGGCGCGCGTGCTCGACGCCGTCGAGAAGTCCGACGTGGTCGTGGTGCGCGGCTGCTACGACCGCGTCGAGGACGTGCTCGGCGCGCTCGAGGTCGAGTTCACGGCCTGCTCGCCGTCCGCCCTCGAGCGCCTCACCCTGCGTCCCGAGCAGCTCCTCGTCATCAACTGCCCGGGGCAGGTCTCGGCGCACGCCATCACCCGCGTCCGCGCCTTCGTCGAGGCCGGCGGGAGCCTGTTCACGACCGATTGGGCGCTCAAGCACGTCGTCGAGCCTGCCTTCCCGGGTGTGCTCGCCTTCAACGAGCGGCCGACTGCCGACGACGTCGTGCGCATCGAGGTCAAGGACCCCGACAACATCTACCTGCAGGGCGTGATCGACGGCCAGGACGACCCGCTGTGGTGGCTCGAGGCGTCGTCCTACCCGATCCGCGTGGTCGACACCGAGCGCGTCCAGGTGCTCATCACCAGCAAGGAGCTCGGCGAGAAGTACGGGGAGGAGCCCGTCGCCGTGTGGTTCCGCTGGGGCGAGGGCGAGGTCTTCCACATGATCAGCCACTACTACCTGCAGCGCACCGAGCTGCGCACGCAGCGGCACCAGGCGAGCGCGGCGAGCTACTTCAGCGAGAAGGGCGTGCCCTTGACCAAGGCGATGCGGGCCGAGTTCGACGGCCTCGCGCTGTCGGACGTCGAGTCGGCGAAGCCGTCGACGGCGTTCATGTCCAACGTGGTGATCGACAAGAAGGAGCGCGCGCTGCGCCTGCGGGCGCAGCAGGCCGAGGCGGCGCGGCGGCAGGCAGAGGAAGAGGTGGCGCGGCTGGTGGCAGGCGGAGGGCGGCGAGGCGGAGCAAAGGGGACGGGGTCTCGTAGCGTCTCGCAGGGGGCTGGCTCGCGGCGAGTGAGGGGGCCCCGGGGCGGGGGGCTGGGGTGCGGGGGTGTCATCGAAAGCGCGAACGTCAACCCGCCGTACGCCTGATACCGCGATCGACCACCCCCCTGGCCCGCTGGATCCGGCGTTTCGTTGCCGGGACTTCGCGGCCGTTTCGCGCTGTCGCGACGCAGGCGCACCCGACGCGGGGACGGCCGACGCGCCGCGGAGACGGCCGACGCTGCGGGACTGCCGCGCGCCGGGAGCCGCCGACACTCCGCGGAGTGCCGCCGACACTCCGCGGAGGCCGGCGACAGCTCCGCTGGCGGCCACGCAGTCTCGGGAGGCGGTAGGGGCTTCGGTCGCGCCGGGCATGGTGCGGATCGCGCGCGGAATCGATGCGGTGAACTGACGGAATGCGTCGCGGGGCGCCGTTGACGTTCGCGGAATCGTTCGATTTCCGCGTGGACGATAGCGGTCTCGCTGACAGGCCGGAGCGGGCATCGCCCCGAGGGGGCGGCTGCCAAGGCAGCCGCCCCCTCGGGCTCAGAGCGGCTCTTTGCCGTAGCGCAGCATCAGTGCGAAGTCGCCGCTCGCTCCGGCGACGACGAGGCCGCCCGGTCCGAGCGAGAGCGTGAACGCCCCGTCTTCCCAGCCGAGGTTGTCCCAGGTGTTCCAGCTCAGCGCCATGCGGCCGGGGCTGAGCTTGACGACCATCGCGTCGTGGCCGGTGGCGACGGTGCGGCAGTAGCCGCAGGCGTAGGCATCGCCCTCGGCCGTGACGGCGAGCCCGCCGAAGCGGTCGTCGTCGGCGAGCGCGCCCTGCCAGTACCACTCCCAGTCGAAGTCGCCGGCCGGCTCGTAGCGCACGAGCACGGCGTCCTCGTTCTGGCCGGCGGCGAAGTCCTTCCAGCCGGCGGCGTAGGTGTGGCAGTAGCGGTCGACGCCGACGGCGGCGTACTCGGAGCGCAGCGTGCCGGCCGTGTCGGCGACCCGGGTCCACCAGAGGTTGCCCGCGGTGTCGTAGCGGGCCAGCGAGCCGCACGTGTCGCCCTCGAGGTCGGTCGCGCCCCCGGCGAGCACGACGAAGCTGTCGCGGATGGCGATGTCGTTGGCCCACTCGTCGGCGTTCTCGCCGGCGTCGGTGCGCTTCACCCAGAGGCGCGTGCCGTCCGGGCGGTACTTGACGACGACGTGGTCGCGCTGGCTCGTCGACTGCGTGACGAAGCCGGCGGCGTAGATGTTGCCGGCGCCGTCGCGGGCGAGCGCGTTGCCCTGGTCCCAGTCCCCGGCGCTGCCGGCGATGTACTTCTTCCACAGCAGCGCGCCGGCCTTCGAGTACTTGGCGACGAAGAGGTCCTGGTTGCCGTCGCGCACGAGCGTGCCGGTGATGTAGATCTCGCCGGTCGGCGTGACGAGCACGTCGCGGCCCTCTGAGCTCAGCGAGTCGTCGACGAGGATGCGGCGCACCCAGAGCCGATCGCCGGAGGTCGACCAGGCCGTCGTGAGGACATCCCAGGCGCCGCTCGTCGGCCGGCAGCGCCCCGTGGTCACGACGATGCCGGCCTTGCTCGTGGCGACGGCGAGCGCCTGCTCGTCCTGGTGGGTGACGGAGTCGAAGCGGCGCACCCAGGCGCGGTCACCGTCGGGCCTGTGCCTGATCAGCACGACGTCGTAGCCCTGCGTGGTGTGAGACAGCTTCCCGGCGGCGTAGGTGGAACCGTCGGGCGCGGTCGCCGCGGAGTTCAGCTCGATGCTGTTGTCCTCGATCCCGAGGTAGGTGTCCGACCAAAGCAGTGGGAGCGGCGGCGGCGAAGCCGACGCCGCCGGAGCGGCGATGAGGATGAGCGCGACGAGGAGCATCAGCACGCCGAGCAGGAGCACTGCGGCGGTCGCTACCGTGGGCGCCGTGGTTGCGACGGCTCGGGCGGTGGTGAGACCGGCGGCAGGAAGGGCGGCCGCCCCAGGCGGCCGTGACACCTGCCGCCGGTGCGGGCATTGCGACGTGACGATCATCTGAACCCCCAGTCGGAGTCGTTGTGCCGGGTCGTGCGGCCGCTCGCGGCGGACCGGACGCCGGGTGAGTCGGCGGGCGGGCTGAAGACAGGATCGTCCGGCGGTGCACCCTCCGTCAGTTTCACCGCGCGTGCTTCGGCCCCTGCCGAACAGGTTCGCGCGGCCGGGCTCTTCTGCAGCGCTTCGCCGCCGCCGCGCGGGCTCGCGACCGGGTCCTTCTCCCGGGGAAACGACGGCGGGGGGCGGCGTGCCGCAGGCAGCCGCCCCCCGCCGCAATCACTCTCGCGAGCTGTAAGCTCCGCCACGCCCACGCCTGAGTGTGGCAATCAGCCGGTCTCAGTACGTCCAGATGTGGATGTACTGGTTGTAGGTCGCGCCGTCGTACTGCCGTCCGACCACGGCGACGGACAGGCCGTTCACGGCGATGGCGTTCACCTCGCGGTCGTAGCCGTCGCCGTCGTAGTCGTACAGCCAGCCCCCGCCGGTGGAGCCGATGTTGAGACGCTGTGTGCGGATGTTGGGGTTGACTGAGGCGTTGTCATAGGGCCCGGTGATGTACACGCCGCCGTAGGCGTCGGCAACCACGCCCTCCCACCAGTCGGACCCCGGCGTGCCGTCCTCTTGCGTCGCGTAGAGCGCGCCGGTCGTCTGCCAGACCACCCACGCGGGATCCGTGTCGTTGTGCTGGCCGACCCCGAAGATCAGGCCGTTCGAGATCACGGCGATGTCGTTGATCGTCTGGACGGTGGGAACGGCGGTGTGCCCGTCGTACAGTGCGTAGAGCTTCCTGTCGCCGGCGGCGGTGTAGTGCAGCAGGAAGACGTCCTGGCCGCCGGCGTCGGTGTCCGTGTGGCCAGCGACGTAGACTCCGCCCGCCGGGCGGCGCACGATCGCGGTGGCGACGCTGTACCCATCGTCGGGGCCCTTGTACTTCCTTGACCACAGGGTCTTGCCGGCGGGGGAGAGCTTCACCGTGTGGGCGCTCACCGTCGTGGTCGCCCAGCTGTAGCCGGTGACGTAGATGTTGCCCGCGCCGTCGACGTACATCTCGACGGGTCGCTCCGACTTGGTCGCCGAGCCGTCGAAGGTGCGCGTCCAGAGCCTCGTGCCGGAGGGTGAGTACTTGAGCACCACCCAGCTCGCGAGGCCGTCGGCGTTCTCGGTCGAGCCGCAGACGATGGCGTTGCCGCTCGGGTCGACGACCACGTCGCTGGCGGCGTCGTCCCCCTTGGCGAGGCCGGCGTAGCGCTTCATCCACTTGAAGGCGCCGGTGGTGCTCGACCAGCGGATGACCATGAGGTCGAGGTTGCTGGTGTCGTTGGCGTTGCGCGTCGCCCCGACGCTGTAGACGTAGGTGCTTCTGGCGGCGACGTCGTAGTTGTAGTCGTCGTCGTTGCGCCGTGCTGTTCCAGATCCGTACCGTGGGCGCTGCGCTGCTCCCGGTCGGGATGCGCACGAGACTCGCGTCGAGATTCGGTGTCGAAGCCGTCCCAGACCTCACCCACGACCCAGGTCGCGGTCGACGTCTTGACGACGTCACGGGCGGCGTCGGCGCCCGCCTCGGTGCCGGCGATGTAGAACGACCAGCAGGGCGTCGCGTCGTCGTCGTAGATGGTGGCCGCCGCGGTGCCGGCGCCGACCAGCAGTGCCGCCAGCGTGAGCAGCGCGGTCGTGAGCAGCAGCGTCGTGCGCCGCCTCAGGGTGCCCCGTCGGCCGTGTGCCGTGCCTCTCATCGTGCCCCCGTTGGTCGAAATGGGCGGGGCGGCGCGCCCGTGGCGCGCCGCCCCGCCTTCGTCTCACCTGCTGGTCGCGATCCGTCACGACCGGCGTGTCCGTGTCACGACACGGTCACCGTTCGTCTCGCTGCCGCTCGTCTCAGTACGTCCAGATCTTCAGTGACTGGTCGTAGTCCGGGTCCATGTACTGCCGGCCGACGACGGCGCACGAGAGGCCGCTGACGGCGAGCGCGGTGACCTCGCGATTGCAGGCCGTTGCCGTCGTCGTCGTAGAGCCAGCGGCCGCCGCCGGGCAGCACGCTCATCCGCATCGTCCTGATGTTGGGGTTGATCGGAGTCGTTGTCGTACGGGCCCGGTCATGTAGACGCCGCCGTAGGCGTCGGTGCCGACCGCTTGCCACCAGTCGGGCCCGGCGGTGACGTCGATAGTCGGCGTCGTCGATGTCGCCGGCCGTGTTCCAGAGGACCCACGAGCGGGTCGGCGTCGTGCGTGCTGACCGACGCCGATGATCTGACCGTTCGAGGCGACGGCGATGTCGTTGATGGTCTGCACGGTGGCGCGCCACGGTATTGGCGGTGTAGAGGGTGTAGACCTTGCGGTCGCCGGCCGCCGTGTAGTGGATGAGGAAGGCGTCCTGGCCGTCGGCGTCGGTGTTCGTGTAGCCGCCGATGTAGACCCCGCCGGCCGGCCGACGCGCGATCGCCGTGGCCACGCCCCAGTTGTCGTCAGGGCCCCTGTACTTGCGCGTCCAGAGCTTCGCTCCGGCCGGCGAGAGCTTGACGGTGAAGGCGCCGGTCACGAGGTCTTGCCGCGAGTACCCGGTGACGTAGATGTTGTCCTTGCGCATCGACGACCATCTCGGCGGGGCGGTCGGGCGCGAGCCCTGACCCGTCGTAGGTATACGTCCACTTGAGGTCGCCGGCGGGCGAGTACTTGCGCACGACCCAGTAGGTGCCACCCGAGCGCGTTCTCCGCCGATGCCGCAGACGATGGCGTTGCCGGCGCTGTCGATGACGACGTCGGTGGCCAGGTCGTCCTCGCCGGCGGCGCCGGCGTAGCGCTTGACCCACTTGAAGGCGCCGGTCGTGCTCGACCAGCGGATGACCATGAGGTCGAGGTTGTCGCTCGCGTTGCGCGTCGCCCCGGCGCTGTAGACGTAGCTGCCCCTGGCGGCGACGTCGTAGTTGGCGTCGTTGCTGTTCGCCGTGCTGTTCCAGGTCTGCACGGTCGGCTGCGCGGAGCTCGCCCGTGGGGATGCGGGCCAGGCTGGCGTCGAGATCGTTGGTCGACGCCGGCTACGCCTGGCCGACCACCCAGGTGGCGGTCGCGGTCTTGGCCACGTCGATGGCGTTGTCGTTGCCGGCGGCCGGGCCGTCGATGAAGAACGCCCACGACGGCGTCGCGTCGTCGTCGTAGATCTCCGCCGAGGCGACGCCCGGCGCCGGCCAGCAGCGTGGTCAACGCCAGCAGTGTCGTCATCACCAGGACCGTCGTCCGTGCGGCCCCTACGTACGCCGCGCCGCCACTCTGTCGCCTTGCCCATTGCATCCCCCTTTGCCGTGGTCGCCTTCACGCCACGCGGGCTCGTCTCCGCGCCCCGGTCGGGACGCGGTGCGGACGGGCGCCCAGGCACGCTCCGAGGCGCACCATGAAACGCCGTCCTGCGTGCATAGTATGCCTGTCGTCAATGTAAGTGGAGTGTTTTGCGCACCATTGCGCTCGTTTCGCGCGAGGCGGCCGGCCGGAGAAGTGTCGCCTGAGTGGGCGATGTCGGCCGCGCGCGAGGGCGCCGTCCGCGCACGCCGGTCGCGTCCTACCTGAGCGCCTTCACCTGCGGCGTCACCGACTCGAGCACCTCGCACATGCCGACGAGGCGCTGGTTCAGGTCGGCGAGCGCGGCGTCGTGCATCGGCTGCAGGGCGTCCTGCGCCTCCGCGTACTCGCCGGCCTCGATCTGCCGATACTGCGGCATGACGTTCCACAGGTAGGCGATCTTCCCGAGCCCTCCGAAGTAGAGGTTCGGCGAGTCGGGCTGATGGCGCGTGAGCTCCCACTCGTAGACCTCGGGGCTGAAGTACGGGCCGTACCAGTTCTGGCTCACGTACTCGAGGGCCCCGGTCGCCTTGGTCGCGCTGGGCTGGGTCTTCTCGAGCTCGGCGATCGCCTTCTGCAGGCCCGCGACGTCGAGTTGCACCTGCTCGTGCGGGTAGACGGTCTGCTCCCAGACGTCGAGGCAGGTGAAGCTCGCGAGCAGCTCCTTCTCGATCGCCAGCAGGCCGGCGTTGATGCGGTCGTACATCTCGGGCGTGAAGCGCTTCGCCCGCGCCCGGTACGCCTTGGTCGCGCGCTGGAAGGCGCGCACGTCGGCGTCGAGACGGGCGACGGTCGCCGCGTCGGCCCCGGCCGCCTCGAGGCCGTTCGTGCTCACGGCGGCCTCCATGTCGGCGGCGCGCACGGCGAGGTCGTACGGCAGGAGCCCCTGGTCGAAGCGCTGCGCGACCTTGAATCTCGAGCTCGTTCATGGTCGCGAAGTGCTCCCACTCGATGAGCGCGGTCGTGTCGGCCGGCGTGTGGTAGATGGTCGCGTCGTACTCGTCCGAGGTCGCGCTGAAGGTGAAGGCCGGCACGCCCGAGGCGACGAAGGGGAACTGGTCGTTCCACGAGTTGGCCCTGTCGACCAGCGTGAAGCCGTAGGGCCGCAGCGGCTCGTTCTGGTTCAGGATGCGGCGCATGAAGTTGCGCAGCTCGGCGTTGCAGGTGATCCACAGCTCGCCCTGGCCGCCCTGCATCTCGAGGTTGATCTGCCCCGCGACCTTGCCCGGCCAGTCGGGGTGCTCCCTGGCGACCGCCCACCACGAGCCGTAGAGCCAGTCGTAGTAGGCGCCGGCGCGGCTCGACTCCTCGGCGGTCGTGAAGAGGAAGACCCAGGTGCGTTCGGGCTGGTAGCCGCTCTCCACGGCCGCCTTGGCGACCGTGAGGATCTGCGCCACCGCCGAGGTGTCGTCGAGGGCGCCTTGCCAGAAGGCGTCGTGGTGTCCGCTCCACACCACCATCTCCTCGGGGTGGACGGAGCCGGGGAGCTCGGCGACGACGTTGTAGCCCTCGCCGCCTTCCTCGACGGGCCTGTAGTCGGCGTCGATCTTGACCGTCGCCGTCACGGGTCCGGCGGCGAGCTGGTCCTTGATCCAGGCGCCGCTGCTCGGCGAGACCCAGACGGCCGGCGCCTTCGCGCGGTCGTACTCGGCGGGGAAGATGCCGAGCGAGTCGGGCGCCGACCAGAACGTGGTGTCGATCGAGGAGCCGGTCGTGATGATGCCGACGGCGCCGCGCAGCGTCGCCTCGGCCCACGGGTAGTACGGGTACCACGAGCCGAACATCACGTCGATGAGGACGAGCTTGCCTTCGACCGCGCCCTCGCCCAGGGCGTCGAACTCCGCGGCCGTGCCCCCGCCGGCGTACACGACCGGCGCCGTGATGCCCTCCGGCGGCGTGGACTGGATGTGGACCCAGGTCGAGGTCGGCAGCGTGACGTCGTGGCCACGCCGCCGACGGTCTCGCTGCCATCGCCGGTCTCGCCGCCGTGGACGGTCACGCTGGCGCCGTGGAAGGTCCACTCGTCGACCGGGACCGGCTCCAGGCGGACGTTGCTCAGGCCCATGGCCGTGAGCTGCTCGGCGATGTACATCGCCCCGGCGTCGTCGGCCGGGTCGCCGGCGGTGCGCATGCCCATGCCCATGGTGCCGAGCGAGCACAGGTGGTCGACGACCCCCTGCGGATAGCCCTCGGCGATGAGCCGCGCGACCGCGTCGTGGTAGTCCTGGGCGGTCGCGGGCCCCGGTTCGACGCCGCCCCAGGCGGGCATCGCGGCGGCGCCTGCCGGCGCCGCCAGCAGCGCCAGCAGTGCGGCGGCGACGACGAGGACGATGAGGCGTGCGGACAGGTGCGGACTGCGTGCGCGCGGTCGTGCCATCGGTCCCCCTGAGGCCCGCGGCGACGTGACACGGGCCGCCGGTCGCCGCGCCCCCCACGGGCGTCTCGCCGCGGCTCCCGGCGGCCGCGTCACACACCGATTTGGCCGCCGCGCAGGCTCCGTGGGCGCGGCGGCCCATGTTCATCCTGACTGTACGGTGCTCAGGAGAGGCTCGCAACGGTCAGAACTTGGCCAAACTGCGCGTTGTCAGAACGGGCTACAGGCCGGATGTCTCGGAAGCGGGAGGGGGCGGCGAGGCTCGCCGGCCGGTATGGCCTCCACGGCCGGTCGGCCTCCGGCGGGTCGGCCTCCGGCGGGTCGCTCAATGGGCGCATCGTCGGCGTGCGGCGGGAACTGCCTCGTGCGGGAAGGCCGTCGGCCCTCGTTGTGGTACACGGAATTGCAGGACGACTGTCCCGTGTGGGAGGGCAGTCGGCCCTAGTCGTGGTACACGGCGATTCACCACGACTTCCCCGTGCGTGCCGGAGGGCAGTGCGGGGGCAGTCATCGAAAGCGCTATCGTCCACCGCCCGTGCCGAGGTGTTCCGCGATCGTCCACGGGTGACCATGACGCATTCAGGCGTGATCGCCCCAGGAACCGACGCCCGAACCGAAGGTCGGGCGGCAGCCGTCGCTCAGCCCGGGAGGACCCGGGCAACTCGCCACTCATTCCACGCACAACGCGCCCATCGCTCCGGCCCATCACTCCCGGGCGTCGCTCCCGCATCGCTCCCACGCGTCGCTCCCGCCCATCGCTCCCACGCGTCGCTCCCGCCCATCGCTCCCACGCGTCGCTCCCGCCCATCGCTCCCACGCGTCGCTCCCGCCCATCGCTCCCACGCGTCGCTCCCGCCCATCGCTCCGGCCCCTCGCTCTGGCCGATGGCGCGGGCATGCAGTCGAGGCTCGTCACAGGCGCTCCGCTCTCGTTTCGTCGCGTCGTCGGCGGCCGAGCTCGCCGGCTGCGCAATGGCTGACGCCCCTGCCGCTCTCGCCCATGGAGTCGTTCGCGGTCGAGTGGGACGCGGCGATAGTCGCGATGCGCGTGTCGCGCCGAAGCTCAGAAGGCGCGGAACGCGTCGTCGTCACCCGTGGACGATCGCGGGATTCCGACGGAAGGGAGGTCGACGATAGCGGTTTCGCTGACTGCCGGGGAAGGGCCCCGGGTGCGCCCCGGCGCTCCCGGCGCCCGGCCGACTCTGAGCCGTCGTCGAACGGCTGCGGAATCGCCCACCAGGCTCGGGGCCGCAGGGCCGCTGGTCTGGGCGGTGGTGGGGGGCGGTCGCGGCGGCGCGCCGCCGCGACCGCCGCGCCTCACGCCGTGGGGGCGACAGACGCCTTCCGCCCTCAGAGCGCGGCCGCCTCCAGCACCACCGACTCGAGGTCGATCGACTCCGTCACGTCGATCGTCTTCGGGTCGAGCAGCCGCAAGAAGTCGAAGACCACCGTCGTGAAGGCGGTCAGGCGCACCATCGGGCGCTCCGGGTACAGGTACTCGATCATCTCGAGGGTGTCCCAAGGCGTGTGCCAGAAGGAGCCGTACTCCTCGGTCTGCGTGTAGCCGTCGAGCTCATCGATCTCCCAGTTGGTCGACTCGAAGGCGGCGATCGGGATGTCGATCTGGTTGAAGGCCGTGTAGTCACTGAACCCGTTGGGCGTCGTGCCCGCCGGGTACTTGTGGTTCAGGCCCATCTGGGTCTCGATCGGCAGGTCGCGCAGCTCGGCGAGGCGCAGCATCTCGGTCCGCGCCCAGGTCCAGCCGTTGGTGCCCGAGTAGACGTAGAGCATGTCGCCGACGAGCACCGAGTCGAGGTTGATCATGACGATGGCGCGGTCCTTGTCGGCCTTGGGCATGGATCGCGAGTAGCGGTTGGAGCCGATGAGGCCGACCTCCTCGGCGCCGAAGGCGACGAAGACGACGTCGTACGGCAGCTTGCAGCTCGCGACGCGCTCGGCGACCTCGAGCATGACGCCGACGCCGGAGGCGTTGTCGTCGGCGCCCTGGCCGGCCTTCACGGCGTCGTAGTGCGCGCCGACGATCACCAGCGGCCTCGGCTTGGTCTTCCTCTTGAGGTCGGCCGGCCGCCAGGCGACGACGTTCTGGCTCGCGTAGGCGACGCCGTCGCGCGTGTAGGTGAAGGGCTGCAGCACGGGCAGGTAGCCGGCGTCGGTGAACCACCCGGCGACCTTGAGCGCGGCTTCGTACTCGCCCTCCGTGCCGGCCACGCGCAGCAGGCCGGTGTAGGTGCCGTCGGGGTTGGTGATGCGGCTGAGTGCGTCGACGTAGGTGTAGGCCGTCTCGCCGATGTCGGCCGGCACCGGCGGGAGCGTCTCCGCCGCCGCCAGCGGCGCCGCCAGCGCCATCGTCAGCAGCAGGACCGCCGTCAGGAGCAAGAGCGTCAGCGATCGCAGCGCGGTCGTGGGCGAGGTCGTACGGGCTGGACGTGAAGCGGTGGGCAATGGCGTGCGTGATCGGTGCGCGGTGGTGTGCATGGTCCCCCCTCAGAGTGTGTGCACGTGCGCGCGGTCAGCCTACGCCGAAGCGGGGCGCGGCTCAACGTCTGCGGCCGCCGGATCCGGTGCTCGCGTGTCGATGGACGGCGCGGCCGCCGGGTGCGGTGCACAGGCACCGCGGGGGCGGCCTCGTCCCTCACTCCACCTTGGGGAACTCGTCGGCCGTCAGCGAGTCGATCTTCGCCGTGCCGCCGGCAGAGCTGTACAGCGTGAGCGTCCAGCCGCTGTACTGGTAGTTCTCCTGCGAGTAGATGTAGAAGGCGTCGGACCAGGACGACGTCCACGACTTCGTCGTGAACTCGAGAACGTCCTCGAAACGGATGCGCTCGGTGGACGTGAGGAAGTCGCCCATGTACCAGTTCCAGTCGCTCCCGTAGCTGACGTGCACCCTGTACCTGCCGTCGGGGATGCCGCCGACGGTCGTGTCGGCGCCGCCGCGTACGTACACGGCCAGCAGCGGCTTGCGCGACGACGTCGAGGTGAGCACCAGCACGGCGTCGTCCCTGCCCTTCTTGTTGCGCAGCTTGAGCTGGCCGTTGCCGCTGCTCATGTGGCGGACGATGACGTGCCCGTTCTCGAAGCGGACGGGCTTGACGACGATCACCTTCTGCCGCTCGTTCACGACCTTCACCTGGTGCTTGCCGGCCGCCTTCAGCTTGACGGTGTACTCGAGCTTCAGGATCTCGCCGGGCTGGATCTCGCCGGGCTTCGCCTCTTCGACCTCGCCGTCGACGAGCAGCTCGCCGTCGAACGTGCCCGGCACCTCGCCGCTGTTCAGCACGCTGGCGTACACCTTGACCCGGTCTCCGACCTTGAGCATGGTCGGGTACACGTCGAAGAACTCGACGACGAACTTGGCCGGCCGGAGGGCCCTGAACGTGATGGTCGTGTCGCCGACGGTCGCCGTGTGCTCGCCCGGGGCGAGGTCGGCCGGCAGCGCCAGGCCGACGACCTCGCTGCCGCCGCCGTCGACGGGCAGCTCGACCTCGTCCTGCGCGGCGCCGTCGAGGGTGTACGTGCAGGTGTAGGTGCCGCCGACGAGCCCGGCGTTCTGCACCTCTACGAGCAGCTCCTCCGTCTCGCCGCAGACGATCGGCTCGTCGGCCTTCGCCTGCGCGACCTCGTACTGCGGCACGGCGAAGAGCACGAGCGCGACGACGACGAGAGCGGCGACGACGGGGCCGAGGATGAGGCCGGCGCGACGCCGGCTCCCGAAGGTCGCCGGCCTCACGAGACCTACGACGAGCACGATCGCCGCCGCGGCGGCCCCCAGTGCGAGCACGAGCGCGATCACTTGCATGAGTCCCCCCTCGGACGCCCCAGGCCGGTCGGGAAGCCGGCTACACCTAGGAGAATCGTACGACAGCTTCGGCGCCGAGGGTAGGGGGCAGCGGGCGCGGCGTCGTCAGTCGTGCAGCCCGAGGGAGTGTCGCAGGGCCTCGTCGAGCGCTGCGAGGGCGCCGTCGGGCAGCGCTCCCAGCCTGCGGCGCAGTCGGCCCTTGTCGATCGTGACCAGGTGCGCGCAGTTGACCCAGGACGGCCTCGGCAGCACGCCGCCGGGGATCTCGACCTCGAACGGGTAGGGCTTCTTCGGGGCGCGGGATGTGACGGCGGCGACGATGGTCGTCGGCGCCGCGCGATTGCCCACGTCGTTCTGGACGACGAGCGCCGGTCTCACACCCGCCTGCTCGTGACCGCGCGAGGGGTGCCAGTCGACCTCGTAGATCTCGCCGCGGCGCGGAGCGGTCGTCGCCGGGGAGGTGGGTCGCGGTCCGCGAGGGCTCACCATTCGGGCAGGGTCTCGGCGCCGGCGGGCAGCGAGGTCTCGGCCGTCTCGAGCAGCTCGGCGGCGCGCTCGCGGTAGCCCTCTTCCATGAGAGCCTCGAGCTCGCGTTCGCGCAGGCCGGCGATGGCCTCGACGACGACCTCGGTCTTGGTGGTCTGGAGAGCGGCCGCTCGAGCGGCGAGGTACTCGACCGCCCACTCGGGGAGGCGGAAGTTGACGGGCCTGGTGTCAGGCCTTGGGCCTGGGGTGACGGAAGCCATGAGCGGTCTCCTGGTTCGCACGCCTTCAGTCACACCTTACCACCGTATGTCGTTGACGCAATACGAGACGTAAATACACTGCCGGGATCCCGTGGCACGCTCGACGACGAGGAGAGCGACCGTCGTCCGCCGGCCGCGTGCCGCAGGCGACTATGGCAGGCGGGGCCGGCCGCGAACAGGGTGACCGAAGGTGACGTTTGCGGCCGGTCTGGACGAAGCGCACGCGGGCGCGGTGGGGCGCTGCGTCAGCCGGCGATGCCGAGGCGCGCGTGCGGCGCCGCGTCGGCCGGAGATGCGCAGCGTCAGCGGCGGGCGAGTCACGACCGTCGTCGCCACGGCCGAGGCGCGCGCGGTACAGCGCCGCGTCGGCCGCGCCGTAGCAGCAGAAGGTGACGACGCGCGGCAGCTCGTGCGCGGCGAGCCACTCGGAGACTGCCGCGACCGCGATGTCGCAGGCCTCGGCCTTGGGGTAGCCGTAGACGCCGGTCGAGATGGCGGGGAAGGCGATGGTCTCGAGCCCGGCCTCGGCGGCGAGGCGCAGCGACTCGACGTAGCACGACCGCAGGAGCTCCGGCTCGCCGTGACGGCCGTCGCGGTAGACCGGCCCGACGGTGTGGATCACGTGGCGCGCCGGCAGGTCGTGGCCCCCGGTGAGGCGCGCCTCGCCGGTCGGGCAGCCGCCCACGGTGCGGCACTCCGCGAGCAGGCCGGGCCCGGCGGCGCGGTGGATGGCCCCGTCCACGCCGCCGCCGCCGAGCAGACGCGTGTTCGCGGCATTGACGATGGCGTCGACGTCGAGGCGGGTGATGTCGCCCTCGACGACCAGGATGCGGGCCTGCGGTGCCTCCGTCATGGGTCGCTCCTCCAGCACGCTCGTCTGCGTCCCGCGTATCGTAGCGCGGGCGCGGCGGGTGACGGTTGGGCGGCGGCGCAGGGCATCAGCCCTGCGCCGCCGCCCCGCTCCCGTCAGAGCCCCGCGACGAGCGCGGCCGCGATCGCCTCGGCGTTCGCGACGGCCAGCTCGGTCATGACCTGCACGTCGAGCGCGGCGTTCGCCTCCATCGTGTCGTAGGCTGCGGAGGCGTCGGCGACCAGCGTCCGCGGGCTCAGCGACGGCCTCCTCGTACCAGCGTCCCCAATCGGTGAGCGTCAGGATCTCGAGCGCCAGCGCGTCGGCGACAGCGGTCTTGATCTCGTCGCGCGTCGCCCCGTCGGCCACTGCCTGGTCGTACGCCCACTGCAGGCTGCCGGCAGAGTTCTGCATCTCCCAGTCGAAGCGCCAGCGCGCCTGATTCTGCACGATGCCCATGATCTCGGTGGCCTGCGGCTCGCCGGCGATGGCGAGCAGGTAGCCCACGTTGATCGTCGTCAGGGCGACGTCGATCTCTTCGCGCGGGCTGACCATGTCCATCGTGTCCATCGAGGTGTGGTAGACGTAGTCGGTGAAATGCCAGGTGAGGGCCGCCGGCTTCGGGTCGTAGCCGTCGGAGTCCTCGTTCCAGATGAAGCTGTCGTGGTCGCTGCCGCCCTCCCACGGGTTGGAGCCGACCTCGTACTCCGGCGAGATGGCGTTCACCAGGTCGGCCGACCTGAAGTAGAGGTCGTTGAGGAAGTGACCCGGGTAGGGCCAGAACCGGACCGTGCCCTGACCCCAGAGCGAGTGCAGGTCGGGCAGGCGCACGTAGGCGTCGACGGGTACGGGCTCGAGACCCGGGCAGCTCGTCGAGCCCGTACTGGTACACGGACGCGGGGTCGGGCATCTTCTCGATGCGCATCGGGCCGCCGGTCTTGGTCGGGTCCTCGCCGACCATGTCGAGCACGAGGGCGGCGACCGTCGCGTCGAAGGCGGCCTTGTTCTCGTGCTTCCACAGCTTGGCCATCATCAGCTCGGCGCCCCAGATCAGGGTGAAGGTGCGCTTGGGGGCGGGCAGCGCCTCGGTGTCGATCATCTCGACGAGCGCGCGGGCGATCTCGAGCTGCGTGCCGACACCGCTGGCGTTGTCGCAGGCGCCGGGCTCCTGCACGTGGGCGAGGAGCGGGATGCGCTCGTCGGCCACCGGGCCCTCGCCGGGGATCTCGGCGATCAGCGTGCGCAGCGGGTGCTCCTCGCTGTAGTTGGTGCTGCTGCCGATGGCCATGCCGCGCAGGCGCACCGTGCCGGCGGCCAGACGCTCCTCGAGGTAGCGCGCGTCCATGGGCGAGATGTTGAAGGCCAGCGGCCCACCCGCCGAGCCGCTCACGCCGGCGTACTTCACGGTGTTCGGGTAGAGCTCCTCGCCGTCGATCACCGGGTTGTTGTAGTAGTTGATCTGCGGCGAGAGCGAGCCGGCGGCCTTCTCCTGCACGGCGAGGCCGTAGAGCGTGGATCGAGAGGTGCCGGCGCCGGTCTTGGCGTCGTAGGCCGCGTAGAGGTACTTGCCGGCGAGGGGGCCGGTCTTGGCCGTCCAGACGTACTTGCCCTTGACGAACTTGACCACGCCGACGTCGACGAGATCGCCCTCGCGGGCCTGCGCCTCGGCGTCGGCGAGCGTCGTACCCGCCGGGCTGGTGAACGGCGAGCTGGTCGCCAGGTGGCAGCGCTCGTTGATCAGCGCCTCGGCCTCGGTGCCGATGTTGTCGAGGAGCCACTCGTACGTGATCCACGTCGGGTAGTACGGGGACGTCGGGTCGAAGGTGTCGATGGCGAAGTCGAAGTGGTACGACTGGCCCGGCACCGCGTCGCCGGCCGTGCCGACGATCTCGAGCGCGGCGTACTGCGGCGCCCAGATCTTGTTGCCCGGCCGCACGTCGTACTGGAACCAGTAGTGCGGCCCCTTCTCGTTCTTGCCTTCGACGAAGCCGAAGGACTCGAGCTCGGCGGCCAGCCAGTCGAGGCACTCGTTGAACCAGGGCCCGCCGTTGGTGCGCCAGCCGAGGTACGGGATAGGCGGTGTACTCGAGCGCGTTCTCGGCGCTGAGCTCGGCCGCCGCGGCGTCGCGGATGCCCTCGAGATCGAGGTCCTCCTCGACGGGGGCCGGCGGCGCGGCCAGCGCCCCTGGGGCGCCGACGGCGAGCGTGAGGCCGGCCGCGAGCCCTGCGGCCAGGCCGGCCACGACCAGCAGCAGTGTGAGACGACGGACGAAGTGCGACATGCGGTTCCCCCTCAGGACGGATGTCGGAGACGGCTGGGTGCGTGGGCCTCGATCAGATGGCCGGCCCGCGCCGGGACTGACGCGCCGGCCGGCCTCGCGGCCGGTGTGCGAGTCGACGTGCTGTCGCCCACCCCCTCGTCGGCGGACCCTTCCGTGCTGCACGCGTCGCGCAGCGCCCGTGTGCGGTGATGCCTCGCGACCGGCAGGATCCGTGCGTGCCGCCCCCTCGCGGCCGGCGCCCCCCAGCGCCGTGCACCTCGGAGGCTAGCACTTCCGGGGCTGCAGGGTGTAGAGGGAGCCTGGAGCGCGTCGTTGCCTGACGAGGCTACGACCGCGGGCGCGCGGCGCTGCGTCGGCGCGCGGTGAGGCTACTGCCTCGTGCCGGCGCCTCGCGGTTCAGCCGGTGGCCGCCCTCGTTTCGGGCTCGGCGGCCTCAGGCGCCCGTCCGGCCTCGGTGCCGGACTGCTCCTCGAGCGGTGCGAGGTCTGCCCTCACCCTCATGCCGAGAGCGAGGGGTGGGTCCTCGCAGAGGTACGCTTCTGCACCGGAGTACCGGCTGGGCGAGACGACCCGCGCCTTCACGCCCGGTGGACGGACGCAACTGCGCCGCATGCGCGCCGCAGGCGTGGTCGTCGCGGCGCGACCCCTCCGCCGACGACGCAGGCGCGCACGCCTGGACGATGGGCGAGAGGTCGAGTTCACAGTCCTCCAGGAGAAGGGTATCGACGTGCGCATCGCGCTCGACGTCGTCGACGCGGTGCTGAGAGGTCGCTGCGACGTCGTCCTCGTCTTCAGCCAGGACCAGGACTTCGCCGAGCTTGCCCAGGAGGTCCGCGTCATCGCTCACGAGCAGCATCGCTGGGTCAAGATCGCCAGCGCCTACCCGGTGGGTCCCGGTATGCGCAGCACGCGCGGCATCGATCGCACCGACTGGATCCGCATCGACTGCTGCCTGTTCGAGAGCTCCATCGACGAGCGCGGTCGCGGCTGAACCACGCCAGTACTCTCCGGGTCGTCCGTCCCCGCCCCGGTGTATCCTCGACTCAGGGTGCGCAGGCTGGGCGAGGGGGGAGACCATGACCGCTCCGAGAGACGGCTCCTACATCTGGGTCACGTGGATCACCGGGCTCATGTCCGCCGACAGGCAGTGCGAGTGGTCGGCCTGGTTCCGCGCCCACTTCCAGGGCTTCGACCGCGTGCCGAGCGACTTCGACCTCGCCGCGTGGAAGGCGGCGCACGGCGAGATGGTCCGCGCGCGCGCCGACGAGCTGCGCGGCGAGGGCTACACCGTCTACGTCGAGGACCAGAACAAGTTCACCCTGAGGGGCAAGGCGGCGACGCTGGGCGGCGTGGCCGACCTGGTGGCCGTGCGCGACGGCGAGGGGCTCGTGGTCGACTGCAAGTCGGGCAAGCAGCGCGACTCCGACGCGTTCCAGGTGCTCACCTACATGCTCGTGCTGCCGCTGACCCACGAGGCCTGCCGGCACGTGAGGCTGGCCGGCGAGGTGCAGTACCGCGACTCGCGCCTGCGCATCGCGCCCGAGAAGCTCAGCGACGAGCTCAAGGGCCTGATCCGCGCGACCATCGAGCGCGTCGGCGGCGACGCGCCGCCGGCCCGCGTGCCCAGCGCGAGCGAGTGCCGCTTCTGCGACATCACCGCCGCCGACTGCCCCGAGCGGGTCGACGAGGAGCGCCGAGGCCGCCGAGGTCGAGCACGACCTGTTCTGACGGATAGCGGCGTAGACGTCGGCGGCCGGCCGGCCCATCCGGGCCGGCCGGCCGCTTCACGTGGTGCCGCTGCAGGGCTTGGCGCCGTCGCGCGCCGGGTGCGACCACGCACCCGGGCGCGCCACGCGCCCCCGGCGCCGCCACGCAGCCCGGCGCCGTCCGGCGCCCCGGCGTCCCCCCTGGCGGCCCATCGTCGCCGGCGCGCCTCGGGCGGGCGGGCGCCTCGCGGCGCCCGCCCGCCCAGTCGTTGCTCCAGCCTCGCTCAGGTGCGCTTCGCGAGGCCCTTCGTGATCGAGATCCGGCCCGGCGCCGCGAAGGTGCCGTCCGGGTGGTTGGAGACGATGCCGTAGATCTTGCCCTTGATCAGGGCGGTCGGCATGACGGCGCGGCCGGCGAGGCCGGGCTCGACCTCGGGGCCGACGAGCGTCTTGAGGATGTACGGCAGGTCGGCGCCCTCGGCGTAGGCCGCGTAGGCGTCGGCCGTCCAGTCGTTGATCTGCAGGCCGGTCGTGAACGACCAGCCCTCGACTGACCCAGCCGTTCTCGGTGTCGCAGGGGTCGACGAACACGTCGCCGACGCTGATGTCGTCGACGTACCAGCCCTGGCCGTTGGCCGCCTCGTCGGTCATGTAGCGGAAGCGCACGAAGACGGTACCGCTGAAGCCGGTGAGGTCGAAGCTCGCCGGCTGCCAGCCGTCGGAGCTGTCGGTGAAGCCGCCGACACCGTCGAAGGCGGTGGAGCCGTTCACGTCCTCGGTCGCGACGTACAGGCTGCTGAGCTGGGGCAGGACGCTCCAGGTCTCACCGTCGCTCGAGGCCTCGACGTAGCCGTAGTCCCACTCGGACTCGATGTCGAACCAGGTGAGGAAGTCGAGCGTCGCGCCCTCGGGCACGCCGTCGATCTGCCGCGTCAGGGTGTTCGTCATCATCGCGCCGATGCCGCCGTACCACTCGTAGGTGCCGGTGGTCGGCGGCAGGCCGGTCGCCTCTTCGCCCTTGAAGACCACGGTGACGGGCTTCTTCGTGGGCTTGAGGTAGCGGTAGTACGCGCCCCACGGCTCGGTCATCGCGCGGCGCTCGGCCGGCTTCATGGTCGGCATCGCGTAGTTGTAGCCGGTCTTGTAGAAGTTGATGCCGGTGTCGATCGTCACGAAGTCGGAGTCCTCGGTGCCGATCTCGAGGTTGGTGTAGTTCCACTCCGGCTCGTCGACCTGGCCGTCGAGCAGGTTGCAGAGCGTCCAGTCGTGGAAGAGACGCTCGACCTCCTCCATGCCGCCGCAGTAGTCGGCCTGGCCCTGGAGCCCGTTGGCCTGGTTCTGCATGATGTTCCAGATGAGGGCGTCGCCCGGGTCGACGAACTTGGCGTCGGTCTCGGCGAACATGTCGTCCTCGAAGCCGGGAGCGACGCGGTCGGCGAGCGGAGCCATCATCGGGATGCGGTCCTCGTAGCCCGGCACCTGCTCCCACAGGTAGTCGGTCCACAGGGTGACGCTGCCGTAGTCCTCGAGCGCGACGCCGTTCCACGTGATGAGCGAGTCGCGGTGCAGCCAGAGGTACGAGCCGATCTGGCCGGCGCTGGCGTAGTTGCCGTAGAGGAGCTGCTCGGCGATGCAGGCCATGCCCTCGTCGACGAAGCCGTCCTCGTCGGCGTCGACGTCGTGGTGGATCAGGTGCTGGAACTCGTGCGCCACGACGGACTCGTACAGGTACGGACGCGCGACGTCCTCGCCCAGGCGATCGACCCAGTTGTAGGAGTCGATGAAGACCGCGTTGATCTGCATCGCGTCGTTGAAGCCGCCCCAGAAGTAGCCCGCGATGTAGTACGGGTAGTCCGAGTAGTAGGCCTCGTCACGGATGTTGTAGACGAGGATCGCCGCGCGGCTGCCGTCCATGCCGGGCTGGTAGACGCGGGCGTCGTAGTTGCCGAAGTGGAAGACGTCGGACTCCCAGATCTTCGCGTCGAACTCGGCGCCCATGTAGGCGATCTGCTCGGGCGTGATCGTGTGGTCCTGCTGCGACGACGCCTCGGGCGGGGTCAGGTCGTTCCAGCCGATGTAGATGTCGGCGTGCTCGCCCTCGTACTCCTTCCAGAAGGCGACGTCGAACGTCTCGGGGTTGTTCGGGTCGTCACTGAAGAGGGTGATGATGAAGTCGGCGGTCGCCTCGTCGTAGACCTCGCCCGCGGCGAGGATCTCGTTGAGCGCCGACCCCAATGGGGCGGTCTGGGCGGGCGGCGCCACGTTCTTGAGCGCCGGCGTGCCGTCGTACCAGATGTCGTCCTGCGGCAGCGTGGTGCCGGCGAAGGCCGGTGCGGCCGCCAACAGGAGGACCGTCACGGCGAACAGCGCCGCGACCGTCAAGAAACGGAACCCCCTCATAGTGCCTCTCCTTGTCTGGTTTCTCCCACACAAGGAGCGGAAAGGCGAGCCCAATGCCCGGGGCCCCCCGGGCCGTCCCCCGCCCCCTCTCGGGAGCCATTCTAGACCCTTTCGGGTGCCGCTGTACACAGATTGTCTGACGAGGGACGCCGTGCGGTGCGTGAGCCTCGCCGCGCGATGCGTTGCCTGCTCTGGCAACGGTCGGCGCACGACGGCGACACGCCCCTGTCGGGCACGACGGCCTCGTGCCCCTGTCGCGCACGACGGCGACGAGCGGCCGAGTCAGTGCCGGACCTGCCGGAGGCCGACCGACCGGACGACCGCGGGCGCAGCGGCAGAGCGCGCGACGACGCGAGCGAGGGCCGGGGACGCGGCGCGGGCGGGGTCCGCGCAGGGATGAACAATTGCGCATGATCATGCCCAATTGTTCATGGTGGGGTGCATGCCTCGGGGTACCTGCGTGGCGCGGGGAGGCGCCGTGGGCGCGGATACGCTTACGAAGACGGCGGGGGCCCCGGACGTGTCCGGGGCCCCGCCGCATCACTCGCTCGGGCGCGTCGGGCGACGCGCCGTGAAGCTGTCTGCTACTCGACGAGCTGGGGCGCCGTCACCTCCAGCCCCATGTACCAGCCGCCGTCGGCCGACTGCACCGTGTCGAGGATCTCGATGATCGTCCCCGAGTGCGGGTGATCGACGCTGTTGAGCGGCATCCTCTCGTTGTAGTAGTCCAGCAGGTCGTCGAAGACCGGCGACCGCCGGCAGGCTCTTGATCTTGTAGAGCCTGGAGTTGTAGTGCAGCTCGAGCGCGTCCGTCGGCCTCGAGACCGAAGGTCGCGTCGTAGCTCTGGATCCGGTTGCGCCACACCAGCTTGGCGCTCTTGTTCTTCGTGCCGCCGCGTACGAGCGCGGCCGGGTGCGCGTCGACCGGGAGGGCGATGCCCTGACCCGGATGCAGCGCGGTGTTGTTGTCCGGCTGCGAGGTGTCGCAGTACCAGACGAGCAGGCCGTCCTGGTACGGGAAGCGCTCGGCCCAGTTCGGCATGGTGTCCTTGCCCGCGAGGTAGCCCCAGTTGTAGGCGTTGGCGAGGGCCACGTCGTAGCCCCAGTACTGGCGGTACTCGGCCAGGTAGTAGTTCCAGTACCAGCCGCTCTCGTAGCCGGTCGTGCGTCTTGAAGCCGTCGAACGCCCAGCCGGCGTCGGTCTCGGCGCCGTCGAGCTCCTGGCCGCTGATCGCGATGTCGTCGACCATGAAGCCGACCTCGGCCACGCCGCCGTCGGTGATGTAGCTGAAGCCGAGCAGCACGTCGCCCTCGTAGGCCGACAGGTCGGCGGTGAGGTTCACCCAGCCCTCGGAGAAGCCGTCGATGCCGTTCGTCCTCGACGCGTCGAGGTCGAGAGGTTCGTCGGCACCGTGTCCCACGTGGCGCCGCCGTCGGTCGACACGATGAGGTTGGCGTAGTCGTAGCCCTCCTCGATGCCGTAGTTGACCCAGGCGCTCAAGGTGGCGCCGGCCGGCAGCGTGAAGGCCTTCGTCATCTGGTTGCGCAGGTTGTCGCCCTTGTCGCTGTAGTAGAAGTACTCGCCCGCGTAGGCGTCGCCGATGCTCCACTCGACGAACTTGTCGGGCAGGTTCACGAGCACGGCCTGCGCCTCGGTCGAGTTGTACTCGGCCGGGCCGAGCGTGAGCTCGGTCGTCTCGCCGGGCGTCGCCACCACGTAGTCGAGCCAGCCGAGCTGGAGCTTGTCCCACGCGTCCTGGTGGTCCGGCGCGGAGCCGAGCTGCGTAGGGGTCGTCCGACAGCCACGAGCCGCGAGGACATGAGCGTCCAGAAGGCGCGTGCCGTTCTCGCCGTAGTAGTCGTACAGGTCCGGCGCGCCGAGGTCGTGCGTGTACTCGTGCGTGAACACGCCCACGCCGCCGTTCTCGGGCTGGATCGTGTAGTCGCCGATCCAGTAGCTGCTCTCGCCGATGTGGACGCCGCCGAGCAGGAAGTCCTCGGAGGGGCCGGTCTTGCCGATGTCGGCGTAGTTCGCGTACCAGCTGTGGCTCCAGATGGCCTCGTCGCCGAGGTCGCCGCCGCCGTCCTCCTCGCCGTCGCCGGAGTGCAGCGACTGGTAGTGGTCGATGTAGCCGTCCGGCTCGGCGAAGACGCCGTCGCCGTCCCAGTCGTAGCGGTCGTAGACGTCGAAGTGCGGCGAGGTAGGCGTCGATCTCGGCGGGCGTCTTGCCTGCGGCGATCTCCGCGGCGTACCAGCCGTCCAGCGAGTCGTTGAGGAAGAGCCAGACGTTCTCCGAGGTGTCCTCGGTCTCGTTGCCGTCGTCGTAGACCTCGTGGGTCTCGGGGACCATCACCCAGTCGACGCAGTCGCCGTCGACCGTGTAGCGCCCGCTCGACTGCTCGAGGAAGTACTCGGCCATCGAGTTGACGCCCTCGCCGCGCGCGTACAGCATCTCGTCGAAGTACGCCTCGCCGAAGTCCTCGACCCAGAGCGAGCTGTTGTCGACCGTGCGGTCGGGCTCCGCGATGCTGTTGTGCGGGTAGTCGGGGAACTCACCCGGGACGGTCCACACCATGCCCGTGCCGGTGAGCGTGAGCTCGACGAACTCGCCCGGCGCGACCTCGTAGATCTTGCCCTTGGCCTGGCCGGTGATCTTCTCCTCGAGGGCGGTCGCCCTGAGAGCGGCCTTCTTGTCGCCCAGCGGGTGGTGACGCTTGTCCACCCTCTTGACGACCTTCGCCTTGGCCGGCGAGTCGGCGGCGATGCGTGCCGATGCCATCGGCACCGCGATCACCGCCACCAGTGCCAGCACGAAGAGCGAAAGAACGACGACCGTGCGACGCGTGGTACCTCTCATACCCCTCTCCTCCCCTGGACGGTTGTCAGTGCTGCGAGTCGTTGTGCGGCGTGCCGGCGGGGCCGGGATGGCCGCAAGCGGGTTGTGGGTCGGGCGCGAAGGCGCGGTACCGGCGCATGGAGGCGCGAAACGGGCGCACGATGGCGCGGTAAGGGCCTGCGCGGCCGCGACCGTCAAGAAACGGGACCCCTCAGTGGCACTCCTTGTCCGGTTGACGCCCAACAAGGAGCGGTATGGCGGGCCCGCGGTGCGCCGCGACGCGGCGTGACGGGCCGTCTCCGCCCCCCTCATAATTTCTGATTCTAGAACTTTTAGGGCGGCCGTGTACACAGATGTCAGACACGGTGGTCTTGCGTGGACGCCGACGAGGTGTCGCCTGCGGCGGCGACGGGCTCCGGCGTGGGAAGAGCGGAGCGAGGCTGGGGGCCGCTGCGACGCGCGGATCAGCTGCTGCGGCGGCGGGCGATGCCGCCACGGCGAGCGGCAGACGCTACCGCGGCGGGTCGCAGACGCTGCAGGGCCGATAGCCGCGCGCCTTGGCGTCGGCCAGCGTGACCTTGATCTTGCTCTGGGAGAGGTAGTGGCAGGTGCCCAGGTGGTAGCACTCGCCGGTGTTCGTGATGTAGACGACTGTCGACCCGGGACTCGAGGTCGATGTGGCCGTGGTGCTCGCCGCCGTGCGGCCACGCGGGTCACCGGCTTCGACGTCTTGCCGAAGCGCCAGCTCACCGCGCCAGGGCTTGATCGTGAGGGTGACGTGCCGTTCTTCTGCGTCGTGAACGCGCGCGCCCGAGGGCCCGACGTGTCGGGCGTGGGGTGGCGTAGCGAGTCGGGACCGACCGTGATCACGGCGAACCTGGGGTCGTCGGTCAGGAGCTGCCGGTCGAGCGCGAACCGTGGTGGGCGACCTTGAGGAGGAAGAGGCGGGCCGCGGGCGCAGATGCTGCCTAGGCGGCTTCGTTTGGGCCGGTGAGGTCGCCGGTGAGGAGGCGCCGGCCCGCCGCCTCGCCGCCGGTCGCGCTGCAGGCGGTGAGGAGGAGAACCGAGGAGGAGCGCGGCGCAGAGGGCGAGAAGCTCCCGGGGGATCGTCTGGCGGTCGAGACGCATGGCTCCCCTCGCGTGCGCGCCTCATGTAGCACGCGTCGTCGTCGCTCACCTTGGTCGGCGAAGGGACGGAACCGTGAGCGGCTCGGCGCTGCCCGGCGCTCGTTGAGCGTCGTGAGCTCAAGCCGAGCGTTGCGTGACGAAGTAGGCCGTAGGATCACCTCTGGGTGGCATGTCCGCGGGGCAGCCGGTCCGCGGGCCGCGGGGCGTGCACGATGAGCGGCGGGTTCGCGGGCCGCGGGGCGTTCGCGCCCTCCGTCGCGACGTTCGGGGGTCACGTGCCGGTCAAGCAGATCAAGGCGCTCGAAGGGCTCACAGGTCCGCTGCGAGTGCTGCTCGCCGCCACCGTGCTCCTCACCGTGGCCGCGGTGGCCAGCGACGTGTACAGCTACGTGCAGTACTCCGCGTTGCCCGACAGCGCCGTGTTCTCCGAGACCTACCTCGCCTCGGACGACTTCATGTTCATCGTCGCGTCGCTCCAGCTCGTGCTGATGCTCGTGACCGCCATCGTCTTCCTCATGTGGGTGCACAGGGCCAACGCGAACCTCAGGGCGCTGTCCGGCGTCGCCATGCGCTTCACCCCGGGCTGGTCGGTCGGGTGGTTCTTCGTGCCGATCATGTGCGTGTTCAGGCCCTACCAGGTGCTGAGGGAGATCTGGCACGTCAGCCACGGCACGACGGGTCCGGGGCACGGGGTCGTGCAGCCTGTGGTGGGTTCTGTTCATCCTCTCCGGCTTCGTCAGCGGCGCACTCTCGCAGTTCAACTCCGCAGTCGAGGACACGGCGGACTTCCTCGCCTCGAGGGTCGCGTACCTCGTGACCGACTCGATCGACGTCGCCGGGCTCGCGGTCACCCTGGTCATGGTGATGCGGATCGCCACCGCGTATGGGGCGCGCATCGACGAGACGGCGCCGCCGCTTCTCGCGGCGATGTCGGGGATGCCCGGCGTGCCCGTGGGGTGGGGCGTTGCGGTGACGGCGCCGGCGCTGGCGCGCGCCGGCGGGCTGCCAGCCGCAGCGACGGCGCCGACGGCGGCCGCCCCGGCGGTGCTCCCGCCGGCCGCCTGGCACCCCGACCCGGCCGGCCGCCACCAGTTGCGCTGGTGGGACGGTACGGAGTGGACCGAGTGGGTCGGCGACGGCGGGGTGATGAGCGAAGACCCGGTCTGAGGGCCGGCGAGGAGGCGCCGCGAGGGCCCGCGCGACGGCCCCCCCGTGCGCGGCGAGCGGGCGCCGGGAGGGGCGCTCCCGCGCCCGATGCTATACTCGCCGGACCATGCAGTGTCTCTCCCGGATCGCCTCCCCGGCCGATCTCGCAAAGCTGTCCGAACCCGAGCTCGAGCTGCTCTGCCACGAGATCCGCCAGCTCATCCTGCAGTGCGTGAGCGAGACCGGCGGCCACCTGGCCGCCAGCCTCGGCACGGTCGAGCTGACCGTCGCCCTGCACAGCATCATGGACAGCCCGCGCGACAAGATCGTCTGGGACGTCGGGCACCAGTGCTACGCGCACAAGATCCTCACCGGGCGGCGCGACGCCTTCGAGACGATCCGCCAGGAGGGCGGCCTCTCCGGCTTCCCCTGCCGCTTCGAGTCCGAGCACGACGTGGTGGGCACGGGTCACGCCTCGACCTCGGTGAGCTACGGCCTCGGGCTGGTCGAGGCCGCGCGCCTCGCCGGCGAGGCGCGCGGCCGCGTCTGCTGCGTCATCGGCGACGGGGCGCTCACCGGCGGCACCGCCTTCGAGGCGCTCAACAACGCCGGCCACCTGCGCTCGCCGCTGGTCGTCCTCCTCAACGACAACCAGATGTCGATCAAGCCCAACGTGGGCGCCCTCCAGCTCTACCTCAACCGCTTGCGCATGGACCCGACCCTGACCCGCCTGCGCGAGGACCTCGAGCACACCCTGCAGCGCGTCCCCGCGATCGGCGAGCGCGCCTACGCCTTGGGCCGGGACGTCAAGGAGTCGATGAAGGCCCTGATCCTCCCCGGGATGCTCTTCGAGGAGCTCGGCTTCGCCTACCTCGGGGTCGATCGACGGCCACGATCTCAAGGCGGTGCGCGAGGCGCTGCGACAGGCGTTCGAGACCGAGCGGCCGGTCGTCGTGCACGCGCGCACGATCAAGGGTAAGGGCTACGAGCCGGCCGAGAACCGGCCCGAGGAGTACCACGGCACGGGGCCCTTCTTCCTCGGCAACGGGGAGAAGAAGGACGCGGCGCGGCAGCGGCGGCGCAGTCGCCGCGCCCGCCGCCGGCGTCGCCGAGGGCCGCGGGCCGACGTCGCTCCTGATGCCGCCGCCGAGGCCGGCGCCCGAGCGCCGGCGGCGCCGGCGAAGACGTACACGCAGGCCTTCGGCGAGGCGCTGGTGCGCCTCGCCGAGGACGACCTGCGGATCGTCGCCATCACCGCCGCGATGACGCAGGGCACCGGCCTCGACGCCTTCGAGCAACGGTATCCCGAGCGCTTCTACGACGTCGGCATCGCCGAGGAGCACGCCGCCGTCTTCGCCGCCGGCCTCGCCCTCGGCGGTCTGCGCCCGGTCGTCGCCGTCTACTCGACCTTCCTCCAGCGCGCCTTCGACATGTTGATCCAGGACGTCGGCCTGCAGGAGGTGCCGGTGGTCTTCGCCGTCGACCGCGCCGGCATCGTGGGCGACGACGGCCCGACTCACCACGGCGCCTTCGACCTCTCGTACCTGCGCATGATCCCGGGGATGACCGTGATGGCGCCGTCCTCGCAGCTCGAGCTGCAACGCATGCTGGCGACGGCGCTGACCCTGGACGGCCCGGCGGCGCTCCGCTACCCGCGCGGGCTGGGGGCGCCGTTCGCGGCGCCCGAGGTGCTCGAGCCCGTCGCCGTCGGCAAGGGCGAGGTGCTCGCCGAGGGCGCCGACGTCGCGCTGATCGGCATCGGCACCGGGGTCGGCATCGCCGCCGGCGCCGCCGCGCTGCTGCGCGCCGGCGGCCTCGACGCCGACGGTCGTCGACGCGCGCTTCGTCAAGCCGCTCGACCGCGAGCTGTTGGGGCGGCTTGCCGCCACCCATCGCCTGCTGGTGACCGTCGAGGAGAACGTGCTCGCCGGCGGCTTCGGGAGCGCCGTCCTCGAGGAGGTCGCCCCGACCCGCGTCGAGGTGCTGCGCTTCGGTCTGCCCGACGCCTTCGTGCCGCACGGCGAGCCGCGCGCGGCTGCTCACGGAGGCCGGCCTGACGGCGGCGGCGGTCGCCGCCGCCGTGACCGCGGCCGTCGGCGCCGAGGACGTCGCCGCCGGACGCGCCGAGGACGCCGACCCGGGACGCCGCGCCGAGGACGTCGCCGGACGCGCCGACAACGGCGGCAGGCGGACGAGCGCCGCGGCCGGCGCGGCGACCGACCCCGCGAAGCTCGCGCCCCCGCACTGACGTCGTGCGCGAGCGGCTCGACACGCTGCTCGTGGCGCGCGGCCTCTTCGACTCGCGCGCCCAGGCTCGCGGCGCCGTGCTCGCCGGTGAAGTGACCGTCGACGGCGTCGTCGTCGACAAGCCCGGCTCCCAGACCGCTCCCGACGCCCTGCTGGCGGTGGCCGCGCGCCGCCGCTACGTGTCGCGCGGCGGCGACAAGCTCGACCACGCGATGACCGTCCTCGGCGTCGACGTCGCCGGCGAGGACGCGATCGACCTCGGCAGCTCGACCGGCGGGTTCGTCGAGCGGCTCCTCGAAGGGGGAGCCGCGCGCGTCGTCGCCGTCGACGTCGGCTACGGCCAGCTCGACTGGGGCCTGCGTCAGGACCCGCGCGTCACCGTCCTGGAGCGCACCAACGCGCGCGAGCTGACGCCCGATCGTCTACCGTTCGCGCCCTCGTTCGTGACCGCCGACGTGTCCTTCATCTCCCTGACGACGGCGCTGGGGCCCGTGCTAGAATGCCTGCGCTCCGGCTACCGGGGCCTCGTGCTCGTGAAGCCGCAGTTCGAGGCCGGCCGTGGCCAAGTCGGCAAGGGGGGCGTCGTGCGCGACCAGAGCGTGCACACCGAGGTGCTCGCGCGCGTCGGCGTCTGGCTCGAAGAGCGGGGCGCCGCGGTCCTCGACATGACCGACTCGGGGCACCCCGGGCCCAAGGGCAATCTCGAGTACTTCGTCTACTTCCGCGACGGTCGCGCGGCGACCGAACAGCCGAGCGCGGCGGGCGGGTCGACCGCGGCGGGCGTGCTCGACGCGGGTGGCCGCGCGAGCGCCGCACGCCGCGTGAGCGCGGCAGGCAGCATCGATGCGACCGGCAGGGTCGATCCGGCCGAGGCGGCCCGGCGTGCGGTCGAGGCGGCCCACCGGGCCGCCGGGCCGCAGGCCGCCGCAGCCGCCGCTGCCGGAGGCCGACGATGCCTGACCCGCTGCGCCGCATCGCCGTCGCCACCCACCTCGCCGATGCGCCCACGAGCGCCGCTCTCGCCGACCTCGCGCGCCTCGGCGCCGAGCACGGCCTCGAGCTGCTCATGACTGCCGACGAAGCGGCCAAGCACCCGCGCGAGGCCGAGCTCGGCTACCGGCGCGTCGCCGACGACGAGCTCGGCGCCGCCGACCTCGCTCTGGTCTTCGGCGGCGACGGCACCGTCCTGCGTTCGCTCGGCCGCCTCATGGGCACGGGCGTCCCCACGCTCGGCGTGAACTTCGGCCACGTCGGCTTCCTCGCCAGCCTGCCGCCCGAGGACTGGCAGGCCAGCCTCGCGCCGATCCTCGCCGGCACGTACACGACGGTCGATCTCCTCACCGTCGCGGTCGAGCTCAACGGCGACCGGCACTGCGGGGTCAACGACGTCGTCCTCTCGCGTGTCGCGCCGCGCCACGTCCTGCATCTCGAGTACGAGGTCTCGGGGGTGACGATCGGGCGCATGCTCTGCGACGGGCTCATCGTGGCCACGCCGAGCGGCTCGACCGCCTACAACCTGTCCTGCGACGGGCCGATCGTCGTCTGGGACGCCTCCGTCCTCGTGCTCAACTTCATCGCCCCGCACTCGCTCGCCTTCAGGCCGCTCGTGCTGCGCCCCGACCTCGCCATCACGGCGCGCAACGTCTCCTACGCGCAGGAGGCCGAGATCATGGTCGACGGCGCCTCGGTGGGCCGCATGCGCGGCGGCGACGAGGTGCGCATCCGCGCCGGCGAGCGCGGCGCCCGCCTCATGCTGCGCAGCCGCGATTCGTTCTACCAGAACGTCGAGGAGAAGCTCTTCGACCGCAAGCATGCTCGCTGAGCTGCAGATCGACGACCTCGTGCTGATCGAGGCGGCGCGCCTCGAGCTGTCACCCGGCCTCAACGTCATCACCGGCGAGACCGGCGCCGGCAAGTCGCTGCTCGCCCAGGCCATCGGTCTCCTGATGGGGCAGAAGGGCGGGGACGACATGATCCGCCCCGGGGCCGAGCGGGCGCTCGTGCAGGCGCTCTTCGAGCCGGGAGGCGGGGGAGAGGGGTCGCCTGCAGAAGGGGACGAGGCAACAGACGCCCGTGCCGAGACGCTCGCCGTGGCGCGCGAGCTGCCGCGCGGCGGCCGCTCGCGCGCCCGTCGCGACGGTCTCCTGAGCTCCGCCGGCGCCGTCGAAGAGGCGCTCCGCGAGCGCCTCGCCTTCTACGGCCAGCTCGAGCACACGCGCCTCCTGCAGCTCGAGCGTCAGCTCGACCTGCTCGACGGCTTCGCCCCGGCCGAGATCGGCCGCCTCTCCGAGGCCTACACCGAGGTCTACCGGCGCGCGCAAGCGCTGTCCCGCGAGCTCGACGAGCTGCGCTCGGCCGGCCGCGAGCGCGAACGCGAGCTCGACATGCTGCGCTTCCAGGTCGACGAGATCGACGCGGCGCAGCTCGAGCCCGGCGAGGACGAGCGCCTGGCCCTCGAGCGCGAACGGCTGCGACACGCCGGCAAGCTGCTCGAGCGGGTGGGCGGCGCCGTCGCCCTGCTCGCCGGTGAGGGCGAGCACGCCGCCCTCGACGCGGTCCGCGTCGCACAGCGCCTGATCGGCGAGGCGGCGGCGCTCGACGAGAGCCTCGGCGACGCGGCGGCGCGTCTCGACGCGCTCACCGCCGAGCTCGACGACACCTCCGCCGCCCTCCGCGCCTACCTCGACGACCTCGACGTCGACCCTGCCCACCGCGATGCGCTGGAGACGCGCTACGACCGCGTCCGCGCCCTGCGGCGCAAGTACGGGGCGTCGGCCGACGAGGTGCTCGCGTACGCCGACGAAGCCCGGCAGCGTCTCGCGCGGCTCGAGGAGTTCGAGGCCAACGAAGAGGCGCTGGCGGGCGCCGCCGAGAAGGCCCGCGCGGCGGCCGTGACGGCCGCCGGCCGTCTGACGGCCGCGCGGGCCGCCGCGGCGCCCGTCTTCGCCTCCCGCGTCGAGGAGGAGCTCCGTCAGCTCGCCATGCCGCACGCGCGCTTCGAGGTGCGGGTGACGCCGCGCGCGTCGGTCGCGCGCGGGAGGTCGGACCCCGAGGCCGTCGACGCGTCGTCGACGTCCGCGAGTCAGCAGAGAGCCATCCGACACGGCCTGGGCCGCACTCGGCCAGCGCGGCGCCGACGACGTCGAGTTCTTCTTCGGCGCCAACCCGGGCATGCCGCTGCGCCCGCTGCGCGACACGGCCTCGGGCGGCGAGCTCTCGCGCGTCATGCTCACGATCCGCGGCATGGTGACGCTCGGTGACGACGTCGAGACGCTCATCTTCGACGAGGTCGACGCCGGCATCGGCGGGGTCACGGCGGCGGCGCTCGGCGAGCGGCTCGCGACGCTCGCCGAGCGCCGCCAGATCGTCTGCATCACCCATCTGCCGCAGGTCGCCGCCTACGCCGACCGCCAGTACTCGATCGTCAAGGTCAGCGACGCCGAGGCGTCGACGACGCGCACCGAGGTTCGCCTGGTCGAGGGCGACGAGCGCCTCGCCGAGCTCTGCCGCATGCTCGGCGCCTCGCCCGACGATGCCGCCGCCCGCCGCCACGCTCAGGGGCTGCTCAAGCGCGCGAGGGCGGCGCCGGGCTGACACCGCCTCCGCGCGGGCGGCGCCGCGCTGACATCGCGGCTGACCCGAACTGCCGGCCGTCGGCGGCGGTCCGGCACCGCCTTTGACGCGAATTGCCCGTCGGCGAGCCCGGCGGCACCCTCGTCGCGCAGTCATCGAAAGCGCGAACGTCAACCCGCCGCAGCGCGGATCCAGTCGGCCGGAGGCTCCAACGTCGCGCATTCCGTCGTCATGACGCCGAGTCTTGACGCCCGAAATGAGTGAGCCGCCGCTCCGCCTCGTGCGCGACCCGCGCTCCACCTCGTGCACGGGCCGCCGGGCGTCGCCGGTCGCTGTCGGCCGAGCAGCCCGCGACGACGCCGATGACCGGCGGTCTACGGGACCGGAGTCGGTGTGGCGGT
Organism: uncultured Thermoleophilia bacterium; assembly: GCA_963791345.1. Classification (GTDB taxonomy): domain Bacteria; phylum Actinomycetota; class Thermoleophilia; order UBA2241; family UBA2241; genus UBA2241. The sequence goes on along the minus strand of CAWBRS010000021.1, from coordinate 23,241 downwards.
GCTGTCGGACACCCTCTCCAGGGTCCCGGTGAGGGGCCCGACAGTCGCCGCCCACGACGCGTCGAGAGTGAAGCCAAGCTCATCAGGCGTCTGACCGGCGGTGAACTCCATAGTGTCCCACTGGCCAGTGTCCTCGTAGCGCTCGGTGTGGGTCAGCGTGTCGCCTTCACGCGTGAAGGGGCCGCGGACGCCGTACTCCAGGCTGTCCGGCACGCCGATCGCAAGCATGTAGCGATCCCGATCCTTGCTGATGACGTGTCGCACCTGCGCCGCGGCGTCGAGTCGGCGCGTGCCACTGACGGAATCGCTTGTCTCGACCAGCCGCCAGGTCCCCACGAAGGGGTCCGGGGTCGAGGCCTGCCCGCACGCGCTCAGCACACAGGCCGCGAGGACGGCGACCACTACCAGTTTCATCAGCGGATGATAGCAGGGGCGAACGTCGATGCGCGGCCTGATCGGCTCGGGCCGACGGAGGAGGCCGGTGCCGGCAGGCACAAGCCGAGCGGCTTCCTCGGCGGAGCGTTCGGCCCGGCATCGAGCAGCGGTACGATGAAGGACGTAGCCCGGTAGAGTGAGCGCGTACACGACACTGGTGGGGCGTGCCGGGGAGGGAGTCGTGTCCCTGCCCCGCGGGGCGTGACCAGGAGTGCCGCCGGCGGCTTCCGGCCCCGCCGGCCGGTACGGACTCCCCCACGACCGACTACGCAGGATTTCTCACTCCGGCTGTCGTCGGCGGGCCGCAACGCGACTGGATCCGTCGCTTGACCGGGGGCTCAGCGACGGAATCCGCCGGGAAGCGGGGTGGACGATCGCGCTCTCGCTGAGGGTCTGGACGGAGCCTGGACCTCGCGACGGGCGAGCGGGAGCAGCGCCTGAGCGCAAGCGGCGACCGACCGGGAGCGGCGCCCGCGCCGACGGCGCCGGCTTTGGCGGCCGCAGCCCCGGCGATATATACTTCCGCCCGTGATCCGTGGTACAGCCGGTCAGACACTCGCGCCGGCCCGTCTCAGACGTACGGGCGCGCGACCGGCCCCACAAATCCCGTGCACCACAGGGCACGCCTCAGCGTGGGTCGCGGCGTGCCCGGCGGGTCACCACGGAGGGCGCGCAGGCACGCCAGTCGCTGCGCGGCCGCGCACGATGCAGCACAGGGCCGGTCCCGGCGTGGGTCGCGCCGGGCTCCGGCTCAGGGAGAGCCTGAGACCACTCGCGCAGGGAGGCGCGCACGCCCATGGCCAAGCACATCTTCGTCACCGGCGGCGTGGTCTCCGGTCTCGGCAAGGGCATCACCGCCGCCTCGCTCGGCCGTCTGCTCAAGGCGCGCGGCCTCAAGGTCGCGATCCAGAAGTTCGACCCGTACATCAACGTCGACCCCGGCACGATGAGCCCGTTCCAGCACGGCGAGGTGTTCGTGACCGAGGACGGCGCCGAGACCGACCTCGACCTCGGTCACTACGAGCGCTTCATCGACGAGTTCGTGCAGCGCGACTCCAACGTCACCACGGGCGGCATCTACAACGCCGTCATCACCAAGGAGCGCCGCGGCGACTACCTCGGCGGCACGGTGCAGGTCATCCCGCACATCACCGACGAGATCAAGTCGCGCGTGCACCGTGCTGGCCGCCGAGCCTCGACGTCGACGTGCTCATCACCGAGATCGGCGGCACCGTCGGCGACATCGAGAGCCTGCCCTTCCTCGAGGCGATCCGCCAGTTCCGCAAGGACGTCGGCCGCGAGCACGTCCTCTACATCCACGTCACCCTGGTGCCGTTCATCGGGGCGGCCGGCGAGCTGAAGACCAAGCCGACCCAGCACTCGGTCGCCGAGCTGCGCGAGATCGGCATCCAGCCCGACATCATCGTCGCCCGCTCCGAGGAGCCGCTCGACCAGGACATCCGCGAGAAGATCGCCCTGTTCTGCGACGTCGACCCCGACGCCGTGGTCTCGGCGCCCGACGCCGACGACATCTACAAGGTGCCGCTGGTCATGCACGAGCAGGGCCTCGATGCCCTCGCCGTGCGCATGCTGCACCTCGACGTCGGCCCGCCCGACCTCAGCGAGTGGGAGGACCTCGTCGAGGCGATCGACGGCTGCAAGGGCAAGGTCACGATCGCCCTGGTCGGCAAGTACGTGCAGCTCCACGACGCCTACCTCTCGGTCTGGGAGGCCCTCAAGCACGCGGCCCTCGCCGTGCGGCGCGAGCTCGAGATCCTCTGGGTCGACTCCGAGGAGCTGAACGAGGCGACCGTCGTCGAGCGGCTCTGTCACGCCGACGGCGTGATCGTGCCGGGCGGCTTCGGCGAGCGCGGCATCGAGGGCAAGATCGACGCCATCCGCTACTGCCGCGAGCGCAAGATGCCCTACCTCGGCGTCTGCCTGGGCATGCAGTGCGCGGTCATCGAGTTCGCGCGCAACGTGTGCGGCATGAGCGACGCCAACTCGGCCGAGTTCGACCCCGAGTCGCCCTTCCCGGTCATCGACCTGCTGCCCGAGCAGAAGAAGATCGAGGACATGGGCGGGACGATGCGGCTGGGCGCCTCGCCGGTGCGCGTCGTGCCGGGCACGAAGGCGCACGCGGCCTACGCCGAGGACGAGGTCCGCGAGCGGCACCGGCACCGCTACGAGGTCAACAACGACCTGCGGCCGCAGCTCGAGACGGCCGGGCTCGTGGTGTCGGGCACGTCACCCGACGGCCGTCTCGTCGAGATGGTCGAGATCGCCGACCACCCGTGGTTCGTGGCCTCGCAGTTCCACCCCGAGTTCAAGTCGCGGCCGAACCGGCCGGCGCCGCTCTTCCGCGAGTTCGTCGCCGCCGCGGCGCGCCTGCGCGCCGGCCGCGAGGACGAGGTCGAGGAGGTCTGCGCGACGTGAGCGCTCCGCCGGAGGCCGGGCGGCCGAGGGTCGATCCAGGCGACGGCGACCGCGCCGGCGCCGCCGGTCCGGCGCGGGCGACGAGCGACGAGCTGCTCGAGCGGTTCCTCGAGCTCGTCGCCGCTGCCGTCGCCCTCCGGGCACGAGCGCGCCGTCTCCGAGCTCATCCAGGCGCGGCTGCGGGCGGCGGGGCTGAGCGTGAGCGAAGACGACTCCGCCGCCCGGACGGGCGCCGAGAGCGGCAACCTCCTCGCCACCGTGAAGGGCACCGGCGGCGGCGTCCCCATCGCCCTCTCCGCCCACATGGACACGGTGCCGATCGAGCGGCCGCCGACGGTGATCGTCGAGAACGGCGTCGTCCGCACCGACGGCGAGACCGCCCTCGGCGCCGACGACAAAGCCGCGGTGACCGTGCTCCTGCAGGTGGCCGAGGACCTCGCGGCCGACCCGCCGGCCGGCGACGTGAGCTTCGTCATCTCGGCCTCAGAGGAGGTCGGCCTGAAGGGCGCCGCGGCCCTCGAGGTCGCATCCATCCCGGCCGACGCCTGCTTCGTCTTCGACAGCGAGGGTCCGGTCGGCACGATCGTCATGTCGGCGCCGACGCTCAGGCGGCTGACCGTGGAGTTCCGGGGGCGCGGCGCCCACGCCGGCATCGAGCCCGAGAACGGACGCAGCGCGGTCGTCGCCGCGGCGCGCGCCGTCGCCGCCATGCGGCTCGGGCGCCTCGACGAACGCACGACCGCCAACGTCGGCCTCATCGAGGGCGGCTCGGCGGTCAACGTCGTGCCCGAACGCTGCGTCCTGACCGCCGAGGCGCGCGGCCGCGACGAAGCGAGCCTCGCCGCCCAGGTCGGGCACATGGTCGAGGCGTGCAACGTGGCCGCCGCCGAGACCGGCGTCGACGTCACGGTGACGATCGACGAGGACTTCCGCGGCTACGTGCACGCCGACGACAGCCTGCCGGTGCGGCTCGCTCTGGCGGCCCTGGCCGCCTGCGACGTCGAGCCGCACCCGATCGGCGGCGGCGGGGGCTCCGACGCGAACGTGTTCAACCTCCGCGGCCTGCCGGCCGTGACTCTGGGCGTCGGCTTCGAGGACGTGCACTCGTCGCACGAGCGCATCGCCGTCGCGCGCCTCGGCGACGTGTACCGCGTCGCCCACGCGCTGGTGCGCGTCGCCGGCGCCGCGGCGCTCTGAGCGCGGAGGCCCTCGTGGGCGAGCCCAGATCCGTGGCCGTGGTGGACGCCGACGTCGCAGGACTTTCTCGACTACCTGGCCTACGAGCGCAGCGCGAGCCCGAACACGGTCGCCGCGTACCGACGCGACCTCGAGCGGCTCGCGGCGTTCCTACGCGAGCGCGGGGTCACCGTGCGAGGCGCGGGGGAGGACGACATCGAGGCGTTCTTCACCGGCCCGGGGGGCGCCGGGGCGGGCTCCTCCGTCGCCCGGCGCCTCGCCGCCGTGCGCGGCCTCTACGGCTTCCTCGTCCGCGAGGGCGTGCTCGAGAAGGACCCCGTCGACCGCGTGCGGGCGCCGAAGCGGCGCGAGGACCTGCCGCGCGTGCTGTCGGTCGAGGAGGTCGAGCGCGTGCTGACGCGGATCGTGCCCACCGGGCCGCTGGGGCAGCGCGACCTGGCCGCCCTCGAGCTGCTCTACGGCTGCGGCCTGCGCGCCTCGGAGCTCGTCGGGCTGCGCGAGGCCGACGTCGACCTCGAGGGCGGCCTCGTGCGCTGCCTCGGCAAGGGCGACAAGGAGCGCGTCGTCCCGCTCGGGGCGGCGGCCGCGGACGCCGTGCGGCGGTACGCCCGGGACGGGCGCCGCACGCTCCTGCGCGGCCGCCGCCGCGACCAGCTGCTGCTGAACGCGAGGGGCGCGCCGCTGACCCGGCAGGGATTGGACTACGTCCTCCGCCGGGCCCTGCGGCGCGCCGACCTCCTCGGCCGCGCCAGCGCCCACACCTTCCGTCACTCGTTCGCCACGCACCTGCTCGCCGCCGGCGCCGACCTGCGCAGCGTGCAGGAGATGCTCGGCCACGCCTCGGTCGCGACGACGCAGATCTACACCCACGTCACCGTCGAGCATCTGCGCGAGGTCTTCCTCGAGACCCACCCGCGGGCGCGGCGGGGCAGGGGGGCCGATGGGGGATCGACGCCGCGCGACGACGGCGGGCGAGCGACGCGGGAGCGTCGTGACCCGCGTCGCCGTCATCGTGCTCGACGGCGTCGGGGCCGGCGCGCTGCCCGACGCCGCCGCCTACGGCGACGAGGGCTCCGACACGCTGCGCCACGTGCTCGAGGCGACCGGCGTGGCGCTGCCCAACCTGAACGCCCTCGGGCTCGGCGAGATCGTCGGGCCGCTGGGCGGCGAGGCGGCCGTCGGCATCGTGCACTGCCGCCGGTGGCGCTGCCGCCGCGGCGCCGCGCCCCGAGGCGACGTACGGTCGCCTGCTCGAGCGCGGCGCCGGCAAGGACACGACCGCCGGCCACTGGGAGCTCATGGGGCTCGTCGTCGAGCGGCCGTTCCCGACCTACCCGAAGGGCTTCCCGGCCGACGTCATCGAGCCCTTCGAGCGCGCCGTCGGCCTCCGCGTCCTCGCCAACCGCCCCGCCTCGGGCACGGCGATCATCGAGGAGCTCGGCGACGAGCACGTCGCCACCGGCCGCCCCATCGTCTACACCTCCGCCGACTCCGTCTTCCAGATCGCCTGCCACGAGGGCGTCGTCCCGATCGAGCAGCTCTACGAGTGGTGCGCCGCGGCGCGCGGCATCCTGACCGGCGAGCACGCCGTCGGGCGGGTGATCGCGCGGCCCTTCACCGGCCCGAGCGGCGCCTACGTGCGCACCGAGCGCCGCCGCGACTTCGCCCTGCCGCCGACCGGCCCGACCTACCTCGACCTGCTGCAGGAGCGCGGCGTGCCGGTCGTGGGCGTCGGCAAGATCGGCGAGATCTTCGCCCAGCGCGGCGTCGACGTCGACGACCACACGACGAACAACGCCGACGGTCTCCTCGCCTGCGAGCGTCACCTGAGGGAGATGGACGAGGGCCTGCTCTTCGCCAACCTGGTCGACTTCGACATGGTCTACGGGCACCGCAACGACGCCGAGGGCTTCGCCCGCGGGCTCGCCGCCGTGGACGCCTTCGTGCCGCGGCTCGAGGCGCGGCTGCGACCCGGGGACGTGCTCGTCTTCTGCGCCGACCACGGCGTCGACCCGACGACGGCGAGCACCGACCACTCGCGCGAGTACGCGCCGCTGATGGCGCTGGGCCTGCGAGGTGGGCGCTACGACGGTGTCTTCTCCGACGTCGGCGCGACGGCCTTCGCCGCCCTGACCGGGGAGACGCCGCCGCTGGCCGGCCGGCCGATCCCCGTCGGGCCGGCCGGACCGCGCTGCCGGCCCGGGCGGCCGGCCGGACGCGCGTCGTGCCGGCCGGGCGGCCGGCGCGAGGGCCGGTCGTGACGGCGGCGCTCCCGCCGCTCGACGCCGCCGTCGTCTTCGGCTCCGGCCTCGCCGTCGTGCCCGACGGCGTCGAGATCGAGGCCGAGCTGGGCTACGCCGAGCTCGGCTGGCCGGTCGGCGGCGTCGCCCGGCCACGCCTCGCGTCTTCTCCTCGGCCGCCGCGGCGCCTTGCGCGTCGGCCTGGCGTGGGGGAGACCGCATCTCTACGAGGGCTGGACGCGCGAAGAGCTCGAGCGGCCGCTGCGCGACCTCTGCGCGGCCGGCGCGCGCCGCCTCGTCCTGACGAACTCGTGCGGCGCCCTGCGGCCGTCGATCGCGCCCGGCGAGGCGCTCGTCGCCGTCGAGGTCGTCGACCTGCAGGAGGCGCCCGCGGTCGAGCCCGTGCGGATGGCGGCGACGGATGCGGCGCGCGCCGCGAACGTGTGCGCCGCCCTGGCGGCGCACGTCCCGGCGCGCGCCGGCGTCTACGTCGCCGTCCCCGGCCCGCAGTACGAAACGCCGGCCGAGGTCGCCTGGCTCGCGGCCTACGGCGACGTCGTCGGCATGTCGACCGCGCCCGAGGTGCGCGCGGCCCGTGACTGCGGCGTCGAGGTGGACCTGATCGCTCTGGTCGTGAACCGGGCGGCGGCCGTGGGCGAGCACGGGGACGTGCTCGCCGCCGCCGCCGCCTTCGAGCCCGCCCTGCGCGCCGTCCTCGGGCCCCTGCTCGAGGGCGTGCCGGCGGGTCGTGCCGCGACGGCCCCGCGGCCGTCGCACCCCTGGCCCCTTCCCACCCCCGACACTTCGAGGTGACCGTGGACGTCGTGACCGACATCATCGCTCGCAAACGCGACGGGCAGGCGCTCGACGCGGACCGTCTGGACTACTTCGTCCAGGGCGTCGTCAAAGGCACCATCCCCGCGTATCAGGCGAGCGCCCTGCTGATGGCGATCGTCCTCCGCGGCCTGGACGACGACGAGACCGTGGCCCTGACGCGGGCGATGGTGGAGAGCGGCAAGACCCTCGACCTCGGTGTGGTGCGCCGCCCGATCCTCGACAAACACTCGAGCGGCGGCGTCGGCGACAAGGTCACGCTGGTGCTGGCGCCCATCGTCGCCTCCTGCGGAGGGGTCTTCGGCAAGATGTCGGGGCGCGGCCTCGGTCACACCGGCGGCACGCTCGACAAGCTCGAGTCGATCGTCGGCTTCAAGGTGCAGCTCTCGCAGGGCGAGTTCGTGCGCCAGCTCGAGCGCATCGGCGTGGCCGTGGTGAGCCAGAGCGAGCGCGTGGTGCCCGCCGACCGCATCCTCTACGCCCTGCGCGACGTGACGGCGACGATCGAGGACGACGGTCTCATCGCCGCCAGCATCATGGCGAAGAAGGTGGCCACCGGGACCTCGGTGCTGGCGCTCGACATCAAGGTAGGGCGCGGGGCCTTCATGCACGACCTCGAGCACGCCCGCGACCTGGCGCGCCGCTGCCGCCTCATCGGCGAGGCCTACGGGCGGCGCGTCGCCTGCCTGTACACGGCCATGGACGCGCCCATGGGGATGACGGTCGGCAACCGCATCGAGGTCGAGGAGGCCTGGCGGGTGCTGGAGGGCGACGGGCCCGAGGACGTGCGGGCCGTGGCCCTCGAGCTGGCGGCCGTGCTCCTGGCGGCGTCCGACCTCGGCCTCGACGAGGCCGAGGCCCGCCGCCGCGCCACGGCCGCCCTCGACGAAGGCCGCGCCGCCGAGGCCTTCGAGCGCTGGTGCTACGTGCAGGGCGGGCGCTGGAAGCCGGGCGAGTTCCACCGCCTCGCCGAGGAGCAGGTCAAGGCCGAGCGCTCCGGCACGGTGGCGGCGATCGACGCGCTCGCCGTGGGGCAGGCCGCCCAGCTCTCGGGCGCCGGCCGGCGCACGGTCGACGACGACGTCGACCCGGCGGCCGGCGTCGTGCTCGCCTGTCGCGTGGGCGACGAGGTCGGCAGCGGCGACGTGCTGGGCACGGTCTACGCCCGCGACCGGCGTCGCCGCGAGGCCGCCGGCGCGAGGCTGGGCGAAGCGTTCACGCTCGCCGACGGCCCTGTCGAGCGGCCGGCGGTCATCCTCGGCAGGGACTGAGCGAAGACTCGCCGGCGCGTCGCCTCAGCCGCCGGCGGCGCCGGTCGGCGAACGGGCGCCCGGTCTCAGTCGCCGGCCGACGCCGGTCGGCCGGCGGCGGGCGCGCCAGGCGGCGAAGAGGCGCGCGCCGATGACCTGTCCGGCGATCGCGCCGGCGACGAGGAACGGCACGAGCGCGTAGCCGTAGCCCATCGCCAGGCGCACGACGATGACCAGCGGGATCGGCACGTGGATGGCGAGGAACCAGAGCAGCGAGTAGCGGGTCGTCGTGACGCGCCAGGCCCCGAAGGGCAGGTTGAGCAGCGCGACGAGCGCGACGAGGATGTACGGTGTGGCGTCGGTCATGGGGAGGCTCGTGTCCGGGTCGCAGTATAGAGGACGAGCGAGCGCGACGACGGGGCCGGCTGTGGGTCGGTGCAGGTGGTCGATGACGCTGAGCGGGGCGGGCGATGACGGTCGGCGGGGACGCACGATGACGGTCGGCGGGGACGGACGATGAGGGTCGTCGGCGGCGCGTGGCGCGGCCGGGCGCTCCGCGCCCCGGGCGGCCGCGCCACGCGCCCCACGTCCGATCGCGTACGCGAGGCGGTCTTCGACGTGCTCGAAGACCTCGTGCGTCGGGCGGGCACGGCGGCGCCGGGGGAGAGTGCCGCGGCGGTGTCCGGCCCCCTGGCCGGCCGCCACGTGCTGGATCTCTTCGCCGGCAGCGGGGCGCTGGGCATCGAGGCCCTGTCGCGCGGGGCCGCGCACTGCACCTTCGTCGAGCGCGACCGCCCGGCGCTGCACGCCCTGAGGACCAATCTCGCCGCCGTCGGCGTCGACGTACTGCGGCGGTGGATCGGGACTCCGTCTCCGCGCGCCGCCCTCGGGGCCCACGGCGCGTATCGCCGCGGTCGACGCACGCCGCGCGCTCGTCGCTGACGCTCGCGGTGGCGAGATGTATACTCTCGTCTTTGCGGACCCGCCCTACGCCCGCTACGGCGAGCTCGAGGGCGACCTCGCGCGTCTGCTGGCGCCGCTCCTGGCGCCGGGGGCGCTCGTCGTTCTCGAGACGCGACGCGACCAGGCTCTCCGGTTGCCGTGGCGTACCGAGCGGGTCAAGACGCTACGGAGACACGCAGGTCGCCTTCATGGCGGCCGGCGAGGAGCGAGTTTGATGCCACACAACGTGACCGCGATCTGCCCGGGCACCTTCGACCCGGTCACGGTCGGGCACCTCGACATCATCAGCCGCGGCGCCTGCAAGTTCGGGCGCGTCGTGGTCGGCCTCATCGATCACCCCACGCGCAAGCAGACGCTCTTCGACGCCGACGAGCGCGAGGTCTTCCTGCGCGACGCGCTGCAGGAGCACCCCAACGTCGATCGTCGACCGCTTCCATGAGCTCGTCGTCGAGTTCGCGCGGCGCTGGGACGCGCACGTCATCCTCAAGGGCCTGCGGGCCATCTCCGACTTCGAGTACGAGTTCGCGATGGCGCAGCTCAACAGGAAGCTGGCCCCCGACATCGAAACAGTGTTCATGATGGCTTCGCCCGAGTACAGCTTCCTGAGCTCGAGCGGCGTCAAGGAGATCGCGGCGTTCGGCGGCGAGGTCGACGACCTCGTGCCGCCGCCTGTGGCCCGCCGCCTGCGGCGAGCTGTTCCCGACGCGCGGGTAGGCCAGCCAAGGAGGATCGCTCAAGATGGACGTCCTGGTGCTCATCGACAAGCTCGACGACCTGGTCCACAACGCCCGCACGGTGCCGCTGACCGACAGGTGAGGGTCGACCGCGAGGAGATCTACGACCTCCTCGACCAGATGCGCGCGACCATCCCCGAGGAGATCAAGCAGGCGCGCTGGATCGTCAAGGAGCGCCAGGAGATGCTGGCCGAGGCCAAGCGGGAGGCCGAGCGCATCCTCGAGGAGGCCCGCGAGCAGGCCGAGCAGCTCGCCTCCGAGAAGGAGGTCGTGCGGCGGCCGAGCGCCAGGCGGCCAGGAGATCATCGAGGACGCGCGCGAGCGCGAGCGCGAGATCCGCCTCGGCGCCGAGGACTACGCCGACGAGATGCTGGGCAACCTCGAGGTCAACCTCGACAAGTTCCTCGCCGCCGTGCAGCGCGGCCGCGAGCGCCTGCAGGGCCGGGGCGAGGGCGGCGACGAGCTGCAGCCCTGAACCGCGCCTGACCCCGGCTGGGGATCGGGTCTGACGGGGCTCGGCGCCCGCGTCTGACTCGGCCCGCGGCCCGCAGGCGACCGTCGTTCGCGTCGTTCACCTCGTCACCGGAGGCGCCCCGTGCGTCGCTTCAACCTGCGCTCCCTGCGTTTCGGCTCCGACAGCGAGACCTGGCGCAGCCTGCCCGTCGAGACCGCGCCGTTCGTGTTCGGCAGCGTCGAGTACGCCGTCCCGGGCGGCGTCGTCGAGCTCGAGCTCGACGCCGCCCGCGTCGACGACCAGCTCACCCTCAAGGCTCACCTGGAGACCGAGATCGAGGGGCCGTGCCAGCGCTGTCTCGGCGAGGCCCGCGTGCCCGTGGAGGCGAGCGGCGTCGACTACGTGCGCCGCGGCGACTCCGAGGGCGTCGAGTGGGAGGACGACGAGGACGAAGCCCCCGAGGGCTACGCCCGGGGCTTCGTCCTCGACGTCGAGCGCTGGGTGCGCGACCTCATCGGCGAGGCTCTGCCGCTGCAGATCGTCTGTCGCGAGGACTGCGCCGGGCTCTGCCCGGTGTGCGGCGCCGACCTCAACGAAGACCCCGGCCACAGGCACGAGGAGTAGGGCCCCGGGGCCGCGCCCGTCGCCCCCGTGGTGTACTATCTCCCGGCGGTGCAGTAAAATGCGCCGCCGGTCGACCGAGGAGTCAACAGAGATGCCCGTCCCCAAGAGAAAGACCTCGCAGCGCAAGCGCGACGCGCGCCGCGCGCAGCAGAAGCTCAGCGTCGAGACCGCGAGCGTGTGCCCGCAGTGCAAGAGCCCCAAGCTCCCGCACCGCGCCTGTCCCAAGTGCGGCACCTACAAGGGCCGCGAAGTGATCGTCCTCGAAGCGGACTAGTCTCCGCCCGGGGGGTGGAGGGACCCAGGTGAAGTCGCTCTACGTCGCCTCGACCCAAGGCAGCGGGGGCAAGACGACCACCGCCGTCGGCCTCTGCCTCGCCTTGCGCGCTCGCGGCCTCACGGCCGGCTACTTCAAGCCCGTCGGCACGCTCGCCTCGCGCGCCGAGGGCGTCCTCTTCGACGAGGACGCCGCCTTCGTCGCCGACCTGCTCGAGCTCGACGACGACCCGGCCGACGTCTGCCCGGTCGTCCTCGACGAGGACGCCCTCCACGACGTGCTCTCGGGCTCCGAGGTCGACGCCATGAGCCGCGTCGAGTCCGCCTTCGGCCGCATCGCCGCCGGCAAGGACGTCGTCGTCTGCGAGGGTCTCGGCGAGATCTGGCAGGGCCGCTTCCTGCGCACCAGCGGCGCCGAGGTGGTGCGCCACCTCGACCTCGCCACGCGTGCTGGTGGCCAAGTTCGCCGGCGCGCGCCTGCTCGACGACATCATGTACGTCAAGGACGCCCTCAAGCAGCACCTCCTCGGGGTCATCTTCAACATGGTCCCCGAGAGCCGCCTCGGGCTGGTCGAGACCCAGTACGCGCGCTTCCTCGAGCGCAGCGGGGTGGCCAGCTACGGCGCCATCGCCCAGGACGCCCGGCTCTCGGCGGTCTCGGTCTCCGAGATCGTCGAGGCGCTCGACGGCACCTACGTGTGCTGCGAGCAGTACGGCGACCGCCTCGTCGAGACCTACATGATCGGGGCGATGAGCCCCGAGCACGCCCTGCGCTACTTCCAGCTCACGCCCAACAAGGTGGTCATCGTCGGCGGCGACCGCGCCGAGGTGATCCTCGCCGCCCTCGACACGCCGACCGTCGCCGTCGTGCTCACCGGCGACCTACGTGCCCAGCGCCTCGGTGCTCGAGCGCGCCGAGGAGAACGGCGTGCCGCTGATCTCGGTCGACGCCGACACGGTCACCGCGGCCGACGGCCTGCGGCGCCTGTTCGGCCGCCTGCGCGTCAAGGAGCCGGCCAAGGTCGAGCTCATCGCCGGCGTCTTCGAGGAGCGGGTCGACGTCGACCGCCTCGTGGCCGACCTGGGCGCATGAGCGACCGGGCCGCGCGCCGCTACACCTCACCGCACGAAGTCACCGCCGCCTGGAGCGCGGTCGCCGACGACCGCCGTGTCCGCGTCGCCGTCGACGCGGCCGGCGGCGACAACGCGCCCGAGGCCGTGGTCGAGGGCGCCCTCGCGGTCGCCGCGCCGTCGCTCACCGTGGTCCTCGTCGGCGACGAGGCGCGCCTGCGCCCCCTCGTCGCCGGCGCGCGCGCACGTCGAGATCGTCCACGCCGCCGACGTGATCGGCTCCGGCGACGAGCCGGCGAGCGCCGCCCGCAGCAAGACCGACTCGTCGATCGTCGTCGGCGCGAAGCTGGTCGCCGACGGCGCCGCCGACGCCTTCGTCGGCGCCGGCAACACCGGCGCCATGCTGGCCTGCGGCCTGCTCTACGTCCGCCGCATCAAGGGCGTGCAGCGGCCGGCGCATCTGCACCATCATGCCGGCCGTCCCGCTGCCCGATCGCCTTCCTCGACGTGGGCGCCAACGCCGAGGTGCGCCCCGAGCACCTGCGCCAGTTCGCCCTCATGGGCCAGGTCTTCGCCCGCGAGCTGATGGGCATCGACGAGCCCCGGGTCGGCCTGCTCTCGATCGGCGAGGAGCCGACCAAGGGCACGCCAGCTCGTCATCGAGGCGCACCGGCTGATCGCCGCCGACCGAGCGCATCGACTTCTACGGCAACGTCGAGGGCCGCGACGTCATGAACGCGCGTCGTCGACGTCGTCGTCACCGACGGCTTCACCGGCAACGTCGCCCTCAAGACGCATCGAGGGCACGGCGCGCGCCATCATGCAGCGCGCTGCGCACGGCGATCGACCACTCCGCGGTGACCAAGCTCGGCGCCCTCGCCCTGCGCGGCGAGCTGCTGCGTCTGCGCGCCGCGCTCGACCCGGAGGAGTACGGCGGCGCCTTCCTCGTCGGCATGAGCGCCCCCGTGCGTCATCGCGCACGGGAGCTCCGGGGCGCGCGCGGCATCGCCAACGCCATCCGGCAGGGGCGCCGCGGCGTCGTCACCGCACTGCTGCCGACGATCGCCGCCGAGCTCGCCGGCGAGCGCGAGGCGGCGGCCGGAGCGGCGGCTCGGGTGTCGCCGGAGGGCGCCTCCTGAGGGCGCCTGCCGAGGCCGCTTTCTCCCCTGCGGCGCATTCGGTAGACTACGTCAAACGTTGACCCCGGAGGTTGGCCGCATGACGCGTGAAGAGGTCTTCGAGCACGTCAAGACGATCCTCGTCGAGACCCTCTCGGTCGACGAGGACAAGGTCACGATGGAGGCCCGCTTCCAGGAGGACCTCGAGACCGACTCGCTCGACCTGGTCGAACTGGTGATGACCATGGAGGAGCGCTTCGGCATCAAGATCAGCGACGAAGAGGCCGCCGAGATCAAGACCGTGGGCGACGCCGTCGACTTCGTGATGGCGCGCGCCGACGAGCTGAAGCTCCAGTAACCCGACGGTGCGTGGAGGACGAGGGGACGTCTCCTCGCTGAGGGAGACGTCCCCTCGTCCCCTGCGGGGGACGGTGATGGGCAAGCGCCTGCTCAGCCTGGCCGAGCAGCTCGATGACGCCACGCTCAGGAGGGTGTTCACGCACACCTCCTGGGCGAGTGAGCGCGTCGACTCGTACGAGCGTCTCGAGTTCCTCGGTGACAGCGTGCTCAGCCTGGCGGTGACCACCGAGCTCTACCGCCGCTTCCCTGCGTTCAGCGAGGGCCATCTGGCGCGCCTGCGGGCGTACGTCGTCAGCCGTGCGACCTGCGCCAAGGTCGCCGCCAAACTCGGCCTCGGACGCACGATGCGCGAGCGCGCCGACGGCATCGCCGAGGGCGAGGCCGCGCAGCTCATGGCCAACACCAACGTGCTCGCCGACCTCACCGAAGCGCTCATCGGCGCGCTCTACGTCACCTTCGGCTACGAAGCCGTGAGACCCGCCGTGGTCGAGGCCTTCACCGAGCACATCGACTTCGCCGAAGAGAGCTACGTCGACCACAAGACGGAGCTCCAGGAGTACGCGGCGCGTCTCGGCTGCGGCGTCGGCTACCGTCTCGTGGCCACCATCGGCCCTCCGCACCACCGCGAGTTCGAGATCGAGGTCGTCATCGACGGCGAGGCCCTGGGTCGCGGCGTCGGTTCGAGCAAGAAGCGCGCCGAGCAGGACGCCGCGGCGGAGGCGCTCGCCGAGCTCCAGGACCGCGAGCGGCGCGGCAAGCGGCGCGCGCGCCTGCGGAGCCGCCGGCCGGAGGTCAAGAGCGAGGCTGCCGGCGCCGACGGAGGGGCCGGCGCCGCGGAGCCCGCGGGTGCGCCGACGTCGCCGAGGCGCCGGCCCACCGCGGTGAAGCCCGCGGGCCGAGTCGCGGACGATGCGCCCAGCCCCCTTTCCGAGGCCGATTCGCCGAAGCGCCGGAGCGGGACCAAGGCGCCGAAGCCCCGCGCGAGCACGACGGCGCCGAGTACCCGTGCCGCCAGACCCGCACCCGAGGGCGGCGCCGCGGGCGCCTCCGGCGAAGGCGCCGTCGCGGACCAGCAGGCGGAGCCCACGACCACGGCAGCTGCCCCGAGGCGGCGCGGAGGGCGGTCGCGGCGGCGCACACCGGCCACGAGCGCCGCGGTCGCGGCGCCGGTGGCCGATTCGGGCCAAGGAACACCGCCGGCGCCGCCGGCTCCCCGCGCCGCGGAGAAGCGACCGGCGGCGGGTGCCGCTGAGAAGCGATCGGCTGCCGGTGCAGCCGACGAGCGGCCGGCGTCCGGCGGCGCGGCGCGCCGCAGGTCCGGCCGCGGCACGAAGGACCACTAGATGTCGAGGTCGCGCTAGATGTACCTGCGCGCCCTGCGCCTGCGCGGCTTCAAGTCCTTCCCGACCCGCACCGAGCTCCTCTTCGAGCCCGGCGTGGCGGTGATCATCGGGCCCAACGGCAGCGGCAAGAGCAACATCGCCGACGCCGTGCAGTGGGCGCTCGGCGAGCAGAGCCCGACCGAGGTGCGCGGGTCCTCGATGCAGGACGTCATCTTCGCCGGCAGCGACGGGCGCCGGGGGAGCGCCGCCGCCGAGGTCGAGCTCGTGTTCGACAACGCCGACGGCTCCCTGCCGCTGCCGACGCCGGAGGTCAGCGTCGTGCGCCGTGTGGGCCGCGACGGCGGGTCGCAGTACCTCGTCAATCAGAGCCCATGCCGGTTGACCGATGTCGTCGAGCTCATGGCCGGCGTCGGCCTCGGCAAGGAGCTGCACTCGATCATCGGGCAGGGCAAGGTCGAGTCGTTCCTCGCCGGTAAGCCCGAGGACCGCCGCGACCAGATCGAGGAGGCCGCGGGCCTCGGTGTCTACAAGCGCCGCCGCGAGCGCGCCGAGCTCAAGCTGCGCGAGGTGCGCCGCAACCTCGAGCGCGCCGAGACGGTCGAGCGCGAGGTCGGCGGCCAGCTCGCGCCTCTGCGTCGCCAGGCCAGCGCGGCCGAGCAGCGGCGCGCGGTCGAGACCGACATCGCCGGCGTGCGCGGGCGGCTGCTCTCCGGCGAGCTTGCGACGGTCGACGAGGCGCTCGTCCGGCGGCACGCCGAGGAGGCCGGTCTCGACGCCGAGCGCGCCGACGCCGAGCGGCGCCTCGAGGCGCTGGCCGCCGCGCGCGCCGGCGAGGAGGAAGCCTTCGCGAAGCGCCTCGCCGAACGCGAGCGGCGTACCCGCCGCCTGCTGCGCGTGCGTGCGCTCGACGGTCGTCTCGAGGCGGCGGAACGCCTGGCCGCGCAGCGCGTGCGCCTGCTCGACGAGGTCGAACGCGCCGGGCGGGCCGAGCGCGAGCGCCTGCTCGCCGAGCTGGCCGCGGGCGAGCAGGACCCCGACCCCGAGGTCCGTCGCCGCGAGGACGAGGCTCTCGAGGAGACAGCGGCCGAGGCGGCGCGCCTGCAGTCCGGGGCGGAGGCGGCGCTGGCCGACGCCCAGGCAGAGGCCGGCCGCCTGCGCGCCGAGGCGGGCGCCGCCCAGCGCGAGCGCGACCACGCGCTCGCCGACGCGGCGCGGCTCGAGCGGCGGGCCGAGGCCGTGGGCGCCGAGCGCACGCGGTTGCAGCGGCAGGCGGAGCACCTCACCGCCGAGCTCGAGGGCAGGCGCGAGGGTCTGGACGCCGCCCAGGAGGCCGAGCGGGGGGCGCGGGCCGCCTCGGCGGCGGCGGCGACGGCGGCCGAGGCCGCCGGGGCCGCCGCCGCCGAGGCCCAGCGCGAGCTCGAGGAGGCCGAGACGCGACACGGCCAGACGGCCCGCGAGCGCACGAGCCTCGAGCGCGAGATCGAGGACCTGCGGGCCGCGCTCGGCGACGTGCACGAGGTCGACGCCGAGGTGCTCACCCTCGCCGCCGCGTACCCGGGGACGGCGGAGATCGCCGGCCTCGTCGGTTGCGAACCCGGCTACGAACGCGCCCTCGGGGCGGCGCTGGCGCAGCTCTCCGGCGCCCTGGCGGTGCCCGAGCGCGTCGACGCCTGGGCGCTGCTCGGTGCGTTGAAGCGTGCCGGCGTCGGGCTGGTGCGCCTCGTGCTCTCGGGGCGCGGGCGTCGGCCGGCGACCGCCTTCCCGGGCGCCGCGCCCCTGCTCGACAAGCTCACGCTCGAGGGTGACGAGGAGCTCGCCTCCGTGCTGGCCGACGTGGTCATCGTCGACGACCTGCGCGCCGTCCCCGCATCGTTCCCGGGCCTGGCCGTGACGCGCAGTGGTGAGTACTACCGCCCTTCGGCCGGGCAGCTCGGCATCGCCGGCGGCGTACCGGCGGCGCTGGCGCTCGAGCGCGGCGCCGCCCTCGAGGCACTGCGCGGGCGTCTCGACGCCGTGCGCGCCCGCGAGGTGCGAGAGAGCGCCGCGCTCGAGCGCGCCCGGGCCCGGGCGGCGGAGCGCCGCGCAGCCAGCGAGGAGGCCGCCACGGCCGAGCGCCGGGCGCGCATCGCCGCCGAGTCGGCGGAGCGCGAGCTCGCCACGCTGCGTTCGCGGGTCGCCGACCTCGAAGACGGGGCCGCACGCGCGACCCGGGGGGCCGAGGCGCTGGGCGCCGAGATCGCCGAGGCGGCGACTGAGGCCGAGGGGCTCCAGGCGGGCGCGGCGGCGACGCTCGTCCGCCTGCAGTCGCTCGGGCCCGATCTGGCCGCCGCGGAGGCCGTGGCGGCGACGGCCGCGGCGGCGCACGAGCACGCCCTCGCCGCCACGCTGCGGGCCCGGGTCGAGCTCGACGAGCGCCGCCGCGCCCGGGCCCGTGCCGAGGAGGAGCGCCGGCGAGCTCAGGGACGCGCCGAAGAAGGGCGCCGCCGCCTCGCCGAGCTCGAGAAGAGGCTCGACCTGGCGCCCGGGGTGCGGACGGCCTGCGAGGAGCTCGGTACGCGCCTGCGCGCCGTGCGCGCGCAGGCGGAGGCGCTCGCCGGCCGGCTCGACGAGCTCGGGCCCGCCGCCGACGGTCTCGATCGCGACGGCCTGCGCCGTCTCGCCGAGGGTGAGGCCGAGGAGCGGCGTCGGCTGCAGGACGCGGCGGCGCGGCGGACCGACGTCGAGGTCGCTCTGGCGCGCCTCGACGACCGCCGCCGCGAGATCGCCCTCGATCTCGAGGAGGTCTCGGCGGCGCTGGAGCAGGCGTCGTTCGCGCCGCCCGTCGACGACGGCGAGGCGGCGGCGCTGCGCGACGAGCTCGCCCGCCTCGAGCGCCGCCGCGAGCGCATCGGCCCGGTGAACCCTCTGGCGGAGGCCGAGTGCGCCGAGCTCGGCGAGCGCGCCGCCTTCCTGCGCGAGCAGCGGCGCGACCTCGAGCGCTCGCTCGAGGAGCTGCAGGGGCTCATCCGCGAGCTCACCGAGCGCATCGATCTCGAGTTCACCGACACCTTCGCCGCCGTGGAGCAGCAGTTCAGCCACATGGTCGGCGTCCTGTTCCCGGGCGGGAGGGGCCGGCTGATCCTCGTCGCCGGCGACGAGGAGGGGGCCGGCCCCGGCGTCGCCGTCGAGGTCAAGCCGGCCAAGAAGCTGGGCAAGAAGCTGCAGCTGCTCTCCGGCGGCGAACGTGCGCTCGTCGCGATCGCCTTCCTCATGGCCCTGGTGCTCGCGCGCCCCTGTCCCTTCTACATCCTCGACGAGATCGAGGCCGCTCTCGACGACGTCAACATCTCGCGCTTCGTCTCCCTGCTGCGCGAGTATCGCGATCGCACTCAATTCGTCCTCATCACCCACCAGAAGCGGACGATGGGGGCGGCCGACGTGCTCTACGGGGTGACGATGGGGGCGGACGGCGCGTCGCAGGTGGTCAGCGCGCGGATGGCGGAGGAGGAGATCGACCGCGAGGCACGCGAAGCCGGCGGCCGGGGCGAGGCCGGCACGGGGGGCGGCGCGGACGGACGCGGCGATGACGGGAGGCCGGGCGACGACGCGGGGGCGGTGGAAGCCGTCGGCACGACGGGCGACGACGCCGGGGCGGACGGCCCAGCCGAGGATACGACGGGCGACTGAGCGAGGTAGCGGCGTGGAGTGGCACGAGGTCTTCAAGGGCATCGACGAGGCGGAGGTCCCGGCGGAGGTCATCGCCGAGGAGGAGCGCGAGAGCCGCGGCTTCTTCGGCAAGCTCCGCACCAGCCTGGGCAAGGCGCGCGGCGCCGTGCAGGACCAGCTCAAGGGCGCGATCTACGTCGGCGTCGACCGCCGCCTGTACGAGCAGACGGAGGAGGCGCTGATCTTCGCCGACGTCGGGGTCGACGCCACGGTCAAGATCGTCGACGAGCTCGAGCGCCGGGTCACGGCGCGGCGCATCGAGGCCCGCGACCCCTTCATGGACGAGCTCGCCGCCGTGATCGCCGGCACGCTGCGGCCCGAGGACCCCGAGCAGCAGCGCATCGACGTGAGCGCGGACCCGAGCGTGATGCTCGTCGTCGGCGTCAACGGGACCGGCAAGACGACGACCATCGGCAAGGTCGCCTGGCGCCTCAAGCAGCTCGGCAAGACCCCGCTCATGGTCGCCGGGGACACGTTCCGCGCCGCCGCCGTCGAGCAGCTCAGCGAGTGGGCGTCGCGGGTCGGCTGCGACATCGTCAAGCAGGCCGCCGACGCCGACCCGGCGGCCGTGGTCTACGACGGCATCGCGGCGGCGCGCTCGCGCGGCGCCGACGTCGTGCTCGTCGACACCGCCGGCCGCCTTCACACCCAGGTCAACCTCATGCGCGAGCTGGAGAAGGTGCACCGCGTCATCGAGCGGCAGATGCCGGGGGCGCCGCACGAGACCCTGCTCGTGCTCGACGCCACCACCGGGCAGAACGGCCTGCGCCAGGCGCAGCAGTTCCAGGAGGCGGTCGACGTGACGGGCGTCGTGCTGACCAAGCTCGACGGCACCGCCAAGGGCGGCATCGTGGTCGCGATCCACGACGCCCTGCGCATCCCGATCAAGCTCATCGGCGTCGGCGAGCAGCTCGAGGACCTGCGGCCCTTCGACCCCGACGCCTTCGCCCGGGCGATCTTCGGCGGCGACGAGGGCTGACGCCACGCCGCGGCGCCGCCCGGCTCGCCGCTGTGCGCGCGTCGGCGCCGCCTCCGCCGGCGGGCGCTATACTCGCCTGACCGACGCCGCCGGCGTCGACTGGAGGCTGCTGGCCGTGAGACTCGAGCCCGGTGAAGGACAGCGACGTGGTGCCCGTCCGGGACTCCGGGCGGCGGGAGGGTCCCGGACATGAAGGCCGGCGAACTGCGCGCCCTCCTCGAGAGCGTGCGCGACGGGAGTGCCGACGTCGACGCCGTCGTCGAGCGACTGCGGAAGCTGCCGTTCGAGGGACTGGGATTCGCCCACATCGACCACCACCGCGATCTGCGCCGTGGCTACGGTGAGGCGATCCTGTGCTCGGGAAAGACGGTCGCCCAGGTCGTCGAGATCGCCGAGCGCATGGTGTCCTACGGACACACCAACGTGCTGGCGACACGCGCCGACCCGACGCAGCTGGATGAGCTGGCGCGCCGGGTCCCCACGCGCCTCCACCCTGAGGCCCGGCTGGCCGTCGTCAATCCCGCGCCGGTGACCCCGATCGGCCTCGTCTGTGTCTGCAGCGCCGGCACCGCGGATATGCCGGTGGCCGAGGAGGCTGCGGTGACCGCCGAAGCCCTGGGCAGCCAAGTCGAGCGTGTCTACGACGTCGGCGTGGCGGGCATCCACCGCCTGCTCTCGTACCGCGAGCTGCTCGATCAGGCCCGCGCCGTGGTCGCGGTCGCCGGCATGGAGGGCGCCCTGGCGAGCGTCGTCGGCGGCCTCGTCGCCTGCCCCGTGATCGCCGTGCCGACCAGCATAGGGTACGGTGCCAGCCTCGGCGGGCTCGCCGCCCTGCTCGGCATGCTCAACTCGTGCTCGCCCGGCGTCTCGGTCGTGAACATCGACAACGGCTTCGGCGCCGGCTACCTCGCCAATCTGATCAACCGTACGCCGGGTCCTGACGAGGCCCGTGAAGGAGTGCAGGCCACGGGGCGCCCGACCGAGACGCGCCCGGAGCCCGACACGACGGAGGGCGCCGGCGGGGACGCGGCGTGAGGGTCGCCTACCTCGACCCCTCGAGCGGGGTCAGCGGCGACCTCCTGCTCGGCGCGCTGGTCGACGTCGGCGTGTCGCCGGGCGTGCTGCAGGCGGCGGTCGACACCCTGGGCGTCGACGGGCTGCGCCTGAGCGCCGCCACCGTCGTTCGCCACGGCATCTCCGCGACCAAGGTCGATGTGACCTACCCCGAGCAGAGCGAGCACCGCGGCCTGGGTGACATCGCGGCGATGATCGAGGCCGGCGATCTGCCGGACGCCGTGCGCCGGCGGGCGATCGCCGTCTTCTCCCGCCTCGCCGAGGTCGAAGCGTGCGTGCACGAGGTGGCCGTCGACGAGGTCCGCTTCCACGAGATCGGGGCGGCCGACGCCCTCGCCGACGTCGTCGGCGCGGTCGCCGGCTTCGACGCCCTCGCGGTCGATCGCCTGCTGGTCGGAGCGGTGAACGTCGGCTCCGGCCGCGTCACCTGCGCCCACGGCACGCTGCCGGTGCCGGCGCCGGCCACGGCCGGTCTGCTCGAGGGCTGGACGTGCTACGTCGCCGGCCCGCGCCGCGAGCTCACGACGCCGACCGGCGCCGCGGTGGTGACGACCCTCGGCGAGCAGGTGGCGGACATGCCGGCGTTGCGCGTCGAGCGCGCCGGCTACGGCGCCGCCGACGGCGACCCTCCGGGGTGGGCGAACGTCCTGCGGCTCGTCATCGGTGAGACCGTCTCGCCGTCGCCGGACACCTCGTGACACTCCGCCGCGCGACTCCCGCGAGGTCCTTGTGCCGGCGCCTCGGGACGCCGCGGCTGCGGCGCGCGCCGTCGGCCTCGTGCCCGGCCTGCGGGGCTACGTCGGCGTCGCTCTCGTCCTGGCGGCGGGTGGCTGCTTCCTCATCGAGATCGACCCGCGTTTGACCACCTCGTACGTCGGCCTGCGCCGCGGGCCGGCCTTCGATCTGGCGGAAGCTCACTGGAGGGCGTGCATCTGCGATACGCTGCCCCCGACGGTGCGGTACAGGGCGCTGCGCCAGGACACGGGCGGGGAGGCCCTGCGCCGCGACACGGGCGGAGAGGCGGTGCGTGCGCATGCCTGACGACGTCGCCGTCGCCGGCTGGGACATCGGCGGGGTGCACATCAAGGCGGCGCGCGCCGTCGTGCGCGGAGGCGCACTCAAGGAGCGCCGCGTCACCGTGCGCCCCTTCGAGGTGTGGCGCGCCCCCGACGACCTGGCGGAGATGCTGCGCGCCGTGGCCGACCAGCTCGGCGTCACCGACGGCGACCCGATGGCGGTGACGATGACCGCCGAGCTCTCCGACGTCTTCCGCACCAGGCGCGACGGTGTGACGCACGTGCTCGACTCCGTACGTCGCGCCTTCCCGCACAGCGGCCCGCAGGCGCTCAGCGTGCGCGGCGAGCTCGTCCCTCTCGACGAGGCCCTGACGCGGCCGCTGGACTTCGCCGCCACCAACTGGGTCGCGGCCGCGCTCTACGCCGCCCGCTTCGTGCGCGACTGTCTGCTCGTCGACGTGGGCAGCACGACGACCGACATCATCCCGGTTCGCGACGCGCGCCTCGCCTGCGAGGGGCGCAACGACACGGCGCGCCTCGCCTCCGGCGAGCTGGTCTACACGGGGGTCGTGCGCAGCAACCCCAACACTCTGGCCGGGATGGTGCCGCTCAGGGGCAGGTGGTGCCGGGTCGCCGGAGAGAGCTTCACCCTCATGGCCGACGTCTACCTCGCGCTCGCGAGGCTGCCGGAGAGCGCCTACACATGCCCCACGCCGGACGGCCGGGCGAAGACGCGCGAGGCGGCCCTCGCGCGCCTCGCGCGCCTGGTCTGCGCCGACGCCGAGCAGCTCGACGAAGAGGAGTTGCTCAAGGTCGCCTGCTTCCTCGCCGAGCGACAGGTGCGCCTCGTCATCGACGGCCTCGTCCAGGTCCTCTCCAGGCTGGAGTACGGGTACGGGCTGCCGGTCGTGACCGCCGGCGCGGGCGCCTTCCTCGCGGCCGCGGCCGCCCGACGCCTGCGCCTCACCGTGATCGACGGCAGCACGCTGTGGGGCGGGGCCGGGGTCGCGCTGCCCGCCGCCGCGGCCACCGAGCTCATCGCCGCCCGGCTCACGAAGGGAGCCACGTGGTCGACGCCGTCGTGAAGGTCGGCGGGCGGCTCGGACACGATGAGGGTCTACGCGGACCGTGCCTC
>CAWBRS010000020.1:0-58136 GCA_963791345.1 uncultured Thermoleophilia bacterium | reverse complement strand
TACACGCTCGGCGACGAGGTCGCCGACCTCGGACGTCGAGTAGCCCATCTGGCCGGACGCCATGCCCTTCATCTTCGTGCCGGTGACCTCGGCGACGGCGCCCTCGACGTCCTGCGCCGCCTGGCTCTCGCCCAGGGTGTCGAGCATCATCGCGCCGGCCACGATGGCGGCGACGGGGTTGATCACACCCTGGCCCGTGTACTTGGGCGCCGAACCGCCGATGGGCTCGAACATGCTGACGCCCTCGGGGTTGATGTTGCCGCCGGCCGCGACGCCCATCCCGCCCTGGGTGATGGCGCCCAGGTCGGTGATGATGTCGCCGAACATGTTGCCGGTCACGAGGACGTCGAACCACTCCGGGCTCTTGACCATCCACATGCAGGTGGCGTCCACGTGGTAGTACTCGCGCTTGATGTCCGGATACTCCTCCTCGCCGATCTCGTTGAAGCGGCGGAACCAGAGGTCGTAGACGTACGTCAGCACGTTGGTCTTGCCCACCAGGCCGAGGGTGTTGTCCGGGCCGCTGCCGCGCGCCTTCTTGCCGTGCTTGCGCGCGTACTCGAACGCCCAGCGCAGGCAGCGGTCGACCTGGGCGCGGCTGTACAGCATGTTCTGCACGGCGACTTCGTCGGGCGTGCCCTTCATCATGATCCCGCCGCCGCCGGCGTACATGTCGCCGGAGTTCTCGCGGACCACGGTGTAGTCGATCTCCTTCGGGCCCTTGTCCTTCAGCGGAGTCTCGACGCCGGGGTAGAGACGCACGGGACGCAGGTTGATGTACTGGTCCAGCTCGAAGCGGAGGCGGAGGAGCAGGCCCTTCTCGAGGATGCCGGGCTCGACGTCCGGGTGCCCGACGGCGCCGAGGTAGATCGAGTCGAATCCCTTCAGCTCTTCGACGGCCGAGGCCGGCAGGATCTCGCCGGTGCGCATGTAGCGGTCGCCGCCGAAGTCGTAGTGCGTCAGGTCGAGCGCGAACTGGTGCTTGGCGGCGGCGGCCTGCAGGACCTTCAATCCTTCTGCGACCACTTCGGGCCCCGTGCCGTCGCCCGGCAGCACCGCGATCTTGTACGTCCTCCCCATGGTTCCTCTCTCCACTGACGAATGGGCTTGCACTGTGTCCGTATCCGTTGGGCGCGCGCCGTTCAGGCGCTGCCCGGCGTCGGCGGCGCAGAGCGGTGTCCCTTCGGTACCCGCTCTGGCCTGCCTCGTCTGGACGGTGCGCCTGCGCTCCGCTCGCCGCTCACGGCGCCGCGCCTCTCCGGTCTCGAGCCGGCGACGCACGTAGGGCAGCAGCCCGCCGCTCTCGACCAGCTCGCGCATGAACTCGGGGTAGGCGTCGGCGGCGTGCGAGGTGCCCCTGGTGAGGTTCTCGACGCGGCCGGCGACGACGTCGACCCGCAGACGGTCGCCGGCCTCGGCCTCGCGCGCGGCCTCCGGGCAGACGACGATCGGCAGCCCGGTGTTGAAGGCGTTGCGGTAGAAGATGCGCGCGAAGGAGGCGGCGACGACGCAGCTCACGCCGGCCGCCCTGATCGCCACGGGGGCGTGCTCGCGCGAGCTCCCGCAGCCGAAGTTCTCGCCGGCGACGATGATGTCGCCCGGCTTCACGCGGGCGACGAAGCCGGCGTCGATGTCCTCCATGCAGTGGGCGGCGAGCTCGGCGGGGTCGCTCGTGTTGAGGTAGCGCGCCGGGATGATGACGTCGGTGTCGACGTCGCGGCCGTACTTGTGGACGGTGCCCTCGAAGATCATCGCTCAGCCCTCCGCCGCGCCGGCGGCGACCATGTCGGGGGTGGCGATGTGGCCGGCGATCGCCGAGGCGGCCGCCACGTACGGGTTGGCGAGGTAGACCTCGCTCTCCGGGTGCCCCATGCGCCCGACGAAGTTGCGGTTGGTGGTGGCGACGGCGCGCTCGCCGGCGGCGAGCACGCCCATGTGCCCGCCGAGGCAGGCGCCGCAGGTCGGCGTGGAGAAGGCGGCGCCGGCCTCGACCAGCGCCTGCATCGTGCCGTCGCGGCTGGCGGCGAGGAAGACCTCCTGCGAGCCGGGCAGGATGATGAGCCGCACGTCGGGGTGCACGCGGCGGCCGCGCAGCACCCCGGCCGCCTGCTGCAGGTCGGCGAGCCGGCCGTTGGTGCACGAGCCGACGACGACCTGGTCGATGCGCACGTCCGCGAGTCCCGCGGCCGGCGCCGTGTTCGACGGCAGGTGCGGCTTCGACACCGTCGGCGGCACGGCGGCGGCGTCGATCTCGACGACCTCGCGCGTACGTGGCGTCGGGGTCGCTCGCGAAGACCTGGCCGGCGGTGCGCGCCCGGCTGCCCTCGGGCCGGCCCTGGAGGTAGCTCGTCGTCTTCTCGTCGAAGCCGACGATGCCGCTCTTGGCGCCGGCCTCGATCGCCATGTTGCACATCGTGAAGCGGCCGTCCATCGAGAGCGTCTCGATCGCGTCGCCGGCGAACTCCATCGCCTTGTAGAGGGCGCCGTCGACGCCGATCAGGCCGATCGTGTGCAGCATGAGGTCCTTGCCCACGACCCACCGCGGCGCGCGGCCGTGGTAGACGAAGCGGATCGTCTCGGGGACACGCAGCCACACCCGGCCCCAGGCCATCGCGGCGGCGAAGTCGGTCGAGCCGACGCCGGTCGAGAAGGCGGCGACGGCGCCGTAGGTGCAGGTGTGCGAGTCGGCGCCGATCACGAGGTCGCCCGGGGCGACGAGGCCCATGTCGGGCAGGATCACGTGCTCGATGCCGACGCGGCCGGTCTCGAAGAAGTGCTCGACGCCGTGACGGCGGGCGAACTCGCGCATGCGCTTCACCTGGCCGGCCGACTTGATGTCCTTGTTGGGCGTGAAGTGGTCGGGCACGAGGGCGATGCGGGCCGGGTCGAAGACCTTCGTGAACCCGGCCTTCTCGAACTCGTCGATCGCGAGCGGCGCGGTGATGTCGTTCGCCAGGGCGAGATCGACCTGTGCCTCGACGATCTCGCCGGCCGCGACCTCGTCCCGGCCGGCGGCCCGGGCGAGGATCTTCTCGGTGATCGTGTGCGCCATCACTGCCCTTTCGCCGTCGTCGCCGCGCGCGCCTGCAGGCGCTCCCGCCCCTGCGCCCCGGCGGCGTTGTTCATCGCCCTCACGTAGGCCTTGGCCGAGGCCTCCATCACGTCGAAGCTGACCGCCTGGCCGTTGTAGGTCTCGCCGTCGACGGTCACCGCGACGCGCACCTCGGCGAGGGCGTCCTTGCCCTCGGAGATGGCCCGCACCTGGTAGTCGGCGAGGCTGCCCTTCATGCGCACGGCGTCGTCGATCGCCTTGAACACCGACTCGACGGTGCCGTTGGAGAAGCTCTTGCCGTGGCGCAGACGGCCCCGGACCTCGACCTCGACCTGCGAGGTCGGGATGATCGCCGACCCCGACTGGCTCACGAAGCTGCGCAGGGTGAAGAGGTCCTGACGCTCGCGGATCTCCTCGCCGACGAGCGCCTCGAGGTCGAGCAGCGTGACCTCCTTCTTCTTGTCGGCCACGTCCTTGAAGCGGCGGAAGGCCTCGTCGAGCTCGGCGTCGGAGAGCTCGTAGCCCAGGTCGGCGAGCTTGGCGCGCAGGGCGTGCCGGCCGCTGTGCTTGCCGAGCACGAGGTCGCTCTCGGCGAGCCCGACGTCGGCGGCGCGCATGATCTCGAAGGTCGAGGCCTCCTTGAGGATGCCGTCCTGGTGGATGCCGGACTCGTGGGCGAAGGCGTTGCGCCCGACGATCGCCTTGTTGGGCTGGATCGCGTAGCCGGTGACGTTGGAGACGAGCCGGCTCGTGCGCGCGATCTCCTCGGTCTTCACGCCGGTCTCGGCGCCGAAGTAGTCGCCGCGCGTGCGGATCGCCATGACGACCTCTTCGAGCGAGGCGTTGCCGGCGCGCTCGCCGATGCCGTTGACGGCGCACTCGACCTGGCTCGCGCCGGCGCGCACGGCGGCGAGCGAGTTCGCGACGGCGAGGCCGAGGTCGTCGTGGCAGTGGCAGCTCACGGTCACGTCGTGCAGCGCCGGGCAGAGCCGGTAGAGCTCGCGGATGAAGTCGCCGAACTCGAGCGGCTGCGCGTAGCCGACGGTGTCGGGGATGTTGATCGTCGTCGCCCCGGCCTCGACGGCGATGCCGAGGACCTCGGCGAGGAACTCGGGCGCGGAGCGGCTCGCGTCCATGGCGCTGAACTCGACGTCGGCCTCCGGGCGCTCGCCGGCCAGCTCGACGGCGAGCGCGACCATGGCGCGCGTGTCGGCCTTGACCTCGTCGGGCGTCTTGCGGATCTGGTACTTCATGTGGACCGGGCTCGTGCTGATGAAGGTGTGGATGCGCGGGGCCTCGGCATGTCGCACCGCGTCCCAGCAGACGCGCACGTCCTTCTCGACGGCGCGCGCCAGGCCGCAGACGCGCGCCCCCTCGACCTCCTTGGCGATCGCGCGGACCGCATCGAAGTCGTCGGGCGAGGCGACGGGGAACCCGGCCTCGATGACGTCGACGCGCAGCTTGGCGAGCTGGCGCGCGACCTCGAGCTTCTCGGCCCGGTTCATGCTCGCGCCGGGCGCCTGCTCGCCGTCGCGCAGTGTGGTGTCGAAGATCCTGATGTAGCGGGTGGTGCTCACGAGAGCCTCACTTCCCCCGTGGCGTCACGCGGGGACGCCAGGAAGGTCGGTGCGTAGGTACCGGATGGAAGGGTGGCCGCAGCGGCCGGCAGGTGTCTACGCATCCCCCCGAGGGGGGAGCAGCAGCAGGTCGCCGAGGAGGACGCGGGCGCGTACCCCAATGTGGGGCTCCCGGGCGGACTCGCTTGTGACACCGCGACACATGGTCCGAAGATTCTACGCGCACGCCGCGAGCGGGCGCAAGCATCGCCGCGGCCGCGCGCGGCGCGCGCGCGGGACGGGCGGCGAGAAGCGCCGCGCGGCGGCGATCGGTCCGCGCGCCGCCCCGGCCCTGTGTCAGCGCGTCCACGATCTTGCCGTCGCCCTACGCACCGGCGACCAGCTGGGCAGCAGGTAGAAGCGCGCGAGACAGGCGACGCCGGCGTTGATGAGCGCGCACTCGGCTGCCGACTGAGGCGGCGGCCAGACGAGGTCCATGGCCGTCGTCGAGCTGCCGTAGATGACGGCCGCCCCTTCCTTGGTCAGCTGCGAGAGCGTGACCCCGGCGAGCACCTCGGCGTTGTGGGTGACGATCGTGCCGGCGAGCGTGACCGGCGACGAACCGCCGGCCATCGCCATCGAGAGCACGTTCACGGCCGTGCCCGTGCGCGCGGCGCCCATGATGATCTCGCAGGTGTCCTGGACAGCTTGAGCGGGCTGACGGGACAGGTGATGAACGAGATCATCGGGCGGCGCAGGAAGGCGGCCATGCCGCCGGCGATCGCCGCCCCCATGTCGACGATGCGCCGCAGCAGCTCGCCGTTGCCGGGGCCCATGAAGACGTGCTTGCTCGTGTTCGTGAACGCCATCTCGGCGTTGTGCAGCTGCACCACCGACTGCGGCACCTCGTGGCGCCGACGGCGCGCTCGTAGACGTCGACCTCGGGCAGCGCGTCGACGACGCGCGCGGAGTCGCCGACGTCCTGCTTGGTCGGCTCGCGCAGCTCGCCGGTCTCGACGTCGACGATCTTGATGCCCTCGCCGAAGTTGGTGAAGCCGACTCTTCCCGGCCCCATCACGAAGTCGTTGGCGGGGTCGCGCCCGGCGAGCAGCAAGGTCGAGGGCGCGCTGCGGATCGCCGCCTCGACGACGTGCGGCGGGATGCGCACGACCTTCGTCTCCGTCGTCGACCGCGCAGCCGCCGGCGGCGAAGACGCCCGCGCGCCTCCCGCGTCTTCGACGAACACGCCCGCGTCGGCGAGGACTTCGAGCGTCGCCTGGTGGATGTCGACGAGGTCGTCCTCGGTGAACATCTCGAGGCTGAGGGCGCCGAAGCGGCGCCGCCCGGCCTGCAGATTGCGTCTCACGTGCTCACCTCCGGTCTGCGTTGGGGGTCGCAGCCGCCCCCAAGGGGAGGTGGAGGCGGCTGCGACCGCCGACGAGGCCTCGGTCATGGAGGGGGAGAGCCCGCGTCGGGGTGGGAAGGGCGCTCACAGGGCGCCTGGGCTACCGTGTGGAGCGCCGATCTTCTCCTTCATCCGCTCGACGCAGTTGATGCGGATGTCGAGCAGCTCGGCGATGCGCGCCTTGGCCTCGAGTCCCTTCGCGAGCCCGGGCACCGCGGTGACGACGCCGATGTCGAGCTCCTCGCGCAGGGTGCGCATCACCGTCGAGTCCGACAGGTCGAGGACGCTGACGCCGAGCTTGTCGGCCACGTAGCGCTTCGCCTCCGGGAGCCTCATCTTCTTGAGCTGCATCCGGGCCACCAGGTCTCCGGTGGTCTTGATGCCGCCCATCGACGAGGCGAGGGCGTGCGCCATCCCCATGCCGCTGGGGTCGCCGGTGCCCACCTACAACCCGTCGGCCTTGCCGATCTCGATCATCGCCGCGCTGGCGCGGGAGACCATGTCGGCGGGCACGACCTCGACACGTCGGCACGCCGCCGACGCCGATCCGACGTTGGCGATGGATCGGGATCGTCGCCTCGGCCGTGACCGCCTTCACGAAGGTCACCGCCCTGGCGACGTTCCAGGCGCACGACTTGCGCGTGTTGGTGTTGACCACGGGACCGAAGATCGCCGCGCCGGCCTTCTCGACCAGCTTCAGCTGCTGGTGCGGCCACAGGCCGGCGAGCCGTACGCCGTCGTACTCGAGCTCGCCGTGGAAGCCGAGCACCATCTCGGCGGCCATGCCGATCTCGACCGGCAGGTCGGTGGTCGAGCTGACTTCCTCGCACGCGCTGAAGCGTCGCGAGGAAGTCGGCGTCGCCGGTCGAGGCCACGGTGTCGTAGTTGATGCCGTCGGCGGCGACGTCGATCATCTGCCGGCTGAGCCAGACGACGTCCTCGCGCAGGCCTCGAGCGCCTCCTCCTGCGCGGCGCGCGCCTCGTCGATCTTGCCCTCGGCAGCAGGTCCGACGGGTTCGGGTACGGTCCGTCGGGTCGGTAGTACAGCCCGAGGTTCGGCATGAAGCCGTAGAAGAGCGGCAGGACGGTGACGTGCTGCAGCAGGTCGAGGTGCTGCGCCTCGAGGCTGGCGAGGAACTTGGCCGGCTTCACCGAGTAGTCGGCGTGCCCGACCTCCATCGTGTCGAAGGCGAAGGCCGTCTCGAAGAGGCGCACCGCCGCCTCGCGGTTCAGGGGCGCGCAGACGCCGCTCGAGAGCCGCGACGAGCAGATGCGTGTTCGTCGAGCCGTCCTTCGTGAGGATCGCCTCGTGGCCGCGCTCGACCCCCCAGATGCGGCTGGGGCTCGCGAACATCTCGTACAGGTACTCGACCTCGCGCTCCTCGAGGACGGGGACCTTGCCTTTGGCCGCGGCCGCCTCGGAGCCCTCGACGATGTCGCGGCGCAGCTCGTCGGCGGTCATCTCGACCGTGGCGGCGTCCCCCATCCGCGTGATCATCGTGCTCACCGGCACTCCTCCCTCCCGGCCATCGCCGGCCGCGACCGCCCGCAGCTCGTCCATCGAGTTGCGCAGCAGCAGCTCGAGCGCGCGCAGGGGTCGCATGTAGTCGAAGTGCTCGGGGTCGAGCCCCATCTGGAGCGTCAGACCTCGGAGGCGGCGGCGTCAGCGAGCTCGCTCAGCCCCACGCCCGTCGGGGATGGCGGCGATGAGCTCCGCCAGACCCATGAGCAGATCGCTGCGCTCGGGGTCGCCGGGGCCGTTCAGCCCCAGCCACTCCAGGTTCTGCCGGTACCACCATCTGTACAGCGCGAACATGCGCACGCGCAGCTCGTCGTCGCGGAACGCGTGCGGCAGGATGTCGAAGAACCCCTTGAAGTCGTCGGCGTTCACCATCATCCCGCGGATGCCCTGCATAGCCGCGTGCAGCCGGTCGCCGTCTGACTCGTCCACCTCGCGGAGGTCGGCCGCCAGCAGGAGGCACTCGTCGTGGATGAGGGCATCAGCGACCGCGGTCATCAGACCGGCCTTGTTGCCGAAGTTGTAGCGGATCGACGCTTTGTTGACGCCTGCCTCGGCGGCCACCTTCTCCAGGGTGACGGCCCCGTAGCCCTGCTCGACGAGGAGCCTGCGGGCCGCGGCAAGGATCTTCTGGGCGGTCAGCGGCAGGCTCGCGACGGGGTCGTCGAACGGGGCCTGCAGCGGGTACCGCGTCTGGGCCCGCGATGGGCTCACACAGTCCTCTCTTTCTGTCGAAGTCTCCGGCGCTCGGTCACGCGACTTCCGTGCGGGACCACGAGGACCCGGCCAGCGCCGCGTCCGGCACCTCGAAGGCGAGCTCGGTGTCTCCGCACGGGATCGTGAGCTTCACCGGCAGTCCCCCCGCTCAGGCAAAGCGCGCCGCCGCGCCTCTGAGCGCCTCGACCACCGGCAGCGGCTTGCCGGAGAGGAACTGCACCATGGCGCCGCCGGCCGTGCAGACGTAGGAGAAACGGCCGCCCAGGCCGTACCGGTTCATGGCCGCGATGCTGTCCCCGCCGCCGAGCGCCGTGTACCCGGATGCGTCGGCCATGGCCTGCCAGATGGACCGCGTCCCGTACTCGCTCTCCGGCTTCTCGAAGACACCGGCGGGCCCGTTCGCGAACACCGTCCCCGCGGCGCCGATGGCCGCCCGGAAGGCGTTCACGGTCTCGTGGCCGATGTCGACGATCTGCTCGTCGACCGGCAGCTCGCCGACCGCGATCTCGACACGGGCGCCGTCCTTCACGCAGGCCAGGTCGACCGGGAGCACGATCTTGTCGCCGTGCTCGGCGAGGATCGCCTTCGACTCGTCGACGAAGCGCTCGAGCTGGCTCGACCTGATGAGCTCCATCGACGGCGCCCCGATCTCGACCCCGCGCGCCGCCAGCATGACGTTGGCCACGAGGCCGGCGGCGAGCACCGTGTCGACGACGCCGTCACGAAGCGCCGCGGCCATCATCGGGAAGGCCTCCTGGATCTTGGTGCCGCCGAGGACGAAGACGCACGGCCGGTCGGGCTCCTCGCGCAGGTGTGAGAGGTTCTCGTACTCGCGCTCGAAGAGCCTCCCCATGGCCGACGGCAACACCTGCTCGAAGCCCACCAGGGAGGGCTGCGAGCGGTGCGCGGCGGCGAAGGCGTCGCAGACGTAGAGGTCGGCGAGCGGCGCCAGCTTGCGCACCACCAGCGTCTTCGCCTGCTGCTCGGGGGTGAGCTCGAGCTTCCTCTCGAAGAGCGTGAGCTCCTCGGCGACGAAGCGCACGTTGTCGAGCAGCAGCACCTCGCCGTCGGCGAGCGCGGCGATGCGCTCGCGGGCGGCCGGCCCGACGACGTCGTCGATGAACGCGACGGGCCGGCCGATGAGCCGGCTCATGACCGCGGCGTGCGGCTCGGTCGAGGCGTAGTTGTGGTACTCGAGGTCGCCGCCCTGGTGGGCGAGCAGGACGACCCGGGCGCCCTTCTCGGCCAGCTCGGCGACCGTCGGCGCGCAGCCCTCGAGCCGGGTCGTGTCGCGCAGGCCGCCGCTCTCGGGGTCGAGCGGCGCGTTGATGTCGACCCGGCAGAGGACGACCCTGCCGGCGACGTCGAGGTCGTCCAGCGTGGCGATGCCGTACTTCACCGGGCCGCTCCTCCCCTCACGTCAGTCGGTGGCGTCCTGGTACGCCCTCGCGCCGCGCCGCCAGCGCTCCTCGCCCCGCGCCGCGCGTCGCCGCCCGCCTCACTTCAGGCCGAGGTACTGGTTGGTCAGCCCGACGGCCTCGAGACGGTCGGTCTGCAGCGAGAGCGCCGCGCGCACGGCGTCCATCGTCTCGGGGATCACGACCGCCTCCTGCGGGATGTTGATCGCGAACATCAGCTCGCGCCCGCTCACCGCCACGGTCTCGTCGAAGACCGCGATGTCGTACATGTCGGCGCGCTTGTGACCGAGGTCGCGGGCGTAGCGGAAGAGCGAGGTGTTCGAGTTGAACCCATCGGCGATCCTGACGACGCGGATGCGCGGGTGCGCGGCGAAGAGCTCGAGCGCCTTCTCCTTCGTCATCCCGCCCTTGAGCGTGGCGATCACGTTGATGATGTGGCCGTGCGTGGTCGGCACGTGGACGAGCAGGCCGGTGGCCTCGACGTGCGGCATGATGGTCATGAGGTCGAGGGCCTGGTGGTTCGGGACCGGCTCGACCTGGGCGACGTCGACGAGCCCGCGGTGCGTGTCGCCGGGGTCGGCGACGCGGCGCACGATGGTGACGATGACGCGCTCGCAGCCGACGGCGCGGTCGAGGCAGTCGACGGCGCGGATCAGCCCGGTCGTGTTGCACGAGGTCAGCTTGAGGTAGTCCTTGCCGACACCCTTCTCGTAGTTCGCGTAGCCGTGGAAGAAGACGTCGACGATCTCGTTCTTCTCGCCGCCCTGGAAGACCGCCTTGACGCCCCTGGCCTCGTAGAGGACCTTGTTCTTCTGGCCGACGCCGCCGGGCGAGGCGTCGAGCACGATGTCGACCTCGCCGAGCAGCTCGTCGAGGGTGCCGCTCACCGGGATGCCGAGCGCGTCGAAGGCGGCCTTCTGCTCCGGCGCGACGACGAACAGCCTGTAGGGCATGCCGATCTCGTGGAGGGCGCGGATGGCGAGCGTCGGGGCGACGTCGACGACGCCGACGAGCTCCATGTCCTCCTGCAGGGCGACGCCGTCGGCGAGCCGCTGCCCGATGACGCCGTAGCCGACGACGCCCACTCTTGCCTTGGCCATGGTCTGCGCTCCTTTGCCTCGTCGGGCGGTCAGTGGCCGAGCTCTTTCTCGACGACGCCGATCGACTCGTCGAGGACGCGCACGATGGTGTCGATCTGCCCCTTCGTGATGATGAACGGCGGGGCGATGGCGTGACAGTGGCCGCCGCCCAGCAGGCGCACGAAGACGCCGCGCTCGAAGGCGGCGTCGCGGACCTTCGCCGCGACGCCCGCCGAGAGCGGGAACCACTCGCGCGTCGCCTTGTCCTTCACGTACTCGATGCCGGCCACGAGCCCGACGCCGCGCACGTCGCCGACGATGGGGTGCTTCGAGCAGGGTCTTGAGCCCGTCCTGGAAGTAGGCGCCGACCTCGGCGCAGCGCTCGACGAGGTGCTCGCGCTCGATGATCTCCAGGTTGGCGAGCCCGGCCGCCGAGCACAGCGGGTGGCCCATGTAGGTGGCGCCGCTCATGAACGCCTTGCCGCCGTCGCCGAGGAAGGCCTCGTAGACATGGTCCCGGGCGCCGACCGCGCCCAGCGGCAGGTAGCCGGACGAGAGACCCTTGGCCAGGGTGATGAGGTCGGGGTCGGAGCCGAATTGCTGGAAGCCGAACCAGGTGCCCGAGCGCCCGAAGCCGGTGATCACCTCGTCGTTGATCACGAGCACGTCGTTGGCCTTGCAGATCTCGCACACCATGGGCCAGTACTCGGGCGGCGGCGGGATCACGCCCCCGGTGCCGATCATCGTCTCGCCCAGCATGGTGCCGACGTTCTCGGCCCCGTAGAA
Source organism: uncultured Thermoleophilia bacterium (assembly GCA_963791345.1). GTDB lineage: Bacteria > Actinomycetota > Thermoleophilia > UBA2241 > UBA2241 > UBA2241. The sequence continues at coordinate 46,604 of CAWBRS010000020.1, read as the reverse complement.
GGCGATCTCCTGCTCCACGACCCGGGCGCACTCCATCCGGCAGTCCTCGCCGTAGGTCTTGTTCCAGGCGCAGCGGTAGCAGTACGGGGCGCCGAGCTTGATGAAGCCGGGCAGGAGGGGCTCGAACTTCTGCCGGTTCACCGACAGGCCCTGGGCGCTCGTCGCGGTCATCGTCGTGCCGTGGTAGGAGCGGTCGCGGAACATGACCATGTACTTGGTGCCCTGGCCCTTGTTGCGCCAGTACTGGCGCGCCATCTTGACCGCGGTCTCGACCGACTCGCCGCCGCCGAGGGTGAAGAAGACGTGATCGAGGTCGCCCGGCATCAGGGAGGCGACCTTGGCGGCCAGCTTGATCGTCGGCTCGTTGGCGATCTGGAAGATGTGGTAGATGGCGAGCTTCTCCATCTGCGCCTTGATGGCGTCGTAGATCTCGGTGCGGCCGTGGCCGACGTTGACCGTCCAGAGGCTGGCGAAGGCGTCGATGTACTCGTTGCCCTCGGTGTCGTAGACGAGGGCGCCCTCGGCGCGGTCCATGATGACCGGCTTGAGGCCCTGCATCTGGGTGAACGGCGGCCAGAGGTGGCCGAGGAAGTCCTGCTGGAGTGCTGTCGCGGGATCGTCGAACCCCTGTGCCATGGTCCCTCCCATCGTGCCTGCAGAGCGCCGCCGCCCGGGCGCCGCGCCGCCCCGGCTCCGGCGGGTGTCGCGAGCGTCCCGCTCGCGATCCGCGGCGCCGCGCCACGCGCCGACTCCCGGCGCGGACAGGCCACGCCGCTGCGCCTGGAGCAAACCACCCGGGTGGGTGAAGCCTAGCCGCTGCCGCGACGCTGTCAAGGCGGAGTGCCGTCCTGTCGCACGGCAGGCGCCGCCGGCGCCGGCGCCGAGTCTCCCGCCGGTCCGGCGCCCGCTCCTTGGACGCCGCCTCACCCGCTGATAGCCTTGCGCGCGGATGGTCAGCGGCGCCGGAGGTGCGTGATGACGGTCGACCCGGGAACGGCTTCGAGTCCGACGCGGGCAGCGGTGTACTGGTGCGGCGGCGACGAGCGCTGGCGGCCGCCGGCCGACGTCGCGCCGCTCACTGAGGCCGTCCACGCCGACCTGTGCATCGTCGGCGGCGGCTTCACCGGCCTGTGGACGGCGCTCTACGTCAAGCGCCTGGCGCCGGAGACCGACGTCGTCCTCCTCGACCAGTACGTCTGCGGCCTCGGCGCCTCGGGGCGCAACGGCGGCTGGGTCAACGGCTGGCAGGACGCGCTGCCGTCGCTGGTGGGCTGCTTCGGCAGCGACGGGGCGCGCTGGCTGCTCGAGCAGTCGGTCGCGAGCGTCGACGAGATCGGCCGCACCGTCGCCGAGGGCGGCCTCGACTGCGACCTCACGCTGAACGGCGGCGTCGTGGTCGCGCTCTCCGAGGCGCAGATGGCGCGCTTCGAAGAAGAGAACGTCGAGCGCGAGCGGCACGGAGCCTCCGGGTACGTGGAGCTCCTCGACGCCGAGGCCGCGCGGGCGGCGTGCGGCTCGCCGCGGGCGCTCGGCGGCGTACTGCTCAAGACCGCCGGCGGCGTGCAGCCGGCGCTGCTCGCGCAAGGGCTGCGCCGGCTCGCCGTCGCCGCCGGCGTGCGCGTCTTCGAGGCCAGCCCCATGACGCGCCTGCGCCGCTCGGCGCCGGCCGTCGTCGAGACCCCCGCCGGCTGCGTGACGGCCGAGAAGGTCGTCCTCTCCGCCGGCGCATGGATGGCCCAGGTCGCCGAGCTGCGCCGGACCGTCTTCGTCATCCCATCGCACGTGGTGGCGACGGCGCCCTCCGCCGACGTCCTCGACGAGATGGGCTGGCAGCGCGGCCGACCGTTCTCCGACGGGCGCACGGCCGTGCACTACGGCCAGCGCACGTCCGACGACCGGCTGGTCTTCGGCCGCGGCGGGGGGCAGCTCGGCTTCGCCGGCCGCGTCATCCCGGCCCATTTCCACGACCCCGCCAACGTCGAGAGCATCCTCGCCGACCTGCGTCAGCTCTTCCCCGCCTCCCGGGACATGACCATCGAGTGGCGCTGGGGCGGACCGGTCGAGCGCACGCAGCACGGCTTCCCCTGGGTCGGGACCCTCGGCAGGGGGCGGAACATCCACTACGGCATCGGCTACGGCGGCAACGGCGTCGCGCCGAGCAACCTCATCGGGCGCACGCTGGCCTCGGTCGCCCTCGAGCGCGATGACGACCATGCGCGCTCGCCGCTGGTCTCCGACCCGCCGAGCTACCTGCCGCCCGAGCCGTTCCGCTTCGTCGCCGCCCGCGCCATGCGCTCGGCGATCGAGCGCTACGAGGTGCTCGAGGACGAAGGCCGCAAGCCCGACCCGGTCTCGGGCTTCCTGCGCCGCGGCCTCGGCCTGTCCGTCCCCAAGGGGCCCGAGGTGAGCCGTCTGCTGCACCGCGACGACGAGTGACGGGAGTGCCGCGGCACGACGCCGAGTGAGCCGCGGACCACAGCGCCGCCGAGTGAGGTGCGACGGGCGGCGCCGCGACGGCGGGTGAGATCACGGCGGCGGGGGCGGGAGCGCAGGACTGCGCTCCCCGCCCCCGCCCTTCGCCCACAGACTCACGCCGCCGCCGCCGAGCGGCACGTGGGCCCCGACGTCACAGCGTCACCTGCGGCGCCGCGCCGCCCGTGCCCTCACGACAGGGCGTCACCCGCGCGGCGCCTTGCCGCGCACGCCCCCCGCGTCAGAGCGTCACGCGCTTGGCGTCGAGCAGCCCGGCCGCGGCGGCGATCTCGTGCAACTGCGCCTCGGTGATGGGATCGCTGATCGCGAGCCCCATCACCTCGGGCTCGCCGGGCAGGGACGGCGCCACCGTGACCTGCGAGATGTTGACGCCGAACTCGCCCATCTTGGTGCCGATCTTGCCGAACGTACCCGGTACCTGCGCGGTCGCGCGCAGGAACACCATGTGCTCGACCGGCTCGATGTCGATGCTGTGGCCGTAGATGCCGACGAAGCGCGGCCGGTGCGCCGGGCCGATCGTCGTCCCCGCGACCTCGAGCTCGCCGACCCCGTCGCGGGCGCCGACCCTGATCACGTTGAGGTAGTCCTTCGCCGCCGGCTCCTTGACCTCGCGTGCGCTGAGGCCGCGCTCCTCGGCGATGCCGGCGACGTTGACGAAGTTCACGTCCTCGACCTTGCCGGCCAGCATGCCCTGCAGCACGCCGAGCGTGAGGATGCGCGTGTCGTAACGGCCGATCACGCCCTCGTAGGTGATGTCCACGGCCTCGAGCGGGCGGTCCGCGACCTGCACGATCAGCTTGCCGAGCATCTCGCAGAGGCCGAGGTACGGCATGAGCTCGTCGGCCTCCTCGCCGGCCACCAGCGGGACGTTGACCGCGTTGGGCGCGAACTGGCCCTTCAGGGCGAGGGCGACCTGCTCGGCGATGATCGTCCCGGCGCGCAGCTGGGCCTCCTTCGTGGAGGCGCCGAGGTGCGGCGTGCAGATGACGGAGTCGTGGCAGAAGAGCGGGCAGGACGTCGTCGGTTCGGACGGGTAGACGTCGACCGCCGAGGCCGCCACCTTGCCGCTCGCGATGGCCCGCGCCCAAGCCTCCTCGTCGATGATGCCGCCGCGGGCCACGTTGACCACCCGCACGCCGTCCTTCATCTGGGCGAAGGCGTCGTCGTCGATGAACCCCATGGTCTCGGCGCTCTTCGGCAGGTGCACGGTGAGGAAGTCGGCCTCGCGGTAGATGCGCCCCGGCGTGTCGGCGCGCTCGAGGCCGAGCTCGTGGAAGCGCTCGGCCGGCACGAACGGGTCGTAGGCGATGACCTTCATCTTGAGACCGCGGGCGCGCTCGGCGACGAGGAAGCCGATGCGCCCGAGGCCGATGATGCCGAGCACCTTGTCCTGCACCTCGACGCCGCCCTTGCCCCAGCGGCCCTTCTCCCAGCGGCCGGCCTTGAGATCGCAGTGGGCCTGCGGGATGTTGCGCGCGCAGGCCATGATCAGGGCGACGGTGTGCTCGGCCGCGCTGAGCACGTTGCTCTGCGGCGCGTTGACGACGATGACGCCGCGCTTGGTCGCCTCCTTGACGTCGACGTTGTCGACGCCGACGCCGGCGCGGCCCACGACCTCGAGCTTCTCGCCGGCCTGGAGCACTTCGGCGGTGACCTTCGTCGCCGAGCGGATGATCAGGCCGTGGTAGTCCTTGATGCGGGCCCGCAGCTCGTCGGCGTCCCACTCGGTGCCGACGTCGACCGCGAAGCCCTGCTCCTCGAGGAAGGCGATGCCCTCGGGGGCCAGCTTCTCCTTGATCAGGACCCTCTTCTTCTCGGTCATGCCCCCTCCCCTCAGAGCTGGACGGGGCTCTTCATGAGCACCCGCTCCGCCGCGCCGACGCCGGCCCCGAAGGCGACGTCGTAGCCGAGCTCGGCGAGCACCATCTCGACGACGCCGAGGCCGACGAGGATGTCGCTGGCGCCGAAGTAGCCGCAGTGCCCGAAGCGGAAGATCTGACCCTTGAGCCGGCCCTGACCGCCGGCCAGCCAGACGCCGTACTTGTCGCGCGCCAGCTTGGTGATCCTGCCGCCGTCGACGCCGGCCGGCACCTTGCAGGCGGTGACCGAGTTGGCCTCGGGGTCGTCGGGGCCGAAGAGCTCGATGCCGAGCGCCTTGACGCCCTCCTTGCAGGCCTTGCCGAGCCAGCGGTGACGCTCGAAGACGCACTCGAGGCCCTCGTCGCGGATCAGCCCGATGGCGGCGTTCTGGGCGACCATCAGCGAGACCGCCGGCGTGTAGGGCGTCTGCGCCGACTCGCCGGTCATCTTCTTGCGCGCCGCGAGCCAGTCGAAGTAGAAGCGCGGCTGGGTCGCGGCCTCGACCACCTTCCACGCCTTGTCGGAGACCGCCACGTACGCCAGCCCGGGCGGCACCATCAGCGCCTTCTGCGAGCCGGCGACGCAGACGTCGACGCCCCAGGCGTCGGTCTTGAGGTCCGTCGCGCCGAGACCCGAGATGGCGTCGACGACGAGGATCGCCGGGGTCTCGGCGACGATCTCGCCGATCGCGCGGATGTCGTTGACGACCCCGGTCGAGGTCTCGGAGAACTGGACGTACACCGCCTTCGCCTCGGGATGCTCGGCGAGCGCCCGGGCGACGTCGGCCGGGTCGGCCTTCGTGCCCCACTCGTACTCCAAGGGCACGACCTCGGCTCCCCACTGACGGGTGAGCTTGAGCCAGCGCTCGCCGAAGTTGCCGACCGACGCCACGATGACCGTGTCGCCGGGGTTCACGACGTTCACGACCGCCGATTCCATGGCGCCGGTGCCCGAGGCGGCGAAGACGAGCACGTCGTTCCGCGTCTGGTAGACGTACTTGAGGCCGTCGACGACCTCGGTGAGGATCTCGGTGAAACGCGGGGCACGGTGGTGGATGACCGGCTCGCTCAGCGCGGCGAGCACCTCGGGCGGCACCGGCGTCGGCCCCGGCGTGAGGAGGAAGCGCTTCAGCATGACGGTGTCCTTTCTTCGGTCCTTGAGGCCGCGCCGGCGAGGGGCCGCGTGCCGGATGCATCGACGTGCAGGTGGGCCATTCTAGGTGCGTGTGACGCACTGCACAAATACTGAACGGTCCTTCCTGCGACGCCTGAATGACCATTCGACCAGGGACGCGATCGCGAGACCGTCAGTCGTGGCCGCAGCCGCGCCTCGCGCAGGCGTGACACGTGGCCGAGCGCGACCTCGCGCCGGTCCCGCCTCGTGGGTGCGGGGGAGGGCGCCGACGCCCGGAGGGGGCGCGACGCATCGGCGTGCGGCGCGGAACCGCGCGAGCGAGGGTGAGCGTCAGGGAGGGGCGGAGCCGGCTGGTGCGGGCGGGCCGGCTGTGCCGGCCCGCCCGCACCAGCCGTCACGACGGGCGATGCAGAAGGCTCCGCATGGGCCGAAGGGTAGTCGAGCGGCGACGCCCTGTCCAGTCGGCGGTCGTCGGTCCCTGTGGGCCGAAGACACCGGATCGACCGCGACTCCGCTCGAGCCCCTCGTCGGCGCCGGCGTCCCTCCGACGGCGTGCCGCCGCACATCGCGGGGAATGGCTCACCCAAGCGAACGAAAGGGGTGAGGCAATGGCCCTCAAAGACACCGCCATCGTACCGGTGCTCGCCGTCGACGACGTCGACCGTGCGGCCGCCTTCTACCGCGACAAGCTCGGCCTCGAGGTGCAGCGCTTCGAGCAGGATCCCACGACCGCCATGGTGCGCGTCGGCGAGACCGGCTGGCTGATGCTCTACACGTCCGCCTTCGGGCGCGGCGAGACGACCGCCGCCTCGTTCATCGTGCCGGACGTGGAGACCACCGTGGCCGAGCTGCGCGGGCGCGGCGTGGAGTTCGAGGAGTACGACCTCCCCGACCTCAGGACCGAGGACGGCATCGCGACCTTCGAAGGCTTCAAGACGGCCTGGTTCAAGGACAGCGAGGGCAACACGATCGCGGTCTCCCAGGAGCAGGCGGCGCTCATGCGCCGCGCCGCCTGAGACCTGCGAACGCCCGCCGGCCTCGTCTGGGCGGTAGATGCGACGGGGCGGCGGGGAGCGCATGCGCTCCCCGCCGCCCCGTCGCACATCCTCGCGAGGGCACTCCGACGCCGCGTTCTCCCTAGAGCTCGACCGCCCTGGCGTACAGCAGCCCGCAGTGCGCGACCAGCTCGTCGACCTGCCCCGGCGTGAGGACGTCGTCGAGCGTGAGCGCCATGACCGCCTCGTTGCCCAGCTTGCCGCGCCCGACCGACATGTGGCCGATGTTGACGCCCCACTCCCCGAGCAGCGTGCCGAGCTTGCCGCCGACCCCGGGCAGGTCGACGTACCGCAGGAAGGCCATGTGCGGCGCCGGCTCGATGTCGATGTCCTCGCCGAAGAGCGTCACGAGCCGCGGCTTGTGCTGCGGCCCCAGCGAGGTGCCGGAGACCGAGACCTCACCGTGAGGACCCGTGGTGGACACGGTGATCAGCCGCGGGAAGTCGGGGACGCCGGCCTGCCGCTGCTCCGCCGCGGTCACCCCGAGCTCGTCGGCGATGAGCTGGGCATTGACGTAAGTTCACCGGTCCCTCGACGCGCCGGGACAGCACTCCCGAGAGCACACCGAGAGTCAGGAGGCGGGTGTCGAAGTACGCCATGCTGCCGCCGTAGGTGATCTCCACCGCCTCGAGCGGACCGTCGGCGAGCTGCACCAGCAGGCGGCCGAGCTGGGCGCAGAGCCCCATGTACGGCATCGCCTCGGCGGCGTCGTCGGCGCCCGCCGCCGGCACGTTGACCGCGTCGCCGGCAGCTCGCCACGCAGGACGGCGACCACCTGTCTCGGTCGACCATCGTGCCGGCGCGCAGGCGCGCATCGGCGGTCGACGCCGCGAACAGCGGAGCGAGCAGCACGTTGGGCGCCCCTGCCAGAGCGCGCGACGCCGGCGCGCCGGCGGCCGCGACGCCCACGGCCGCGGCAGCCACCCGGCCGCCGCCGAGCGCTCCGGCGAACGCCGCAGGATCGACGCCGCCGGGACCGGCGAGGTCCACGACGCGGACGCCGACCTTCATGGCGGCGAGTTCGGCGGCGCCGACGACGTGCCCGAGGCCCGCGGCCGCCGCGGCACGGACGACGACGAAGTCGGACTCGGCCCAGAGGCGGCCGGCGTCGACCCTCTCGGCCATCTCGAACGGGCGCTCCGCCGCCTCGCCGGGCTCGACCGGCGACCACGCCAGCACGCGCATGCCCAAGGCACGCGCGGTCTCGGCGACCGCCGGCGAGGCGCGGTCGAAGCCGACGAGGCCGAGCGTCTTGCCGCGCACCTCGACGCCGGCGTCGGACCAGCGGCGCGGCTGCCACCCGCCGGCCCTCAGGTCGGCGTCCGCCCCCGCGAGACCGCGCGCGCAGGCCAGGAGCAGCGCGACCGTGTGCTCGGCGGCGGAGACGACGTCGCTGTCGGGCGCGTTCACGACGACGACGCCACGGCGTGTCGCCTCGTCGACGTCGATCGCGTCGACCGCGACCCCGGTCGTGCCGACGACCCGCAGGGTGCGACCGGCGCGCAGGGCGGCCGCGGTCACGCGCGCCGACGGCCCGACGATCAGGGCGTCGTAGCCGGCGATCCCGCGCTCGAGCTCGGCCTCGTCCCACTCGGGGACGACGTCGGCCGCGAGGCCCGCCTCCTCGAGCGCGGCGATGCACTCGGGAGCGAGGTCCTCCAGGATCGCGACCCGCTTCTGCTCGCTCATGTCACGGCTCCCGTTCGCCGGTGAGGGTCTGGCGGCGGCGCGCCCGACGGGGCGCGGCGCGGCGGCGAGACGCCGCCGGCATCACTCGTCGATGTCGAGCCCGCCCTCGTCGATCCAGCTCATCATGCCGCGCAGCTCCTTGCCGACCTGCTCGATGAGGTGCTCCTTGCCGCGCCGCTTGAGGGCGTTGAAGACGGGCCGGTTGGCCTGGTTCTCGAGGATCCACTCGCGCGCGAACTCGCCGCTCTGGATCTCGGCGAGCAGCTCGCGCATGGTCTCGCGCACGTTCTCGTCGATGACGCGCGGGCCGCGCGTCGAGGTCGCCGTACTCGGCCGTGTCGCTGATCGAGTAGCGCATGCCGGCGATGCCCTTCTCCCACATCAGGTCGACGATGAGCTTGAGCTCGTGCAGGCACTCGAAGTAGGCGATCTCGGGCTGGTAGCCGGCCTCGACCAGGGTGTCGAAGCCCGCCGTGACCAGCTCGGTGCAGCCGCCGCAGAGCACGGCCTGCTCGCCGAAGAGGTCGGTCTCGGTCTCCTCGGCGAAGGTCGTCTCGAGACCGCCGGCGCGCAGGCCGCCGATGCCGCTCGCGTAGGCGAGCGCGAGCTCGTGCGCCTTGCCGGTCGCGTCCTGGTGGACGGCGATCAGCACCGGCACGCCCTTGCCCTCCTCGAACTGGCGGCGCACCAGGTGGCCGGGTCCCTTGGGGGCGACCATGGTCACGTCGATCGTCTTGGGCGGCACGATCTGCCCGAAGTGGATGTTGAAGCCGTGGGCGAACATCAGCATCGCCCCGTCCTTGAGGTTGGGGGCGACGTCGTTCTTGTAGACGACGGCCTGCGTCTGGTCGGGGACCAGCATCATCACGGCGTCGGCGCGCTTCGTCGCCTCGGCGGCCGAGAGCACCTCGAAGCCGGCCTTCTCGGCGCGCTCCGCGTTGGGCGTGCCGGGCACGTCGCTGACGACCACGGCCACGCCGGAGTCGCGCAGGTTCTGGGCGTGGGCGTGCCCCTGGCTGCCGAAGCCGACGACGGCGACCGTCTTGCCGGCGAGCAGGCTGAGGTCGGCGTCCTTGTCGTAGTACATGCGGCGTCCCTCCTCTGGGCGGCCCTTCGGGCCGGGTGCACTCAGGAGCGTGAACTCTACTGACTTCGCGGGGATGCGGCAACGCCGGGGTCGGCCTCGGCCCGCAACCGTCCTCCCCGCACCGTCGCGCCGATCACGATGCCGGCGCTGATCAACACGACGTTCTTGATGATGTACTGGCCCTCGAGCGTGGGCGCGTACGGCACGTGCGTGAAGCAGGCGTCCGGGAACAGGAAGAGCGGCGTGATCGTGCCGAGCATCTGCAACCACAGGAGAGCGAGCGTCGCCCGCAGCCAGACGCCGAGCAGCAGACCGAGGCCGATCAGCGGTCTCCCACGCGGCCAGGATGACGACCGCGGTGCCCGCCGAGATCACGCCGAAGGTGAGCTTCTCGATGGTGTCGCCGGCGAGACTCTGCGCCGGGCTCAGGTCGGGGAAGAACTTGAGCACGCCGAACCAGAGGAAGACGGCGCCGAGGCTGAGGCGCAGCAGGGTGACGCCGTGGCGGGCCATCCACCCGGTGAGGGCGATGTCCGTGCGTTCGAAGGAGGGGAGCGCCATGGTCTTCTCCTCCGCGTTCGGGGCGGATGATCCCGCCGGCTGAGGATACCCCCGGCGACCGCGGCGAACGAGAACGGTCCGGGCCGGGCCTCGGGCGGCGGCGACCGGCCCCAGGCCGACCGCGCTGTCGATCCTTACCCTAGAAGAGCCGCCGTCACTGCCTGCTGGCGGTAGGCGAAGATACGCGCCAGCTGACGGCGCACGAGCGGGTAGGCGACGTCGCCCAGCGGCGACAGCGGGAGGCGGTAGCGCACCTGGTCGTCGATGAGCGTGCCCGCCGCGGTCGCGGCGAAGGCGTGCGTGTGCTCCCAGACCGCGTACGGCCCGCTGAGCTGCATGTCGATGAAGCCGTGAGGCGGGTCCCAGGCGGCGATCTCCGTGCGCCAGCGGAACGGCACGCCGAAGAGGCTCAGGCGGTACTCGAGCAGGGTGCCGCGCCGCATCTCGACGGGCTGCGGCGTCAGGATCTCGAAGCCCAGCTCGGGCGGTGTGATGCGCTGCAGGTTGCCGGCCTCGGCGAAGAAGGGGAAGACGTCCTCGACGGGCAGCGGCAGCTCGAGCGTCGTCGTGCAGGACGTGGTCCATACGTACTCCATCATACGGCGAGCCGAGGCCGAGCCGTGAGGGCGGCGGCGGACGGCGTGGTGGCGGCCGCGCCGGAGCCGAGTCGTGGGGGCCGCGTCGAGCGGTGAGGGCCGAGCCGCGGGCCGCCAGGCCCTACTCGTACGTGCGGCCCTCGTGGCGGAGCCAGCCCCCAGCGTGCGATCCGTCCGGGTCGTGGTGCGTCCAGTGCACGAGGCCGCCCTCGGCGTTCCACTCGTAGACGCCGCGGAACGCCACGGCGTCGCCCTCGCGAAGGGCCTCGATACGGGGGGCGACGTCGATGTTGTGCGCGACGAGCAGCGTCTGCCCGGAGGCGAGCCGCAGGATGAAGCGCTGGTGCCGGTCGCCTTCGGTATCGTCCGCCAGGATCCGGGTCACTGTCCCGCGCCCCTCGACCGGCAGGTCGTCGGCCTGCTCGTCGAAGGCACGGGCCAGCGCCGCGTCGCCGACGGTCACGGACGAGGTCGCGGCGCCGGGGTGCGCCTCGTCGGCGGACGAGGCGCACCCCGGCGCCGCCAGACCGGCGAGCACGACGGCCGCCGCCATGAGCCTCGCGGCCCGAGTGGCGGAGACAGGGGCGCCGAGCGAAAGCGGCCGCTTCATCACGTGACTCGAGCGGTCGTCACAGGCCGCCCGCGAAGAGCGGTGCGCAGGCCGCGGCGATGTGCTCGAGATGACGCCGGTCGGTGCCGCAGCAGCCGCCGAAGACGCTCAGCTGCGGCAGCGTCCGCCTGAGCCGGGCGTACTCGCGGCCGAGCTCCTCGGGGTCGCCGGCGTCGGGCGCCGGCAGGGCGTCGAGCTCGGCGTGACTGAGACGCGAGGCGTTCGCCCGCAGACCTCTGATCCTCTCGACCCACGCCCCGCCCTCGGCGAGCGCACCCTCGAAGTGGCTCGGGTGGGCGCAGTTGAGCATGTAGTAGCTCGGGTACGCGGCGGTGGCGGCCTCGACCTGCTCGATCGCCGCGCCCAGCGGCTGGCCGGTCGCGAGGCGGCCGTCTGTCTCGACGGTGAACGAGATCGCGACCGGCATCCCCGCCGACTCAGCGGCCCGGGCGATGCCCACCGCCTCCTCGGCGTTGTCGATCGTCAAGGCACCGATCATGTCGGCCGCGGAGGCGGCGAAGGTCTCGATCTGCGCGCGGTGGTAGGCCTCGGCGGCGCGCAGCCTCGGCGGCGTCGCGGGCCCCGGCGACCTGAGCGGACCGCGCCCGGGACTCGTCGTCGACCGGGAGGGGGCCCAGGCACCCGCTGATCACGACCTGGGCCCGTCGCGCGCTCGGCGGCGGCCGCGTCGCCGCCGTCGGCCGCCTGCCGTTCGGACTCCTCGCGGACCTCCTCGAGCAGCTTCACCGCCCTCAGGTTCACGTCCCGCAGGTCCGCCGGCGAGAAGCCGAGCTTCGCGCCCCAGCCCGCGCTGGCCCGCCACGTCGCCGTCTCGAGCACGAGCCCGGCGCCCCAGCGGCGGGCGATCTCGACGTAGGCGCGGAAGTAGCGCCGCAGCGCCGCGTCGCCCTCCTCCGTCGTCAGCAGCGGGAACACGGCGAACTCGGGCAGGTCGAAGCCCTCGAGGGCGATCATGCTGGTCTCGATGCCGCCGTCGGTGAGGAACAGGCGGCCGCTCAGCTGCGGCAAGGTGCCCCGCCAGGTGGCGGTCACCCGGCCTCCTCACCGGGCGCCGCCGCGCCAGCGACGGTGCCGACGAAGATGTAGGAGGCCTTGCCCTGATGCCGCGCGGCGCCCTCGACGCCGGCGCTCCGCATCAGCTCCTCGAACACGTCTGGCTTCATGAAGTGCCCGGGCTCGCCGGCGAGGCACTCGGCCGCCGCCACGAGACGCACGGCCCAGATCGCCGGGTCGGGCTCGAGCACGACGACCCCGCCGCCCGGGCGCACGACGCGCGCCATCTCGCGCGCGGCGGCCGGGGGCGCACCGAAGTGATGGAAGGCGTCGGAGACGAGGACGGCGTCGAAGGCGTCGTCCGCGAACGGCATTGCCTCGGCGTCGCCGCCCATGGGCGTCACCCCAGGCAGGCCCTCGGCGTGACGCAGCATGTGGGGGCTGGCGTCGAGGACGGTCACGGCGGCGCGGAGGCGCTCGGCGAGACGGGCGGCGAGCGCTCCGGTGCCGCCGCCCAGGTCGAGCAGGCGGCCACCGGCCGGCACGTAGGCCTCGAGCGTCCGCGCGAAGGCGTCGGCGTCGCCCATGCTCCAGCGCGAGCCGACGCGCGCGAAGACCGGCGCCGCCCACCTGAACATGCCTCCTGCCATGTCTCCTCCCCGCGCTCTGTGCGCCACCCTCTCGGAAGACCCTGTGGCCTGCGGGGTCGCGCACGGCGAGCCTATCAGCAGCGAAACGTGCCGGGGAGGGGCCCGGCCGGCGGCAGTCGGGGCCACGTCCACTGCCGTAACGGCGCACCGCAGGGCGCGGTTTGACCGCCCGCGACCGCCGTCGCCATACTCAAGTCCCGCACCACCACACGTCCGTCCGCCCATGCTCGCGAGCGTGGGCGCGGCTGGCCCGACCGCCCCGGCGCCCGCCTGCCGCGGGGCGCGCACGGTGAGCCCGCCCGGTCCGACGCGGACGGCCGGAAGGAGGACCTCGTGAGACCGAGGAGGATCATGGGCATCGCCGTCGCGGTGATCGTCGTCGTGCTGGCCGTCGGGTGGCTGGGCTTCCAGTTCAAGCCGGCCCCGTTCGAGGACTACCCCGAGGCCAGTCAGCCGGCCGAGACGGTCCCGCTGCCCGAGGGCCTGCCCGCTCCCGTCGAGCGCTACTACCGCGCCGCCTACGGCGACGAGATCCCCGTCGTCCACTCGGTGGTCATCACCGGCCGCGCCGAGATGCGTCCCTTCGGCCTCTGGCTCCCGGCCCGCTACCGGTTCACGCACGACGCCGGGCAGGGCTACCGCCACTACATCGAGGCCACCTGGTTCCGCATCCCGATCATGAAGATCGACGAGAGCTACATCGACGGCAAGGCACTGATGGAGCTCCCCTGGACGACCGACGAGGGCGAGAAGCTGGACCAGGCCGCGAACATCGGCATGTGGGCCGAGCTCGCCGCCTCGGCGCCGTCGGTCTTCCTCACCGACCCGCGCGTGAGCTGGCAGGCGGTCGACGACGAGACGGCGATCCTCGTCGTGCCGCTCGGCGACGACGCGACCGACACGTTCGTCGTGCGCTTCGACCCCGAGACGGACCAGATCGCCTCGCTCGAGGCGATGCGCTACCACGACTCGAAGAGCCCCGCGAAGGTGCTCTGGGTCGCCGCGTACGAGGAGGGGTCAGAGCCCATCGGGGACGCCGGCGTCCCGGCCACCGGCATGGCGACCTGGCTCGACCAGGGCAAGCCGTGGGCCTACTTCACCGCCGAGGACATCCGCGTCAACGTCGACGTCGACGAGTACCTGAGGGCGCGCGGGCTCTGAGCGACGCGCTCCGCGCGCCCGAGGCGCCCGAGCTCCGGGCGGCGCTCAGCCGCCCCGGTGCGCCGGCACGGCGTCCGGATCCATACCTGAGCCTCACCAGTCGACCTTCTCCGCCGGCACCTGCTCGGCGTAGAAGGCGGCGTCATCGCCGAGCAGCAGCAGGCTGGTCGTGGCGGGGAGCCCGGCCGCGGTGACCGTCACCCACGGCCGCTCCGAGTACAGCAGCGGCCAGAGTGTCCCGGCGTGCTCCACGGCGGCCAGGCTCGAGTGCGTCTGGACGATCAACCGCGGCTTCACCTGCTGCATGAGCTTGAAGCCCTTCAGGTTGGTGGTGTCCATCTGGCTGAAGGAGTTGTCGAACTGGGTGACGGCGATGTCCACGTCCCCCAGCGCCTTCAGCTGGCCCCGCGTCAACGCCGTCTGGCCGAGATCGCCGAAGTGGGCGATGCGCATCCCGCCCATGTCGACGATGAAGATGTAGTCGGTGCCGCCCTTCGCCGCGAGCCGGTCGCCCTGCGAGTGGGCGGCGGCCACGCCCGTGATCGTGGCGTCCGGCGTCTCCAGTGCGCCCTCGCGGACGAACAGCTGCTCGCCGGGGAAGCCGTCGGGGAAGCCGGCGGAGACGTGATCGTCGTGCGTGTGCGTGGTCAGCAGGACGTCATCGGCCGTCGGCGGCGCGGAGAGGGCGTCCGGGTCGTACACGTCGATCAGGACCCGGGCGCCGCCGTTCGCGCTCAGCTCGACCTGGGCGTTGCCCTCGTAGCGGAGCGTGACTCCCGCCGAGGGCGACGCCGCCGCCGGCGCGGACGCCGTCGGCGTCGGGCTCGACGCAGAGAGACGCCTGGTCCGCCGGCTGCGCCGTCCCGCACCCGGCGAGCAGCACACCGAGGGCGGCCACGGTCAGGAGCACGTCGTCGTGTTCTCATGTGCTTCCTCCTCGAGAGCCCGCTCACGCCGTCACGGCCGCAGCCTCCCGGCGCATCACCCGCACCGCCTGAGTCTTCCTGCCGAAGCGTCGCGGCTCGATGGCCCGCGCGGCGCAGCCCGGGCGCTCGATCCCGGGCATCGGCCGGTCCGGCAACGCCGCCGGCTCAGCCCTGCTCGGGCTCGCCGGTCCCCCAGTGCTCGATCACGTAGTCGAGGTCCTTGTCGCCGCGCCCGCTGAGGTTGACGAGGATGGTGCCCGTCTTCATCTCGCGCGCCTTGACGAGCGCGTGGGCCACGGCGTGCGCGCTCTCCAGCGCCGGGATCAGGCCCTCGCGGCGGCTGAGCTTGAAGAAGGCGTCGCGGGCGTCGTCGTCGGAGGCGGTCACGTACTCGACGCGGCCGGCGTCCTTGAGGTAGCTGTGCTCGGGGCCGACGCCGGGGTAGTCGAGGCCGCTGGCGCAGGAGTAGACCGGCGCCGGTGAGCCGTCCTCGTTCTGCAGCAGGTAGCACTTGAAGCCGTGGATGATGCCCTCGCGCCCGTAGGTCATGGTCGCGGCGTGCTCGCCCACGGCCTCGCCGCGCCCCAGCGGCTCGACGCCGATGAGCTCGACGGGGTCGTCCATGAAGGCGGTGAAGATGCCGATGGCGTTGGAGCCGCCGCCCACGCAGGCCTCGACGACGTCGGGCAGGTTGCCGGTCATCTCGACGAACTGCTCGCGCGCCTCGATGCCGACCACGCGCTGGAAGTCGCGCACCATGAGCGGGAACGGGTGGGGGCCGACGACCGAGCCGATGCAGTAGATCGAGTCCTCGTAGTCGGCGAGGTACGCCTCGAAGGCCGAGTCGACGGCCTCCTTGAGCGTGCGCAGGCCGTGCGAGACGGGGACGACCGTGGCGCCCAGCAGCTTCATGCGGCTGACGTTGGGCGCCTGCTTCGCGATGTCGACCTCGCCCATGTGGATCTCGCACTCGAGGCCGAAGTGGGCGGCGGCCGTGGCGAGGGCGACGCCGTGCTGGCCGGCGCCGGTCTCGGCGATGAGCTTCTTCTTGCCCATGTACTTGGCGAGCAGCCCCTCGCCCATGCAGTGGTTGAGCTTGTGGGCGCCGGTGTGGTTCAGGTCCTCGCGCTTGAGGTAGATCTGCGCCCCGCCGTTCTCGAGCGAGAGCGTGCGCGCGTGGTACACCGGGGTGGGCCGGCCCTGGAAGTGCTTGCGCAGGTAGCGCAGCTCGGCGATGAAGGCGGCGTCGTTCTCGATCTCGTGGTAGGCCTGCACGATCTCGGCGAAGGGCTGCTCGAGCTGGGGCGGCAGGTACTGCCCGCCGTACTCGCCGAAGTACCCTTGCTCGTCGGGCAGGGTCGCCTGCCGCCTCGTCGCTCCGCCCTGCGTCTCGTGCTCAGCCATTCGTCACCTCGTCGATGATGTCGCCGTCGCGGCGTGCCTGCCGTCACGGCCGCCGCCCCCGAGCGGCAGCCGACCGGCCGCCAGTGTACGGGATGCCGGTCTCTCGTGCGCGCGGCGGGCGGCCGGAGGCGCGGCCGCGATCGCGCTCCGCGCCGTCAGGGCGACGCGACGTAGTGGAGGACCGCCCCGTGCGCGCGGCCGCGGTCGTCGACGCGCGTGCCTTCCATCGCGAGCAGCGCGCGCTTCATCTCCGGGCCGCCCTGGTAGCCGCCGAGGCGGCCGTCGGAGCGTATGGCGCGGTGACACGGGACGATGAGAGGGAACGGATTGGCCGCCAGCGCATTGCCCACGGCGCGCGCCGCGTTCGGCCGGCCGAGATGCGCGGCGAGGAGCCGGTAGGTGCTGACCCTGCCGCGCGGGATCGCGTGCTCGGCGCGCAGCACCGCGCGCTGGAAGGCGGGGCAGGCGTCGAGTTCGGCGACCTCGAGCGGGATGCCGACCGGCTCTCCCTCGAGCAGGGCCGCGAGTCGCCCCGCGTCAGAGTCTCGACCTCCGCGCACGACGACTCCGGCACCGCCGGATAGAGCTCGGCGGCCCGGGCGTCGGCCCGCGACGACGGCCGCGACACGAGCACGCGCACGACCCTGGGGTCGCCCTCACGTAGAGCCCAGAGGACCACCACGGGACCGAAGGGCGTGGTCCCGATGGTCCGCCTGCTCAGGCCGAGCGGGAGGCCCGCGTCACTCATCCGTCGCGAGCATGAAGTACTCGACGAACTCCCGGGCCCGGCCGTCGCCGGCGAGGGTGATGAGCCACAGGTTGTGGAAGACCTCGCGGCGTCCTCCGGCGTCCCTCGTGCCCTCGGGGTAGCGCGTCACGGCGCGGACGACGAAGAGGTCGCCCTCGTTCGCGAGCACCTCGCTCTCGAAGCTCCACGGGATGCCCGACTCCGCCTCGCCGAGCCAGTAGCCGGTGACCTCGTCGATGCCCTCGAGCGGCTCGGCGTACGGGGCCGTGAAGTAGCGCACGCCCCCGGTGAAGAGCCGCTCGACCTCCGCCGGGTCGTCCGTCGCCCACGCGTGCCGGTACGCCTCGAGCCACTGGTCGATGCGGGTCGCGTCCATCATGTCGTCTCCTCGGTGCGTCGGCGCGGCGCGCGCCGACGGTGTGGGCGTTTCACTTCCCTCTTCCCCGCGATCCAACTTCTCGAGACGGCAGAGAAGCTCGGTCGTCGCCGTCCTGTACGGGTGCCCGGCGTGGTCCGACTCCGGCGCGACCACCGTGCTCGCCTCCCGCACCGGGACGCACCCGCCGCGGGCTACGCCCGCACTGGGCCTTCTGCCGCCTCGATCACCGCGGGCTCGTCGGCCGGGGAGGCCGCGCCCTGCGCCGCGGCGTCGGGCACGCAGATCTCGTGCCGGCCCACGGCGATCAGCGTGCGCACCAACAGGCCGGCGACGAGCACGCTCACGCCCGCCCACAGCACGGTGGCCGCGTCCGTGTAGAAGGCCGACGCCGTCTCCTTGCCGACCATGAAGGTGGCGATGGTGAGCGCCGCCATGGGGAACGTGTAGGCCCACCACGAGAGGTAGAAGCGGATCCGCGCGAAGAGACGCACGTGGGCGATCAGGAAGACGGCGAAGAAGACGGCGAGGAAGTACATGACCCGGGCGAACGAATCGAACGAGCCCGTGAGCTTCACGTAGGCAATCGCCGCCACCGCCGGCGGGGCGATGACGATGAACAGCGTCGGCAGGTGCCGGTCGTGCAGCGGCTGATGGAACACCATGCGGTACACGAAGATCACCAGCAGCACCGCGGCGAACACGATGCCCACGGCGAAGAACAACCAGGAGACGTCCGCGGGCGCATGCTCCACGCCCGCCACCGGGACCAGGAGGTTGCCGACCACGGGGATGAACCAGGCCGGGCTGAAGTGGGCGATCTCGAAGTGCGTGTGGCGGATCCAGATGGACAGCACGACGATGGTGAAGAGCAGGTTCAGGGCGGCGCCCGCCACCCACAGAGAGAAGGAGAGCGTCTCGGCGACGTCCACGTAGCCGATGCCGAGCAGCAGCAGCGAGATGGAGACCGTCGGGAAGAAGCTGATCATCACCGGGTGCCGGAACTCGGCCGCCACGGCGTCGCGGTAGCGCAGGAGCTTCACGGCGTAGAGCGCGAGAAGGAAGACGTAGAACGCGCTCGTCGCGAGAAGGAGCACGGTGGGCCAGGTGTCGCTCCAGCCCAGTCCGCCGAACACGCGCTGCGTCGCGATCGTGTAGCCCGCGAGGCCGAGGATGAGTCGAGAACACGGAGATGGGCAGGTAACGCAGACGTGCGTGCATGGTCCTCCCTCGTCGCCGCGGAATCACGGGCATATGCCCGTGACCGATGACGGGAAAACGCTGCCCTCACAGTGGAATTCGCTTGGTCGGCGGCGGCGGCGGCGAGCCGTGGTAGGCTCGCGACGTGGCCGACTACCTCCTGATTCTCGCCGCGACCGCGGCCCTCGCGGTGGCCGCGCTGCTCGCGTGGCGCCGCCTCTCGGACGCGCCGAGCTCGACACGCACGCTCGCCATCAGGGTCGCCGTCGTGCTGCCCGTCGCCCTCACGGTCGTCGCCCTCGGAGCGTACTGGCTCATGGGCTCGCGCTCGTTCCAGCTCGCTGGCGACCATGTCCGACGCGTCGACACGACCGAGCGGGTGGTGGCCCTCACCTTCGACGACGGCCCCACCGCGGAGCACACCGGCGAGGTGCTCGAAACTCTGGCCGCGTACGGCGCCCGCGCGACGTTCTACCTCACCGGAGGGGAGTGCGACGACGACCCCCAGGGGCTCAGGGCGATCGTCGACGCCGGCCACGAGCTCGGCAACCACACCTGGTCGCACCGCCGGCTGGTCTTCGTCTCGGCGGCGACCGTCGCCGACGAGATCGAGCGGACGGACGCCGTCTTCCGCGCTGCCGGGTACGAGGGCCCCG
Source organism: uncultured Thermoleophilia bacterium (assembly GCA_963791345.1). GTDB lineage: Bacteria > Actinomycetota > Thermoleophilia > UBA2241 > UBA2241 > UBA2241. Next base: position 27,384 of record CAWBRS010000020.1, on the reverse strand, counting down.
TCACGTTCCGACCCCCGGGGTGCAAGCGCCTCCTCACGGCGCCGCTGTATCTCGCGCGCCAGGAGCGTACGACGGTGATCTGGGACCTCGAGCCCGACTCACTCCCCGAGGTGGCCGGCGACGCCGACGGTATCGTCGCGTACGTGAGCGAGCACGTCCGCCCGGGGTCGATCATCTTGCTGCACGTGATGTACGACTCGCGCGGGCCGTCACGGGCGGCGCTGCCGCGGATCCTGGAGCAGCTCGCGGCGGACGGCTACCGGTTCGTCACCGTGTCCGAGCTGCTCGCGCTGCGCTAGGCGGCGCCTGCCCCCCGGCGTCGGCCGAGCTGCGGCGTTCAGCCTGCCGGCGCCCCGTGGGTGCGGCGTTCAGGCCGGTCGGCGCCCCGTGCGTGCGGCGCCAGGCCGGCCGGCGCCCCGTGAGCGCGGCGTTCAGCCTGCCGGCGCCGGCGTGACCGCCGCCTCGAGCCAGGAGCGGAGCGGCTCGCGGATCTCGACGTCCTCGACCTCCGCGGGCCGCAGCGTGCGCCCCTCGTAGGTGAAGCTGACGAGGTCGTCGAGCGCGACGGCACGACGAGCGTCCGGCACGCGCGCCTGCAGGTTGTACGGGTAGTTGTAGCTCGGCGGCAGGATGCGGATGCGCGGCGGCGCGACGGCCGTGGCGACGAGGGCGCTGAAGGCCGCCTGGAAGAGGAAGATGCGGTGGAGCTCGTCGTTGCAGGCCGCCCCCTGAAAGGCCGCGTCCTCGACGAGCGCCTCGAAGAGCTCGAGCCAGCGGCCGCAGATCCCCAGACCCGGGCGGACCGCGAACCCGTGTGAATTGAAGAACGCGCGCAGGCGGCGCGCCCTCGATGAACGACTCGACCGAGAGACCAAGGTCCTGCACGGCGAGGGCGGCGCAGATCCCGCCCCAGAACCCGTCGAGCCGCTCCCGGGGCGTCAGACCCACGCCTCGGAGGTGGACCGGACGAACGGCGACGTCGGCCCCGTCGCCGAGGTCGAAGGCGACCGGCGGCCTGACGACGAGACACTCGGGGTCGAGCCAGATCAGGGAGCGGGTGCTGGCCTGCGCCCGCGCCTCGGCGCGGGCGCAGGCCAGCACCTTGGCCCCGTACGGGTACCCGGCGAGCGACGGCGGAACGTCCAGCGCGAGCACCTCGACGCCCGGCGCGGCGAGGCCCGCGGCGACCGGGTGCGAGGCGACGGGCCCCGGCGCGGCGAGGTCGCCCGCGTCCTCGCCGGGCGCCGTCTCGCCGCCACCGTCAGGCCACCGCCGGCCGCGCCCCCGGGTCGCGAACACGAGGACCGGACTGGCGCCCATGTCGCCGCCGAAGCGGCGCAGACCGGCGATCAGCAGTCGCGCCGCCGACGCCTCGGCGGCGCTCCGAACGAGAGTTACGAAGACCACGCCCATGCCGGGAGACATCTTACGCGGTCGCGTCCGGGCCGCCGTCAGGCGTACGCCCCCTTCATGTGCTCGACCGACGCGGCGACCAGCGTCTCCAACACGTCGAGATCGAGGTCCGCGAGCCGCTTGACGTACAGGCACGCCTTGCCGGTCTTGTGCGGCCCCAGTCTCGCCAGCAGATCGTCGTAGTCGCCGAAGCCCGCCATGATGTAGAGCGTCAGGTCTCTCTTGCGCGGCGAGAAGCCGGTGACGAACCAGTCGCCCTCGCGGCCGCTCGCGTACCTGTAGTGATACGTGCCGAACCCGACGATGCTCGAGCCCCACATCTCGGGCTCGGCGCCGGTCACACGGCGCATGAGCTCGAGCAGCGTCACGCAGTCTCGCCGGCGAGCCTCGTCGGCGATGCCGTGGACGAACGACTCGACGCTCGCCCCGCTTGGTTTGGTCTTCAGCTCGGCCACGGCTTTCCCCTTCGCTTCGCGCCGATGGACGGCCGGTGCGTGCGACGCTGCCCGCGACGCACGCCCGCGAGCTGTGGATACCCGTTTGGCGCTCGACCGGCTCCGGGCGTCCCGCCCGTCTTCTCCGAGTGGGTCGAGACTCGCGCCCGCAGGCCGCTCGAGCGACGCCTACTCGACGCGGCCGAGGTCGGCGGCGTCTGCGACCCGCGACCTGAACCCGGCGAGGTAGGCGTCGAACCCGGTCCCGAACGCCTCGCGGAACACAGCGTCGTGGTCACCTTCGTCCATGAGAGCGGTCACGTAGGCGAAGAAGGTCTCACGGCCGTACCGCGCAACGAGGTCGTCGACGATACAGGCGAACTCGCAGTACATGAAGGTCATGCGATCGTCGACCTCGAGGGGCACGTCGTCCTCGCCCGGTGTGCGGTAGACCTCCGGGGGCATCCACTCGCCGGCGGCGACCAGCGCGTACGTCTCCTCGGCGCTCGGGTAGGCGAAGGTGCCCATCTGGCCGGCGCTCCAGGTCGCGATGCCCTCGAGCAGCCACTTGGGATACCGCCGGGCGGTGAGCATCCCCATGTACTGGTAGAGCAGCGCGTGCGACAGCTCGTGGCGCAAGTAGACCTCGAGCGACAGCACCCCGTCGGCGTCCTCCTGCTGCACCCACGGGGAGACCACGATCGAGCCGTTGTAGTAGGTGCAGGCGCGGGCCTTCGTGCTGGTACGGCGCAAGTACGTGTCGCGGTCCGTGAAGAAGAAGAGTCTCGGCCTCGACTTGAACGTGAGGGTATGCGACGCCTCTACCTCGGCGACGAGCCCGTCGACCCAGGCGAGGTCCTGCGCCGCCGGGCAAGCCGCGAAGGCGGCCTCGATCTCGTTCGAGGCGCCGCTCTCGACGTAGAGAACGGCGTGCGACGACTCCGTCTTCTCGAAGCCCGTGACGATGGGCGAGTAGGGGAGCAGCGGCCCCCACACGAGGAGGTAAACGAGGACGGCGCAGACGGCGGCGCCCAGAAGGGCGCCGCCGACCGCGAGGCGCCGTCCCCATCGACGACGCCTGGGCGCGGCCGCCGCCGCTCCCACTACCTGCCGCGTCCTGTCCGGTGCCGTCATCGCCCGCCGCGCCCTCCCGCCGCCGGCGGCCGCGGCACCAGCACCGGCGTACTCGCCTTGTAGGCCTCGTAGTCCTCCTGCCCGCCCCACTTCTCGTCGGCGCGCTTCTCGAGCAACGGCACACCGCTGACCCGGGTGAGCAGGAAGGCCACGAACACCGGTGAGATCAGCGTCACCCACTGCCAGCCCCGAAGGACCGGGACGGCGACGAGCGCCACCCCGATCCAGAGCACGATCTCGCCGAAGTAGTTGGGGTGGCGCGACCACGCCCACAGCCCGCCGCTGATGAAGCGGCCCTTGTTCGCCGGATCGGCGCGGAAGCGGCTCTTCTGGCGGTCGGCGGTCGCCTCGATGCCGAACCCGGCGACCCACACGAGCGCGCCGATGACCGTGACGACGCCGATCGCCTCGCGCGTCGTCGTCGTGATCGCCGCGAGTGCCGCCGCCAGCGTGAGGCTCACCCACAGCCCCTGCAGCGTCCAGGCGTTGAGGAAGCGCACGAACGACGGCTTGATGCGGTCGAAGCGCTCGTCCTTGCCCGCCCTGCGGATGCGGCGGAACAGGTAGGTGCCCAGCCGCCCCGCCCAGATCACGACCAGAGCGAGCAGCAGGATCGACGCGACCGTCGACCTCGGGTGAGAGGGCCACCGCGAGGATCGTCACCGAGATGTAGGTGAGACTGCCGGTCAGGTCGTAGAAGCCCTCGTCCTGCAAGAGGAATGCCGGGATGAAGGCCAGCCACTGGATGACGAAGGCCACGGCCGACGGCGAGAGCGAAGACCGGGACGCCCCCGACCTCCCCGCCCCCCTGACTGCCGGCCGCCGCGACGCCGGCCCCGACCAGGACGACGATCGGGAAGACGGCGAGGGCCTTGAGGTCTGACTTCTCCATGGTCGCTTCCCTTCTCGCCTGGGCTTGAGCCCGCGGAGGCCGCCGCGGACTAGCCGTGGGTCTCCGTAAGACGCTCCCGCACGAAGCGGCCGAGGAGCGACTCGGGCGGCAGAGCGTCGGGCTTCAGGAAGACATCGTAGACCCTGACCGCGGCCAGGGCCACGTGCGCCGGGTTGTCCGCCTGTGGCCCGCCGACGAAGCAATCCGGGTGGTCCCGCAAGAAGGCGGCGGCGGCGCGCACCGCCGCCAGCTCGCGGCGGTCGTCGTCGGAGGGCAGGTCGAAGACCCAGGTCCGCGCGCGCCGGGTGATCGCCGGCCGGTCGGCATCGATGCCGGCCGCGGCGAACACCCGGCAGTCGTAGGTGCGACACGTGAGCGGCCGGTCCTCGTAGATCGAGCATCGGCCGTCGCGCAGCATCGGGCAGCGCCCCTTCAGGTCGTAGCCCATGACGACATGGCCGGGCGGCGCTCCCGGCGCGGGGACGAGGAGCTCGCCCGGCACGCGGGCGAGGGTCCAGCTCCTCGTCGGGCCGGATGTGGATGAAGTAGGACGACGTGCAGCAGGCGACGCAGTCGCCGCAGGGCACGTCGACGGCGGCGCCGGTCGCGTCGGCGGCGAGCGTCTCGCGCAGCCAGGCCGAGAACCGGCCCGCCGGCTCGCCTGGCGCCGTGGTCACCCGACAGCCTCCTTGGTCGCACCGAGCACCAACTCCCGCAGCGACACCCGCTTCGTCCCGCTCGCGACCCACTGCGTGCCGACCTCGACGAAGCCGCGGCGCCGGTGGAAGGCGTCGGACCCGGGGTTGGGCGGCTCGACGTTGACTTCGCACACGAGCCGCCCGAACCCGTGCCGCGCCGCCCAGGCGGTCACGTCGTCATAGAGCGCGCCCCCGACGCCCGTACCCTGGTGCTCGCCGGCGACGACGACGCGGTCGATGTAGAGGAAGTCGCTCGACCGCGCCGCGAACCAGCGGTAGTTCGGGCTCTCGTACCCCTTACCCGGTCCCACGGCGAGCAGGAAGCCGACGATGCACCCGTCGAGCTCGGCGACGCGGTGGTACGCCGCCTGCGCGTGCAGGTCGCCGAGGGCGGCCTCGTCAAGGGCGCTCGTGAAGTGCACCCAGGCGGCGTTCAGGTCGATGATCGCGCCGAAGTCGCCAGGGTCGGCCGGTCTGATCACGGCCTCACTGCCCGTGCCTCGCGTCATCACCCTGCGACCTTGTAGTGCAGACGCACGCGCCCGGACGGCTCGCCGTCGACCGAGACCAGCTCGAGCGAGGAGGGCCAGTCCGCCGCCCCGAGCTCTGGGCTGCGGAACAGGTGCGGCGTGCGCTCGCCGCCGATCAGCGCCGGCAGCAGCACGAGGCTCAGCTCGTCGACCAAGCCGGCGCGCAGCAGGGCCCCGTTCAGCCGGCTCCCCGCGGTGCTGACGACACGCTCGATGCCCAGCAGCGTGCTCAGCTTCGTCATCGCCGCGGCCAGGTCGACGTGCTCCTTGCCGGTCACGAGGTACGGCACGCGCCTGTCGCGAAGGAAGGCGAGGTAGTCGCGAGGGGCGGCCGGTGAGACGAGGTGCAGCGTGTGCCAGCCCTCCCAGCCGGGGAACTCGGTGATCCCCGCGCGCACTCGGCCGCGGCCGTCGACGACGGCGAACCAGCCGCGATGGCCGGAGCGCCCCACGACCGCGTCCGGCAGGTGGTCCCGGAGCAGGTCGCTCTCGCCGGCATGGCCCGGAAGGACGGGGGGCAGCGGCGCGAGTTCGTCGCCCTCCTTGACGAAGGAGCCGCTGCCCTCGAGCAGCACCTGGGGGCGGAACCTCTCGACGAGGTCGCGCACGCTCTGCTCCAGATCGACGCCGGAGGCCCAGATGGCCTGCCAGCGCGCGTCGCCGACATCGTCGAAGCCGGTGCGACCGGGGCCCAGGGAGACGCGGCCGTCGACCGAGGCGACGGTGTGCACGACGAGGTGGGGGCGCGCCGGTCTCGGCGCCTGGGGATCCGCCATGAGCCGCTCCGTGGGTCCGTCGTGTCGTGCGCCCCGAGGGCGCACGGGTCGCTTCAGTCTATCGCGACGCGGTCCCGACGGAGCGACGTGGTGCGCGGAGCGGTACGGCGGCGCGTCGGTGCGGCGGCGCGCGGACGGTGCGACGGCGTGTCGGTGCGGCGGCGCGCGCACCGGGCCCGTCGTCGCATCTCCGCCACCGCGGGTATCCTCCCCCTGACCTCAACGGACCCCCGGACAAGGCCCGCCTGTGTTCGACGCATCCAAGCTACACGTGAACTTCGCGGAGGGCGTGCCGCACGTGGGCCGGCTCACGCCGCGGCGCTACACGCTGACCCACTCGGACCGGACCGGCGACCTCTTCCTCACGATCGGTCCCGAGTACGACCGCGATGCGCTCCGCAGGCTGCAGGTGCGCCTCGAGCGCGACGAGGTGCTCGGCGAGTGGGTCCTCGCCGACGACGGGCCGCGCCTCGACCTCCACATGACGGCCCAGGGAGGACTGCCCGTGTTCGGCACCGGCGCCATGCGCCGCGACATCTTCCGGCGCTACCGCTCGATGGTGCTCGGCGCCATGCGGCACGGGGACGGTGCTCTCGCCGAGGCGCACCCCGAGCTCGACCGGGCGCCGGTGATCGCACGGTTTCACTGGCGCGACGACCGCCGCGACACCGAGCCGTGGGGCATGTGGGGGAACTACCGCTGAGGGCAAGCTCGGCCCCAGGTCGGAGGCCGCGGTCGTCGCACAGCCGCCCTCGGCCACACCGCCGCCGGGTCGACCCTCACATGTCATCAACGTCGTGAGCTGGAACAGCTAGCTGCGCACAAGGCGCGCGATCGCCGGAGCCAAGAGCCGGCAGACGAGGCGCTGGCCGGCCGCGCTCGGGTGGATGCCGTCCTCCTCCATCAGCAGGTCGTGCACCGACTGTCCCGCCTCGTCCCCGTACTCCTCGAAGGCGCCGTGCACGTCGACGAGGAGGACGGGTTCTTCGCGGGCCACATCCCTCGTGTCTTGGGCGTAGACGTCGAGAAGGTCGTTGATGCCCCGTTCGGAGGCCGTGTCGAGCAGCCCGGGGTGTCTGCGAAAGACCTCGATGTAGCCGCCCTCGACCCAGCGCATCGGATTGGGCGTCATGCAGCACGACCTCGGCGCCGTCCGCCCGGAGCGTCCGCACGATGAGGCGCAGGTTGTCGCGGTACTCGTCGCGGCTCAGGCGCGGCTCGCGCCGGCCCTCGCCGGCGTCGATCCAGGAGTCGTTGATGCCGAACTGGATGACCACGAGGTCCGGCGCGTGGGCGCGCACGTCGCGGTCGAGGCGCTCGCGCGCGTCACGGGTGGTCGTGTCGCAGATGCCGGCGTTGACGACGCGCGCGCTGACGCCGTGGGCGGTCAAGGCGCCGGGCAAGAGGTCCGGGTAGACCGCGATGCCCAGGCCGCTCCAGTCGTCGACCGCGGTCGTGGAGTCGCCGAAGGCGACGACCGTCAGCGCACGAGACGAAGCCTTCATGACGGTCGTCGCCGGGCGCGCCGAAGCCCTCGCGGCGCGCGGCGCGTCAGGGTCGCCGGCGGGCACCGCGCTCCGTTCTTCCATGGCCAGCCCGCACGGCGTGCTCCGCGATCAGGAGCAACTCGCCTCCCGGGAGGCGGTAGATCGAGACCACGAGCGCCACGCTCCTGCGTGCCATCCCGACCACCTCGGCGCGCAGGTGCCGCGCGACCCCCGTCTCGGCCACCTCGCGCAGCGCCTCCGTCACCCCCATCGACCCGGCCATCGGCAGCACCCTGTCGACGGAGAGCCCGGGTCCGGCCGCCTCGGCGCGGCCCGCGGCCGCCTCGGCAGCAGCTTCGTTCATCCATTCGACCGCGAGCGTCCCGGGATCGATCAGGACCGCCTGCGCGTGGACGGCCGCCTCTCTGTCGTCGGCGCGCTGCACTCTCGCGAGCCTCCCCTCTCCGTTCGCGCCCGGACCACGGCCGCCTTCGACCGCGCAGGGCGCCGCGGGACGCTCGACCAACGTGAAGGTCGGCCGAGCGCCCGTCAGGCCGGCGCTCCCGTCACGCGGGCAAGCCACCCCACCACGTCGGCGGCGACCTGCTCGTGACCCAGGTCGTTGTGCGGCTCGTGGTAGACGCCCGGGTAGATCCTGAGCGTCGTGTCCCCGTGGGGCAGCGCCTCGGCGAGCGCCCGCGCGCCGTCGACCAGGTTCAGCCGATCGGCCTCGCCGTGCAGGACGAGCAGCGGGACGTCGACGGTCCCCATCCCCTCCTTGACGCGCCGCACGGCGGCGAGGCTCTCGGTGCCCCAGCGCACCGTCGCGCGCGACGTGACCAGGGGGTCGGCCCGGTACGCCTCGACGACCTCGGGATCGCGCGAGAGCGCGGCGGCGTCCAGCCTGAGGTCCAGGGATCGCCGGGGCCGGACCCCCGACAGGAGGCGGGCCACGGCGACCAGAAGCGGGCTGGCGATGCCGGCGGGCTCGAGCGGCACGCCGCTGACGATCGCCCCCGCGAGCCCGCCCGAGCCCTCCAGCAGGTAGTCGAGGACGACCAGCGACCCGAGGCTGTGACCGTAGACGACGAGCGGCCGGTCCGCCTCCTCCCGGGCGACCAGCCCAAGGCAGGCGCGGAGGTCCTCGCGGTACTCCGACCAGTGGTCGATGTGGACGCGCGGGCCGGGTGAGCGGCCGTGCCCCCGCTGGTCGTAGCCGTACACGGCGTACCCGTCCCCGACGAGGGGCCCGACCACGTTGGCGTAGCGGCCGCTGTGCTCGCCGACACCGTGGACGAGCACGACCGCAGCCCGCGGCGCGGACTCCGGCCGCCAGTTCTGCCAGTAGAGCTCGAGGCCGCCCGCCCCGGTGAGGCGACCCTCAGCGTGTTGCACGTCGGCCTCCCGCCAGCGCTACTGCTTGCCCGCCCTCGACTACCTGCTCCCCGGCCCGATGACTCACATCCGGGACCTCATGATCGCGTCGGCGATCGCCAACGCCACGCCGGCCCCGATGAGCCCGTACCCGATGAGCCTGTCGTCGCCGAGGACGATCCCGGCCACCACGCAGGCGAAGGCCAGACCGGCCAGCGGCGTCAGCCTGTTGCGCCGCTGGCCGCGGCCGACGGCGAAGACGAGCACGGCGACGACCGCCAGGACGACGATCGCGACCGCCACCCAGACCTGAGACGCGTCCATTCAGCCTCCTCCCCTTCGGTCCATGGCGCACCCGGCACCGCCTCGAGCCCGTGCGTGGCTCGCTCAGCCCCTTCCCGGCGTCCGCCGTTCGGCCTCAAGGAGTGCCCTCAGCTCCTCGAAGAAGCGCCCGCGCACGCGCTCGGTGTGCAGCGCCTCGGCGTGCTCGAGGTCGGCCTGATCCTTGTCCCGCTGCGCCGCACGCTCTACCTGGAGCACGTACGAGTTGACCCAGCGCTCCCCGAACCAGTCGGCGGAGCCGAACCGGACGAAGCCGGCGTCGAGTGACGGCGGCACACGCCTTCAGACCCTACACCGGCCGGCGTCGTCGACGAGCGGTCTCCGCTCACCGGCCCGGGCCGACCACACCCCTCACTCGCGCCGCCAGGCCACCTCCACCCCTTCAGCGTCCCCGACGGCCTCGGTCAGCACGCGGATCAACTCCGCACCGGCCCCGGCATCCTTGAGCATCTCGATCGTGTCGGGGGACACGTAGTAGTCGGTGTCCTCCGAGTCCTCCTCCTCGAGCTGGCCGGTCAGCAGGCGGAGATCCTCCTCGCTGATCGTCCCGAGGACCGCACCGCCGTCCTTCGCCACGAGCGTGATCATCGATGTGCCCCTTTCCGCGTCTCCTCAGTGAGTCCCACTTCAGCCCGGACGATGCGCGCCGGGCGGCTCCGCGATCTCGAACCGCGCAGGGCGGCGTGCACGACTCACTTCACACCGACACCTCGGGTCGGAGACTAGCCTTCTCGCCGGGGCTTGTCAGCCTGAACCCCCGATCCAAACGGCGCGCACGGAGGGCGGCGGGGCGGTGTCGACCTTGGCCACAACGGTCCCGCACACCCGGCGCGCGTCCCCCAAGGGGAATACCCGCTGCAGGAGGTGCTTCGATGAGAGGTTCAAGGATACCGGCCGTCGCCGTCGCGCTGATCGTCGTCGGCCTTGCCGGGATCGCCTCGCTGCTGATCCTGAGCGGTCCCGCGGATCCGTCCGGCCACGGCCTGCGCGGATCCGGCGGCGGCATGGGCATGTTCGGCGGCGGCATGGACGGGTTCGGCGGCGGCATGGGCGCGGTCGGCGGTGACGGCGTTGACGCGATGTTCATCGAGCGGATGATCCCGCACCACGACGACGCGATCGCCATGGCCGAACTGGCGCTCGAGCGCTCGGAGCGGCCCGAGATCCGGCAGCTCGCCGAGGACGTTCGCCGCTCGCAGACCGCGGAGAACGCGCAGATGAGTGACTGGTACCGCGAGTGGTACGGCACCGAGGTGCCCGAGGCGAGCGGTGGCATGGGCATGATGGGCGGGATGATGGGCGGGATGACCGACCTCGACGCCCTCGAGAGGGCCGAGGACTTCGACAGGGAGTTCCTCGAGCAGATGATCCCGCATCACCAGATGGCCGTGATGATGACGAGAATGGCGGGCAACGCCGGCGGCAGGGAGGAGTTGCGCGCGCTCACGGACTCCATGCGGCGCGAGCAGACCCGCGAGATCCGGATGATGGAGGGCTGGTACCGGGACTGGTACGGCAGGTGAGCGTGACGGCGCTGCGAGGAAGCGCGTCAGCAGTGCGATCGGGCGGAGTCGCCTGAAGCGCAGGCCCGCTCGTCGCTCCGGAGCCGGCCGACTCTGTGCCCGGTCCATGGGCCCGTGAGGCGCAGGAGCCGCCCGAGGGCGGCTCCTGCGCCTCTGCCTCATGGGCGCGGTGTCACGTCGTTCCTGCCTCGACCGAGAGGCCCGGCACGTGCCGCCAGGACCCCGTGGACGATGTCGGCGCAGCCGGCCGCAGGGGCTACGCCAGCGGCGGCGGTGTGAGGGGTGGGGGCGTGGGCGGCGACACTGACGGCGGCGCCGTTGGCTCCTCGGACGGCGGCTCCTCGGACGGCGGCTCCTCCAACGGCGCAGGCGACTCGGCGACCGGCGGCGCAGGCGCTTCCGCAGGCGGCAGCGGAGTGGTCGGCGGCGGCGCGGCGGGCGGCTGCGGGGTCGGCGTCGGCGGCGTGGCAGCCGGCGGCGCCGGCGTGGTCGGCGCCGGCGTGTCCCACGAGGCCGTGGGCGGCGGCGGCGGCACGGGCGGCATGGCAGCCGCAGCGGCGCCCCGACCCTTGGGGTCGGCGCCGTACTTGTTCGGCCCCGGCGTGCCGTCGAACAGGGTGAACACGAGCAGGATGATCCACCCGACGAGCGGGACGAAGGCGATGAGGAACCACCAGCCACTGCGCTCGGTGTCGTGGAGCCGGCGCACGGTGACGGCGATGCTCGGGATCAGGACCGCCAGCGAGTAGATGCCGCCCAGGACGCCGACGTTGCCCGCGTCGGTGGAGAAGCCGATCGCGGAGTCGACCACCGACAGCACGATGCTGATGATGACGTTGAAGAGGACGAAGAACCAGTACTCCTTGCGTCTCGCCCTGCCGTCGAACACCGCGTACTTCTTGAGGACTTCGAGGTACCAGTTCATGGCCGTCTCCGTTTCTGGTCGCCCTTGTCTGGCTCGGTCCGAGCCGGGCTGCACGGGTCCTCGTTCTGCGGCGAGGGTCCCGGTTCCTTTGCCATGTCTCGCGGAAACGGCCTCACGAGCAGCCAGGCCTCACCGACCGACGCCGTCTAGAGCACAGCCGGGCAACGGCATCGCGAACGCGCAGCAGCCGCGCGCGGGCGGCTTCTGCGCCCGGTCTCTCAGCGGTCCGCCGGTCCTTCAGGCCGGTGGGCGTGAGCGCCAGGACGCGGGGGGCGGCGGCTCACGCCGCCGCCCCCCGCGTCCTCAGATGTGCAGCCCGCGCCTGCTCAGTCGCCGCGCCGGCGCCCCCTCAGCCGCCCTTGCCGCGCCCGATCGCGATCAGGCCGGTGCGCACGACCTCGAGCACACCGAGCGGCTTGAGCAGCTCGAGCAGTGCTTCGAGCTTGTCCGCCGTACCGACCACGCGCAGCGTCACGACCCGGCGGTCGACGTCGACGATCTTGGCGCGGAAGATCTCGGCGACCTGCAGCACCTCGGTGCGCTTCTCGCCCTCGGCGCTGACCTTCACGAAGAGCAGCTCGGCGGCGACCATGCCCGTGGGCTCGAGATCGCGGATCTTCACCACGTTGACGAGCTTGTGGAGCTGCTTCGTGACCTGGTCGATCGGCTGCTCGGCGCCGTCGATCGTGATCGTCATCCGCGACAGACCGGGGTCTTCGCTCTGCCCGACCGCGAGGCTGTCGATGTTGAAGCCGCGGCGGGCGAAGAGGCCGGCGACGCGCGTCAGCACACCGGGCTTGTTCTCGACGAGCACGCTCAGCGTGTGCTTCACGACGTCCTCCTCCCCTTGCCCTTGGCCTGCCCGCCGATCATCTCGGTGATCTCCTGACCGGCCGGCACCATCGGGAACACGTTGGCTTCGGGGGAGGTCCTGAAGTCGATCACGGCCGGGCCCTCGCTGGCCAGCGCCGCGCGCAAGGCCGGCTCGATCTCGTCCTTCTCGGTGACCAGCAGGCCCAGAGCCCCGTACGCCTCGGCCAGTCGTTTGAAGTCGGGCTGCGCCTCGATGCAGGTGCAGGAGTAGCGTTTGTTCCAGAAGAGGTCCTGCCACTGCCGGACCATGCCGAGGTACCCGTTGTTCAGGATGCACACCACGATGGGGAGACCGCAGCTCACCGCGGTGGCGAGCTCCTGCACCGTCATCTGGAAGCCGCCGTCGCCGCTGATGTCGACGACCGTCTTCTCCGGCCGACCGATCTGGGCGCCGATGCTCGCCGGCAGCCCGAACCCCATCGTGCCGAGCCCGCCGGAGCTGATGAACTGCCGCGGGTAGGTGTAGGTGTAGTACTGCGTCGCCCACATCTGATGCTGGCCCACGTCGGTGCAGACGAGGGCGTCGTGGCCGGTGACCCGGTCGATCTCCTGGATCACCAGCTGCGGCGCGAGCTTGCCGTCCTTCGGGTCCTCGTAGTGCAGGGGGTACTCCTCCTTGCGGGCGGCGATGCGCGCCAGCCACTCCGCCGTGCGCTCGGCCGGCCACTCCATGCCCTCGAGCTCCTTGACCAGTCCGGCGGCGACGTGCTTGATGTCCCCCACGATCGGGATCGCCGCCGCCACGTTCTTGCCGATCTCGGCGGGGTCCACGTCGGCGTGGATCACGCGGGCGTGCGGCGCGAAGGCCTTGAGCTTGCCGGTCACCCGGTCGTCGAAACGCGCGCCCAGGTTGATGAGCAGGTCGCACTCGTGCACCGCGTAGTTGGCGGTCACCGTGCCGTGCATGCCCAGCATGCCCATCGAGAGCTCGTGCGTCTCGGGGAAGGCGCCGATGCCCATCAGCGTGGTCGCGACCGGCAGACGGCGCAGCTCGGCGAGCTGCAGGATCTCGGCGGCGGCACCTGAGCTGACGGCGCCCCCACCGAGGTACAGCACCGGCCGCTGGGCGTCGTTGATGGCCTTGGCGGCGGCGCGGATCTGCTTGACGTGCCCCCTGAAGGTCGGCCGGTACCCGGGCAGGTCGAGCGTGTCGGCGTCGCGGTAGGCGAGCTCGCCGAGGGCGACGTCGACCGGGATGTCGATGAGCACCGGGCCGGGGCGGCCGGTGGAGGCGATGTGGAAGGCCTCGTGCACGACCTGCGGCAGCTCGGCCGGGCTCTTGACGAGGTAGGAGTGCTTGACGATCGGCAGCGTGATGCCGGTGATGTCGGCCTCCTGGAAGGCGTCGGTGCCGATCAGGTCGCTGCGCACCTGCCAGGTGATGGCCACCAGGGGGGACGAGTCGAGGTAGGCCGTGGCGATGCCGGTGACCAGGTTGGTGGCGCCGGGGCCGCTCGTCGACACGCAGACGCCGACCTTGCCGGTGGCGCGGGCGTAGCCGTCGGCGGCGTGCGCTGCGCCCTGCTCGTGTCGCACCAGCACGTGGCGCAGGTCCTTCGCGTCGTACAGGGCGTCGTAGAACGGGATCGCGACGCCGCCGGGGAACCCGAACATGACCTCGCAGCCCTCGTGCTCGAGGGCTGCCACCAAGGCCTGCGAGCCCTTCATCTTCTTGTCGGGTGTCATTGCAGGACAGCTCCCTTCTCCGCACCGGAGACGAGTTTGACGTAGCGGGCGAGGTAGCCGGTCACGCCGGGGCGCGGCGTGAGGGGCGGCTGCGCCGCCCGGCGCCGCGCCATCTCCTCCTCTGGCACTTCGAGGCTGAGGGTGCGTGCGGGGATGTCGATGGCGATCATGTCGCCCTCGTGGACGAGGCCGATCGGGCCGCCGGCCTGGGCCTCGGGCGCGACGTGGCCGATGGCCGCGCCGCGCGTCGCGCCGCTGAAACGGCCGTCGGTGATGAGGGCCACGTCCCTGTCGAGGCCGCGGCCGGCGAGAGCGGAGGTCGGGCTCAGCATCTCGGGCATGCCCGGGGCGCCCTTGGGGCCGCAGTTGCGGATCACTATCACGCTGCCCTTGAGGATGCGGTCACCCGAGATCGCGGCGAAGGCCTCGGCCTCGCTCTCGAAGACCTGGGCCGGGCCGCGGTGGCGGAGCATCTCCTCGGAGACCGCGCCCTCCTTGACGACCGCGCCGTTGGGGGCGAGGTCGCCGAAGAGCACGGCGAGGCCGCCGGTCGCGTGATGCGGGCGGTCGAGCGGACGGATCACCTCGTCGTCGAGGACGCGTGCCGCGGCGACCGCCTCGGCCTGAGTCGGGGCGGCGACTGTCTTGCAGGAGCCGTCCATGAGGCCGGCGTCGATGAGGCGCTTCATCAGCGCCTGGATACCGCCGGCCTGGTACAGGTCTTCGACGTGCACGTCGCTCGCCGGGGCCAGCATGCAGAGGTGCGGTACGCGGGCGGCGATCTCGTTGATGCGCTCGAGGGGGAACTCGAGACCCGCCTCGGTGGCGATCGCCGCCAGGTGGAGCACGGTGTTGGTGCTGCAGCCGAGGCTCGCGTCGAGCGCCAGGGCGTTGCCGATGGTCGCGTCGGTCAGGATCTGCCGCGGGGTCAGCCCCTCGGCGAGCACGTCCATGACGCGCATGCCGGCCTGCTTGGCAAGGCGGATGCGCTCGGAGTACACGGCGGGGATCGTGCCGTTGCCGGGCAGCGCCAGGCCGAGCACCTCGGCGAGGCAGTTCATCGAGTTGGCGGTGAACATGCCCGAGCACGAGCCGCAGGTCGGGCAGGCGCTGCACTCGAGGGCCTTGAGGCCCTCGTCGTCGAGCGTGCCGGCCATGTGGCGGCCGACGCCCTCGAAGACGGTGTTGAGGTCGACGGGCCGGCCGCCCTGGCGGCCGGCCAGCATCGGCCCACCGCCGACCATCACGGCCGGGACGTCGAGCCGCGCCGCCGCCATCAGCATGCCGGGGACGATCTTGTCGCAGCACGGCACGAGCACGAGAGCGTCGAAGGCGTGCCCGAGGGCCATCGCCTCGACCGAGTCGGCCACGAGCTCGCGGCTGGGCAGCGAGTAGAGCATCCCCTGGTGGTTCATGGCGATGCCGTCGCAGATGCCGATCGTGCCGAATTCGAAGGGCGTGCCGCCGGCCATGCGCACGCCGGCCTTCACCGCGTCGACGACCTGGCGCAGGTGCAGGTGCCCGGGGACGACCTCGCTGAAGGCGTTGGCGACGCCGACGAACGGACGCTCCATCTCGGCGTCGGTCACGCCCAGCGCACGCAGCAGTGAACGGTGCGGCGCCCGCTCGACCCCGCGCTTGACCTCGTCGCTCCTCACCGTGGCACCTCTCTCGGTCGTCGCGGCGGCCCGCGCCGGCTGTCGCCGCGGCCGCCGCCTCGCGGCTGTGGAGAACGAATGATACCGGAAAGCGCGGCGTGGCCGGGAGTGCCACGAGGCGGGTGCGCGGTCGGAGCGGGGATTGACCCGGAGGGTGGCGGGGCAAGTAGAGATGCAGGCGCGGGGTAGGTTACGTCTATACCCCCATGGGTATACCTGGCTCGGCCTCATCGAGTATTCGGAGGGATTCAATGCAGCCCGCAGACTACGGTGTAGGACGCAACATCCCGGAGCAGTTCGACGCCGTGCTGCCCCGCGTGCGCGAGGCGCTCAAGGTCGAGGGCTTCGGCGTGCTGGCCGAGATCGACGTCCAGGCCGCGATGAAGGAGAAGCTGGGTGTCGAGCACGGCAAGTACGTGATCCTCGGGGCCTGCAACCCGCCGCTGGCGCACAAGGCGCTGAGCGCCGAGCCCGATCTCGGCGTCTTGCTGCCCTGCAACGTCGTGGTGTACGAGAGCGACGCGGGCACGAGAGTCGTGGCCGTGAACGCCGGAGCGATGCTCGGAGTCGTCGGCAACCCGATGCTCGACGAGATCGCCGGTGAGGTCCAGACGCGCCTGACGCGCGTCCTCGAGAGCGTGTGAACCGGTGGGTGTGTCCCGGTGAGTGGGTGCGTGTGTGTGGACCGAAGTGTGTGAATGGATGAAGCGGCCGCCCAACGTGGCCGGCCGACAGCCAAGGAGGACGTGGTGGCCGAAGTCAAGACCCTGACCGATGAGAGCTTCGACAAGGAGATCGGCGACGCAGCGACGCCGATGATCGTCGATTTCTGGGCGCCGTGGTGCGGCCCGTGCCGTATGGTAGGGCCGGTGATCGAGGAGATCGCCGGCGAGCACGACGGCAAGGTCGTCGTCGGCAAGCTCAACGTCGACGAGAACCCGGCGACGGCGAGCAAGTTCGGCATCATGAGCATCCCGACCATCATCCTCTTCAGGGACGGCGAGCCCGCCAAGAAGGTCATCGGCGCCCGCTCGAAGGCCGACTTCGAGCGCGAGTTCGAGCTCGCCTGACGGGCGACGCGCTGAACGGCCGCCGTTGAGGCGGCCGCTGACGCGGCAGACTGACGGCGAACGGGGCGGGCGGCCTGACGGCCGCCCGCCCCGTTCGTGTCCCGCAGGGGCCTCGCTCCACGTCCCGCCAGGGGCCTCCGCTGCACGTCCCGGAGGGCGCTGCCCCCCTCCCCCTCGCCTCTGCCCCTCGCTATACTGCCTTCACCGTAGGTGGGGGACCACTGCACCAGCTCTTACCGAGGGGAGGGGTCATGCGGCACCGCGCCTGGGGACGCAGCGCAGTCTCGCGCGGCTTCGCCGCGCCACTTGCGATCGCGCTGCTGGCCGGCTTCGCGGCGTTGGCCGCCTGTGGCGAGCTCGACGACGCCACGACCTGTCGATCGACGACCCGGGTACGGCCGCGCTCGCGGCCCAGGTCGGATCCCTCGACGACATGGGCTGGCAGCTCGACCTCGATCGCGACGCGGGCCGCCGCGGTCCAGGAGTCGATCGCGGACCTCGCCGCGGCGAACCGCGCTGACGTGGCTGCCTGGCAGGAGGAGTGGGCCGAACTCCAGAGCGCCCACGCCGCCGCCGTGGCCGAAGTCGAGTACTACAACGCCACGGTCGCCCACCCCGAGCTGAAGGCCTTCCTTCTCGACTGGGACCCCGTGACGATGACGATGAGCGGGACCGAGGTAGTGAAGGAGGAGGCCGTCCCCGCGAAGCCCCTGCCCGCCGCCCCGCAGCCGCCGCCGGCCGTGACCGTGGAGCTCGGCCCCATCCGCCGTCAGATCGACGGCCTCGAGGCCCTGCTGGGCCGGCTCGAGGCCGCGCTGTGCAGGTCCGAGGCCGAGCTCGCACCGAGCGCCCAGTCGGGCGCGGCGCCCGCCACGTCGCTGACGTTCGTCGCCGTGACCGACGTCGCACGCCTGCTGGCCGTGGCAAACGCGCAGGCGGCTCTCGCGACCGCCGCCGACCGCCTCGAGCAGGTACTAGCCGACGTCCGCGCCACCCTCGACAAGGGCATCACCAGCGACCCGCAGATGGGCGACGTCTGCGCGAAGGCGCTCACGAAGCTCGAGCTCTCCGCGGCGGGCGCCGTCGAGCAAGCGCGGGCCGCGCTGACGATGGCCGCTGCCGAGAACGGGGTCGATGTCGCCGGCCTCCCGTGGGCATCGTCGACGCCGGTGGACTGAGACCCGGACGAAGAAGGGGGCGGGGGTCCTCACGGACCCCCGCCCCCTCTCGACTCTCGCGCCGCTGCGGCCACGCCGCCGCACGCCGTGCTTACTTGATCGCGTCGCGCCCGCGCTCGCCGGTCCGCGTGCGGATCGCGTCGTCGACCGGCGTGACGAAGATCTTGCCCTCGCCGAGCTTGCCCGTCTTGAGCGCCTTGTTGATGCGCTCGACGATGTCCTCGACGTCCTTTTCGAGCACGACCATCTCGACCTTCATCTTGGGATGGAACACGTACTGGCCGGGCTTGACGTCCTCGCCGCGCGTGAAGCCGCGCTGCACGCCGAACCCCTTGCACTCGATGACCGTCATGCCCAAGACACCCTGGACCGACAGCGCCTGCGCCACGGCGTCCAGGCTGTACGGCTGGATGTAGACCTCGATCTTCTTCATCGCCAGTGCTCCTTTCAGGCCCTCAGACGGGGCCTGTCACCATGAGTCCTGTACCTTCTCCGACCGCCCGGGTCTTACCCGAGCCCGTGGGCGGTGAACCGCTCGCCCGCGGCCGCGACGGCCGCCGCGGGTCCGGCGGGGCCGGGCGCCTCGCGCCCGGCCCCGCCGTCCGTACCGTCGCTCAGACGACGCCCTGGGCCATCATCGCGTTGGCGACCTTGAGGAAGCCGGCGATGTTGGCGCCCGCGACGTAGTTGCCCTCCATGCCGTAGGCGGCGGCCGCGTCGACGCACTGCCTGGTGGATGCTCTTCATGATGCCGTGCAGGCGCGAATCCACTTCTTCCCGCGTCCAGCTCAGGCGCAGGCTGTTCTGCGACTGCTCGAGGCCGGAGGTCGCGACGCCGCCGGCGTTGGCGGCCTTGCCGGGCCCGTAGAGCAGCTTCTTCTCGACGAAGAGCGTCGACGCCCTCGGGCACGGTCGGCATGTTGGCGCCTTCGGAGACCACGTAGACGCCGTTGTCGACCAGGTTCTGCGCGTCCTTCGCGTTGATCTCGTTCTGCGTCGCGCGAGGGGAAGGCGCAGTCGGCCTTGTGGTCCCACAGCGGGTTGTAGTCCTTGGCCGGGTCGATCGGCGTGTAGACGGCGCCTGGGTACTTGTCGGCGTACTCGCTGACGCGGCCGCGCTTCACGTTCTTGAGCTCGAGGAGATACGCCAGCTTGTCACGGTCGATGCCGGCCTCGTCGTAGATGTAGCCGCCGGAGTCGCTGCAGGTGACCGGCTTGCCGCCGAGGTCGAGGATCTTCTCGATGGTGTACTGGGCCACGTTGCCCGAGCCGCTGACGAGGCAGGTCTTGCCCTCGAGCGTCTGGTCGCGCGTGGCGAGCATCTCGGCGGCGAAGTACACCGCGCCGTACCCGGTCGCCTCGGGACGGATGAGCGAGCCGCCGAACTCGATGCCCTTGCCGGTGAGCACGCCGACGAACTCGTTCTTGATGCGCTTGTACTGGCCGAACATGAAGCCGATCTCACGGCCGCCGACGCCGATGTCGCCGGCCGGGACGTCGGTGCGGTCGCCGATGTGGCGGCTGAGCTCGGTCATGAAGCTCTGCGTGAAGCGCATGACCTCGAGGTCGCTCTTGCCCTTGGGGTCGAAGTTCGAGCCGCCCTTGCCGCCGCCCATGGGCAGCGTCGTGAGCGCGTTCTTGAGGACCTGCTCGAAGGCGAGGAACTTGAGGAGGCCGAGGTACACGCTGGGGTGGAAGCGCAGGCCGCCCTTGTAGGGCCCGATCGCGCTGTTCATCTCGACGCGGTAGCCCTTGTTGATCTGGATCTCGCCCTTGTCGTCGACCCAGGGCACGCGGAACATGATGACCCGCTCGGGCTCGGCGATGCGCTCGAGGATCTTGGCCTCGCGGTACTTCGGGTTCTTCGCGAGGACCGGCTCGAGAGACTCGACCACCTCCTCACGGCCTGATGGAACTCAGGCTCGCAGGGGTTGTCGGCCTTGATCTTGGCCATGAACTCGTCAACAAAAGCGCTCATCGATCGCCCTCCACTCGGGACCTGGACGGTGTCGCGGGGGACTCGGCGCGCGGGCGGCTCGCGGACGAGCGCCGGACCGGCCCCCTTGCCCACTCTCCTCTTGTCGCGCGCGGGCGTGAGGGGGACTCGACGCCCGGGCGCTGATCGGCATGCGCCGCGGCCGGCAAGAGCAGTGGCCGGCCCGCGACCGCCCGCAGTATATGTCCGGGTCCTGCGGCGCGTACAGTCCACAACGGCCCAAGTTGGCGCGCTGCAGCGCGCCAATTCGTACAGAGCGGACAAACGGCATGAGGGGGTGCGGGCGGCGGCGGGGTCGGCGTCCGCGCGCGGGCGCCGGCGGTGCCTCGTCCTTCCGCCGCCGAACGCTCTGTCGCCCAGCCTCGCGGAACGCCAGCTGGGGCCCCGCGCCTGCACTCCGCTTGGACATCTTGTCCAAATCGCCCCCTCGTCAATTGCCACTAGGTTGGTAAGAATTGACTAAGCCCCTGGGCCTTTCTATAGTCCGTATGGAGAGGGCGACAGTCCCCCTCGGACCCTCCCTCCCCACCGCACCGAACCAGCCGCGAGCGCCACCGTCTCGACGCGCGCCCGCGCCCGCCCGGCCAGCGCCGCGCCCGCCCGCGAGGGCGCGAGGAAGGAGTCGCACGCATGCCGCTCAAGACCCCCGAGGAGTTCGTCCAGAGCCTCGCCGACCTCGACCTGCAGATCTACCTCTTCGGCGACAAGGTCGACGACTGGGTGAACCACCCCGTCATCCGCCCGAGCATCAACTGCATCGCGATGACCTACGAGCTCGCCCGGCAGCCCGAGTACGAAGACCTGATGCTGGCCACGAGCCACCTGACCGGCGAGAAGGTCAACCGCTTCACCCACATCCACCAGTCGACCGAGGACCTGGTCAAGAAGGTCAAGATGCAGCGTCTCCTCGGCCAGAAGACCGGCTCCTGCTTCCAGCGCTGCGTCGGCATGGACGCGATCAACGCCCTCTACTCGGTCACCTACGAGTGCGACCAGGCGCGGGGCACCGGCTACCACGCCCGCTTCAAGGACTACGTGAAGTTCCTGCAGGAGAACGACCTCGTCGCCGACGGCGCGATGACCGACCCCAAGGGCGACCGCAGCCTGCCCCCGCACCAGCAGCCCGACCCCGACATGTACGTGCACGTCGTCGAGCGCCGCGACGACGGCATCGTCGTGCGCGGCGCCAAGGCGCACCAGACCGGGGCCTGCAACTCGCACGAGATCATCGTCATGCCGACGATCGCCATGCGCGAGGGCGACGAGGACTTCGCCGTCAGCTTCAGCTGCCCGGCCGACGCCCCCGGCGTCTTCTACATCTACGGCCGCCAGAGCTGCGACACGCGCAAGCTCGAGGGTAACGAGCTCGACGTCGGCAACGCCCAGTACGGCGGCCAGGAAGCGCTCATGGTCTTCGACGACGTCTTCGTCCCCTGGGAGCGCGTCTATCTCTGCGGCGAGATCGAGTTCTCGGGCGCCCTCGTCGAGCGCTTCGCCGGCTTCCACCGCCAGAGCTACGGCGGCTGCAAGTCCGGCGTCGGCGACGTGCTGATCGGCGCCGCCGCCGTGGCCGCCGAGATGAACGGCGTGCAGAAGGCGAGCCACATCAAGGACAAGCTCATCGAGATGACGCACCTCAACGAGACCCTCTACTCGTGCGGCATCGCCTGCTCGGCCGAGGGCTCGCGCACGCCGGCCGGCAACTACCAGATCGACATGCTGCTGGCCAACGTCTGCAAGCAGAACGTGACCCGCTTCCCCTACGAGATCGCCCGCCTCGCCGAGGACATCTCCGGCGGGCTCATGGTCACCATGCCGTCGGCCCAGGACCTCGCCGACGAGAAGATCGGCCCGATCGTCGAGAAGTTCCTCGTCGGCCAGTGCGACACGCCGACCATCGACCGGCTGCGCGTCCTCAGGCTCGTCGAGAACCTGACCCTGGGCACCGCGGCGGTCGGCTACCGCACCGAGTCGATGCACGGCGCCGGTTCGCCGCAGGCGCAGCGCATCATGATCGCCCGGCAGAGCAACATGGACCACAAGAAGGCGCTCGCCAAGGCGCTCGCCGGCGTCGGCAAGCCTTGGGACAAGAAGGCGGTCAAGAAGCCGACCGCGACCGCGGCGAAGTGACGGCCGTCGGTGACCGCCGCCGCGACCGTGAGACCGTGACCGCCGGCCCAGCAGCCCGACGCCGACGGCGCGGCCGCCGACGGCCGCGCCGCCGGCCCGATCGACGCGCCGCGACGGCGACACGGCCTCGACGCCGGCCCGACCGCCGACGGCCTCGATGCGGCCCGACGGTCGCGGCAGTCCGCCGCGCGTCGTCTTCTGCGGCGGCTGCAACCCGCACATCGACCGCGGCGCCGTCGCCGCCGGGCTCGGCGCCGGAGCGAACGGCCTCGCGACGGCCGGCGGCAGCGACCCGGCCGCCGGCGGCGCGGAGACCCGCGCCGGCGCGGAGGCGACCGTGTACCTCAGCGGCTGCCCCCGCGCCTGTGCCTCCGACCACCGGCTGACCGGCGACGAGCCGGGCGACGTGGTCGTCGCCGGCGAGCTCGTCGACGGGCAGCCGACGCCGCGGCAGGACATCGCCGCGACGGTCAGACAGAAGCTGAAGGAGTGATGGGATGGACTGGACCTCGGAGTACGCGAAGAAGGTCGTGACGGCCGCGGAGGCGATGAAGGTCGTGAAGTCGGGCGACCGCGTCGTCTTCGCGCACGCCTGCGGCGAGCCGCTCGAGCTCGTCGACGAGCTCGTCGGGCGCGCCGCCGAGCTGCGCGACGTCGAGATCGTGCACATGGTCGCCATGGGCAAGGGCGAGTACGCCAGGCCCGAGTACGCGGAGAGCTTCTACCACAACTCGGTCTTCGTCGGCGCCAGCACGCGCGACGCCGTCTACCAGGGCCGCGGCGACTACACGCCGACCTTCTTCAGCGAGATCCCCGACCTCTTCCTCAAGGGCTACCTGCCGGTCGACGTGGCCCTCGTCCACCTCTCCCCACCCGACAAGCACGGCTTCTGCTCGTTCGGCATCTCGGTCGACTACACCAAGCCGGCCGCCTCGGTGGCCAAGACCGTCATCGCCCAGGTCAACCCGAACATGCCGCGCACCCACGGCGACTCGTTCATCCACGTCTCCGACATCGACTACGTCGTCGAGAGCGAGCAGCCGATCATCGAGCTGCCGCCGCCCAGGATCGGCCCCGTCGAGGAGGCGATCGGCAAGCACATCGCCGGACCTCATCGACGACGGCGCCTGCCTGCAGCTCGGCATCGGCGCGCATCCCCGACGCGATCCTCAGCTTCCTGCACCACAAGAACGACCTCGGCATCCACACCGAGATGTTCAGCGAGGGCGTCGTCGACCTCTACAACGAGGGCGTCGTCACCAACCGGCGCAAGAACCTGCACCGCGACAAGATGACGGCGACCTTCCTCATGGGCACGCGCCGCCTCTACGACTTCGTCGACGACAACCCGATGGTCAACATGTTCCCGGTGAGCTACACCAACGACCCGTACGTCATCGGGCAGCTCGACAACGTCGTGTCGATCAACTCGGCCCTGCAGGTCGACCTCATGGGCCAGGTCGTCGCCGACACCATGGGCGCGATGCAGTTCACCGGCATCGGCGGCCAGGTCGACTTCGTGCGCGGCGCCGCGCGCAGCAAGGGCGGCAAGGCGATCATCGCCCTTCCCTCGACGGCGAAGAAGGGCGAGGTCAGCCGCATCGTCGCCACCGTCACCGAGGGCGCCGCGGTCACGACCATGCGCGCCGACGTCGACTACGTGGTCACCGAGCACGGCGTGGCCCACCTCAAGGGCCGTGGCCTGCGCGACCGCGCGGCGATGCTCGTCGAGATCGCCGACCCGAAGTTCCGCGACCAGATCAGGGACGACGTCAAGCGGCTGCACTGCGAAGGCTGGCTGCCGCGCTGACCTACGACATCAACCACCCTCCAGGAGGAGTCATGGATCACGTCCACAACGAACCCGAGCCGCGCGTCTTCTCGTCCGCCATGGGCGGACAGCAGGTCGAGCGGCGCAGAGTGGAGCGCAAGATGCGCATCCACCGCCAGCCCAAGACCCTGATCACGGGCATCGGCGCCGTCGATCAGCTCGGCGAGGAGGCCAAGAAGCTCAACGGCACCAAGGTCCTCGTCATCACCGACGAGGGCGTGAGCTCGTGCGGCATGTGCGTCGAGGTCGAGCGCCCGCTCCGCGAGTCCGGCCTCGAGGTCGACTTCTACGACAAGGCCGTCCCCGAGCCGCCGATGAGCACCATCGAAGAGATCGTGCGCCTCGTCGAGAAGGGCGGCTACGACCTCATCGTCGGTTTCGGCGGCGGCTCGCCGATCGACGTCGCCAAGGCCGCGGCCGTGCTTCCCAATACCGGCGACACCGTCTACGACTACGTCGGCATCGACAAGGTGCCGCGCAAGGGCCTGCCGATCATCGCCATCCCGACCACGGCCGGGACCGGCTCGGAGTGCACGGCCATCGCGATCTTCGCCAACGAGAAGCTCAACGTGAAGCAGGGTCTCGTGAGCCCGTTCCTCATGCCGAACGTCGCGCTCGTCGACCCCGCCCTCACGCTCAGCTGCCCACCGCACGTCACCGCCGCCTCCGGCATGGACGCCCTCATCCACAACATCGAGGCCTACATCTCGGTCAACGCGACCATGCACACCGACTCGCTGGCCTTCGAGGGCATCAAGCTCATCAGCCAGAGCATCCGCACCGCGGTCTACGACGGCTCCAACATGTGGGCCCGCGACAACATGGCGATGGGCTCGATGATGGGCGGCATCGCCTTCGGCAACGCCGGCGTCGGCGCCGTGCACGCGCTCTCCTACCCCATCGGCGGCATGTTCCACGTGCCGCACGGCGTGGCCAACACGATGGTCCTGCCCTGGGCGATGGAGTTCAACATGCTCGCCTGCCTGCGCTGGTTCAAGCAGTTCGGCGAGGCCATGGGCGAGAACATGCTCGGCCTCTCCGACCGCGAGGCCGCCGAGAAGACGGTCGCCGCCCTGCGTCAGCTCGCCGACGACCTCGCCGTGCCCCAGTACCTGAGCGACGTCGGGATCCCCGAGTCGGCGATCCCCGACCTCGTCGAGGGCGCCAAGACGCAGACCCGGCTCTGGAACAACAACCCGCGCAAGTTCACCCCGGAGGACATGGAGCAGGTCTACCGCAACATGGCCGTGCGCCCGGGCAGCAAGCCGGTCAAGGAGAAGAAGCCGGCGGCCAAGAAGCCGGCGGCCAAGAAGTAAGGGATCGCGCACGGCACGACCGTGCGCCGCGGCGCGCGGGCGGCGGGGCCCGCCCGTGCGCCGCGGCCCACCGGCGGCCGGACCCGGCCACCGTGCGCCGCGGATGGGCTCGCGGCGGCGAAGCGAAGGGCGGCGGGGCGACCTCACGGTCGCCCCGCCGCCCTTCGCGCGTTCCGCGCGCCGCCTGCTGCCCGCAGAGTCGCTTGCGCCGCATGAGCCGGAGCGGGGGAGCGATCCCGCCCTATGAACAATTGCGCATGATCATGCCCAATTGTTCATAGGCGGGCGCACGGGCGGCAGGCGCACGCGGAGCGGGCTCAGGCTGAGGTCGAAGTCGAGGCCCAGGCGCTCCCGTGCCTCAGTGCTCGGGCGCGGGCCGCGAGCCCGAGCCTCACCCCGAAGCGGCGGCCCCGGGGGCCTCGGCCCGCAGGCCCGGCCCCCGGCGGGCTCTTCCGCGTCACCGCGCCAGCGCCCTCTCGACGTCCGGGGTGACCTCGCAGACCGCGGCCAGCTCCGCCCGCTGCTCGGGCGTGAGCGGCGGCTCGCGCTCGGCGTGAGTCGTCAGCATCTCCGTCATGACCTGCTTGGCGACGGCGACCTCGTCGCGGCCCTCCGCCTGCCAGGCATCGAAGGCCGCACGGGTGAACACCCGCGACCTGAGTGCTCGCCGCCACGCAGCCGGCGCGCCGTCTCCTTCTCCTTGAGGAAGGTGCCGCCGATACCCACCCGCTCGACCATGTCGGCTCATGATCGTGGCCGGCGAGATCTCCACCTCCGCGAGCAGGCGCCGGATGACCCGGGCCATCTCCCCGTCGATCACGATCTGCGGCAAGTACAGGGTGTTGGCGGCGTCGACCAGGCCGACGCCGCCGCTCAGGATGTCCGCCTCGGCGGCGACCGTGAGCAGCCCCTTCGTCCCCTTCTCGAAGCCGGTCTGGACGCCCGCGTACTTCGCGTCCGTCGCCAGCCCCGGGACGCTCGCCGGCACGCCCAGCCGGTGGGCCACCTCGACACACGCGACACACATGAGCGCCGCTTCGGGCGACCCGTAGGAGATGCCGCCCGCCCACATGTCCATCGTGGTCGGTGACGGACCCCAGATAAGGCGCGCGCCCGGCTCGAGCGTCTGCATGGCGGCAGTCACGCCGAGGAGCTCCGCGATGCCCTGGGTGATCGTCCCGGCGAGGGTCACCGGCGCAGTGGCCCCGGCCATCGGCACGGTGTAGACCTTGACCGGCACTCCGCACGCCGCCACCGTGGCGTGGAAGTCGAGCAGGGCGCCGTCCAGCTTGAGCGGAGAGGCGGCCGTCAGCAGGGTGCTGAACTGCGGCCGCTCGCGGAACGCCGCCTCGTCGCCCGAGAGACTAGGGATCATGCGGACGATCCGGTCGGCCTGCGACGGGCTGTCGACGAACACCACGTGCTTGTGCGACTCGCCGAGGACGGTGTAGTAGCCGGCGAGCTCGCGCACCTCGATGGGCACGTCGCTCGCCGTGACGGTCGTCCACATCAGGTCGACGTCGGGTGTCTCGTCGAGCAGCGCCGTCGCCGCCTGCAGGTCGGCGAGCGTCGAAGGTCGGCGCTCGTTCGTGTCGGCGTCGAGCGTGAAGGCGGCGCAGCCGGAGGAGCAGAAGTGCGCCGCCTCGCCCTCGTCGAGGACGACATCGAACTCGGGCGACGCGCCCGCCATCACGACCCGTCGCGGGGTGGCGCCGACGGCGTCCAGCACCATCTGGGCGGGGAACCGCACGAGGCCCGACGCGGCATCCACCGCGGCGCCGGCCTCGGCGAGGGCCGGCAGCCGCCGCGACCCGGCCATGCTCATGCCGACACGTTCGAGCAGATCCAGCGCCTGCTCGACGACCAGGTCTGCCTCGGCCTCACTCAGCCAGCTCATGTGCGTGTGCATCCGTGCCCTCCGCTCGTCCTCATCCCCCGGTCGTCGCCGATGCGCCCGAAGTCAGAATCGTCGCCTGACCATCGCCGAAGCGCCCGAAATCGAGATCGTCCTCCGACCGTCGCCGAGACCGCAGGTCATGCCCGTCTCCCGACCGTCGCCGAGACGGCAGTTGATCACCCGCGTGCGGGTTCGACGCGCCGCGCGGTCACCGTCCGCGC
>CAWBRS010000019.1:2500-110927 GCA_963791345.1 uncultured Thermoleophilia bacterium | reverse complement strand
CGGCATCATGATCGTCGTCTACGGCCTGGCGCGCATCGTCGCCGGACTGCGCGGGCGCATGGAGAGCAAGTCCGCCGGCGTCGTCGGCGGGCTCCTCGCGACCATCGCCGGCGTGGCGATCATGGCCTGGCCGGAGATGTCGGCGCTGACCCTCGTCTACATCATCGGCGGCTGGGCGATCGCCACCGGCGTCATGGACGCGATCGACGCGTTCACGACCGGCGCCAGTGCCGGGCGCAAGCTCTGGAGCGTCGTGATGGCGCTCGTCTCGGTCGTCTTCGGGGTCGTCCTCTTCATCAATCCCGGAGATGGTGGTCTCGCGCTGCTGTGGCTGATCGGCATCTACCTGATCGTCTACGGGTTCCTGCGGATCATCGTCGGCGTGTTCGCGCCCGTGGGCACGCAACTGGAGCGCGGACTGACGAAGGGTCCCGGTCAGCCCAACAAGGGACTGACGCAAGGTCCAGGCCAATGCTGAGCGTGGGACTGACACAGGGTCTAGGCCAGCCCTGAACATGGACGTGTGACAGGCGGGGTGGCCGTACGGCCGCCCCGCCCCATCTAACACTTGCACCTCGCCGCGACGCTGCTAGATTGTTCGTGCCATGGGGGGCACCGTTCTGGGGGAGCGGCCGCCGCGCCGCAACGACATCGACTGGCTGCGCATCGCCGCCGTCCTTCTCCTCATCCCGTACCACACCGCACGCTGCTTCAACTGGGAAGAGGACTTCTACATCAAGAACGATCCGCCGTGGCAGCCGGCCCAGCGCATCGTCGACTTCGTCGGCCCCTGGCACATGAGCCTGCTCTTCCTGCTCGCCGGCTCCGCCATCTGGCTCGCCTTCCGCCACCGCGGCCCCGGCCAGTACGTCGGCGAGCGCGCCAAGCGCCTGCTGATCCCCTTCTTCTTCGGCCTCGTCGTCATCGTGCCGCCGCAGACGTGGTGGGGCTACATGTGGCACGGCAAGGGCGACCTCTCGTACTGGGCCTACTACCCGAAGTTCTGGACGACGGTGGACGAGAACATCGAAGGCTTTCAGGGCGGCTTCTCCACCGGGCAGCTCTGGTTCATCCTCTTCCTCTTCGTGTCCTCGCTCGTCGGGCTGCCGATCTTCCTCTGGCTGAAGCACCGCGCGAGCGGCAGAGCCGTCGAGCGCGGCCTTGGACGGCTGTCGCAGGTGCCCGGCCTGCTCCTGCTGGTGCCCGCGCTGATCCTCGTCCTGCCGTGGCTCGAGAAGGACGACGACATGAGCGGGCAGCCGTGGATTGGCTTCTTCATCGTCGTCGTCCTCGGCTTCATGCTGCTCGGCGACGAGCGCATCGGGCGTGTGATCGATCGTGACTGGGTGTGGCTGCTCGGCGTCGGCCTGGCGGCGAGCGTCCTCTACATTTGGGCCGAGCCGCGCGCCGGCGGCTGGGGCTACGAGCTGCGCAGCGCCATGTACGTCGGCATGAAGTACCTCTACGAGATCGGCGTCTGGGGCATGATCCTCGGCTTGCTCGGCCTCGGGCGCCGCTTCCTGACGGGCGGGGGCGCCGTGCTGAGGTACTCGACCGAGGCTGCCTACCCGTTCTATATCCTGCACCAGACGGTGGTCATCGGCGTCGCGTACATCGTCTGCGGCTGGGGCTGGCCGGCTTGGTCCAAGTTCACCGTCATCGTCGTCGTCTCGCTCGGCCTCACCCTCGGCATCTACGAGGTCGCTGTGCGGCGATGGAAGCCCATTCGCTTCCTCTTCGGGATGAAGCCGAAGAAGCGGGCGGCGCCCGCGGCTCCGCCGGGCGCCGGTCCCGCCGCCGCGCCGGCGTCGTGAGCGTCGCCACACCCTGAGTGCGTGACCGCGTCTCACCGAGCACGGCCGCGTCTCACTGAGCGTCTCCGCTCCCCGTCGAGCGTAGCCGACCGCTCGCCCGCCCAATAAGAAGACTTGCGAACTCCTGTTTAGCGCCCGGCCAGTGGGGCACCACCCATGCATGAGTGGTGCGAAGACAGTGACCGAGACGGTCGCCACGCGCGACGCGATGGTCGACGAGGCGCGGAGCATCGTCGACGCCGCGCGCGAGCGCGACGTCGTCCTGCGCCTCTACGGCGGCCTCGCGGTGCGCGCGTACTGCGACGTGATCGCGTTCTGCGCGCGCGACTACAGCGACGTCGACCTGATCGGGCTGAAGACGCAGCAGGGGGAGATCCGCCGCCTCTTCGTCGACCTCGGCTTCGAGGAGAACCTCCACTTCGCCCAGGCGACCCGCGGCCGCCAGCTCCAGTTCGTGCGTCCGTGCCTGCACTCCGACGGGGACACGCGGGCCCACCCCGACGACCACGTCGACGTCTCACTGGACACGTTCAAGATGGACCACGAGATCGACCTCGAGAGCCGTCTCACGCTCGACGATTACACGATCCCGGTCAGCGACCAGCTGCTCACGAAGCTCCAGGTGCACAAGCAGGACGAGAAGGACGTCCGTGACGTGCTCACCCTGCTGAAGGACCTCGAGCTCGCCGACGCGGAGGGGCCCGGCGTCATCGGGCTGTCGCACGTCGCCTCACGCTGCGCCGAGGACTGGGGCCTGTACCACGACGTCGAACGCAGCCTGACCCGAGCGGAGAACATGCTGCAGGACTACGCGCTCCCCGACGAGGACGAGGGGCGCGTCCGCGACGGGCTCGCCCGGCTGCACCGGGCGATCGAGGACGCGCCCAAGTCGGTGCGCTGGAAGCTGCGCGCCAGGGTCGGCGAACACCGTCAGTGGCACAACGACGTCGAGGAGCAGGAAGAGGGACTTGTGAGCGGGCCACGGGACGACGCCAGCTGTCACGGTCGTCTCCGTGCGCCGCCCTAAGGTCTAGCCTCCAGCGGTCCACCAGTCGAGCCTGAGGGATTTGAGGCTCGCGCACCACAATGACGCGCGCGTTGCCATCGACTACACCATCCCGTACAGTAGTTTCGTGCATCCCAACGGTGTTTTCAGACGTACTCGGCCGGCCGCGCACCCCTCGACGAACGGGCCGCGGCCGTCCGTTCGCCTGTGAGGAGGTCTGTATGAACGAGCTAGTCGCGGTGGTCCCCGCCCTGTGGGCCGATCATCACGTGCTCGCGGTGCGTCACGCGCTCGCGCGAGCGCCCGGCGTCCGCGCCGTCGTCGCGAGCGCGAGGGACCAGCAGGTCCTCGTCGCCTACGAACCGCCGAGACCTCGGCGGACGCCATCGTGGCGGCGCTCGCCGCCGCCGGCTACGAGGCCGGCGAGCCCGAGGCGGACGAAGCGCGCAAGGACAAGCCCGCCTGGTCGGCCGGGCCCCGGGTCACCGGCACGAACGCGACCGACCTCGCCATGTCCGGCGACTACCGCAAGTACTGATCCCTTCGAGACACGCGGGAGAGATGAGCATGGGAGACGCGAAGAGCATCGACCCTGCCGCCCTCGAGATGCTGCGCCACGCCGACGAATGCGGCGTGGAGACGGTCTTCTCGCGGGCGGACGCGATGAAGCCCTGCCCCATCGGGGAGTCGGGCGCCTGCTGCCGCATCTGCAGCATGGGCCCGTGCCGGCTCGTGGGCAAGGACGCCGAGGAGAAGACCGGCCTCTGCGGCGCCGATCTGCCGACCATCGCGGCGCGCCACTTCGCCCGCCAGGTGGCCGGCGGCGCCGCGGCGCACTCCGACCACGGCCGCGACATGGCGATGACGCTGCGCGCCGTCGCCACCGGCGAGGCGCACGGCTACAAGGTCAAGGACGAGCAGAAGCTCATGTCCGTGGCCGCCTTCATGGGCGTGCCCACGGCCGGCCGCAACGTCAACGAGATCGCCCTCGACGTCGCCGACGTGGCCCTGGCGCAGTTCGGCCAGCCGCACGGCGAGATCGTCTACACGCGCCGCGCCGCGCCCAAGCGACAGGCGCTGTGGAAGAAGCTCCGCCTCACGCCGCGCGCCGTCGACCGCGAGATCGTCGAGATCCTGCACCGCACGCACGAGGGCGTCGACCTCGACGCCGAGCACATCCTCAAGTCCGCGCTGCGCTGCTGCCCTCGCCGACGGCTGGGGCGGCTCGATGCTCTCGACCGACATGAGCGACATCCTCTTCGGCACGCCCTCGCCGGTAGCGGCCGAGGTCAACCTCGGCGTGCTCAAGGCCGACCAGGTCAACGTCGTCGTCCACGGCCACGAGCCGACGCTCTCGGCGATGCTGGTCGAGGCCTCCCGCGACCCCGAGCTCATCGAAGAGGCCAGAGCCAAGGGCGCGGAGGGCATCAACCTGGCCGGCATCTGCTGCACGAGCAACGAGATCCTCATGCGCTACGGCATCCCGCCGGCGGGCAACTTCCTGCACCAGGAGCTCGCCGTGCTGACGGGCGCGGTCGAGGCGATGATCGTCGACGTGCAGTGCATCATGCAGGCGCTCGGCCCGCTCGCGCAGCGCTTCCACACCAAGCTCATCACGACCTCGCCGAAGGCGAAGATCCCCGGCGCGGTGCACATCGAGTTCGACGAGCACCGCGCCCCCGAGACCGCCCGCGAGATCGTCCGCCTCGCGATCGACAACTACGCGAACCGCGGCCCGATCCACATCCCCGACTATCACGAGCCGCTCGTCGCCGGCTTCTCGCACGAGTACCTCAACTACATGCAGGGCGGCTTCCACCGCGGCTCGTTCCGGCCGCTCAACGACGCCGTCATCGCCGGCCGCATCCGCGGCCTGGCCGGCGTCGTCGGCTGCAACAACGCCCGCGTCACCCAGGACGAGGGCATCGTCACGATGATCAAGGAGTTCATCGCCCGCGACGTCATGGTCGTGGTCACGGGCTGCGCCGCGACCGCCGGCGCCAAGGCGGGCTACCTGAGCCCCGAGATCCTCGACGCCGCCGGCCCGGGCCTGCGCGAGGTCATGGAGGCGATCGGCATCCCGCCGGTGCTGCACCTGGGCTCGCTGCGTCGACAACTCGCGCATCCTCACGGTGCTCACCCAGGTGGCCACCGAGGGCGGGCTCGGCGACGACATCGACGACCTGCCGGCCGTCGGCCTCTGCCCCGAGTGGATGTGCGAGAAGGCGATCGCCATCGGCACCTACTTCGCCGCCTCCGGCGCGCACGTGATCTTCGGCGTGAGCAGCCCCGTGGCGGCGTCCAGCGTCGCCACCCGGCTCATGACCGAGGGCTGGGAGGAGATGGTCGGCGGCGACCTCGAGTTCATCCCCGACTGGGACGAGATGCTGGCCCGCTCGCTCGAGCTGATCGACGCCAAGCGCGAGGCGCTCAAGCTCAAGCCCTACGACCCGGCGCAGTTCGGCGACAGCGGCGACAGCCCCTACTTCACCGCCATCAAGGCCTACCTCGCCGAGAAGGCGGACGAAGCCGCGCGCGGGGTCGAGACGGTCGACTCCGTGGTCTACCCGCTCGCCGAGGGGCATTCGCACGACCACGGCGAAGCCCACGCCTACGGCGACGCCCACGGCCACGGCGACGACCCCGGCCGCTGCACGCGCACGGCCATGCGACGCCGGCGCGCACGCGCGCACGGGGAGGACGCCTGATGTCGCGCTACATCGCCACGCGCGCGATCCGCGGCGCGCGCCGCATGGTCGCCGAGGCCGACGAGGCCTTGCAGGCCGCGCTCGCCGAGCACGGGCCGGAGACGCCGGTCGCCTTCACCAACACGGCCTACTTCCTGCCCGTCATCTACGCCTTCACCGGCGCCAAGGTCGAGACCCTGGGCGATCTCGTCCCGGTGATCGAGCGCGCCAAGGGGCTCCTGCACCCGGTGCCCAACGACGCGATGTGGCTGCCCTACCTGGGCGAGACGCTCGACTCGGGCATCGCCACGCTGTTCGCCGAAGAGGCGCTCGAGGGGGTGCGCTTCGCGCAGGGCCTCGAGCCGCAGGTGCTCAAGCTCGACAACAAGGCCTCCGAGGACGAGCGCGTCTCGACCTCGTCGACCTACGTCCACGGCGACGTGCTGCGCCTCAACGGCCCGATCGACGACATCCAGCTGCGCGCCTGGGGCATCCAGCTCGTCGACGGGCGCATGCCGGGCTTCTGCGCCATCGTCGGCTGCGCCAAGTCCAACGAGGTCGCGGTCAAGATCGTCCGCGAGCTGCAGTCGCGCGGCATCCTCATCTTCCTCAGCGGCAACGTGAACGGGCGCAGCATCATCCACCAGCTCGCCGAGGAGGGCATCCAGCTCGGCTACGACACCTTCACGGTCCCGTTCGGCATGGACACCATCTCGGCCGTCTACGCCCTGGGCTTCGCCGCCCGCTCCGCGCTCACCTTCGGCGGCATGGACGCCGGCCAGGCGCGCGAGATCATGCTCTACAACAAGTACCGCGTCTTCGCCTTCGTGCTCGCCCTGGGCGAGGTCGACGACCTCAAGTACGCCACGGCGGCGGGCGCCATCTCCTACGGGTTCCCGGTGATCGCCGACACGCGCATCCCGCAGATCCTGCCCACCGGTGTGACCACCTACGAGCACGTCGTCTCGATGCCCTTCGACGAGATCCCCGGCGCCGACGACCTGGAGCGCGCCGAGAAGCTCATCCAGCGCTGCATCGACGTGCGCGGCGTCAAGGTCAAGATCGCCAAGGTGCCGATCCCGGTCGCCTACGGTTCGGCCTTCGAGGGCGAGCGCGTGCGCAAGGAGCAGATGCGCATGGAGTTCGGCGGCAAGAAGGCGCACGCCTTCGAGTACCTGCGCACGCTCTCGACCGACGAGGTCGAGGACGGCCGCGTCACCGTCGTCGGCCCCGACCTCGACACGGCCGAGGTCGGCGGCGCCATGTCGCTCGGCATCGTCGCCGAGGTCGCCGGCCGCAAGATGCAGAAGGACTTCGAGCCCATCGTCGAGCGCCAGTTCCACTACTTCACCAACGGCGCCGAAGGCATCCAGCACAACGGCCAGCGCGACATCACCTGGATCCGCGTCAGCAAGAGCACGTTCGACAAGGGCTTCCGCCTCGAGCACCTCGGCAAGCTCCTGCACGCGCGCATCCACGAGGTGTTCGGCAACATCGTCGACAAGGTCCAGGTCAAGCTCGTCACCGACGAGGCCCAGATCGACCCCCTGCTCGAAGAGGCGCGCGAGGCCTACCGCCAGCGCAACGAGCGCATCGCCAGCCTCACCGACGAGTCGGTCGACACCTTCTACTCGTGCCTGCTGTGCCAGAGCTTCGCCCCCAACCACGTCTGCGTCGTCAACCCGCAGCGCGTCGGCCTCTGCGGGGCCTACAACTGGCTCGACTGCAAGGCGTCCTTCGAGATCAACCCGACGGGGCCGAACCAGCCCGTGCCGAAGGGCACCTGCCTGGACCCGGTCAAGGGCGAGTTCACGGGGCCGAACGAGTTCATCTACGCGCACTCGAACCAGACCGTGGACCGCGTCACCTTCTACTCCATCATGGACTCGCCGATGACCTCGTGCGGCTGCTTCGAGTGCATCATGGTGATCGTGCCCGAGGCCAACGGCTTCATGATCGTCAGCCGTGAGGACCCGAGCATGACGCCCTGCGGCATGACCTTCTCGACCCTCGCCGGCACCGCCGGCGGCGGCATGCAGACCCCGGGCATGATGGGCTTCGGCAAGTACTACCTCACGAGCCCCAAGTTCATCTCCGCCGACGGCGGCCTGAAGCGCATCGTCTGGATGAGCAGCCTTCTCAAGCAGCAGATGGGGCCGGTCCTGGCCCAGATCTGCGAGGAGGAGGGCGTGCCCGACCTGCTCGAGAGGATCGCCGACGAGACCGTCTGCACCGACGTCGAGGGGCTCCTGCCCTTCCTCGACGAGAAGCAGCACCCGGCCCTGACGATGGACCCGCTCTTCTGATGCGCGCCCATCCGTCAAGGGCCTCAAGACCCACGACCACTCCCAGGAGAGTGCGATGACACCAGTCGAGGTACCTGTCGAGAAGTGGCAAGGCTCCGTCCGCGAGGTCACGCTCGGGGCGGCCGGCGACGGCGGCACACGGACGTCGACCGTGACCGTCGGCGGCGAGACCACGCTCCCGTTCCTTCACTTCGAGGGACGCATGCCTCACCGCCCCGTGGTCGCCGCCGAGGTGAACGACGCGTATCCGGAGGAGTGGTCCCCGGTCCTCCTCGAGGCCCTGGGCGATGTCGCGCGCGACCCGGCGGCGTGGGCGTCGGCGGCCGTCGAGCACGGCGCCGACCTGATCGCCCTCAAGCTGCGCAGCGCGCACCCGGAGCGCGGCGACGTCGGCGCCGACGCCTGCGTCGCCACCGTCAAGGCCGTGCTCGGTGCGACCGGCGTGCCGCTCATCGTCTACGGGCCGGGCTTCGCCGACAAGGACAACGAGGTCCTCGTCGCCGTCGCCGAGGCCACCAAGGGCGAGCGCCTGGCGCTCGCCAACTGCGAAGAGAAGAACTACCGCACGCTCGTCGCGGCCGCCCTCGGCAACGGGCATCTCGTCGTCGGGCAGACCCCGATCGACGTCAACCTCGCCAAGCAGCTGAACATCCTCATCAGCGACATGGGACTGCCGCTCGACCGCGTGCTGATGGACCCCAACACCGGGGCGCTCGGCTACGGTGTCGAGTACACCTACTCGGTCATGGAGCGCCTGCGCATGGCCGCCCTCATGGGCGACGGCATGACCCAGCAGCCGATGATCTGCACCGTGGGCGAGGAGGCCTGGCGGCAGAAGGAGGCGCGGGCGGCCGAAGGCGTCCCCGCGGCGTGGGGAGAGCTCGCCACGCGCGGCGTCGTCTGGGAGGTGACGACCGCGACGGCGATGCTGCACAGCGGCGCCGACGTCGTCGTCCTGCGACACCCCCGGTCGATCGCCGTGATACGCGGCGCCATCGATACGCTGATGGAAGGAGCGTGAGGTCATGGCTCTGAGCGGACTCGAGATCTACAAGCTCCTCCCCCAGACCAACTGCAAGGAGTGCGGTTTCCCGACCTGTCTGGCGTTCGCCATGAAGCTGGCGCAGAAGGGCACCGAGCTGTCCAAGTGCCCCTACGTGACCGACGAGACGCGGGCGTCGCTCGACGCCGCCGCGGCGCCGCCGATCCGCCTCGTCACCATCGGCGCCGGCGAGCGCGCGTTCGAAGTGGGCAACGAGGTCGTCCTCTTCCGTCACGAGAAGACCTTCTACCACCAGCCCGGCCTCATGGTCCGCCTGCGCAGCGACGACCCCGACCTGGCCGCCAAGGCGAAGGCGGTGCAGGAGTACACCGTCGAGCGCGTCGGTCTGACGCTCCGGCTCGACGGCGTCGCCCTCGAGCACGCCGGGGGCGACGCGGCGGCGTTCGCCGCCGCGGCGGCCGTGGTCGCCGCGGCCGGCGACGCGCCCCTCGCCCTGCTCGCCGACGATCCCGCGGCGCTGGCGGCGGCGGCGGCCGCGGTCGCCGAGCGCAAGCCGCTGCTGGGCTTCGCGACCGCCGCGACCTGCGACGCGGCCGCGGCCGTGGCCAAGGAGCACGGTTGCCCGCTCGTCGTCCGCGGCGACGGCGGCCTCGACTCGCTGGCCGCCGTCATCGACCAGGCGAAGGCCGCCGGCGTCGACGATCTCATCGTCGACCCCGGCGCCTCCTCGCCCGCCGCCTCGCTGGCGCTCGCCACCCAGCTGCGCCGCCTGGCGATCAAGAAGAACCAGCGCGCCCTGGGCTTCCCGCTCGTCGCCTTCACCGGCGCGGGGACTGCCGAGGAGGAGGCCGTCCTCGCGGGTCAGGCGATCGCCAAGTACGCCGGCGTCGTCGTGCTCGACAGCGCCGACCCGGCGCTGGTCTACCCCCTGCTCACCCTGCGTCAGAACGTCTACACCGACCCGCAGAAGCCGATCCAGGTCGAGCCCAAGCTCTACGAGATCGGCGCCGTGGGCCCCGACAGCCCGCTGCTCATCACGACCAACTTCTCGCTCACCTACTTCACCGTGTCCGGCGAGGTCGAGGGCAGCGGCACGCCTGCGTACCTGCTGGTCGCCGACGCCGACGGCCAGTCGGTGCTCACCAGCTGGGCGGCGGGCAAGTTCGACGCCGAGAAGATCGCCAAGACCGTCCAGGGGTCTGGGGTCGCCGACCTCCTCAGCCACAAGAAGCTCGTCATCCCCGGTCACGTGGCCGGGCTGTCCGGCGAGGTCGAGGAGGAGCTGCCCGGCTGGCAGATCCTCGTCGGGCCGCGCGACGCGGTCGACATCCCGTCCTACCTCAAGAACGTCTGGACGGCCTAGCGGGCGAGCCATGGCGCACGCCAAGCCAAAGACCACGGCCGCGGTCGTCTTCACGCCACCGGGCGTCGAGGTCGAGGCCGAGATGGGCGTCAGCCTGCTCGACGCGGCCCTGGCGGCCGGCGTCGACATCGACGCGCCCTGCGGCGGCCAGGGCCGCTGCGGGCGCTGCAAGGTGCTGGTCGAGTCGGGCGACCGTCCGGCGACGGGCGAACGCCAAGCTCACGCCGGCCGAAGAGAGCGAGGGCCTGGCGCTCGCCTGCCAGACCGTCGTCGAAGGCGCCGCGTCGGTCGTCGTCCCCGCCCGGGACGAGACCGGGCAGCGGCCCAGGCCGGAGACCGCGGCCGAGAAGATCGCCCTGCCGTTCAGCTGCGACTGGCGTCAGCAGCCGGCGATCCAGAAGTTCCGCCTGAGCATCGAGCCCCCGACCCTGTCCGACAACACCAACGACCTCGACAGGCTGCGCCGGGAGCTCGCCCGCCAGCACGGCATCAAGAACGTCGTCGTCGGCGTCGGCGCCCTGCGGACCCTGGCGAGGGCCCTGCGCGACGCCGACTGGGACGTCACCGTGACCCTCGACATGCGCAACTGGGTGCTCGACGCGACGGTGCCGCCACGACTCCTCGCCGTCGAGCCCGGCGACCGCACGCAGCGCAACTTCGGCCTCGCCATCGACATCGGCACGACCAGCGTGATGGTCTATCTGGTCGACTTCATCGACGGGCGAGTCGTCGACGTGGCGAGCGCCTACAACGCGCAGATCTCGTGCGGCGACGACGTCATCTCGCGGATCATCTACTCGCAACGCAGCGACGGTCTCGCGCGGCTGCAGCAGCTCGTCGTCGGCACGATCAACGATCTCCTGCACGAGATCGCCGCACGCAACAGGATCGAGCTCAACGAGATCAACGAGGTCACCGCGTCGGGCAACACGACCATGACCCACCTCTTCCTCGGGCTCGACCCGAAGTACATCCGCGAGGAGCCGTACATCCCGACGATCTCACTGCCGCCGCGCGTCAGCGCCGGCAAGCTCGGCGTCAACGTCAACCCGCACGCCAGCGTGTACTGCATGCCGTCGGTGGGGAGCTACGTGGGCGGCGACACGACCTCCGGTGTGCTCTCGTCCGGGCTCTTTCTCAGCGATCAGCTGACGTTGTTCATCGACATCGGCACGAACGGCGAGATCGTCCTCGGCAACAAGGAGTGGCTCGTCTCCTGCGCCTGCTCGGCCGGCCCGGCCTTCGAGGGCGGCGGCGTGCGCAGCGGCATGCGCGCCACGGCGGGAGCCATCGAGGACGTGTGGATCGACGCGCAGACGCTCGAGCCGAGCTATCGGACGGTCGACGACGCCCCGCCGCGCGGCATCTGCGGCAGCGGGCTGATCGACCTCGTCGCCGAGCTCTTCGTGACCGGCGTGATCGACAAGAGCGGGCGCCTCCGCCGCGACCTCGGGACGCCGCGCGTCCGCGAGGGGCTCGGCGGCGTCGAGTACGTCGTCGCCTGGGCGGGCAAGAGCCGCGAGGTCGCCACGGTCGCCGTCAGCGAGAGCGACATCGCCAGCCTGGTGCGCGCCAAGGCCGCCGTGTACGCCGGCTTCTCCGTCCTCTGTCGCAGCGTCGGGGTCGAGCTCGCCGACGTCGAGCAGATCATCATCGGGGGAGCGTTCGGCCAGTACATCAACGTCGAGAAGGCCATCCAGGTCGGGCTGCTCCCCGACCAGCCCTGGGAGCGCTTCACCTACCTGGGCAACACCAGCGCCCTCGGCGCGTACACGGCGCTGCTGTGCACCGGGATGCGCCGCGAGGTCGTCAAGATCGCCGGGCGCATGACCTACCTCGAGCTCTCCGCCGACAACTCGTTCATGGAGGAGTACACCTCGGCGCTCTTCCTTCCGCACACCGACCTGGAGAGCTTCCCCAGCGTCCGGCCGCTGGTCGCGCCGCAGGACAACGCCAAGCAGACAGGGGGCCCCGTGCCATGACCACGACCATCGCCGTCGCCGGCAAGGGCGGCACCGGCAAGACCACGCTGGCGGGGCTGATCGTCCGCAGCCTGATCGAACGCGGCGCCGGTCCCGTGCTGGCCATAGACGCCGACCCCTCGAGCAACCTCAACGCGGTGCTCGGCATGGGCCTCGAGCGCACGGTCGGCGACATCCGCGAGGAGACCGTCGCGCTGGCCAAGGCCGGCCGGCTCGACGCCGGCGTGGCCAAGGCCGACCTGCTCGACTACGAGATCAACGCGTGCCTCGAAGAGGGCGCCGGGGTCGACCTCCTGGCGATGGGCCGGCCCGAGGGGCCGCACTGCTACTGCGCCGCGAACACGATGCTGCGCACGATCGTCGACCGCATCGCCGGCGGCTACGCCTGGGTGGTGATGGATACCGAGGCGGGCCTGGAGCACATCTCGCGGCGCACGACCAAGGACGTCGACCTGCTGCTCGTGGTCACCGACCCGACGATGCGCGGGGTGACGGCGGCCGCGCGCGTGGCCGAGCTCGTCGCGGAGCTGGGCACGCGCGTCGGCGCCGCTCGCCTCGTCGTCAACCGTGTCGCCGGCGACCTGCCCGACGGGCTCGCCGAGGCGATCGCGGCCACCGGCCTGGAGGTGGCCGCGACCATCCCGGCCGACCCGCTGCTCGGAGAGTTCGACGCCGTCGGCCGCCCGCTCGTGGAGCTCCCCGACGACGATCCCACGGTCGCCGTCGTCCGCGATCTGGTCGACCGTCTTGTCCCGTACGTCATCCCGTCACAAGGAGGGGCCCGGTGCTGATCATCGGCGAGAACATCCAGATCCTCTCGCCAGTCGTGAAGGAGGCGATCGAGAGCCGCGACGCGGCGACGATCCAGCGGCTGGCCCTGCGTCAGGCCGAGGCGGGGGCCGGCATCCTCGACCTCAACATCGGGCCCCAGAAGAAGCGCGGCGCCGAGGTCATGCCCTGGATCGTCGAGACGGTGCAGGAGGTGACCGACGTCCCCCTCTCGCTCGACACCACCAACCTGGCGGCGATGGAGGAGGGACTCAAGGTCTGCCGCGGGCGCGCCACGCTCAACTCCGCCTCCGCCGACCCGACGCGCCTCGACAGCGTGATGCAGCTCGCCGGGCGCTACGACGCCCAGGTCATCGCCCTGACCATGGGGGTGCACGGCATACCCACGACCACGGACGGGCGCGCCGGTATCGCCATGGAGGACCTTCTCCCCGCGGCGGAGGCCGCGGGGCTCTCGCCCGACCGCGTCCTGCTCGACCCGCTGGTGCTCACCGTGACCTGCAACCAGGACGTCGCCGGCGTCGCCGTCGACGCGATCCGCATGTTCAAGATGCTCAGCGACCCGCCGCCACTGACCACGGTGGGGCTCTCGAACGTGAGCAACGGGTGCCCCGACGAGGTCCGCAGCCTGATCAACCGCACGTACATGGTCATGCTGATGGGGGCGGGGCTCGACAGCGCGATCGCCGATCCGCTGGACGCGCCGCTGAAGGAGACCATCCGGATCGTCGAGGAGCGCGACACGGGCACGCCCGTGGGCCGGCTGCTCCTCGCCCTCCACGACGCGTCGGCGGCGATGGAGCCGCTCGACCCGGCGCTCGTCGACCAGGACGACCCCGAGCAGCTCGGCATCCTCAAGACGTACCGGATGCTGACCAACGACGTGATCTACGCCGACTCGTATCTGCACATCTGAGCGCGGCGCGTGACGTGGGGCCGGGGCGGCGGCGCGAGAGCGCCGCCGCCCCGGCCCCACGTCGTGCTCGTGCCCGCGTGTCCGGGCTCGCCTCCCGGCGTCGCCCGCTCGCGCCCACGTCTCGTCCGGTCTCGATCGGGCGCGGCCCGCAGGTGCGTCAGAGCCGGCGCTCGCCGCCGGGTGCGTCAGGCCGAGCGCTCGCCGCCGGGTGCGTCACGCCGGGCGCTCGCCGCCGGGGTCCCCCGCGCCGTCCTCGCCTTCGAGGTCGGCGCCCAGCACCTCGCGGCCGAGCGAACACTTCTCGGCCGCCGCGCACCAGTCGGCGCAGCCCGGTTCGCGCCTCGGGTTCGCGAGCGTGGCCCCGCACGACGGGCAGCGCCGCCGCGCGTCGTCCTTGAAGAACTCGACGGCGCCGCCGCAGCGCTCGCAGGCGACCTCGAAGATGTCGTCCGGGGTCCAGGAGCTGCGGTCGCTCCCCGGGCAGCCGCTGGAGGATCCCACCGGCGCACCTCCTCGTCTCGCTCGCGTGGTCGCGGACCTCGGGTCAAGGATAGACCGCGGACAAGGCCCTGCCCAGCCGGGTCCGCGTCGAGGTCGCGCCTGCGCGGCGGGCGCCCCGCCGCCGGTCTGGTAGGCTCGAGGGTATGAGCGGAGAGACGCCACAGCCGACGCTGCACGGGCGGCTCGTCACGCTGCGGCCGGTGCGCACCGACGATCTGCCGACCCTGCACGAGATCCTCGAGGAGCCCGAGGTCGCGACCTGGTGGCGGCGCACCGAGTGGGAGCGTGTCGACGAGCTCGGCGCGGTCACCTTCGCCATCGAGCTCGACCGGCGTGTCGTCGGGTGCATCCAGTACAACGAGGAGACGGACCCCGACTACCGTGCGGCCGCCGTCGACATCTTCGTCTCGGCGGCCGCCCACGGCCGCGGGGTGGGCAGCGACGCGATGCGCACGCTGATCGCCTGGCTCATCGACGTGCGCGGCCACCACCGTCTCACCGTCGACCCGGCGACGGCCAACGAGCGCGCCGTCCACGTCTACCGCACGCTGGGCTTCAGGCCGGTGGGCGTGCTGCGCCGGTACGAGCGCGTCGAGGGCGGTGAGTACCGCGACGCGCTCCTCCTCGACCTGCTGGCCGAGGAGTTCGTCCGGGAGTGACGACAGCGGGTGGTAGCATCGCGGGGATGAGCGCCGGCCACGACCCCTCCGCGACCGCCCCCTACCCGAAGATCGAGCTGCACGTCCATCTCGAGGCGACGGTGCGGCCCGAGCTGCTGCTCGCGATCGCCCGCCGCAACGAGGTCGCCCTGCCGGCGAAGACCCCCGAGGGCCTGCTCGAGTTCTACCGCTGCACCACCTTCGAGGAGTTCATCCAGCGCTGGATCAGGACGAGCTCGGCGCTGCGCCGCTACGACGACTTCCGCGAGGTGGTCGTCGACTACGCGGGCCGTGCCGGGGCGCAGGGCTGCGTCTACATCGAGGCTCTCTTCTCGCCTTCGGAGCCGGCCCTGCGGGGCAGCGGCTGGCAGGAGATCTTCGAGGGGTACTGTGACGGTGCCGCCGAGGCCGCCGAGGTGCACGGGGTGGAGGTGCGGCTCACCCCCGACGTGACCCGCGACCTGCCGGTCCTCGTCGGCCGCCGGGAGGCGGAGTGGGCGGTGAAGTACCGGGAGCGGGGGGTGGTCGCGCTCAGCCTCGGGGGGTCGGAGCGTCTCGTCGCGCCGCAGAAGTTCAAGCGCGTCTTCGCGATCGCCCGCCGTGGGGGGCTGAAGGCGGCGCCGCACGCCGGCGAGTTCGCCGGCGGCAAGGCCGGCGCCGCCTCGATCCGCGCGGCCCTCGAGGTGCTCCGGGCCGACCGGATCCGGCACGGCATCAGGGCGGTCGACGACCCCGCGCTGCTCGCCGAGCTCGCCGCGCGCGGCATCGTCTGCGACGTCACCCCGGTCAGCAACGTGCGCACCGGGGCGATCGCGACGCTCGACGAACACCCGCTGCCGGCGATGCTCGCCGCGGGGGTGAAGTGCTCGATCGCCAGCGACGACCCGGTGCTCATGCAGACCGACCTGGCCGAGAACTGTGCCGCCGCGGTCGCGCTCGGCCACACGCCGCGGGGGATGTACGAGCACGCCCTCGCCGGCGCCTTCTGCGACGAGACGACGCGGGCTCGCCTGCGGCTGATCGGTGAGGCCTACGACTGGGGAGCGGCGTCGGCCTGAGTGCCGTGGGCGCTTCGGGCGATCGTCGGACTGCCGCCGCTCTGGGTGGCGGTCGGGCCGTCGCGGAGCCGGTCGACGAGGGCGCGCCACGGCGCCCGCTGCGGCGCGCCCCCGTCGACGGTCGTGGTGTCGGCCGCTTGCGTTCGGGGAACCACCCTGTCACGATACGAATCGTAGACGGAGCCGGTACAGGCGCCCGACCGAACGGGCTGCCTCTCTAACGAAGACTCAG
This sequence comes from uncultured Thermoleophilia bacterium, assembly GCA_963791345.1. Lineage (GTDB taxonomy): Bacteria > Actinomycetota > Thermoleophilia > UBA2241 > UBA2241 > UBA2241. Next base: position 94,611 of record CAWBRS010000019.1, on the reverse strand, counting down.
ACACCTGCGTGACCGGGCAGCGTTCTGAACGAAAGGACGAGCTGCCCTATCCCCTTTGGCCGCTTCGGCGGCCCCCCATCATGGCGAGTGCTGCGCACTGCCCGTGCGCCCGTCGGCCCTCACGGCCCGCCGGGTGCCCGTCGCCGCGCGCCCGCCAGGAAGAGAGCGTGTATGGAACCCGTGTTCACCCCTGACCAGTCGCTGTACGTCGACGACGTCGTCGACGAGAGCGCCCTCGCGGCGCCGGTCGACCACGTCGTCACCGACAGCGCCCTCGCGGCCTCGGTCGACGACGCCATCGCCGAGGTGTCCGCCGCCGGCCGCGACCCGTTCGCGGCGCTGGGCTCAGCAAGCGCGTGCTCGCCGGCGTGACCGCCGCCGGGTACGAACAGCCCACCCCGATCCAGGAGCACGCCGTACCGCCCGTGCTCGAGGGCCGCGACGTCGTCGGCTGCGCCCAGACGGGCACCGGCAAGACCGCCGCCTTCATGCTGCCGATCATCGAGCTCCTCGAGCGGCAGAACGGCAACGCTCGGCGCCGCTCCGGCGAGAAGGGGCCGGCGACGCCGACCGCGCTCGTCGTGACCCCGACGCGCGAGCTGGCCGCGCAGATCGAAGAGGTCGGCATCGCCTTGTCGGCCGCCACCAAGCATCGCGTCGTCGCCGTCTACGGCGGCGTGCCCTACGGGCCGCAGGCGAAGCGCGCCCGCGCCGGCGTCGACGTGCTCGCCGCCACCCCCGGCCGGCTCCTCGACATGGTGCAGCAGGGCGACGTGCGCCTCGGCGAGGTCACCACGCTGGTCCTCGACGAGGCCGACCGCATGCTCGACATGGGCTTCTGGCCCGACGTGCGGCGCATCCTCCGCAAGCTCCCCGAGAAGCGCCAGAACCTCTTCTTCTCGGCGACCGTCTCCAAGGCCGTCCTCAACGTCATCGAGGACACCCTCGACCACCCGGTCTTCATCGAGCTCGGCGGGCGCGCGACCCCCGTGGAGAGCGTCGAGCAGCGCGCGCTGCCGGTCGCGCGCGACCAGAAGCTCGACCTGCTGGTCGCCTACTTCAAGCATCACGAGCCCGACTCGACGCTGATCTTCACGCGCACGCGCCACCGCGCCGACCGCCTCGCGCGCACGCTCAACCGCAAGGGCGTCACCTGCGCCGCCATCCACGGCGACCGCAGCCAGGGGCAGCGCCAGCAGGCCCTCGACGGCTTCAAGAAGGGCCGCGTCAAGGTGCTGGTGGCGACCGACATCGTGGCCCGCGGCATCGACGTCGACGGCATCACGCACGTCGTCAACTACGACGTGCCGCAGAACCCCGAGGACTACGTCCATCGCATCGGCCGCACCGCGCGCGCCGGCGCGAGCGGTTCCGCCGTGACGCTCGTCACTGAAGAGGACGTCTACGATCTGGCCGCCATCGAGCGCCTGATCGGCATGACGATCGAGCGGCAGGACCTGCCCGATTTCGCGTACGACAAGCGGGCCATCCCCGCCTCCGACAAGCTGGTTCCCATGAAGCGTGGCAAGCTCGTGTGGAACGGGGGCGCGCTGCGCTCCGCACAGCGCGGTTTCAGGGCCCGCCCGCGCAAGCGCTGAGGCGCTGCGCACCGGGTCCCGAGGCCTCAAAGTCGACAGACGGCCGCCGGCTGGAAGGCCGGCGGCCGTTTGGTATACTTCCGTTCCTGCGTGGGCGACTAGCTCAGTTGGGAGAGCGCCAGCTCGACAAGCTGGAGGTCGTTGGTTCAATTCCAACGTCGCCCACCATCACGTTTCGCGCCCGCTCCCGCTCGCTCCCGCTCCGCTCCCGCTCCGCGTCGCTGCTCGTCCGCGACCGTGTCGCCCCATCGCACCTCCGATGCTAGGATGCCGCTGGCCGCGACTCCGAGTGACGTGCCGAGGGGGTGATCGTGGGGGGCGCAGCTGAGCGGGCACATCTTGCCCTGTGGGGCCCCGAGTCGTGTCGGCGGGTGCACGAGGCGACGCTGACCGTCCTCGAGGAGTGCGGCGTCGAGGTGCGCAACCACCCGCGGTCGCTCGAGCTCTTCGCCGCCGCGGGCGCGCGAGTCGAAGGCCCTCGGGTGCGGTTCGCACCGGACCTCGTCGAACGCGCCTTGGCTCAGCCCCGAAGACGTGGCTCGTGCCGTCGCGGCCGCTGCCCGGCGACGGCGTCCGCTCGAAGGATGACGACGCGGCGGCGGTCGAGCGGGATGCCGCGAGGGGCGCCGGCAGCGCCGGCGCCCCCCGCGGCATCCTCACCCTGCGCGACGGCAACTCCTACTTCGGCCCCGGCTCCGACTGCCTCTACCTGCGCGACCCCGACACGCACGAACGGCGGCGCATCACGGTCGGCCGACGTCGAGGGCCTCGCGCGCGTCTGCGACCGCCTGCCGAACCTCGACTTCGCGATGAGCATGGGCCTGCCCGGCGACGTGCCGCTCGAGATCGACGACCTCGCCGCCGCCGTCGCCATGCTCGCCGGCACGCGCAAGCCGCTGCTGGTCGCGCCCAAGGACGGCCTCGCCGTCGGTGTCGTCCGCGACATGGCCGCCGCCTGCGGCGAAGCCGGCTCGGTGATGATCTACGCGATGCCCTCGCCGCCGCTGCTCCACGACGGCGACGCCCTCGGCAAGGTCATCGCCTGCGCCGAGCTCGAGGTGCCGCTCGTCTACGCGCCGTCGCCGGCCTGCGGCACGACGGCGCCACGCTCCGTGCCGGCCGCGGTCGTGGTCGGCAACGCCGAGGTCCTGAGCGGGCTGGTGCTTCACCAGCACGTGCGGCCGGGCGCACCGTTCGTCTACGGCGCCGGTGTCGGCGCCCCCGACATGCGCACCGCCTTCGACCCCCACGGCGCGCCCGAGGTGTGGCTGGGCTCGCAGCTCGGCGCCGACCTCGCCCGCTTCTACGGCCTGCCGAGCTTCAATTACGCGGGCATGACCGATGCCAACGACCTCGACGAGCAGTGGAGCGCCGAGGAGTTCGCTCTCACCGTGCTCGGCGCCCTGCAGCGCTCGACGTTGATCCACGACGTGGGGTACCTCGAGGTCGGCCTGCAGTCGAGCTACGAGTCGCTGGTCTTCGGCGACGAGTGTGTCGCCTGGGCGCGCGCTCTCATGTGTGACGTGCGCGTCGACGACGAGGCGCTCGCCCTCGACGAGATCATGGAGGTCGGCCCGGGAGGCCATCACCTGGCCCGCCGCTACACGCGGCGGCACACGCGCGACTTCTGGCTGCCGGCGCTGTTCGACCGCGTCATGCACGACCGCTGGCGGGTCGGCGGCGGCCTCAGCCTGCGCCGGCGCGTCGAGGCGCGGGTCGCCGAGCTGCGCGCCGAGCCGCCGGCGTGGACGCTCCCCGAGGTGGTGCGCGCTCGTCTCGACGAGCTGCTCGACGAGGCGCGACGCCGGCGGGCGGAGGCGGCGGCGTGAGGCGCCGCACCCGGCGGCCGCCGTCTGGCCCTCACGCCGGCGACTCACGGCGCGCCCGCTGGTCGCTGGGCGCCCGCGAGCTCGACCGTTGTCGTGGCCGTCGTCGCCGTGGCGGTCGTGGCCGGCGTGCTCCTCGCGGCGCAGAGCACCACTGCCTGGGACGGCAACGGGTCGGCCGAGGCGGCGTGGGCCGAGCTGCAGGTCGGCCTCAAGGCCTGGCGTGCGCCCGACGGTCACCGCCAGCAGTCGTACACCGACCGCGGCTGGTGCGGCAAGTTCGTGGCCCACGCCTACGGGGCAGAGAAGGTCGGCTTCCGCGACGCTCGGGCGATGCTGAAGGCGGCCGCGAAGAGCGGCACGCTCCGCGACGGCTCGCCCGCGGAGGCGCCGCTCGGCGCCCTCGTCTACTTCGACCTCTCCGAGCACGGCCACGTGGGCATCCACGTCGGCGGCGGGTACGTGGTGCACGCCGGCTACGCCGAGCGTGTGCGCAGGGACTACTGGGCGGCGCTCGACGGGTACATCGGCTGGTCGTACCCTCCGCCGGAGCGCTGGCCCGGGCGGTCGAACATCGCGGCGAAGGAGTGAGGCGGGCGGCCGCGGCCCCTCGGGCCGCGGCCGCCCGCCTCACTCGACGCGCATGGCCAGGAAGTTGCGCATGAGCGCCTCGCCGAGGTCGGTGAGCACGCTCTCGGGGTGGAACTGCACACCCTCGACCGGCAGGTCGCGGTGGCGCACCCCCATGACCACGCCGTCGCCGTTCCAGGCGCTGAGCTCGAGGGCGTCGGGCAGGTGCTCGTCGACGACCAGCGAGTGGTAGCGCGTCGCCACGAAGCCCTGGGGCAGGCCGGCGTAGATGGTGCGCCCGTCGTGGCGGATCTCGTCGGTCTTGCCGTGCACGGGGTAGCCGGCGCGTCGCACGGCGCCGCCGAAGGCCTGCCCGATGCTCTGGTGGCCGAGGCACACGCCGAGCACCGGGACGACGCCGGCGAAGCGCCGGATCGCCGCGATCGAGATCCCGGCCTCGTTGGGCGTGCACGGCCCCGGGGAGATCACGAGGTGGGTGGGCGCGGCGCGCGCGATGTCGTCGCACGTCACCTGGTCGTTGCGGCCGACCTCGATCTCGGCCCCGATCTCGCCGATCAGCTGGACGAGGTTGTAGGTGAACGAGTCGTAGTTGTCGACGATGAAGACGCTGGGCATCGCGGTCCTCCCGGCCGGCCGCCGCGCACAGCCTAGCGCGAGTACGTGTGCCTGAGAAGCGGGGTCGCCGTCTGTCGCGGCGGAGGCTGGTCGAGCGGGCCGCTCAGCGCACCTGGTGCGCCATGAACCGGAGCGGCAGGATCAGCGCGTCGTCCACGGGGGGCGCCACGCGGGGGCGGGCCAGCGAGACGGTGAGCTGGGTGCTCAGGGCCTGAGCCTCGCAGGGGACGATCTCGACCCCGACCGAGGCGAGCAGATCGACCGCCGCCGGCGACGCCGCGCTGTCGAGGGGCGTCCCGACGAGCGGGATGCCCAGCCGGTGTGCCACCTCGAGGCTCCAGAGGACCCAGTCGTCGCGCAGCACGGCGCCGCGGAAGAGGCAGACGAGCGTCTCGGCGCGCCGGATGCGCAGCGCGAGACTGGCGCGGATGTAGTCGGAGCGCTGCACGGCGAAGGGCTCGCTCGTGAGGGCGTAGTCGACGGTGATGCGGGGCCGCAGCAGCTTGAGGTCGTCGACGACGGGGGTGACGACGGCGAGATCGGCCGGCGCGAAGGCGAAGTAGACCCTCGTCTGCTCCTCGCGATACCAGCGTGACGCCATGCGATGCTCCCCCGTCTCTCTCAGACCGTCTATCGGCGCGCCGGCGCCCGCGCTGAACGTTGGGGCGGCCGCTGACGAGACTTCGACGCCGGCGGCCGCCCTTCCTCCGCCCGTCGCCTGGCGAGTCAACAGCTCCCCGTTGACCTTCGTGCGGTGCGCCAGTAAAGTAGGGCGACGCACTCTTAAGGCAAAGTGCCACGCGGGCCAGGGGGGTACATGGGGCGTACCGTGTCCGTGAGTGGCCGGCGGCTGCCGCCGGCGCTCATCGTCTGCATTCTCGCATCGCTCACGGCGTGCGTCGTCGCTCTGCGTGCTCCCGCCGGCGCCGGCGGCGGCCCAGGAGACGTATCTGCACGGCATCGCGACGACGTGCGGGATGTGCCACAAGGGGCCGACGCCCGACCTCGGTGGCGAGTACCCCGACGACACCGCCTGCACGAGCTCGTGCCACCTCGGGTTCGTCGCGCGCGGCGAGAACACGTGCACGAGCTGCCACGACCCGGGGCAGGACCAGTCCGCGGTCCAGACGCCCGACGGCTGCGCCACCTCGAACTGCCACCTCACCGAGCCGCACTACGGGGCGACTGACCGAGGGCTGTACGGCCTCGTGCCACACGACGGCGTCGCCTGCGGCCCCGAACGGCAGCGCCCACCACACCGAACGACGAGCGCACGGCGCCGACCATCGACACCTGCGACTCGTGTCACGTGCTGCACGAGCCGTTCATCCCCGAGCACGCCTGCTTCGACTGTCACGCCGGGTACGACGTCGAGCACCCGGCGCCGGCGTCGATCACGGCGCGCGACCTGAGCCTGCTGCCCACGGCGACGACCGTCGCCTGGGGCAACTCGGTCGGGTTCACCGGCTGGCTGCTCTACGGCGCGTCGCCCTTCCCGGGGGCGCCCGTGACCCTGCAGGAGAAGCCGGCGACGGCGTCCGGCCGCCGCACAGGTCGGCACGACCTACACGGGCGCTGCCGGCGACTACGGCTTCGACCCGCTGATCCCGACCTGCGATCACCACCTATCGCACGCTGACCCCGGGCACCTGCCTCGACGGCATCGTCGTCAAGCCGTCGCTGGCCGCCGTGCTCGTGAGCGTGCGTCCCCGGCTGACCATCGGCCTGAGCAGGACGTCGCTGCCGCTCGGCGCCACGATCACGGTGAAGGGCAAGCTCACGCCGGCGCGCCCCGGCGGGTACGTCAAGCTGACCTACCAGCGCAAGGTCGACGGCGTCTGGAAGACCGTCCTGATCAAGAGCAAGGCGGTCACCTCGACGTCGACTACAGTACCTACAGCCACACGTACAAGCCGCTCAAGCGCGGCAGCTGGCGGGTCCGCACGTCGGTCGCGGCGACCACCACGCTGATCGGCTACAAGACGTCGTACAAGTACTTCGCCGTGAAGTAGGCGAGGGGGGACGGCGTGTCCGACCGGACCGCGGGCGCCGGCACGATGCATCGGGCTTGCACCCGCTCGGAGAATAGTTAGACTCTACCCACGGAAGAGGGGATCGCTCTGACCAGGGGAGGTCTGATGGGGGACACCGTTCACGCGCACGGCCGGCGCCGCTGGGCGTACTTGGCCGTGCTCACGTTGGCCGTGATCGGCCTGCTCGGCGCGGCGGCCCCAGCGGCGCTGGCCGTCTTCGAGCCGCTTGACCCCGTCTGCGAACTCGGCCTCAACACGATGCACGGCGACGCACTGTTGTCCACGACCTGCTACTCGTGTCACGGGGTCTACGCGCCCGTACGAGCCGATCGCTCCGGTCGACACGACGAAGTGCCTGGCACTGTCACTGGGGCGGCTACGAGAACCGGCCGGTCGAGAGCGGCTTCGGCAACTGCTGGAACTGCCACCTGCCGGGCGAGAACCAGGACGACGTGCAGTCCTCTGACGGCTGTGCGGCAGCCATCGACTGCCACGACATCGTTCCCGCGAGCAACCTCCCGCACTTCGGCGCCAACACCAAGGGGTGTGTCGACGGGTGTCACAGGACGTCGGCGCAGAGCATCCCCAACGGCAGCCCGCACCACGACGACGGCAAGCCGAGCTGCTACGACTGCCACGACGGTGCCCAGGCGCTCGAGAAGGTCCACGAGCCGTACGTGAACCCGCGCGACGTCGACTTCGGCGGCCCGTTCCCTCAGTGCTACTCGTGCCACGTCGGTTACGAGGTCACGCACCCGGATCCTGCGGCGATCGTTCACCGTACGACGCTGCCGACGGCGTCGACCAATCCGGTCCCGTACGGCGGGACGACGGTCGTGTCGGGCATCCTCTACACGATCGCTCCCGACGGGAGCAAGATCCCGGTCAGCGGCATGCTGGTCAGCCTGCTGTACAAGGTCCCCGAGTTCGACTGGAACACGCTGCAGTTGAAGCTGACGCTCTCGACCGGCAAGTACACCTTCGACGCCGTGACGCCGCTCAAGAACACGACGTACGCGGCGCTGGCGAAGGGCCAGATCGCCGGCGTGATGTTCGCCAAGCCGGCGCGCGGCACGGTCCTCGTCAAGGTCGCGCCCAAGGTGACCGAGTCGCTCAACAAGACCAGCTTCACGCTGGGCGGCACGATCACGGTCACCGGCAAGGTCGTGCCGGCGAAGACCGCCGGCAAGGTCAAGTGGGTCTTCCAGCGGTACATCGACGGGGCCTGGAAGACGGTGACGACGACGGCGACCAAGCTCCTGGTCGACGATGCCGTCCTCGACTTCAGCACGGCCAGCTACACCTACAAGCCGGCCAAGAAGGGTTCGTGGCGCGTCAAGACGACGTTCGTCGCCACGACCGAGTACACGACGGCGTCGAGCGTGTACAAGACCTTCACCGTCAAGTAGACATCGGCTCGGGGCCGGTGAAGCGAGCGAAGGGGGCGCCGGCAGGCGCCCCCTTCGCGTTCCGGTCCCGGCCGGAGCGGGCGGACGGTCGGCCGTGAGCGACGGCTCCCGGCCCCGCCGCCCGGCGGCCGTCACGGTCTGCCTCGGCCGACGGCGACCATGCCCTCGCTCCGGGCTACAGGCTGACTCCGTCGGGCCACTCGCGCCCGTCGGCGAACCACTCGGTCTCGTCCATGCCCTCGGCGGCGATCTCATCGAGCGACATCTTGAGGTACTTGCCGCGGGCTTCGACCGCGACCGTGCCGTCGGCGAGCAGCAGCTCGCCGCTGCCCTCGAAGAGCCGCCGCGTGTCGCGCGTGACGCGGGCCACGCAGCGCAGCTCGCCCTCGAGCGGCACGGGCTTGCGGAAGCGCAGCGTGAGCTCGGCGGTGACGCCCCAGGCGCCGGGCTGGCGGAGCAGGATGGCCCGGCCCACGGTCTCGTCGAGCATCGCCGAGGCGACGCCGCCGTGCAGGCGGCCGGGGTAGCTCTGGTGTTCGTCGCGCGGCGTGAAGACGCCGAGCAGGTCGCCGTCGTCGAGCTCGTAGAAGCGGGCGTGCAGGCCGAGCGCGTTCTCGACCCCGCAGACGAGGCACCTGCGGCTCACGTTCTGGGCGGCGAGGATCCGGCGCCCGGGCGAGGGTCGGTCCATCTCTCTCGAGCAGCCCCGGTCGCGAACCCCGCGATCAGAGCCGCCGCCCCCACCAGACGCCGCTGTAGCGCTGCACCGAGGGGGCGATGCAGCAGAGGGCGATGAGCCCGCCGATCGAGCCCCAGACGAGTTGCTGCGGGTCGAAGTCGATCATCAGGTACTCGACGACCTCGAAGATGACGAGGGCGCAGCCGACGGCGAAGGCGCCGAACCAGGCCCACGGGCGGCGGCGCCAGAGGCCGACGGCCACGACCAGGGGGAAGAGGCCCAGCACGGAGAGCAGCAGCAACCCCGGGATGAGGAAGTCGGAGAACGGCGTCCCCTCGAGGTACGTCGTCGGGATGCGCAGGAGGTCGCCGTCGGGGGCGAGGACGAAGGCGACGCCCCCGACGATCCCTCCGATGCCCTGCAGCACCAACAGCGCGAGGAGGACCCACACGAGCCCGTGCCGGCGCGTGCGTGCCCGACCGCCGTCCTCCGTGGCCGTGCCGGTCTCTCGTGTGGGTGTCGTACGCTCGTCCACTACCTGGCCCCCGCTCGGCTGCCGGGCCCCGCTCCTGAGCCCGGATCCTGCGTTTCAGCGCTGCGGCAGCACCCAGGTCCCTGGGGCCGGATCCCGCGTCGCAAGGGTACAGCAGCGCCCGGGTCCGTGCAGCGGCCGCCGCCGGCGGGGGCAGGCGCGACGGACGGGCCGGCGCTCCGGCGGCACGACCGCGAGGTGACCCCGGTGACTCCGGCGCTTCCGCCGACGGCACGACTCGGGGGCTCCCTCTGGGCGGGGGTACACTACTGTGATAGATGAAGGCTGTGGCGGACACGATCTCCCTCAGCATCTCGACCGGCGCGTACTTCGAGTGGCCGCTCGAGGTCGCGCTCGAGCGCATCGCCGGGTTCGCGCCGGCCGCCGAGATCTGCTCGTGGAACCGCCATTCACTGCTGGGTGCGGGGGCGGCGCGCGCCGTCAGCGAGGCGGGGCTGCCGTTCAGCGTGCACGGACCCTTCGGCGACGACAATCTCGGGCACTGGTCGCCGGCGCGACGAAGCCGGGCCCTCGACGTCCACCGCCGCCACGGGACGGTCGCGGCGGAGCTGGGCGCCTCGCTCTACGTGGTGCACCCGGACCTGCGCGCCCGCCGCCGCCCATGGGATCCCAAAGTCGCCGCTCGCCTGGAGCGCTCGTTCGCCGACCTGCGGGAGCTTCAGGAGGAGCTCGGCCTGAGCGTCCTCGTCGAGAACATGCCCTACGTCGGGCGCTCGCACTTCACGGCCCCCGGCGAGCTCGACCTGCAGGGTCTCGGCCTCACGCTCGACATCGGTCACGCGGCCATCGCCGGCACGTTGGGCAAGTGGCTCGCCGACGCCGGCGAGCCGGTGCGACACCTCCATCTGCACGACAACCGCGGGCACGGAGAGGGAGATCTCCACCTCGCCCTGGGCGCCGGTCGGCTGGACCTCGCGCCGGTGCTCGCGCTGGCGCGCGGCGCCGGCGTCACCGTGGTGCTCGAGCACATCCACGAGCGCGACGTGCTCGTCAGCCTCGACTACCTGCGCAACGCCGGGCTCCTGGGGCCGGCGAGCCTGCCATGAGCCGACCGGCGGCCGATGCCGATCCGTTCACGAGCGCCGCGAGTTCCTCTCGCGGGTGGAGCCTCTCGCCGGTCTCCCGGCCGAGGCGCTCGAGCGCGTCGCCGAGGCGGTCGTGGAGCGCAGGCTGGAGCCGGGCGAGGCGATCCTGGTCGAGGGCGGCCCACCGGGCTCGGAGCTGTTCGTCGTTCGCGAAGGCACGCTCGAGCTCGTCCACAAGGGGGCCGTCGTCGTCATCGTCGGCGCCGGTGAGGTCCTCGGTCACCCCTCGCTGCTGACCGGCCTCGCTCCCGAGTTCACGACCCGCGCCCGGCAGCGCTCGCTGCTCTACGCCATCCCGCGGAGCGTGGCCCTCGAGATCCTGAACCGGCCCGAGGGGGTGCGCTTCGTGGCCCGCACGTTGCGCGGCCGCTTGATCGAGGCGGCGCAGACCATGCGCGGACTCCCCGAAGTGCCGGCCCGTCCCGTGACCGCGCTGCTGCGCACGCCGCCCACCTTCTGCAAGCCCGGCACCAGTATCCGCGACGCCGCCGGCCTGATGGCCGAGAAGCGGCTCTCGGCGCTGCTCGTGAAGACGCGCCAGGGGCTCGGCATCGTGACCGACGTCGACCTGCGCGACAAGGTCGTGGCCGGCGGCGTCTCGCGCGATGCGCCGGTGAGCGCCGTCATGACGATGCCGGCCAAGACGCTGCGCGCCGACCTGCTCGCCCCGGAGGCCAGCATCGAGATGATGGCCTCCGGCGTGAACCACATGCCCGTGCTCGACGCCTGCGGCCGTGTCCTCGGCATCCTCTCGGCCAGCAACCTGATGACGCTCGACTCGCGCAGTCCCTTCGCGCTGCGGCGGTCCATCTTCGCCGCAGCGTCGGCGGACGAGCTGGTCGCCACGTCGCGCGACGTGCCGCATCTCGTCGTCGACCTGCTCGACGCCCACCTCGACGCGCCGGCGCTCGCGCGCGTCCTCACGCTGCTCGTCGACGCCATGACCCTGCGACTGCTCGAGCTGGCCCTCGAGTTTCACGGCGAGCCGCCCGTCGCTTACGCCTGGCTCGCGCTCGGCAGCCAGGCGCGCAGCGAGATGAACCTGCTCTCCGACCAGGACAACGGCCTCGCCTACGCCGACACGGACGACCCGGGAGTCGACGAGTACTTCCGCCGGGTCGCCGAAGACGTCAACGAAGGGCTGCGCCGCTGCGGCTTCGTGGAGGACAAGCACGGCGTACTCGCCCGCCGCCGTCAGTGGCGCATGTCGCTCTCCGAGTGGCGAGCCGTCCTCGTCGATTCGCTCGAAGGGCGCGATCTCGAGCGTCTCGCGCGCGCCACCGTCTCGTTCGACTTCCGCCACCTCGCCGGCGAGCTCGAGGTGGTCGAGCCGCTCACCGAGCTCGTGCGCCAGGCGCCGCGGCATCGCCGCTTCCTCAAGAGCCTCGCCGAGCTGGCGACGCAGGCGCCCTCGCCGCTCGGCTTCCGCCACAAGCTCTCGGGATGGGTCGACATCAAGCGGGACGCGCTGCTGCCCGTCCAGAACATGGCCCGCTACTACGCCCTGGCGATGGGGGTCATCGCGCCCACGACGCTCGATCGCCTCTTCGCCGTGCGCGACGCCGGCGGGCTCGAGGCCGAGGACGAGCGCCGGCTGCGCGAGGCCTACATGAGCATGAGCGCACCTGCAGCTCCGGCACCACGCCGGCGCGATCCGCACGGGCGCCAAGCTCGACAACATCATCGTCACGGACGACCTGAGCCCCCTGGAGAAGGCGGCCCTGCAGGAAGCCCTGCGCGAGGTCGCGGCGGCGCAGAAGCACCGGCCTCGCCTCTCGGCCTCGACCTGACGTTCGCGGCGGCGGGCGGGGAGGCGCGTGGCCGGCGGCGGCCCGGCCTCGGTCGTCCGCGGGACCGGCGTTCGCGACGGGCGCTCAGAACTCGAGCTCGACCCCGGACTCCTCGATGAGTCTGACGGGGACGCTCTCCGGCACGTTGCGCCGCACCTCGGCGATCAGGTCCTCCTCGGGCGGAGCCTCGCCCGGCCCGAGCACGGTGATGACGATCTCGCTCGCCGACGACGCGCACCGAATCGAGCGTCCACTCGCTGCCGGCGACCCACTCGGTCGCGGCGTCGGTCGTCGGCGCTGACCCAGTTCTCGTAGAAGCTCGTGCGCAGGGAGGCCGCACCTAGCGGGATGAGCAGGGCGAGGACGAACACGATGATCATCCTTCGGGCCCGCCGCGCGACGCGAGGGTCGTGCTCGGCCGCCTCGTCGCGGTACCCGGCAGCGCCGAAGACGAGGGTGCCGGCGATGAGGATCGCCGCCACGTTGGTGAGGAAGAGGACGAGGGCGCCCCACGCCAGGTCGAAGCGACCCGCGCCGAGCGTGATGCCCACGACGGCCAGCACCGGGACCAGCGAGATGGCGATCGCGACCCCGGCGAGGATGTTCGAGACGTCGCGGCGCGTCAGGGCGAAGGCGCCGGCCACGCCGGTGGCGACGGCGACGATGAGGTCGAGCATCACAGGGGCGGTGCGGCCGACGATCTGCGGGTTGGCGTCGAGCGGCAGGCGCTGCGTCAGGACGAGGCCCGCGAGGACGCCGATGGCGATGTTGACGGCGATGCCGGACGTGAGGAGCAGGAGCGCCGACCGCAGGCGCAACGGGGCGCCGATGGCGGTCCCCAGAGCGACGCCGTAGATCGGCGTGGCCAGTGGGGCGACGATCATCGCGCCGATCACGGCGGGGGTCGAGTCGGCGACGACACCGCCGGCGGCGATGATGGCCGAGAGCACGAGGAGCATCCAGAACTGGGAGAGCTTCGCCCGCCTGTTGCCGATGTCGACGAAGAGGCCCTCGGCGACGTCGGCCAGCGGGTTGCGGTAGTCGCGGCCGGCGTCGATCGCTCTCGCCATCCAACCCATCGCGTCCTCCTTCGGGCGCGACGGTGTCGACCGCCTCGGCCATGCTCTCGCGGCCGCGGTCCTTGGTCGGGGCCTTCTGCAGCACGGAGCCGGGACGAGGGGCGGGCCGGGTCGCGGCCTTCGCCTCGGCCGCCGTCGCGGGTGTGCTCTTCGCGATGAGTAGGCCGTCGGTCGCGTCGGCCACGGCAAGTCCTTCCCCCGAGTGGGTCCCTGACGCGGATGATACTGCAGCCTGAACACGCGCTGGGGTGCGGCGAGAGCCGGGACGTCGATGGGCCGAGGCGGTACGGCTGCGCGACCGTGGGGCGGGAGGCGCCGGTGCAGGGCACCGGCGCCTCCCGCCCCCAGCCGTCGCTGTGCTTACGGCATCTGCGCCGGCAGCGAGAGCGCGAGGTTGTAGGCCTCGAGTGCGCGCTGCGAGCTGTACGTCGTCAGGTAGGTCTGCTGCGCCGTGCCCGTGAGGCCCGCCGCGGTCGCCTCGGTGGCTGCCTGGGCGGCGTCGACGTTCGTCTCAAAGGTGCCGTACACGCTGCGCACCAGTGGGATGTAGTGCTTGTAGTAGTTCTCACCCCCAACGGTGCCGCTCTTGTCCAGCCTCAGGGCGACGTTGTTGAAGGCGGCGGCGGCCGTCCTGTTCGTCCAGACGGCGGGCACCGACGTGATACCGGCGTAGAAAGGCGCGAAGGTGCTCGCGCACGCCCGCGACGGCGCGACCCACACGACTCCGCCGACGGCTTCGGGCAGCCAGTCGCGCACCTGCCAGACGGCACTGTAGTCGGTGGTGGAGTAGCAGATGGGGCGGTTGGTCTGCTTGTGCGGGCTCATCAGCGTGTAGTCCGCGGTCTGGTCGAGGGCCGTGTCCTCGTAGTGATAGCGATTGATCGCCATCAGGTCCTGACGTGTCACGGGCTCGTCTGGGACGACCGAGACGGGCCGGGTCGCATACGACATCGTCGGCTGCAGCCCGAGCGAGGGGGCGACGGTGTTGAAGGCGCCCCAGAGCCGGTTGGTGTCGTAGTAGGTCTGTAGCTCGTCGCGGTCGCCGTAGGCCCAGGCGACGTCGAAGGGGCCCTCGGAGGGATCGTAACGGCCGATGCTCTGGGCGAACGCCTGCAGGTCGGCCGAGCCACGGTAGTTCGCCGGGTCGCTGAGGTCGATCTCCTGGACAACGAGCATGTTGGGGTGCGCGAGCACGGCGTCGTCGGGGACGCGCTGCGCCACCCAGTGGTGACCGCCGAGCAGCTCGAAGACCCAGGTCTCGTCGGGATCGGCGAAGCCGAAGCTCCCGGCGGCGGCGCTGTTGAAGCCTCTGGTCGCCGCCATCTGCGCCAGCAGGTCGAGCGCCTCGCCGCAGGTCGCGCACTGCTGCAGGAGCATGTCCCACATCTCGCCACGGTATCCCTGGCTCTCGTATGGGTCCGCATCGAGCACGCTGTCGTCGAGATCGGTGAACGCGCCGTAGTTCACGGCGAACTGATGTTCGTTGATCCCGCCTTCCTGGATGTCGCCCACGCACATGATCTTGACGAAGCGGTACGTCGTGCTCGTGGCCGGTACGACTTTGAGGTAGACGGAGTTGTTGGCCGACCAGTCGTTGTTGTAGGCCATCATCACGGAGCCGTCGGCGGTCGCGTCCTTGCCGGCGAGTACGAAGTTGCACTGTTGTCTCGCGTCCGGCGCGCTCGTGGATCCTTGAGTGACCGGCTGGCCCGCGCCCCCCATGGCGACGGCCGCCAGCACGGCGACGGCGAGCAGGGCGCAGAGCCCTGCCGCGATGATCAGACGTCTCTTCATGACTCCCCCTTCGTCGACGCTCCTGTACCTGCGAAGCACGTGTAGGAATACGCCGCGCGCGAGGGTTCTCCTAGGAAAGTCGGAGAGACGCGGCGGGATGAGACCTTGGAGGAAGGCCGCCGCCTGCTGTGGACGGTGCTCTCCGACGCCCGGGGGAGCTGGGCGGTGGCGCTCGCCGAGCGGGCGGCGAGGGCCCGCCCGTGCGTGGGAACCGCACACATAGGACGACACGAGGGGCAGGGCCGAGACAGCTCGGCGTGGCCCGGTGTGCGGCCGCGCGACGCGGCGTCGCGCGGCCGCCGGGCCGTCGCGTCAGCGCTTCGGGTTCGGCGTCTTGACGACGAGGAAGCGCACCCGGGCGGCGCTCTCGTTGCGGATGCTGTGCAGGTGCCCCGGCGTGCTGGGGATCAGCGTGTCGGGCGCCGCGGTGACGGTCTCGCCCTCGATCTCGACGACGGGCGTGCCCTCGAGGACGTAGAAGAACGCGTCCACGGGCGCCTTGTGCGGCTTCACGACCTCGCCGGGCTCGAGTGTGATCTGCGAGACGACGACGTGCGGGTTGGCGTGGAGGCGGCGCACGTCGACGCCGTGCGGGTTGTCGGCCACGGGGAACTGGTCGGCGGTGATGGTCTGCATGGCGGCGCTCCGTCGGTCGCGGGGTGTGCCCGCGGATCCTCCCCGCAGGCGAGTGTGGTCGTCGGGCACGGTACCCGGCGGGGCGCGCTGTGAGTCGTGACCCTCGTCAAGGCGGGCGTTGCGCCAGGCGGCGCCGCGCGCGGTCAGTCGATCCAGGGGACGTGCCTGAACGTGCGCACGGCCACGCCCAGCACCTTGGCGTACTGCTCGTGCGTCAGGAACGGCGGCGTGTCGATGTGCGCGATGCGCTGGTGGGCGACGGTCTGCGTCTCGGTGAAGCGCAGCAGGCCGGCCCGGCCGTGGCGCCGCCCGAGGCCGGAGGTCTTGAAGCCGCCCATCGGGCTCGCCGAGGCCCACGCCGCGGCGTAGGCGTCGTTGATGTTGACGGCGCCGATCTGCAGGCGCTCGGCGACCGCGCGCCCGGCGCGGCCGTCGCGCGTCCAGACGCTCGAGCTGAGCCCGTACTCGGAGTCGTT
Source organism: uncultured Thermoleophilia bacterium (assembly GCA_963791345.1). GTDB lineage: Bacteria > Actinomycetota > Thermoleophilia > UBA2241 > UBA2241 > UBA2241. The sequence continues at coordinate 78,447 of CAWBRS010000019.1, read as the reverse complement.
GGCCCGCGCGACCATCTCGTCGACGGACGCGCAGCGGTAGACGGAGGCGACGGGGCCGAAGGTCTCCTCGCGGCAGACGACCATGTCCTCGGTCACGCGGGAGAGCAGCGTCGGCTCGTAGAAGTACGGGCCGAGGTCGGGGCGGGCGCGCCCGCCCGCCAGCACCTCGGCCCCCTTGGCGACCGCGTCGTCGACGTGGCCGACGACCTTGGCGAGCTGGTCGGCCCCGATGAGGCAGCCTGTGTCGACGCTGAAGTCGAGCTGGGCGCCAAGGCGCACGTTGTGCAGGGACTCGGCGAGGCGCGGCACGAAGGTGTCGTACACGGCGTCGTGCACGTAGACGCGCTCGATGCTGATGCAGAGCTGCCCGGCGCTCGAGCAGATGCCGTTCGTCGCCCCGCGCACCGCAGGGCCGATGCGGGCGTCGGGCAGCACGAGCAGCGGGTTCTTGCCGCCGAGTTCCATCGCGCAGTCCTTGAGCCGCGAGGCGGCCTGCGCGGCGACGAGCCTGCCCGTCGCCGTCGAGCCGGTGAAGGTGATGTAGTCGGCCGCTTCGATGAGCGGCTCGCCGAGCTCGGCGCCGCTGCCGGGCACGATCGCGAAGAGGCCCTCCGGCAGGCCGGCCTCGGCCATGACCTCGGCCGACCACAATGCGCAGAACGGTGTCTGGCTGTCGGGCTTGAGGACGACGCCGTTGCCGGCGACGAGGGCCGGGATCGCGTCGCCCACGGTCAGCGCGAACGGGTAGTTCCAGGGCGAGACGATGCCGACCACCCCGCGAGGGGGGTGCAGCTCGCGCGTCCTGGTGAGAAGGGGGATGGCGCCCTGGCGGCGCTTCGGATGCAGGCAGGCGCCGACGATGTGCGCGTTGTGCCGGGCCTTGGTGATGACGTCGAGGACCTCTTCGTAGGCGTCGCGGCGGGCCTTGCCCGCCTCGAGCTGGATGAGGTCGCAGATCTCGGGCCTGCGGGCGACCACGAGGTCGTAGAACCGGTGGAGGAGCTCGGCGCGCTCGGCCACCGGCCACCGCGCCCACTCGCGCTGCGCCTCGCGGGCGCGGGCGACGGCGGCCGTCATGTCGGCCGAGCCGCCCTTCGGTACTTCGCCGAACGGCTCGCCGGTGAACGGCGCGTCGACCAGGATCACGCCGACCGGCTCGGTCACCGCTGCGCGCGCCGCGAGGCGCGCGAGCAGCGCCGCGCCGACCCGCGGCGTCCACTGCCGCTCGGCGGGCGTCGTGTCGGTGACTGTCGTGCTCACGTGGCTTCCCCCTCGGCGTCGGGCGCTGGCGATGTGCGGGACGTGCCGAAGCCGTACACCAGCGGTGCTCGCGCGCCTGCCGGCGGGGGACCGATGCGGCGCGTGCCGCCGGGCAGGTGCGGTGCGTGCCGGCGGCCGCGCCTCGCCGGCGCGCTCGTTGCCGCGCCGCCGGCCGGCGCCGATTGACGCCCCGCCTCGGGCGGCCGTAGTCTGGCGCGGAGTCCACGCGCCGGCACGGGCGGCTGAGGGCCGGCGCTGCCCGCATCATTCGACGAACGAGGTGAGACAGGTGGCTGACGACCCACTCGCGCGATCATCGGCGATCTCTACCCGTACGGCGACAAGACGACGACGTACCGCAGCGTGCCCGCCGAGCCGGTCGACCGCGCGGCCATCCTGGCCGAGATCGCCGGCATGGCCCACGTCGAGGACGAGCGCGGCGACAAGGGCACCGTGTCGGGCAGCCTCTACTGCGGCGACCACGACCACTACCACTTCCTCGGCGAGGTCTTCGACCTCTACTCGCACGCCAACGTGCTGCAGCGCGACATGTACCCGAGCGCGACCAAGTTCGAGGGCGAGATCATCGCCATGACCTCGGAGCTGCTGCACGGCACCGGCGTGGGCGTCATCACCGGCGGCGGCTCGGAGAGCCTCATCACCGCGCTGTACTCGTACCGCGAGCAGGCGCGCGGGCGCGGCGTCACGCGCCCCAACGTGGTCAAGCCGGTCACGGCGCACGTCGCCCTCGACAAGGGCGCGCACTGGCTGGGCATCGAGATGCGGCACGCGCCGCTGACCGCCGACTACGTGGCCGATGTCGGGGCGATGGCCGACCTGGTCGACGACCAGACCATCGCCGTCGTCGGCAGCGCCGCCAACTACGCCCACGGCCTCATCGACCCCATCGAGGAGATCGCCGCGCTGGCCCAGTCGCGCGGCATCGGCATGCACGTCGACGGCTGCCTCGGCGGCTGGCTGCTGCCCTGGGTCGAGCGGCTCGGCTACGAGCTGCCGCTCTGGGACTTCCGCGTGCCGGGCGTCACCTCCATCTCCGCCGACACCCACAAGTACGGCTACGGGCTCAAGGGCTCGAGCGTGCTGCTGTACCGCGACAAGGCGCTGCGCAAGCAGCAGTACTTCACCTTCCCGGACTGGCCCGGCGGCCTGTACATCTCGCCGGGCTTCGCCGGCTCGCGCAGCGGCGGCATCCTGGCCTCCACCTGGGCGGCGCTGCTGGCCACGGGGGAGAGCGGCTACCTGGCCGCCGCCGACGGCATCATGAAGACGGCGACGGCGATCCGCGACGGTATCCGCGACGGCATCCCCGAGCTCGAGGTCATCGGCGACCCAGTCTTCCTCATCGCCTTCAAGGCCGCGGGCGACCTCGACATCTACCTCGTCAACGACGCGCTGATCGCCCAGGGATGGCGGATGAACCCGCTGCAACTGCCGCCGGCGCTGCACTTCTGCATCACGCGGCCCAACACGGCGCCCGGCGTGGCCGAGGCGTTCCTCGAGGCGCTGCACGGGGCCGTGGCGTACGCCACGCGAGCACAAGGGAGAGCCGGCGAAGTCGGGCGCCGTCTACGGCTTCGGCGGCACGCCGCAGGGCAACGCGCTCGTCGAGATGGTGATGGTGCAGGTCCTCGACGCGATGCACGAGGTCGCGCCCGATCCGGCGTCCTGACGTGAGCGAGCGCGTGCGCGAGCGCTCGGCTGAGGGCGTCGCCGCGGCGACGACGCCCGCTGGATCCTTGCCGTCGACCTCGGCAACGGCGGGCCCAAGGTCGCCGTCTGCTCCCTGGACGGCGACCTCCGCGCCGTCGCCTTCCGCCCCGTGCACGTGCACGTCGGGCTCGACGGCGCGGTCACGCAGGACGCCGTCGAGTGGTGGGACATGCTGCGCGAGGCGGCCCGGGAGGCCATCGCGAGCGCGGGCGCCGACGGAGCCCAGCTGCACGCCGTCGCCGTCACCGGGCAGTTCGCCTCGTCGGTGCCCGTCGGCGCCGACGGGCAGCCGGCCGGCGACGTGCTCATCTGGTCCGACACCCGCGCCCGCGACCTGTCGCGGGGCGTCATCGGCGGACCCGTCAACGTCGCCGGCTTCGCGCCGCTGAAGACGCTGCCCTTCGTGCGCATCACCGGCGGGGCGCCGGCGCCGAGCGGGGCCGACCCGACCGGCCACGCGCTGCTGCTCAAGTACAGGCTCACCGATGTCTACGCGAAGACGAAGGTGATCCTCGAGCCCGTGGACTACCTGGGCCTGCGCTTCACCGGCCGCGCGGCCGCGACCCCTGCCTCGATGATGGGCTCGTGGCTCACCGACAACCGGCCCGGCGCGCCGCTCGGCTACGTGGACGAGCTCGTCAAGCGCACGCGCCGCGACCGCGACCGGCTGCCCGAGCTGCTGCCCATGGGCTCGGTGCTCGGCCCTCTGCTGCCCGAGGTGGCGGCCGAGCTGGGCGTCACCCCGGGCGCGCCGGTCGTCTGCGGTCTCCCCGACCTGCACGCCGCCGTCGTCGGCTCGGGCGCCACGGGCCTCTACGAGACGCACATCGCCGTGTCGACCACGTCCTGGATCGGTTGCCGGGTGCCCTTCAAGCGCACCGACGTCATCCACCAGATCGCGACCGTGCCGGGCCTCGACCCGCAGCACCCGCTGGTGGCCAACAACCAGGAGACGGGCGGGGCGGCGCTGCACTGGCTGCGCGAGCAGATCGTGGCGCCGCCCGACGGGCTCCTCGGCGGCGGCAGCGGCATCGGCGCCGCGGGCGCCGCCCCCGAAGCGCTGGCGCCCTCCTACGAGGACCTGCTGCGGGTGGCGGCGACGGCGCCGGCGGGCTGCGAGGGCGTGCTCTTCATGCCGTGGCTCAGCGGCGAGCGCAGCCCGGCCGAGGACAAGGTCGTGCGCGCCGGGTGGCTCAACCTGTCGCTGCGCACCGACCGGGCGATGCTGGTGCGGTCGGTGCTCGAGGGCGTCGCCTACAACGCCCGCTGGCTGCTCGACGCCTACGAGAAGTTCATCAAGCGGCCGGTCCCGAAGGTGCGCCTGCTCGGCGGCGGCGCGCAGAGCGAGCTCTGGTGCCAGATCTACGCCGACGTGCTCGGCCGCCCCGTCGAGCAGGTGGCCGACCCGCGCAACGCGCAGCTCCGCGGCGTGGCGCTGTGGGCGCGCATCTGCCTCGGCGAGCTCACCCTGGACGACGTGCCGGCGCGCGTGCCCGTGCCGGCGGCCTTCCAGCCGTCGGCCGACAGCCAGACGTACGCGGCGATGTACGCCGAGTACCGCAAGCTCTTCGGCAAGCTCAAGGGGCTCTACCACCGGCTGAACGCGAACGGCAGGTAGGGGGGCCGTCCGCCGCGGTCTCAGCCGGCGCCGCCGGCGCCGGCCGTCCGCCGCGGCCTCAGCCCGCGCCGCCGGCCGTTCGCCGCGGTCTCAGCCCGCGGCTCCCGCTCAGGCGCCCCGATTCCCCGGACTCCGCCGCGGCCGTCGGCGACGGGTCGCGCAACCGCGAGAAGACCAGCGCGACGACCGCCAGCATGACGGCGGCGAGGACCAGCGACGGGGCGAACGAGCCGCTGCTCGTGCGCAGCGCCTCCATCCCGAAGACGAACACCACCGCGACCTGCCCGACCAGCTGGACGAGCCCGTTGGATGTCCCCTCGGGGGTGGGGTGCGCCACCTCGGCCGCGAACTGCATGCCGATGGGGCTGGTGCTGACGAGGAAGAAGCCGAGGAGGAAGGCGGAGCCGAAGAGCAGCCACGCGCTCTGCGCGAAGGCGAGACCGAGAAGGCCCGGGATGGCGAGCGCCAGCCCGAGGGTGATGTAGCGGACGCGCTTGCCCTGGCGATCGGAGACGGCCGACATCGTCAGCGCGCCGATGATGCCGCCGAGCAGCATCAGGGCGCCGGTCGTGCCGGCGTCGGTCGAGGAGAAGCCGCGCGGCCGCACGATCTCCTCCACCCACGTGGTGACGCCGTTGAAGATGCCCATGCCGACGAAGATGACGGCCAGATAGAGGAGGAACGGGCGCACCGTCAGGGCGTGCTTCAGCCCGTCCAGCACGAGGGCGCGCGCGTCCGCTCCGACGGCGGACGGCGGCGTGGCCGGCTGCTCGCGGGCGAGCAGCAGGAAGGCCGCCGCCGCCGCGGCGGCCAGCCCGCCGTACAGGAGCTGGATCGAGGCGATCGACGTGCTCGTCGCGAGGACCGGGGTGAGCGCCATGCCGACCCCGGTCCCGACGAGGCTGGCCAGCGTCACCAGCCCGACGGCCGTGGCGCGCTCCGTCTCCGGGAACCACTTGGCCGGCACCGTCGTCCAGGCGTTCATGAGGAAGGGCTGGGCGCAGGCGATGGCGATCGTGCTCAGCAGCGCCAGCGTGTAGTCGTCACCGGCGAGCCCGCGGACGATCCCGAACACGCCCATGAGCACCGACCCGAAGCCGACCGCCACGCGGAAGCCGTGCCGGTCGATGAGCCACGAGGCCGGCAGCGACAGAGGGATGAAGGCGATCATGAAGACCATGGAGAGGAGGCCGATGGCGAGCGTGGAGACGCCGTAGTAGCGGGTGGCGTCGTCGGTGATCGGGGCGTAGCTGATCCAGAGCATCTGGATGGTGAGGTTCACGCCCATCGTGGCGGCGAGGACGACCCAGCGATACGGGTAGACGCGGTAGGTCTGACGGGCCGGCTCGTCCATATCGTCCCCCCCTGCGGCGACGGCGTCGCGACGCGAACGCCGGGGGTCCCCGGGACCGTCCGGCAGCGCCATGCTACACCGTGAGGGTCAGGGCCGAGGCCGGGCGCTACGTGGCGCGGCGCCCCGCGCCCGCCGATCGTCTACTCGCCCGGTCGCTGACGCCTCTTGCGCGGTCGGCCCGGAGGGGATGAGGTTCTCCTCAGGGACGCGCCCGTGTGATTGTCGACTTGACAACCCGTGCGGAGGCGCTGACACTGTGATCGAGAGGGCGGTACTGCCCAGGCGTCGACATCCCGATCGGCACGTCGAGGATGCACTCAGGTATGCGGAGCAGCATGGATGGCGCATCGAGCTTCTCGCTCCCCGCGCTCACGGCTGGGGCAAGATGTACTGCCCGCACGACGATCCAGAATGCAGGTGCGGCGAGTTCTGTATCACGGTCGTGTGGGGTACGCCGCGGAACCCGGAGAACCACGCGCGGCAACTGCGCCGAGTGGTCGACGGCTGCATCCGGTTGTCGCTCGCCTCTCGCGACGGAGCTTGAGATGGAGGGGAGGGTGCCGTGATCATGTATGAGTTTGGCCTCACCTTCGCGATCCCGCAGGTCGCCGACGTCGACGGTATCGTCGAGCGCCTGGGCGACGCAGGATGCGACGACGCGACCGTGGGTGTCGGCCGCCGCGGCCGGGTCGCCTTCATGTTCGCGCGCGAGGCCGGCTCGGCGGCGGAGGCGGTCTTCAGCGCCATCCGCGCCGTACGCGGCGCGATACCCGGCGCCCGTCTTGTGGAGGCGACGCCCGATCTCGTCGGCCTCACCGACGTCGCTGCGCTGCTGGGCGTGTCGCGCCAGAACGTGAGGAAGCTCCTGCTCGGCTGCGCCGTGCCGGCGCCGTCGCCGGTGCACGAGGGCAAGCCCACCATCTGGCGCCTGGCCAAGATCCTGCGCTGGCTACGGGACGAGAAGGGCTATCTGGTCGCCGCTGAGCTCGTCGAGCTCGCCGAGACGACCATGCAGGTCGATCTTGCGGTCGGGGCGGGCGACGCCGAGCATCCGGCACAGCGTGAGCTCCGCGCTCTGCTGGCCTGAACGACGGAGGCGCCGGCGCCGCTGCGCGGCGCCGGCGCCTCCGCGGCTTCTAACGCACTCTCAGGGCACGAGTACCGACGTCGGCACGCGGTGGCGGTACCGCGGGCCGGGCGGCACGATCTGCGACGGCAACGAGAGCGCGAGCTCGTAGGCCTGCTGCGCGCGCTGCGCGGTGTAGGCCGTCAGGTAGGCCTGCCGCTCGGTGACGTCGAGGCTCGCCGCGGTCGCCTCGACCGTAGCCTGCGCCGCGTCGACCTCGGCCTCGAAGGCGCCGTACACGGCGTGCACCAGGGGGATGTAGTGAGCGTAGTAGCTCTCACCCGCGATGGTGCCTCTCCGGTCGAGCCTCAGGGCGACCTTGCAGAAGGACCTGGCCGCCGTCCTGTCCGCCCAGTCGTCGGGCACCGACGTGATGCCGGCGTAGAACGGCACGTGGGTGCTGGCGCACGGCCGCCCCGGGGCGACCCACACGACGCCGCCGACGTCGGCCGGCAGCCAGCCGCGAAGCTGCCACACCGCGTTGTAGTCGGTGTTGCTGCAGCAGATCGGGCGGTTGGTCTGCTTGTGCGGGCTCATCAGCGTGTAGTCCTCGGTCTGGTCGAGCGCCGTGCCCTCGTAGTGGTAGCTGCTGATCGCCACCATGTCCTGGCGCGTCAGGGGCTCGTCGGGGACGACCGTGACGGGCCGGGTCTCGTAGGGCATCTCGGGCACGAGCCCGAGCGACGGCGCGACGCTGTTGAAGGCGCCCCAGAGGCGGTTGGTGTCGTAGTAGGTCTGCAGCTCCGCGCGGTCGCCGTAGGCCCAGGCGACCTCGAACGGACCCTCGGAGGGGTCGTAGCGCCCGATGCTCTCGGCGAACTCCTGCAGGTCGGGCGAGCCGCGGAAGTTGCCCGGGTCGCCGAGGTCGATCTCGCGCACGACGATGATGTTCGGGTGCGCGAGGAACGCGTCGTCGGGCACGCGCTGCGCCACCCAGTGGTGACCCGCCGAGCAGCTCGAACACCCAGGTCTCCTCGGTATCGGCGAAGCCGAAGCTGCCGGCGCAGCCCGAGTTGAAGCCCTGGTTCTCCCCGATCTCGGCGATCAGGTCGAGCGCCTCGTCGCAGGTGGCGCACTGCTGCAGGAGCATGTCCCAGAGCTCGCCGGTGACGCCCTGGGCCTCGTACGGGTCGGCCGCGAGCACGCTCGGGTCGAGGTCGGTGAACGTGCCGTAGTTGACGGCGAACTGATGCTCGTTGACGCCGCCCTCTTCGATGTCGCCGATGCACAGGATCTTGACGAAGCGGTACGTCGTGTCGGTCGCCGGCACGACGTCGAAGTAGGGCGCGTTGTAGGGCGACCAGTCGTTGTTGTAGGCCATCATCACGGAGCCGTCGGCGGTCGCGTCCTTGCCGGCGAGGATGAAGTTGCACTGCTGTCGCGCGAGTGTCGCGCTCGCCGATCCCTCAGCGGGCGGTGCACCGCCTCCTCCTACGGCGACCGCGGCCAGCACGGCCACGGCGAGCACGACGCAGAGCAGCACGACGGTGGTCAGACGAGTCTTCATGGGTCCCCCCTCGGGTTCGCAGCCCCCTCAGCCTGCGTATGACTTCAACGCGTGAAGAGGCTCAGCGATAGCCTCGGGGCAAGAGGCGGTGCCGCCGGGGGTGTCGCCGGTCGCGGCAACGATGTCGTCTGCGGCCGCGTGAGCGCCGACCACGGACGCTCGCGGCCGCGCCGCCCGCCGCCGCCGCGCGCTGCCGCGCGTGCCGCGAGACGCCAGAGCCGGCGTCAGGCGAAGCGCGGCTCCCTCGGCCCCGACACGATCAGTCGCGACGGGTGGTCGCCGCCGAGGTGCAGCGTCTGCTCGGCGACCTTCCACGCGGTGCTCGTCGCCCACGGCTCGTACACGTTGAGGTTGCGGTCGTAGCGGTCGAACTCGCTGGACGAGATCTCGAGCCGCAGCCGGTGCCCGGCCTTGACGATGTAGCTCGTGTGCCAGAGGTCGATCGCGTACTCGAGGACGCTCCCGGGCTCGACCGGCTCGTCGCGGCCCTCCTCGCGGTAGCGCGCCCGCACGATGCCCTGCTGGACGAGGTGGACGTAGCCCCCGGGGTGCACGTCGTCGAGGGTGGCGATGAAGTCGGTATCCTCGGCCGACGTGGCGGCGAAGAGCGCGACGCGCAACGGCCCGGTGATCTCGAAGTCGGCGGCCAGCGGCGGCGAGTCGAAGACGAGCACGTCGGCGCGGCGGCCGATCTCGGCCCGGTCGCGCATGTACTGCGCCGGCGCCCACCCCTCGGTGCCGACCCACGGCGCGACGGGGTCGGCCGGGTCGTAGGTGTAGCGCCGCTCGGCCGGCTCGGCGACCGGCTCCGGCGAGAGGGCGTCGGCGGCGAGGTGCAGCTCGAACTCGCGGGTGCCGGCCGGCGGCCACTCGTCGGAGGTGCGCCACTCGTCGCTGCCGAGGGTGAAGTAGGTGACGGGCGCCGACGGGAACTCCGTCTCGGCGCCCCTCAGGTGCTTGTCGAAGAAGCGCACGTTGCGGTCGTAGAAGGTGCCGACGTTGGCGACCTTCGTCTGCCCGATGCGCCCGGTGCGCTCGGGGCTGGTCAAGTGGTCGAGCGGCGGGAGCACGAGGTACTGGTCCTCGCGCCGCTTCCGCATCTCCCGCCACAGCTTGATCGTCTGGTCGAGGAACTGGTCGTACCAGCCCGACCACTGCAGCACCGGGATCTCGACCTCCTTCACCCTCTCCGTGAGGTCGAACAGCTCCCAGTAGTCGTCCTTGGGGAAGTGCTCCATGAGCAGCTTCCACGGCCGGCTGCCCAGCTTGCAGGCGTCGTCGAGCGTTCTGCAGCGGCAGCTTGTAGGGGTCGACGCGGTAGTAGTTGCAGAAGCGCCTGCCGTTGATCCACATCGCCCAGATGCCGAAGGGGTTGAAGCAGAGGGCGCCGTTGCGGAAGGCCGCGGTGTACATGTCGACCGCGGTCTCGCCGGGCGCCGCGGCGCGCAGCGCCGGGTGGCCGCCGACCGCCATCGCCCAGGTCGTGTAGCCGAAGTAGGACTCGCCGGCGGCCCCGATGCGGCCGTCGCACCACGGCTGCTGCGCCACCCACTCGAGGGTGTCGTAGCCGTCGTCGACCTCGTGGACGAAGGGGTCGTAGTCGCCCTCCGAGGCCCAGCGTCCGCGCACGTCCTGGACGACGAAGGCGTAGCCGCGCCGGCCGAAGTAGGGGCCCAGGGTCGGCATGGCGAGGAAGGCGCCGCGCTTGCCGTACGGCTGCCGCTCGACGATCGCCGGCAGGCCGGTCTCGGTGGGCTGCGGGCCGCCGTCCACGGGGTCGTAGGGCAGGTAGACGTCGGTGGCGAGACGCACGCCGTCGCGCATCGGCACCATCGCCTCGAGCCGGTGGACGCGGTGGTAGCGCGGCGCGATGTCGCCGGGCGCCGTGTACCGCGGCAGGACGACCCGCGCGAGGGCCTCGTCGTAGGCCTGCTTGCCCCACCAGCGTACGTCGCGACGTGACAGCATCGTGCATCCCCCCGATGTCGACCCTCGTGTGCCGGCGCGCCACCCTGCGAGTGCGCGCCGGCCCCGCTCGGCCCGGCGCGCCGCCTCTGCGAGTGCGCGCCCCCCTTCTGCGCGCACGCTAGCACACAGGTGCGGCTTCGGGAACGGGCGTGCGGCGTGACGAAGGCGAGCGCCGCGCGGACGGGGAGAGCGCCGCGTCGCAGAGCCGGCGCGCTTCCTCGCCCGAGGGGTCAGACCGGCCGCATCTCCTCGCCGGCGTGCGGCCCGGGCGTCATGTCCCACACCGAGTCGACGGTGATGCGCACCACGTACTTGACGGGCGGGCACGGGAACGGTTCGGCTTGCGCGCAGAGCTGCTCGGTGATCCGCTCGAAGACCTCGCCGTGGTCGATGGGCTCGGCGTGCCCCTTGACCTGCATCGCGACCTTACGCTCGCAGTCGTAGATGCCGACGGCGACGCGCGGGTCGTGCTCGAGGTTCTCGCGCGTCTTGTGGCTGAACATGTCGGCGAAGTAGAGGTGCTCGTCGTCGAGCAGGGCGCCGCTGCCCTTGATCGAGACATTGGGCATGCCGTCCGGGCCGACCGTCGCGACCCACACGTCGTGCCCGCCGGCGAGGAGGTCGTGGAGCTGCTGCGGGATCCTGGTCATGACGCCCTCCCTGTGCGTGTTGGCTGCAGAGGAAGCCTACTCGCGGTCAACGGCGAGGGTCGGAAGTCGAGGATGGCCAGCCGTGACGGTGCTGGAGCGCGGCCGTCCTTTGACACGTGTGCGGCTGCCGCCCTACACTCGCGCTGGTCGGGTACTGCGTAGCGGTCCCCGACCGTTCTCGTTCACTCATGGGGTCTTGACGCGCCGGCCTTCGGCGCCGATACTCGCCACAGAGGTCGGGAACTGCGTAGCGGGTCCCGGCCTTACCCTTTGGGCAGCACGACCAAGCCGCTGCCCCAGTAGCTGCCACCTCGCCGCCGCAGCTTGGCCTCCACGATCGCCCAGTCTTCTCGCGGCGGCTTCTCCGCGACGTAACGCCCAATGGGCGAGACCACCAGGTCGGCAAGCTCGAGACCGATCCTGCCGGGGCTCTTGCCCTGGAGGTCGAGCCGGGCGATCCGCTCCCGAATCGTCGCCGGGCGGAGATACGACGTGCCGCGAGCCCTGATGTGTCGCCAGGCGGCAAGAAGAGCGGCGTCGAGTGCCGGGTCGCGGCGTTCAGCGATGACAACCCCCGGCTCAGTCTCTCCCAGGTCGTGCAGCGCGAAGCAGAACCGCTCGATGAGGACGTTCAGACTGAGGATGTATGGATCCAGAGCCGAAGTCCCGTACGCTGCCAGGTGCGCATCCTTGCGAATCGCGCAGGCCACCACGGTGAACTCCAACTCCCGCATGAGCGCGTTGAGCCTGTGTCGGAACGTGCTGCGAATGCACGAGTCGCTGAGGATGCTGAACGGCCCGACCTGACGCACGATGTCGGCGGTGTGCAGGACGAAGTCATGACTGCCGAAGAGGTCCCGTTTGAAGCGCTCCAGGCGAGCGCTTGCCTCCCCTCTCTCGTAGTCATCGTTGAGGACGACGCCGCCCAGCACGAACACGGGGTACTGAGGGTCGATGACGGTGAGGCTGTGATCACCTGATTCATCGAGGAAGAGCGTCTGCATTCGCCCATCGTAGGCGGACGCCCGTGACTTGAGCAGAGTGACAATCGCCAACTGCGGGGGCTGATGAGCCTCGCAGCGGGTCGGGGACGCTTCTCAGTCGCCCGACCGCCACGTCGCCGTGTACTCGACCCCGTCGGGCACGTCGAGGCCGGGGTCGTCGACGACCCAGAGGCCGTCGAGCCCGACCTCGCGGGCGACGAGGTCGAAGTGGCACATGGCGATGCCGAGGTCGACGCGCTGCAGGTCGGCGATGCGCAACGCCTTGAAGGCGAGGCTGCCCTTGCCGTAGCCCTTGGTGCGGCGGAGGTAGAAGTGCCAGTCTCGGCCGGCGAGGTCGCCGCCCGTGTCGCCGGCCGCTCCGCCGCGTACGACCCGCCACGGCTGCTTGTTGGTCGCCGAGGGGCCCATGCGGACGGCCTCGAGCGCGCGGGCGTAGCCGCCCGCGCTCGAGGCCGGTCCCGGCTCGGCGTGGCCGCCCGCGCTCGAGGCCGCCAGCTCCAGCGGCTCGCCCCAACGTCCGTCGAAGAAGAGCTCGGCCGGCGGCATCCTCCGGTCGCCCTCCTCGCGCTGGCGTATGCGCTCGGCGCCGTCGTCCGCGGGGTAGCCGGTCGACACGACGGCCGGCATCGACTCGTCCCTCTCCAGGCCGCCGAACCGCCTGACGAACGTGCTGCGCGTGAAGGTGCCGCCCAGCCAGCAGGTGCCGAGGCCGAGGGCGGTGGCGTAGAGGATGACCTCCTCGAGGAGGTAGCCGTAGTCCTCGAGGTCTCTGGGCCCGTGCCGCACCGCCCCGACGATGAACCCCGTCGCGCCCTTGATGAAGCCGTAGGTGCCGAGGCGCCGGAGGGCTTGGCGGTCGTCCGGCGCCGCGGCGATGAGCCCGAAGCGCGCTTGGGAGCCGAGGGGTCCGACGTGGCGCGAGTCCATGAAGGCGGTGAGGCGATGTTGGTCGCGCTCCTCGATCGGCCGCTCGAGGTACGTGCGGCACGAGTAGCGCCGGGCGATGAGCTCGCCGGCCGGCGCGGGGAGGTGCGGGGCCGTCGTCATGGCGCGGGGAGGTGCGGGGCGGTCGTCATGGGTGGCTGAGTGCGGGGCGGTCGTCATCGTGGTCAGCGTAGCACGGCGGGGACGCCGTCTCTCAGCGGGCCGGAGCGCTTCGCCGACACCGACCGGCAGGCATGGAGCGGCGCCGTTCGGCTCATACTGAGAGCACTATGGCCAAGCTCGATCTACTCCATGATCACCTCGCTGGACGGCTACGTGGCGGACGCACAGGGCGGCTTCGACTGGGCGGTGCCGGACGAGGAGGTGCACCGCTTCGTCAACGACGAGGCGCGGTCCATCGCCACGTACCTGTTCGGGCGGCGGATGTACGAGCTGATGCTGTACTGGGAGGACGCGACCGCGCTCACGGGCGAGCCGGACTTCGTCCTGGACTTCGCGACCATCTGGCGGGCGGCCGACAAGGTCGTCTACTCGCGGACGCTCGAGCAGGCGGCGAGCGCGAAGACGCGGATCGAGCGGGAGTTCGATCCCGAGGCCGTGCGGCGGCTCAAGACCCGGTCGGAGCGCGACATCCTCGTTGCCGGCCCTGAGCTCGCCGGCCAGGCGATCGCCGCGGGGCTGGTCGACGAGCTCCGGCTGTACGTCGCGCCCGCCGTGACCGGCGGCGGGAAGCCGGCCCTGCCGCACGGCGTCCGGCTCGACCTCGAGCTGCTCGACGAACGTCGCTTCGGCGGCGGGATGGCGTACCTGCGGTACGGCCTCACGGACGTGCGCAGCGACGGCGATCAAGGAGGCTGAAGAGGAGAGGTCGCGCACCGGGCGACCACCGTGGATCCCGGCTGAGGGCCGTGATGATCCAGCGGTGTCAACCTCCGCTGGCCACCCGCCGCTCCGCCTCCTCGACCACGGCGTGGACGGCGGCGGCGACGTCGGGCGGCAGGGGGTTGACGACCGGCGCGGCGAGGATCTCGTCCACGACCTCGGCGGCGCGCGCCGTCGCGTCCCTGCCTTCGCGCGTGCCTGCCGTCTTGCCGCCGCCCTTCTCCCACGTGCCCCCACGACGCGCGGTCGAAGACGCGCGGCTGCCAGCGCTCGCGCGCGTGCCGGCGCGTGTGCTTGTGCAGCAGGTAGGTGCCGCCGGGGCCGACCTCGTCGATCGCGTCCAGGGCCAGCTCCTCGTCGGTGATCTCGACGGGGGCGAGGAAGCTCTTCACCCAGCCGATGACGTCGTCGCACAGGGCGAGCTGCGTGAGCGAGCCGGTGAAGGACGACTCCATGAAGCCGATGTCGTGGATCATGTGCCCGCCGGCGACGGCGTCGGCCATGATCGTGAGCGCCGCCTCGGCCGCCGCCTGCTGGTCGGGGAGCTTGGCCTCGGTGATGCCGCCCAGGGTCCACATGGGCAGGCCGTACCAGTGCAGGAGCGAGGCGTAGATGCCGCGGTGGTCGGGCTGCGCGAAGAGGTCGCGCAGGTGGCGCATGTCGTGGGACTCGCCGGCCCAGCCGATGGCGATGAACGGGGCGCCCTCGCGGACGAGCTGCGAGAGGACGAGCCCGGCGAGCACGCCGGCGTGGACGACGACGCAGCGAGCCGAGGACGGTCATCGGCGTCATGGTGCCGGCCGTCGAGACGGGGCTGTAGATGCAGGGCAGGCCGCGGCGCGAGAGGTCGATGAGGGTGCGCACGGCCTCGGCGTTGTGGCGCAGGGGGAGGAGGGTGTTCTTGTAGCAGGCGAGGAAGGGACGGGCCTCGAGCGCGCCGGCTCCGCCGGCGACCGCCTCGGCCATCCGCGTGACGTCGAGGTGCGCCTGGGGGTCGTTGAGCGTCACGTAGACGACGGGCTTGGCGCAGTTGCCGAGCATGGCCTCCATCTGGTGGCGGTCCATGACCTGCTGGGTCACGTCGCTGGGCGTGAACAGCGACATGACGAAGTCGTAGTTGGGGAGGGCGTCGACGAGGCGCGCCGTGTCGACCACGTCCTGCAGCACGGCGCGCCGCCGCGACGCCGTGCGGTGGTCCCAGCAGTACATGCAATCCGAGCCGGGGCCGAAGTAGGTGTTGCGGCCCTCGAGGATCATGGCGGGGACGGCCCTCGCGGTCGTACAGGGTGACCGACCGCGGCGCGACCGAGAGCGCCCACTCGACGAGGCGGGCGCCGAGGCGGACGCGAGCCCCGTCGACCTCGGCGCCCGCCCGGCGCAGCAGCTCCGCGCCTCGGGCTCCTCGACGAGCAGCCCGGTCCGCTCGAGCACGCGCAGCGTCGCCTCGTGCAGCCGCTCGCACTGTGCCGCCGTGAGGCGCGAGAAGGCGCCCGGGGCGGGCGGGCGCGCCCAGGGGGGCGAGGCGCCGGGTTCGCCTGGGCCGCTCGGCGCAGGCGGCCGATGTCGCGTGGTGCGGTCGTCACGGGAGACCTCCGTGGTCGAAGGGCCGGCATGGTGCCGGGCACATTCTCTCAGGGGTGCACGGCGGGCGTCACGACGCGCTCGTGAGTTGAGATCGAAGTAGTCGGCCCGGCAAGGCCCAGTGGCTGATTCTCAGCCACCTGACCGGCGCTCAGCCCAGTGGCAGGCGGCCTTCGTCGAGGGGTCGCGGAGCCCGCGGGGAATGGGAGGTGCCGTGGAGCGTGCGCCGCGAGCTACGCGGCGACGGGCGTAAGACGCCGCGTCGGGACCCGCCGTCAGCACTTCGGGCTCGGCGGTCACACTCGCGACTCCGTCAGCGCGACGCGTGACGGCAGACGGCGCGCAGTGCTCGTCCGAGGTCACGACCCGGGCCGGCGGTACTATCTCGAGCTGCTCCTCGAGCGCCCAAGTCATGTAGTCGTCGAACGCCTCGCGCAGGTTGTGCAGGGCTTCGTCCTTGGTGAGGCCGTCGCCGGCGATCTCAGGGATCTCCTTGATCCGGTAGAGGAGATACCGCTCGTCGCCCTCGGTGCGGATCTCGAACACACGCCCGTAGGGCTGCCGTCGGTAGTAGTCAAGATCCTGATTGACGCGCATGAGCTACCTCCAGCACGTAGGGCAGCCGCGATCACGGCGGGGCGAACCGAGGTTCGGCGGCATGCTAGCAGACGTCCGCGGGGCGGGGCAGGATGACGACGCTACGTGGAGGGTGACGGACGCCGCGCGGACGAGTCGATTGGGCGTGGGCGTTTGACCACGCTCGTTCTCGTGGAACCGGCCCTCGAGAAGGAAAAACCCCCGGGATCGCAACCCCGGGGGGACCAGGAAGCCGAAGCCTCACTGGCGATGATCGAGTCCCATGGTGCCACCGGCTTGAGGACGAGTCAATGCACTGTGGGTCGTGGCAGTTGACGTTGCACATCAGCGCTTGACCCTCTACCTCGGCCGCGCATAATGGACGCACTGTCCCCGTGCTTCGGTGCGGGGCGCGAAGCCGCCTCACGGCGGCTTCTGCTTTGCGTGCGGTCGATGGCGGTTCCCGCCGCCGCGGCGGCTCAGGCGAGGCCCAGGCTCTTGCGGATGTCCTTCATCAGGAGCATGAGCTGCAGGTCGCCCGTCGGCGAGGCCTCGAAGCCGAAGTGCTCGTAGAAGCCGCGGACTCTCTCGTCCTTCGCCTGCACGAGGACGAGCCTGGCCCCGATGGCGTCGGCCGCCTGTGCGCTGCGCGCCAGCGCCTCCAGCAGCATCGCGCGTCCGAGGCCTCGCTGCTGCTCTGACCGATCCACGGCGAGACGTGCGAGGAGGATCGCCGGTATGGGCTGCGAGCCCTGTCCTCTCGCCGCTCGGGGGGTCGCGGCATCTGGCTCGACGCTGGCAGCAGCAAGACTGAAGTAGGCGACCACGCGGTCCTTCTGCACCGCCACCATGGTCTGCGCCTTGTCGGCCTGCTGATCGCGAAGAGCCTGACGCTTCAGGTAGCGATCGAGCGCCTCGACCCCGCAGTCGAACCCCTCCACGTCGTGGCGCTCGGTGAGGGGCTCGAGGTGCAACCGGGGCGGTCTAGCGTCGTCTGAAGGGAGTGGGCTTCGACGCGGCGTCCGCGAGAGCGGGGACCACTCGGGCCGGACGCTCGAGCAGGGCGACGAAGTCGTGCCATCTGTCGGCAGGGAGGACGAAGCGGCTCTGATCCGCCAGCACCTCCTCGGCGGACTGCAGCGCGGCCTGCAGCATGAACTGACTCACCCCCATGTGCGTCAGGCTCGCAGCCTCTTCGACCACGGCCTTCTCGGCCTGGCTCACGCGGATGTTCAAGCGTTGGTCCTTGAGGCCGCCCGGTCTCGGGCCGGGCGTCGTGGCCTCCGCATTCGTTCGTGCGGCGCTCTGAGCTGACATCAGGGATCCTGCCTCCGGTCGGCGGTCCTCTCGCGGCCCAGTGTACCCGGAAGCCGCGAAATGTACAGACATTGTACACCCATGGGGTGGACGGCTTCGCCTGCGGGTCTCGTGCCGCCGCCGGCCGGCGCTCACCGCGCCGGCGGCCGCCCGATCTCGGACTGCACGGCGACGTTGAAGGGCTCGGCGTCGTCCTGGTCGAGGCGATGCGTGCCGTCGTGCCTGAGTGAGGGCGCGTCGGGCCGGGACCGGACCACGATGGTCCCGGCCGCCCTGTCCCCCAGCCGCTGTCGCTCCGTGGAGCTCCACACGGCGACGGCGCCGATGAGGTAGAAGCCGAGGCCGTCGATGAGGCGGAAGACCGTGCGCACGACGGCCTGCCCCAGGCTCGGGCGCCCGCCCGCCTCCGAGCGCACTTCGAGGTCCAGCACCCTCTTGCCGGGCGTGGCGCCGCGGCGCCACTCGAAGAGCGTGAAGTAGGCGAAGGCGAGGACGGCGCCCGTGATCCAGAAGGTGCGGCGCTGCACGTTGACCCCGGCGTTGCCCTCGATGATCAGCGTGACGGCGGCCGTCGCGAGGGCGAGGATCAGCGTGTCGACGACCTGCGCCTTGAGGCGCGGCCAGACGGAGACGACGGCGCGTGGTCTCAGGGGTGATCACAGGGACTTCACCGCGTCAGCCTAAGGCCGGGGGGTGGCGGGGTCCAGAACGCGGAGTGGCCGGACGCAGTACGACATTGCTGCCCCTCTCGTCCGATTGGGTTGACGGACGTACAATCGACGTACGCACGCGCTGGCGGAAGGTCAGCCCATGGCCAGAGACTGGTCTGATTTCGAGGTCGAGAGCATCATTGACGACTACTTCGCCATGCTGCGCGGAGTTGGAGGGGCGACGCTACAGTAAGACGGACCACCGACGTGCTCTGGCCGAGCTGCTCGACGGTCGCTCCGACCAGTCGATTGAGTACAAGCACGCGAACATCAGCGCTGTGCTGCTTGACCTTGGCTATCCGTACGTCGAGGGCTACAAGCCTCGCAGCAACTACCAGCACCT
Organism: uncultured Thermoleophilia bacterium; assembly: GCA_963791345.1. GTDB lineage: Bacteria > Actinomycetota > Thermoleophilia > UBA2241 > UBA2241 > UBA2241. Next base: position 59,875 of record CAWBRS010000019.1, on the reverse strand, counting down.
GCTGTATGACGCGGTCGCGGCAAGGCTGAGTCTGGATTACCGACTCACGCGGGTTGTCGGTGCCGCCGTCGATGCTCCAGCCGAGCCGGCCGAAGCGGTCAGTGTGCTCGATCGGCAAGTCGCTGCCCCTTCGCCCGTCAATCAAGGCGCGGGACCCCATCGTGCCGAGCCGCAGGCAGAGCCCAAAGCAAGGCCTGCGGTCGACTACCTTGAACGTGAGGCGCGTAATCAGTCGCTGGGTCGCAGGGGTGAGCAGTTTGCATTGGCGTTCGAGAAGGCGAGACTCCGGGCGGCCGGCCATGACCGCTTCGCCCATCAGGTCGAGCACGTGGCAGAGACACGGGGGGATGGGCTGGGCTTCGACATTCTGTCCTTCGAGTCCGATGGCGCGGAGCGGTTGATTGAGGTGAAGACCACGGCATTCGGTCAGGAGACGCCGTTCTTCGTCAGCGGAAACGAGCTGCGGGTGTCTCGTGATCGCGACGCGGGCTACCACGTGTACCGAGTCTTCCGCTATCGAGTCGGCCCCCGGCTCTACATCCTCGATGGTGCACTGGACCGGGTGTGCTCGCTCAGCCCAGTTCAGTACCTCGCTCGCGTCGGCTGAGTCGCGAAGTCGTCGACAGTTGAGTCGGTCCGGGCCGCCTGCCTGTGGTTGGCACCAGCCGCTGTCCCCGCCATGTCCCTCGCAGTCGGTGGCGGCCTGACGCGCGTACCGAACTGAGCCTAGGCGCGGCCGGCCAACAGAGGGAAGGCGAGAAGGGCAGCCTTCTGTGTGATTGGCGACACGCCGCGGGCCACCGTCATGTGGCCGATCACGTCCGCGATTGACACCCGGTCTATCACCACCCCGATGACTTTCACGCACGTGAGCAACGTGTTCTGGCGGCCAGTCCCGCCGAGATTGGAGGCTTCGGGGTTGTACTTGACGTCCTCGTTCCACGCCAGCGCGTCAATGACATGCAGGAACACCTTGGTTGGCAGGAACTGCTCCTCGATGCAGGGCAGTTCCTCATCGAGGATGCGGAGCACAGGTTCCGGCGGGGCGTACCGCCACTTTCCGGAGCCGAGTTCCAGTTCGACGTGGTCAAGCATGAAGGCCGATCTGAAGAGCAGGCACCCGAGTATCTCCAACGCCAGCTCGCTGGCCCGCCCCGTCTCGTCGTACGAGACACCCATGTGCTGAAACTCCCGGAATATCCCAGTGAACGAAGGGGTGTAGTTGATGGAGCGACCGTCCAGGAACACGGTTGGTGTCATGTCGTTGGGATTTGGCCTGCCCCCCCAGTCGGGCCCAGCTTCCTTCCAGGCTTGCCAAGCGACACGTGGTAGTCATCCAGCACGGGCGACACCCTGGTGAATCGCTGCTCCTGCCGACTGGCCCCCGCGGGCCAACTCTTGGCCTCGCGAATCGAGTCGATGCGTCGCTGCTTCGCGATGCTGCCAAGTTGCCCGTTTGGCACGGCCAGCAGCTTCAGCGCGTCGTGCCGTTCAATCATGTCCCCTCCCGAGGTGTGCTGTCCGCGTTGGCTAGCGTTGATGGGTTGAGCCGAGTCGATACGGATGTGGCCCGTCCGTCAAGACAGCGGGGAGCGTCACCAAGATCATCTGGGCGTGCATGGGATGCGTGGAGGGCAGAGGCCACGCGCGCCACGACGTCGGCGGGGCAGTCTCGGATTTCGCATTCCCATGCCGTCAGTACATGCCACCCGAGGGCCACGAGGTCGGCGCGTTTTCGCTCGTCACGTTCACGATTGAGCGCGAACTTGCGCTCCCAGAAATCGGCGTGACTCCTGGGCATCGCGGGGTTGCAGGTAGGACAGCGATGCCAGAAGCACCCGTTGACGAAAATGGCTACCTGTCGCCCGGGGTACGCGATGTCTGGTCTGCCGGGGACCTTTCTCCAGTGCAGCCGATAGCCGCGCAGCCCAGCGTTCCACAACAAGCGACGAAGTTGGCGCTCGGGCCCTGTGTCCCTCGGCGTGTTTCCACGCATCGACTTCGACACGGCAGCGCTCGTTGGTGGAGGCGGTGGCCCGAGTTGACGAGTCACGACGCTTCAGTCGCCCGAGCAGCCGTAGCCGGGCGAGACTGTGCGTAGTCGTGAGCCAGCACGTGAGCGATACGCTCGACCACGCCGACGACGAGCGCGTTGCCCATGCAGAAGGCGCGGCGGGAAGCGGGCATCCCGTCCGTCCAATCGTCGGGAAAACCGTTCAGGCGCTCCATCTCGACCGGTGTCAGGCGCCGGTAGCGGCCGTTGGGTGTGAGGATGATGTGCTTGAAGCGTGATGGCGAGGGTCCTCCCTCACCCGTGACCATGGTTCTCGCCGGCTGGTCCAGATGGTCGGGAAACGGCAGTGGGCCTTCCGCGTAGATGTAGCTGAACCCCGTTGTACCTTTGGTGCGCTGCTCCTTCTTGGCTCCCTTGAGGTAGCGCCACGTCTCCAACTGGTCGTCCGGCACGTAGTATTCCTCCGGCACTTCCTCCTCTGGCTGAAGCACGTCGCCAAGGGTCATTCGCCTGATGTCGCAGGGCGGGGCCGGTGTGACTCGACGCGTCCACACCTTGTGGCGCAACATGACACCGGCGTTGTGGAAGCGCCCCTCTGGCGGCTTCCCTCCGAACGTCTCTGTCAGCTCGGCCAAGTCCTTGAGGAGATGGAGGTCGGGTTCCTCAAACAGGACGTTCTCCCGCGTCTCCTCGCTGACCGGAAAAGCACGCGGCAGAACCCCGCTGGTGAGGACGGTGTCGAGGGCGCTCAGCGGCTCAGGGATGACTGAGCTGTGCTGGCCCACGATGAACACCCGGCGGCGCTTCTGCGGAAACCCGTAGTCTGCAGCGTTGATGACTCGCCATTCGACCCAGTATCCGAGCTGCGCCAGCGATGACAACATGATGGCGAAATCCCGCCCGCGCTGACTCGCGGGGGACTTCAGCAACCTGTCGACGTTCTCGAGGAACACGATCGGCGGCGTCTTCATTTGAAGCAGCCGCCATATCTCCCACCACAGAACACCCTTCTTGCCGTTGATTCCGTGCGCGTGGCTCAGGGTCTTCGCGACAGAGTAGTCCTGACACGGAAAGCCGCCGACCACCATGTCATGGTCCGGCAGGGCGTACCGGCCCGCCTGCGTGTCGTCCAGCACCTTTGCTATGTCGTCGCACACGTGTTCGGCGGCGTCCTCACTGCCGAAGCGTCGCAGATAGCAATCGGATGCGTGCTGCCGCTTGGTTGCAGGCTCCCACTGGTTGCTCCACACAACGCGCCACCCAGCGCGCTCGACACCTAAGCGGAAACCTCCCACCCCGGCGAACAGTTCCACAACGTGCCCCACGGGCTCGGCCACTAGTCTCCTTTGCCGTACAAGCTTGAGTCGCGCCTAGGCTAGCACCCGGGGGGTGACGAATCAAGCGTGGCAGGCGTCTTTGGTTCAAGGTGTTGAAGCGGGACGACGACAACTCGTTCGAGAACCACGCAATCCATTGCCAGGGGGACACGTGCGACTCGAAGACGCTCACAGGCTGATTGAGCCCCTCGCCGGTCGTCCGTTCGGCGAGTTCCTCGACGCGAAACTCCTGCGCGACCTCCACACAAACAAGGGCAATGTGGGCAGGTCCTCGAGCAGCTTCTCGGACTACAGCTGAACTCGAGGCACCTGGATTTCGATGACGGTGAGTTGAAGACCAACAAGGTTCACTTGTCGGGCAAGCCGATTGAGACCGTCTTCATCATGCAACTGAGCAGCCAGGTCGACGATGTACTGTCGAGGAGGCCATTCCGGGGACCTAGACCTGCGGCGGAAGGTCGAGAACCTCCTGTACGTCCCCGTCTATCGCGAGGGCCCGGAGCGGCAGTGGATGTTCCTACCGCCCATCCATATCGACATGAGGACGTCAAAGTACGCGTTCATGCTCGACCTGCTTGAGCAAGACTACCTCGCTATCTCCCGAACGCTTCGAAATCAGGTAGAAGCCGGACCAAACTCGCAGATTCACACCGCGAGTGCCAGGTACATGCAGGTGCGGACTAAGGACTCGCGGCCCTATCACCCGATATTCTCGTCCCATTACGGCAGGTACATCTCGAACAAGAACTACGCGTTCTACTTCAAGTGGGACTTCATGATCTACCTGCAGAGCCTGTCGCCGCACTACCCCTTCAAACCCTCGGGTCGCCTGCGCTAGCTGAAGCCCTCGCGCGTGGCATCGCATCCGAGGCGGCGCCATGACCGAGCTCCTCGCCATGACCTGCGACGCCTGCGGCGAGCCCATGCTCCCCAACGTGAGCACGCTCGACGCGGACGGCTGCCTCTGGATCTGCATCAACCCGCGCTGCCCGGAGCTGCACGCCGAGGAGCTCGACGCCGCGGACCTGGAGGAGGCCGGCGTGCCGCGGGCCCTCGCCGGCCGTCTCGCGCGCCTCATCCTGCACTACGTCGCCGAGGGGGAGGAGCCGCCGCGCACGCGCGAGGACGCGCAGGCCGATCTCGCGACCCTCCGCGCGCAACTGCTCGAGATGGGACGCCTCGCCGAGACCACCGCCGCCATCGCCGGGCGCCTCGACGACGCGCTCTCCGTCTCGTACCAAGCGACGCCTTCGACGAGGCCCAGGCGGCGAAGCAGTCCCTCGCCGTCGCCGCCGCCCTCTGCGCCGCCGCCGGCCGCTCCGCCGCCGAGGCCCTCGGCCACGTCAACGTCATCGACCCCGACCTGCCCGGCTTCCTGCCCTTCGGCGGCGAGTGAGCCCCTCTCACCACGGCTCATCTCACCCGCGCGCCACGGTGCCCAGCCACGCGTCCTCGACCCTCCCGGCGGCCGTAGAAGGTTGACATTTACAGGGGGTTCTTGACTCGGCCTAGGCTCCTGGCCATACTGTGGCCAACCACCCCACGGGTATATCCCGTGGGCCCCCCGGGGTTGCGACCCCGGGGGTTCGTTCTTTCTGGAGGCCCATCGTCAACTCCGTATGGCCGATTCTGAGTTGGAAGATACGGCGTTTATTGCATTTGCTGCATATGCTGCTACGCTTCTCCCGTGTCTCGAAAGGAGGTGAGTGATGGAGGCATCGCCCAAGAACGCCGTCGCAAGGGCCGGCGACGACGTCTTTCAGGTCCCCCCAGCAGACGAGGCGCAGGCCGCGCGGCTCGACGAGGTCCTGATGCAGTCGGCCGCCGCGCCGGCCGGCCTCGAGCTGCGTGCGCCCAACGGCGACCGGCTCGCGATCCCCGACGGCGTGCGCCGCGTGCTCGCCCGCGTCGTGCACGAGATGGCCAGGGGTAACGGCGTCGTCGTGGTCCCCGTGCATCACGAGCTCACCACCCACGAGGCGGCGGCGTTGCTGCACGTCTCGCGACCCCATCTCATCCGTATGCTCGACGAAGGTCGTCTGCCGTACCGGCGGGTCGGCGCGCACCGACGCATCCGCTTCGACGACGTCCTCGCCCACCGCTCCCGGGAGGAGGCGCGTCGCGAGGCCCTTCTGACGCGCATCGCGCGCGAGTCTCAAGAGCTCGGCCTGGAGTTCTGAGTGCCGCCGTCAGCGCTGCTCGACGCGTGCGTCCTCTATCCCGTGGGGCTCCGCGACACACTGCTGAGCGTCGCGCAGGCCGGTGCCTTCCGCCCTCTCTGGTCCGCCGCGATCGTGCACGAAGTACGGTCCGCGATCCTGCGGTCGGTCGCCGCCGTCGATCCTGTGCGGCTCGACCGGATGCTGGCCGACATGCAGGCAACCTTCGCGGATGCCATGGTGGTCGTCCCTGCCCGGCTTGCTGGTGAGATGACGAACCAGGCGTCGGACCGCCACGTGCTGGCTGCAGCCGTCGCCGGTAGAGCTGAGGTGATCGTCACGTGGAACCTGAGGCACTTCCCGCGTCGCGCCTGCGAGCCTTTGGGCATCCGTGCCCAGGACCCGGACGACTTCCTCGTGAGGTTGTGCCGCGACGCGCCCGAGGCAGTCACCGAAGCCCTCCGCACGCAGTCGCGTCGCTACACGGCGCCGCCCATGACTGTCGACCAGATCCTGCAGCGTCATGCGCTCAAGCTTCCGCGCTTTGTGACCGCGGTTCGGTCACTTGTCGCCGAACCTTCGTAGGCGTGCGCACCGACGTGTCGCGGTCGCGCGAGCCGGTGTTGACCACCGGCTTCCCGCCGCTCGCGCCCTACAGGACCGCCCGCACCTCCTCCGTCTCCCACTCGCGGCCGGCCTTGCGTGCCGCGATGGCCTCGAGCACGGCCGCGTGGCGCCGCTTGGTGAGCGGCATCAGCGCGCAGAAGACGGCGCCGGGCACGAGCCACACGGCGGCGCCCACCGACATCAGCAGCCGGATGCCCCAGAGGGCGGTCGAGGTCTGGTCCACGTCGGGCTCGTAGCCCACCCACGAGAGCACGGTGGCGGCGAGCCACACCACGAGCGCCGCGGTCGCCGTCTGGGCGAAGGCGACGACGCCGTAGTACATCCCCTCGCGTCGCTCGCCCGAGAGCAGCTCGTCCACGTCGGTCACGTCGGCCAGCATCGACCACCCCGTCACCGCCACCGACATGCTGCCCGCGCTGCTCAGCAGGATCAGGATCCAGAAGAGCACGTCGTCGTCGGGCCCGGGCAGCACGAAGAGCACCTGGATCACCGCCCAGGTGAGCACGAAGACGATGTACGCGGTGCGCTTGCCGTAGCGCTTGCTCGTCCAGTCCACGACGGGCAGCCAGGCGAGGCCGGCGACGAACCACGTCAGCATCACGAGGCTGGCGAAGTCCTCGCTGTAGCCCATCTGGTAGATGGCGAAGTAGACCGCCACCGCGCCGACCACGTTGAGCGGCGCCCAGCCGAGCACGTAGGCCCCGAGCAGCAGGCGGAAGGAGCGGTTGCGGAAGGCGCCGAACATGGCGCGCACGCTCACCCGTGCGGTCGTCGTCACGAGCTCGCGGCCCTTGCTCACATGCCACGTCCAGACGATGCCCAGCGTGGAGACGGCGCCGAGGATCGCCGCCGCCGCCGACCAGCCGGCGCGCTCGCTGCCGAGCACGTCGGCGAGCACGCCGCTCAGCACGAGCGGGGCGGCGGCGCCGACCAGGGCGCCGAGCTGCGCGAAGAGCGTGCGGTAGGTGTTGAGGCTGGTGCGCTCGTCGTAGTCGGGGGTCATCTCGGCGGCGAGCGTCCCGTAGGGCACGTAGAAGAGCGCCAGGCAGGTGAAGTAGAAGAGGACGGCGACCATCAGGTACAGCGTCGTCCCGGTGGAGCCCATCCCCCAGTCGGTGAACATGAGCCACGAGGCGATGCCGTAGGGCAGGGCGGTGAGGATCAGGAAGGGACGCCGGCGGCCGCGCCCCCAGCGCAGGGCGTCGGACCAGACGCCCACGAGCGGCTGGGCGACGGCGCTCCACAGGCTGCCGACCAGCATGATGAGCCCGGCCGTGGCGGCGCTGAGCCTCACCACGTCGGTGATGTAGTAGAGGAAGAGGGCGTAGAAGAAGGTCCAGACGACGGAGTTGGCCCACTCGCCGCCGCCGTAGCCCAGCTTGACCCCGAGCGGCAGCCGGGCCGGCCCGCGCGCGGCTGCCTCCGTCGGCGACGCTCGCCGGCGGCGACCGCTCGCGACTCAGCGACCGGCCGCGATCCCTCCACCGGCGCGTCGCTCATGTCGACCTGCCCCCTGGAATGACGGGGAGCAGCAGGTGCGACGGACGCTCCGCGTCGTGGTAGACGCTCTGGGTGGCCGGCACGGTCTCGGCGTCGGCGCCGAACTCGTGGCCGGTGTTGGGGTTGCGGTCCCAGCGGTCGAACTCCGCGCTCGCCACCTGCACACCGACGCGATGGCCGGCGGCGAAGAGGTGGCCGGTCGCGACGAGGTCGACGGTCAGCGCGTAGGTGTGCCCGGGGTCGGCGAGCGCCGGCCGCGCCGCGCCGTCGCGGTACCGCAAGCGCTTGATCCCCTGCTGCACGAGCTGGGCGTAGCCGTCGGGCCACACGTCGCAGAGGGTGACGACGAAGTCGGTGTCGGGCGCCGACGAGGCCACGTGCAGCACGGCGGAGAGCGGGCCGACGACCTCGAGCGGCTCGGCGAGCGGTGGGGTGGAGTACACGAGCACATCGGGGCGCCGATTCAGCGCGCTGCGGTCGCCGAGGTGCTTGGCGGCCGCCCAGACGTCCCTGCCCTCCCACCAGGCCGGCGGGTCGAGCGGGTCGTAGACGTAGACGTCGGGGGGCGCGGCGGGCGGCGGCTCGGGCACGAGCCGCCCGCCGCCCGCCGCGCCCCCCGACCCGCTCAGGTAGAGCGGCGTGAACGCCGTGCCCGGCAGCGGCCAGTCGTCGGCCTCGCGCCAGCGGCCGGCGCCGACGACGTAGGCGCGCACGCGCGGCTCCGGGGGGCCTGCGGCCGCGCCGCCCGTTTCCGCCGGCCTGGCTCCGCCGGCCGGCGCGCCGCCCGTTTCCGCCGGCCCGGCCGCGCCGCCCGCATCGCCCGGGGGCCGGCCGGCGAGGTGCCGGTCGAAGAAGGCGAGCACGCGGTCCCACGAGCGCTCGCCTTCCGGCAGCTCGATGCGACCCACGCGCAGCGAGAAGTCGGTCGTGGTCTCGTGGTCGGTCGGGCCGAGCACCAGCCGGTGCATGTGGCGCCGCGCGTCCGCCGCCTCACCGGGCGCACCAGTGTCCGCCTCGAGCTTCTCCCAGCAGTCGAGGACTCCGGGCAGCAGGTTGTCGTACCAGCCGCTCCAGAGGAACACGGGGATCTCGAGACCGGGGAGCGCGGGGGAGAGGTCGAACCGGTCCCAGAGTTCGTCTCTCACGGGGTGCTCCACGACCTGGTCGTAGAGCCGGGTCGGCAGTCCGGCGTCCTCCGCCAGCGTCCGCAGCGGCAGGTGCCGGGTGTCGAAGCGGAAGAAGTTGATGTAGCGGCGCTGGGCCTGGTCGCACGCCCACAGCGCCAGCGTGCTCAGCGCCAGGGCGCCGCCCTGGTAGACCATGGCGTGGACGTCGACCCCCATGTCGCCCGGGGAGATGCAGACGAGGGCGGGGTGTCTCGCCGCCGCCGCGGCCCACTGCGTGTAGCCGTAGTAGGACTCGCCGGTCATCCCGACGCGGCCGTCGCACCACGGCTGATGGCTGACCCACTCGACGGCGTCGTAGCCGTCGTCGACCTCGTTGAGGAAGGGGTCCCACTCGCCCCCTGAGTCGAACTTGCCGCGCACGTCCTGGATGACGCAGGCGTAGCCGCGGCGCGCCCAGAAACGCCCGACGGCGGGCATGTAGGCGTAGGGCTCGTGGATGCCGTATGGCATGCGAACAAGGATCGCCGGGGCGGCCTGGGGCCGCGGGCGGCCGTCTGTGTCGGCGGGCAGGTACGCGTCGGTGGCGAGCGTCACGCCGTCGCGCATGGGCACGCGCTCGCCGCGGCGGACGGCCGCCCGCGGGAAGCGCTCGGCGGTGGCGCTCGGCAGCTCCTTGCGCGGCAGGGTGAAACGCTTCTGCCACGCCATGACGCCGAGCGCCAGGCCCCACATCACGTCGGCCTTCACGTGGCCGAGACGGACTGCCTCCCGCACCATCGACGTCCCCCTCCTTCGCGACCGCCACGGGTGCGGCGGCTGGTCTGCGTCGCCGGCTTGTGGCCTGCGGCCGGCCGGTGTGTGGCCGGCGGGCGGCCCACGGCTGGCCGGCGAGTGGCCCGCCCGCTCTCGCGATCGCCGGAAGCCGGGCGGGCGTCTCCGGCGCCTCCCTGTACGCGGCCTCTCGCGCCCGCCGTCACTCTAACCCTGTAGTAGGGGGCGGCCAAGGGGGGCGGCTGGGGGCCGGTGGGCGGCGAGCGGGCTGTGGGCGGGCGGCGGGCGGGCCGCGAGACGCCGTCGGCGACGCGGTCTCGTTGGCGGCGTCGGCCAACAGCCCTCACGCCTGTTCATTGCTCATCCCGCTCGCCATCCTTGACCCGCGCGGCCGCGACCCATCGGGGCCATGGTCACGCAGGCTGTCGATGAGGGATCTGGGAGGGACGCACGCGCGGCGTCTCCGCGAGCCACCGCACGTGCGTCGCGGCCGCAGGGCCGGTGCGGGCCACCGGTGCCTACCCTCGAAGCTGCGCCCGCCTGCGACCGCATGTCGAGCTCGTCGACCGCGCGGCGCTGGTCGCGCGGCTGCTGAAGTCGATGGAGGCCGCGAGCCCGGCCTTCTTGCCCGGCCCGCCTCGCTCGGCCGGCCTCAGGCGGCCTGCCGCTCCGTCTCGCGGGCGAGCACATTCTCCTCGAGGACCTCGCTGATGCGCAGGCCCGCGTCGGCCACCAGCGCGCTGCCGGGGCCCTCCCACATCTCGCGCAGCCGGACGGCGAAGGCCTCGGCCTCCTCCAGGCTGTCGAACGCGAGTGCGCCGATCACCGTGTGTTCGTCGTCGACGGGCCGTGTGATGGTGTAGCGACGCACGCCGGACCTCTCCCGCCCGAGCGGATCGCGGTCGAAGGTCTTCTTCCACTCGGTGTAGTCGGGGACGGTGTGCCACAAGCTCAGGACGTACATGGTGCTTCCTCTCGTCCGTGATCATCAGGATGACTCCCTATACCCCTCCGGGTATCTGCCCGACCGTTGACGGGACCGGGGCGCGAGCAGCTCTGGGCAGCGGGATCACCGGTTCCGCCCGGAACTCACCGGGTCCGGGTGAAGCCGGGCGCCGCCGCGAAGCCTACGCTGCGGACGTGACGATCACCGGCGACGCGGGAGGTGGCATGGGCGTCACGATCGCACCGGGGCCGCAGGCGATACTCGCGGCCTTCCCCGGCATCTAACGAGGTAAGGGCCGAGGATGCTCCCGGCCTTCGGGGATCACATGGGAGGGAGTCATGAGCACGACAATCGCACACAGGCCGCACGCGCACATCCAGATCCCGTGGACGGCGATCGCCGTCTTGATGGCCGCAGCCGCCCTGGCCGCGGTCGCCCTCGTCCTTCTCGAGCAGCCCTGGGACACGGGCCGCGAGAGCGGGACGGCGACGATCGGGACGCAGGCGACGACGCCCGAGCAGCCCGTCGCGGTGCCGCAGCCGGCGTCGCAGGCGGACCTGCGCGCCTACTTCGCGGCCGCCGCGGCGGCCGATGAGGCGGCGGAGGCCGCCTCCACCACGCGGCTCAACCTGGTGGAGGGCATCTCGCTGGACGCCCCGACCACGTACGTGCTCCAGCCGCGCGCGCCCTACTACGCGCCGGGGGCCAGCGGCGTCGACAACCCGCACCCGCTGAACTTCGTCGCGGGCGCGCCGCGCTGACGCTGCGCAAGGTCCGCGGGCCCGGGGCCGGGCCCGCAGGCCCACGACGACAGGCCCGCGCGCCGACCTGCCGGCGCGCGGGCCTTTCTGACGGCCCGCAGCCTGACGCGCGGACTGCGGGCCTGCTTGCGGGCGGCGGGCACGCCGGCCGACTCGCCCAGCGCGCCCGTCGCCCCGTGCGCGGCCGGATCTGCCGGCCACTGGCCCCGGTGCGTCGGCCGCTGCCTCCGTGTGCGTCGGCCGCTGCCTCCGTGTGTGCCGGCCGCTCCGCGTCCCGGGGCGCCTCAGCCGGCGCCTCGACCGTAGGCAGGCTCGTCGCGTGAGCGTAGGATGGTCTCGGCGAGCCTTGGGCACGCGCTCGCCGCACGCTTGGGCCACGGGGAACCTCAGACAAGGAGGAGACGATGCATCGTCCCATCTGGCGCCGGCACGCCCGCGTACGGACCGTCGCGCTGATCACGCTCGTGGTGGCGGCGACGGCGGCAGCCGTCTTCGCCGCCACCCTCTCCGCCTTCACCGAGCCGCCGGCCGTCGATGGCCTGGCCTCCACGAGTCACCCCGTCCCGACACGCTGGTACAACGACGCGTACCCGGCGTTCCACTGGCAGACGGCGGAGGGCGTGGCCGGCTACTCGTGGGCGCTGACGCGGCTCGCGACCTCGGAGCTCGACTGGATGGTCGAGGCCGGCGCCGGAGCCCAGTTCCTGTACGCCCTGCAGAACTCGGTGGGCAGCGCGCCGTCGGGCGTGGCCGTCGTCGACCTCGACGGTGACGGCATCCGCGATGTCGTCACGGCGAACCGCGACTCCTCCACGCTCAGCGTGCTGCTCGGCGCCGGCGACGGCAGCTTCGCGCCCAGCGTCCCCTACGACGCGGGGAGCGACCCCTGCTCCATCGACGTCGTCGACCTCGACGGCGACGGCGCCCGCGACCTCCTGACGAGCGACCGCGCCGGGAACCAGGTGGGTGTGTTCTACGGCAACGGCGACGGCACGTTCGCGGCGATGGTCGGGCACCCCACCGGCGTCTCGCCGCACAGCGTCGCCGCGGCCGACCTGAACGGCGACGGCGTCAAGGACCTCGTCACCGCCGACCAGAGCGACGGTACGATCAGTGTCCTGCTGGGCGCCGGCGGCAGGGCGTTCGCCGCACCCGTGGGCTACGCGACGGGCGACTGGCCCTCCACCGTCGCCCTCGCCGACCTGAACGGCGACGGCGCTGGTCGACGCCGTGACGGCCAACTACTTCGCGCGGCTCCGTCAGCGTGCTGCTCGGCAACGGCGACGGCACGCTTCGCGTCGAAGAACGACTACCCGGCGGGAGCGGGGACGCACGGCGTCGCCCTCGCCGACCTGGACGCGGACGGCGACAAGGACGTCGTCACGGCGAACGACGCCGGGAGCGTCGAGCGTCCTGCTCGGCAACGGCGACGGCGCCTTCGCCGCCGCCGTCGACTACCAGACGGGCGCCGGCGCTCTGGCCGTTGCCCTCGGGGATGTCGGCGGCGACGGTGTGCTCGACGCCGTCACGGCCGACTTCGACCAAGGCTCGATCAGCGTGCTGTACGGCAACGGCGACGGTACCTTCGCCGAGGCGGCAACGCATTGGACGGGGACGCCCCCGGCCGCCGTCGCCCTCGGCGACGTCGACGGCGACCGCAAGCTGGACGCCGCCTACGCGGCCTACGATGCGGCCCTCGCGTGCATCCTGCTCAACCGCGTCCCCGACAGGGTCGCCGCCTTCGGCCCTCGCGACGACGGCACCTGGTACTTCCGCATCTGCACCGTGGACGGCGACTACAACATGGGCCCGGCATCGACGCTGGCCGTCAACATCGACACCCGGGGGCCGACGACCAAGGCGCCTTCCTCGGCGACGGTGAAGCGCTATTCGACGGCGGCCCTCAAGTACCGGGTCGACGACCCTCGGCCGGGCAGCCCCACGGCGACGGTGACCATCAAGATCAAGAACAGCAAGGGCGTCGTCGTGAAGACGCTGAACCCCGGCGTCGAAGAACGTCAACACGACCTACTACGCCAAGTTCACCTGCAGTCTCGCGGTCGGGACCTACCGCTTCTACGTGTACGCGACCGACCAGGCGAAGAACGTGCAGGTCAAGATCGGCAGCAACAAGCTGGTCGTGAAGTAAGGAGGGCCGGCGAGACCCGAAGCCCGCGACGCGGGCGACGGGCGAGACCCGGACACTCGTTTCGCCGAATCGCCGCGGCGGGTCGCGGGGCGGCGGGCGGGGGCGCGGACGCGCCCCCGCCCGCCGCCTTCGTGCTCGAGAGCCGCGTCGCCGTGCCGGATGCGCGCGTGCCCGCGCGGCCGTCCGGCGAACGTCAACGCCGTCGCCCCCGTTGTCATCGTGACCACTTCTGGTCATACTGTGACCATGGAACGCGTGACCGTCGCCGAGCTCAAAGCCAAGCTGAGCCACTACCTTCGTGAGGTGCGCGAGGGCAAGTCGTTCACCGTGGTCAGCCGCGACATCCCGGTGGCCACCCTCGGCCCCGTCGATATCGACGACTGGGACGACATCGAGGTGATCGAGCCGACCGAGAGCCCCGAGACCTGGGGCCAGGTCGATCTGCCTCCGCTCGATCGCGCCATCGACGTCGTCGCACTCTTGCGCGCCGACCGCGACGAGCGCGACGAACGTCTCGCCGAGATCGTCCGCGAGGCGCTGCGGGCCCAGTCTGGTGAAGAGGGCGCGGGGGGCGACGCGTGATCGCCTACGTCGACTCATCGGTCCTTCTTCGCTTCGTGCTGCAGCAACCCGACGCCGCGCACGAGCTGAGCGAGTTCGATGAGCGCGTCACGTCGATGCTCGCCGAGGTGGAGTGCATGTGCGGTATCGATGCCGCCCATGCCCGCGGCGAGCTCGACGGGCAGCAGTGGGAGGAGCGGCGCGACGTCGCGCATCACCAACTGCGTCGCATGCGCCGGCTCATGCCGTCGCGGTCCATCCTGCGCCGCGCCGGCGAGCCCCTGCCGGTGCCGCTGCGGTCGCTCGACGCGATCCATCTCGCGACCGCACTCTCGTGGCGTGACCGGCGTGCGCCTGAGCTGGTCTTCGCGACGCACGACCGGCAGCAGGGGCGCGCCGCCCGGGCGCTGGGCTTCGAGGTACTCGGGGTCTAGCGATGGGGGCTCGAGGCGCGCCGGCGCCGCCCGGCCACATCCGGCCCTGCCCCGAGGCCGACGTGGCGGCCATCTTCGAGGTCATCAACGCCGCCGCGACGGCGTACGCGGGCGTCATCCCCGCCGACCGCTACCACGTCCCGTACATGCCGGCCGCCGAGTTGCGGCACGAGACCGCGGCCGGGGTGCGCTTCTGGGGCTGGTTCGACGAGGGGCTCTGCGGCGTCATGGGCATCCAGGACGTCGACGACGTGACGCTCATTCGCCACGCGTACGTGAGGCCCGAGCGCCAAGGCGAAGGGGTCGGCGGCGCCTTGCTGGCCCACCTCATGGCGCTCGCGCCACCGCCGCTGCTGGTCGGCACCTGGGCCGACGCCGTCTGGGCGATCCGCTTCTACAGGCGCCACGGTTTCCGCCTGGTCACGCCGGCCGAGAAGGACCGCCTGCTGCGGCGCTACTGGCGCATCCCCGACCGCCAGGTCGAGACGTCGGTCGTGCTGCGGCTCGACGAGGAGGGTCCGCCCGGCGCCGCTTAGGCCCGGTCCGCCGCGCCCAACACCTGCAGAGCCCGCAGCGTCACCCATCGGCTGGGCTGGCCCTTCGTCTCGATGTCCACGACGAACTTGCCGTTCATGGTGCTCTGCAACTTCCAGCGGCCGCGGGCGTCCTGCCGGGAGCGGACGAGGTCGAGAGCCTCGTCCGTCCGCTCGTCGCGGACGCCCTCCGCCAGCATCCCGAGCTTGGCCAGGATCCCGAGGATCTCGAGCACGTCGGTCTGCCACATGAGCGGGAAGCCGAGTCGCCTCCAGCCGGGCTTGGAGTCGCGCGTCAGGTCGTGACTGCGCCGGTGGACGTGGTGCCTGAGGATGAACTCGACGCCGGCCGCGAGCGTCCGCTCGCACCGCCGGCGAACGTCGCTCCGGCGGGATCTCGGCGAGCGCCTTGAGCGCCTTGACCACGCCCATGTGGCAGGTGTGCGTCCCCCAGCACATCTTGTAGCGGTCGTAGGGTCCCCCCGTGGGCGCCTCGCCCTCGGCGTCGTCGAAGCGCTGCCAGGTCGTGATCCAGTCGACGGCGCGCTGCAGGCGGGGGTCGTCGAGCATCCCGAGGCGGATCAGGCTGAAGGCCATGTTGCCGGTGAGGCAAGGGATGACGCCGCTGGGCAGCCCGCCGCCGCGCTTCTTGCTGCACTCGATGGAGAAGCCACCCGACTCGGGCTCCTGCGAGTCGCGGAGGACGGCCTCGCAGGCGGCGCGGACCCGCTCGTCGGCGGGGTCCGCGCCCAGCTCGGCCAGCACGATCAGCTGCCAGACGCTGCCGCGGTACTTGTCGGTGTAGAAACGACCCGGCCCGCCCCAGTGGCCGTCGTCGCCCTGCGCGGCGAGGATCCGCGGCACGGCGCCCTCGGTCATGATCGCGCGCCGTGCCGCCTCGACCTCGGGCGCCTCTGGCGGCTCGCCGAGCAGCCCCGTCAGGGCGGCGTAGCGCACCGCCGGCTCGTCGGCGGCGAGCAGCCAGGCCATGACGTCGGCGGCGGGCGGCAGAACGGCCCCGTCGGCGGGCGTATCTGGCGCGGGCTGTCGGCTGTGGGCGGTCATGGCGGTCTCCGCGATGGTCGTGTCACGTGGTGCAGGCTGCATTCTACGAGCCTGCGCAGCCCGCGCGCGAGGCTGCGGCGTTGTGCCCTGCGCGGCCGCCCCACTGTGCGCACGGCTCGGCGCGAGGGTCTCGCGCGGCCATCGCGGGGACGCCCCGTGGTCGCCGCGACCGCGTCCGTGGGCGACTGTTCCATGGAGCCCCCGGGCGACGGGGTCGATGCACGCCATGGATGTCCCGCGTCCAAAGGGGGAGCGGGAATCCGCCGGGAGGAGCCATGCAGGTGCTGATCGCACACGGGGACGCGTCTGCGCGCGCCGCGTTCGCGCGGATCGCGGCGCGCGTGGCGGCGCACGGCCTCGAGGTGGTCGAGTCCGACGACGGGCAGGAGACCCTGCAGCTGCTGCTCGCCGCCGACGGTCCCCGGCTCGCCGTCGTCGACTGGGAGCTCCCGGGCCTCGACGGTCTCGAGATCTGCCGGCTCGTGAGCCAGTTCGACGACCCCGCTTCGCCCTACGTCATCCTCCTCGCCCGGGAATCCCAGAGCCTCGCCGAAGGCCTCGACGCCGGGGCCGGCGACTGCGTGCACACCCCGGTCGACGCCGACGAGCTGCGCGCCCGTATCGAGGCCGGGCGGCGCCTCGTCGAGCGGCTGGCACCGTGCGACGTTTGCACGGCGTCGCTCGAGGCCGAGCTCAAGGCGTTCGGCGAAGACGGCGCGGACGACGACGGCTTCGCCGGCGGCGCCACGCTCGACTCGGTGCTGGTCGCCGAGTAGCCCGGCCCGCGGTCGCGCCGGGCGACGTCTCCGTCCCGCCCGCGCGGCGTGACGCCGGCAGGGACCGACCGCCCAGCCGGGGCGACTTCCGGCAGGCTCGCCGCCTGCGATACCGCCCTGCCCGGTGACGCACCCGCGGCTCAGGGTTGGGCGCACGCGCCGATCGCGCCCGTCACCCGCCGTGCTGCGGCGGTGAGGATGGTGCTCGTGTCTCCGCGGAGGGTGTCTGAGGGCTCGGCCTTCGCTTCCGGGGCGCGCGGCGGCGCGCCTACTGACTTCGGCCGCGCGCCGCGACGCGCCACGAGTCGGTGAGCACGCCCCCCTCGGTCACGTGGTACGTGTCGTAGAGGTTCACCGTGGTGCATCCGTGCCGGGGGATGAGCTCGATCTTGTCGCCGACGCGAAGGTCTTGGGCCGGACCGTCGACTGCGACCTCGCCGTGCTCCTCCGAGAAGTCGAACCACGTGGCGCCCTGCGCGAGCACCGTCGGGTCGCCGAACTCGGGTGTGACCGCCTTGAGGCCCGCGTCGACGACCGCCTTGTCGGGTCGCGGCCGGCTGATGACGGTCGTGAGCACCGTGAGCGCGTTCTCGTAGTCGGCGCCGCCGACGGCCGCGTACTGGGCGTCCATGGTTGCGTAGGAGCCGCACTGCAGCTCGGTCATCCAGGGCAGCCTCCCGGTGATCGTGTGGGTGCCCGTCCCACAGCCGCTGACCGCGCCTACCTCGATCCCGGCGGCTTCGATGAGCTCCTTGGACGTGAGCGCCTTGCGCATGTCGACCAGGGTTCGTGCCTCGCGCTCCTCGAAGGGCAGCAGGTCCTGCAGGTGACCCTCGTAGGCTTGCAGACCGGCGAAGACCAGGCCCTCGGCCGCATCGACCTGTCGCGCCAGCGCCAGCACCGGCTCGCCGGGTTCCACGCCGCAGCGGTCCATGCCCACGTTCACTTCGACGAAGACGCGCAGCGTGACGCCGGCCGCCACGGCGGCCGACGAGAGCCGCCGCACGTTGTCGGCGTCGTCCACGGCGACGGTGACGGTGCAGCGCCTGGCCAGCTCGACCAGGCGAGCGAGCTTGAGGGGGCCGACGATCTGATTCGCGATCAGGATGTCGCTGATGCCGCCGTCGGCAAGGGCCTCCGCTTCGCCGAGCTTGGCGCAGGTGATGCCGACGGCGCCGGCGTCGAGCTGCAGCCTCGCGATCTCGACGCACTTGTGCGTCTTGGCGTGCGGGCGGAGCATCGCCGGCCCGCCGGCCGCGAAGTCGGCCATGCGCCGGATGTTGCGCACGAGCTTCGTCTTGTCGAGGATCAGCGCCGGGGTGTCGACCTCGGCGTAGAAGGGCGGGACGGGCCGATCTTCGCACGCGGGTGGCCGTGCGGGCTTGGGCATCGCCATGGCGGGACCTCCTGGGACCACGAGGACCTTACCACCGCCCTGCCGGCCTTCGCCGTCGCTGGTCACGAAGGCCAGGAGGTCCGCGTCAGTACTCGGCCGGGACGTCGACCCAGATCACCTTCGTCCGATAGCGCTTCGACGGGTTGCTCCAGTTGTGGGGCACCTTGGGGTCGAAGGTGATCGTGTCGCCGGTGCCGAGCGTGCAGTGCTCGCCATCGAACTCCATGGCGAGCGTGCCGCTGACGACGTGGCAGATCACGAGCTCGCCGTTGCGGGCGAAGAGCTCCGTGTCGGCATGCCCTCCCGGCTCGAGGTGGGTCTCTATCATCTGGGCGCGTCGCTCGCCTGCCGGCGTGAGCAGGTAGTCGACGAGGCCCACGCCCCCGAGCATGCTCGGCTTGAGCTCGGCGTGACGGACGAGCGGAGACGGAGGACGCTCGAAGAGGCTCGTCACGTCGACGCCGAGGGCGGACGCGATCTTCACGAGCGACGAGACGGAGGCGGCGGTGTCTCCGAGCTCGAGCTGACTCAGGAAGCCGCGCGTCAGACCCGCTGCGGCGGCCACCTGAGCGAGTGACAGGCCGCGCTCCTGGCGGAGTGCGCGCAAGCGCTGCCCGATGAGACGGAGGATCTCCTGAGACTCCGCCGCCGCGGAGTCCTTCGCCTTCGTCTTGCGCACCGTACCCACCGTCCTCACCCCCCGATCGGATGCCGGCAAGGCCGCCCAGTGCGGGCGACCCGTGCATTCTACCTCACGCGGCGTCAGTCTGTGACAGACGGATGTCAGGTGTTGCATGACAGCAGCGGATGTGGTTGTATACTCCCGGCGAGCATAAGTCGAGTGTCACTTGACAGACACGCCAGTCGTCCGGAGCGCCGAGCGGTGCTCCTCGGCAGGGCATCGACGCGGGGAGCACGACGTGAGCGCGAAGCATCAGAAGGGGACGGCGACGTGGCGGGGCCGAGACATCCTCGAGCAGGTCGAACTCGAGCGCTCCTCCAGCACGCGGGCGACCAGACCCTCTCATACGAAGGAGACACCCTCATGATCGAACTGCCGGTCTTCCGCCTCGAGGCGTTCTTCAGCAAGTGGGACGCGCTGCTCCAGTACAACCTCGCCCAGTCCGACGCCGAGACGATGACGGTGGGCGAGGTCCTCGCACTCGGCACCGACGAAGACCAGCGGGCGTTCCACGATCTGGGTCTGGGGTACCCGCTCGGCTGGGGCGCGAACGAGTTGCGCCAGGCCATCGCCTCCACGTACGAGGAGATCGACTGGGAGCACACGCTGGTCTTCTCCGGCGCCGAGGAGGCCATCTTCTGGGCGATGGAGGAGCTGGCGCGGCCCGGCGGCCACGCGATCGTCACGGTGCCCAACTACCAGTCGATGGAATCGGTCACGCTCGCGACCGGCGCCGACGTGACCGGCGTGCTGCTCGACCCGCGGAACGACTGGGCACTGGACCTGGACGAGGTGCGCAAGGCTCTCCGGCCGAACACGAGACTCATCGCCGTCAACTTCCCGAACAACCCGACAGGCGCGGTGCCCGACGAGGCGACCTTCCGCGGCCTCGCCGAGCTGTGCGACGAGCGCGACATCCGCCTGTTCAGTGACGAGGTCTATCGCGGCCTCGAGGTGGAGGGTTCGACGCCTCTGCCGCAGGCCGCCGACATCTCCCCGACGGCCCTGTCGCTCAACGTCATGTCGAAGGCCTACGGGCTTTCCGGGCTGCGCATCGGGTGGGTGGCCTCCCAGGACCACGAGATGCTTGAGCGTTTGGAGCGGCGCAAGCACTACACGACCATCTGCAACGCTGCGCCAAGCGAGACCCTGGCGACCATCGCCTTGCGCCACGCGGACGAGATCCGCGCGCGCAACCAGGCGATCATCGCCGCGAACCTGCCCGTCTTCCGCGAGTTCTTCGTTGAGCGCTGGGGCGAGCTTTTCGAGTGGGAGCGCCCGCAGGGTGGCTGTGTCTCCTTCCCCCGCTATCTGGGCGCCGAAGGAGCCGAGACGTTCTGCCGCGACCTGCTCGAGCAGGAAGGTGTGTGCGTGCTGCCGCCCAGCATCTATCGCTCTGAGCTTCGCGAGGTGCCGGGCGATCACTTCAGGATGGGCGTCGGCCACCGCGGTCCCCGACCGGCCCTGGAGGCCTTCGACCGGTTCCTGAGCCGGCGCTTCGCCAGAGGCGCCAAGAGAGGAGGCTGAGGTCATGAACGACCAGCAAGGATCCACACGCGTCCCCACCGCCGGGGTCCGGCTCCTTCACGAGCAGGAGGTGCGCGACCTGATCTCGCGCGAGGACGCCTTCGAGGCGGTACGCGAGGCGTTCGCCCGCATGGGACGCGGCGAGACGACGGTGCCGCCGGTGATGATCATCTACGTGCCGGAGAGCGAGGGCGAGGTGCACGTGAAGGCGGCGCACCTCCACCACGCCGAGCACTACGCGGTCAAGTTCGCCTCGATCTTCGCGCGCAACCCTTCCCGAGGACTGGCGGCGGTATCCGGCGTGATCCTCGTGTTCAGCGCCGCGACGGGCTTCCTCAGCGGCATACTGCTGGACAACGGCTTCCTGACCGACCTGCGCACGGGGGCCGCCGGCGCCCTGGCCGCCGACCTGCTCGCCAAGCGAGAGATCGCGCAGGTGGCGATCATCGGCGCCGGCATCCAGGGTCGCTACCAGCTCGAGGCGTTGCTCGGTGTGCGGCGGCCGACCGGCGTGCGCATCTGCGATATGGACCGGCAGGCCGCCGAGACCTATGCGCTCGAGATGGCACAGAAGACCGGCCTGCCGGTGACCGTCGCATCCGGCGTGCGCGAGGCCGTCGACGGCGCCGACATCATCGTGAGCACGACGCCGGCGCAGAAGCCCCACCTCATGGCTGACTGGGTCTCTCCGGGGGCCCACATCACCGCCATGGGCTCGGACAACCCGATGAAGAACGAGCTCGAGCCGGCCCTCCTCAGACGGGCCGACAAGCTCGTCGTCGATAGCGTGGAGATGTGCGCGCTCAACGGCGAGCTGCATCACGCTCTCGCGCAGGGCCTGCTCACGCGCGATGGCGTCTACGCAGAACTCGGCGAGATCGCGGCCGGCCTGAAACCCGGACGCACCGCCGACGACGAGATCACGGTCGCCGACCTGACCGGCCTCGGGATCCAGGACACGGCCGTCGCGAGCCACGTCATGCGGCAGGCGGCTGCGCGGGGGGTGGGCCGGTCGCTCGACGGTCCCTGACGATCTCCGAAGAGAACGTCCGTGCAGGATCGACCGGGCGGAGCCCGGAGGGTGAGTTCGGTCTGCTAGACTGGCCGGGTCAGCAGCCCCCGCGCACGTATGTGGGCGCGCACGTGAAAGGACCGGCAAGATGACCCTGCACGTCACCCTCCCCGACGGCTCCCCGCTCGAGCTCGCCGACGGCGCGACCGTGGCCGACGCCGCGGCGGCGATCGGCCCGCGACTGGCGAAAGCCGCGATCGCGGGCCGTGTGACGCCCGCCGCGGCCGGCGGCGGCGCCCGCGCAGGCGCGGCCGACGGAGGCGCAGCGGACGGAGGCGCGGCGGGCGGAGGCGGCGAAGCCGCCGCAGCCGAGCCGCGCCTCGTCGACCTCAGCGCGCCGCTGCACGAGGGCGACACGCTGGCCATCGTCACGCTCAAGGCCGACGACCCCGAGTCGCTCGAAGTCCTCCGCCACACCGCCTCGCACGTCATGGCGCAGGCGGTGCTTCGGCTGTGGCCGGGCGCCAGGTACTCCATCGGCCCGGCCATCGAGAACGGCTTCTACTACGACTTCCAGCTGCCGGAGTCCATCGGCGAGGACGACCTCGCGCGCGTCGAGGCCGAGATGGCGAAGATCGTCGTCGAGGACCACCCGACGGTGCGCGCCGAGCTGCCCGTCGACGAGGCGCTCGAGCTCTTCGGCGACTCCTCCCAGCCCTTCAAGGTCGAGCTCATCGAGGACCTCGTCTCCGCGGCCGCGGCCGAGGGCGCCCCCGTCCCGACGATCAGCGTCTACACCCAGGGCGAGTTCGTCGACCTCTGCCGCGGGCCCCACCTGCCCAGTACGGGCCGTCTCGGCAAGGACACCTTCAAGCTGACCAGCATCGCCGGCGCCTACTGGCGCGGCGACGAGCGCAACGTGATGCTCACCCGCATCTACGGCGTCGCCTTCCCCTCGAAGAAGGAGCTCGAGCAGCACCTGCACCAGCTCGAGCTCGCCCGCCAGCGCGACCACCGCCGCCTGGGGCGCGACCTCGACCTCTTCAGCTTCCACGAGGAGGGCCCCGGCTTCCCCTTCTTCCACCCCAGGGGCATGCGCCTCTGGAACGCGATGATCGATTACTGGCGCGCCGAGCACGTGCGCGCCGGCTACGAAGAGGTCCGGACCCCGCAGATCCTGCGCCGCGAGCTCTGGGAGCGCTCCGGCCACTGGGAGAACTACAAGGACAACATGTACTTCACCGAGATCGACGGCAACCCGTACGCGGTGAAGCCCATGAACTGCCCCGGCGGCCTGCTGATCTACAAGAGCCGCCGGCGCTCCTACCGCGACCTGCCGATGCGCATCGCCGAGCTCGGCCAGGTCCATCGCCACGAGCTGAGCGGCGTCCTCCACGGCCTCTTCCGCGTGCGCTACTTCACCCAGGACGACGCCCACATCTACTGCACCCGCGAGCAGCTCGAGGACGAGGTCCGCGGCGTCCTTCACTTCATGCTGCACATCTACGCCGCCTTCGGCTTCACCGACGTGAAGATCGAGCTCAGCACGCGGCCCGAGAAGAGCATCGGCTCCGACGAGATGTGGGCCGAGGCCGAGGGCGTGCTCGCGCGCGTGCTCGAGAGCGAGAAGACCGAGTACCAGCTCAACCCCGGCGACGGCGCCTTCTACGGCCCCAAGATCGACTTCCACATCCGCGACGTGATGGGGAGGACCTGGCAGTGCGGCACGATCCAGGTCGACTTCGCGATGCCGGAGCGCCTGGACATCAGCTACACGGGGGCCGACAACGAAGAGCATCGGCCGGTCATGATCCACCGCACGCTGCTGGGCAGCGTCGAGCGCTTCATGGGCATCCTGCTCGAGCACTACGGCGGCAACCTGCCGACCTGGCTGGCGCCGACGCAGGTCGTGGTGTTGCCGATCTCCGACCGGCACGCGACCTACGCGCACGCCGTGCGCGCGGCGTCGGTCGCCGCCGCCCGCTCGGCGGGTGTCGACCTCTGGGTCGAGGTCGACGACCGCCCCGAGTCGCTCGGCCGGCGGATCCGCGACACCCAGCTCCAGAGGGTGCCCTACGTGCTCGTGGTCGGCGACCGCGAGCAGCAGGACGGCACCGTCAGCGTGCGCCAGCGCGGCAAGGACAGGGGAGATGCGGCGCTCGACTGCATCGTCGGCGCCATCGCCGACGAGGTACGCACCCGCGTCCTGCCAGAGCAGGCGAGCCCGATACAGCGCTGCGTGGACGAGGCGAGCTGCGAGAAGGCTGGACCGGTGGCGTGATGGAGGCCCGACCGGTGGCAGGGAGGGCGCTCGCATGATCCGCGCCCTGCCCGAGGTCTTCCGTACCGCGCGCCTGCTGGCGCAGCGCGTCGAGGAGCGGCACCTCGCCGACCTCGAGCGGCTGCACGGCGACCCGGCGGTCGCCGAGTGGATCGGCGACCCCGCGGCGGGCGACGGCCTGAGCGAGTGGGTGACCTCGGTCGTCTCGCCGCACTGGCACATGTACGGGTACGGGCTCTTCGCGCTGTACGAGAAGCACGCGCGGTCGAGCGGCGAAGCCGGCGCCGGAGGCGCGGCCATGGAGGCGGCGAACGCCGTCGTCTCCGGAGGCGCGACGGCGGAGGCCGGCGCCACACGGCTCTTCGTCGGCCGCGCCGGCCTCGTCGACGCCGGGGACGACGTCACCGCGGCGTTCGCCGAGAAGCGCGTCGTCGAGCTCGAGTTCGCCGTCTCACCCGACGCCCGGGGCCGCGGGTACGCGACCGAGATCGCCAGGGCGCTGACGGGTCTGGCGCTCACGTCGCTCGACCGCGAGAGCGTCGCCGCCCTCGTACGGCCCGGCAACGCCGGCGCCCTGCGGGTGCTCGAGAAGCTCGACTTCGCCGCCGCCGGCGAGCTCGACCGCGACGGCACGCCGCTACTGCTCCTGCGCCGGCGGCGCTGAGCCGCGAGTCCGCCCGGAGTCCGACCGCACCGTGCCCAACACGATCCGCGTCTCGCTCGGTCTCGCCTCGGACTTCGCCGACGTCCACCGCTTCGTCACGTTCGCCCGAAGCTACAGGGACCGCTCGCAGGCGTGAGATACTGCCGCTGTCCACCCGACGCGGAGCCGCACCGGTGGAGGAGCCGCCGTCGATCCCACAGCGTCGGGCCGGCTGGGTGAGGTCACGTCTCTCGTGACCACGACGGGGAGGAGCCGTCCGCGATGGAACAGCCCGTAGCACAGGTGCCCGGCGAGTACTCGATCCGCTACCTCTCCGCCAGCGATGTCGTGCGGTGCATGCCGCCGTTGCCGCGGCAGCTGGAGCTGGCCGAGGCGGCCGTGCTCGCCCTCGCGAGGCGCGAAGGGGAGAACCCCCCGAAGACCGCTCTGCACACCCGCGACGAGGCCTTCCTGCACGCCATGCCGGCCTACCATAAGGCGAGCGACCGGGTGGGCTTGAAGTGGGTCAGCGGCTACCCCGGCAACCGCGCCCACGGGCTCCCGTACATCATGGGTCTCATCGTGCTGAACGACCCCGAGACCGGCAGGCCTCTGAGCGTCATGGACGCGGGCGAGATCACCGGCCGCCGCACCGCTGCCATCAGCGCGGTGGCCATCGCCCGCCTCGCGCCCCGCGACTGCTCCACGGTGGCGATCATCGGCACCGGTGTGCAGGCGAGGACGCACCTCACCGTCCTCGCGCACCTGCTCCGGTCCTTCGACCTCGTCGTCTGCGACGCCCTGCCGGACCAGGCCCAGGCGTTCGCCGAGCTTGCCCGGTCGGAGGAGGCCGTCCGGTCGGTCCGCGTCGCCGGCACCATCCCGGAGACGATCGCCGCGGCCGACGTCGTGGTCACCGCGGGCACCACGTACGCGCACTTCCAGAACCTGATCCGTCCCGACCTCATGAAGCCGGACGTCCTCATCGTCGCCGTCGATTGGAGCACCCTGGTGCCCGGCGCCACGGCTCGCGCTGCGGACTTGTTCGCTGTCGACGACGTGGACCAGTACCACTACCACAAGGGCTTCGGCGTCGAGTTCGTGGGCTACCCGGACGAGGCCGGGACCCTTGGCGACCTCGTCATCAACGGCGTGACGCGCGCGTCGCGCCCCGCGGGACTCCTCATCGCCATGCCTCTCGGCGTCGCGATGACCGACATCCTGTACGCACACGAGATCCTCGCGGCGGCACTCGACCAGGGCGTCGGACAGGACCTTGAGCTCTAGCGGCACGGACGTCCCGCCTGTCGGGCCGCGCAGCTGGTGGCTGGACGAGGCGCTGCTCGCCGACCCCGGCGCTCGGTGCCCCCCGCCGGCCGGCGAGGTGGCCGCCGACGTCTGCGTCGTCGGCGGCGGGTTCGCCGGCCTGTGGACCGCCTACGAGCTCACGGAGCGAGCGCCGGGCCTCGGCATCGTCCTGCTCGAGGCCGACATCTGCGGCGCCGGCGGCAGCGGCGCCAACGGCGGCTTCTTCTCCCCCTCCTGGACCATGCTCTCCTCGTTGTGCCGTTGCTTCGGTGAGGAGAGTGGTGTGCGGTGGGCGATCGCCCTCTCCGACCAGGTGGGCGAGCTCGGCGACTGGGTCATTCGCCATGACGCCGGCATCGACTTCCATCGCGAGGGCTTCCTGCAAGCCTGCGTCGGCGACTGGCAGGATGGGCCCGACGACGCGACCTTCGAGATCCTCGGCCGGCACGGCCTCGAGGACAAGCTCAGGAGGGTGGACGCTTCCGAGGCGCGGCGTGTCGCAGACTCGCCGCGCTTCGTCGGCGGCGTTGTGATGCCCGATCTCGCGACCGTCCAGCCCGCGAAGCTGGCGCGCGAGTTGCGCCGCGTGCTGCTCGCGCGCGGCGTGCGCATCTTCGAGGGCACGCCGATGCTGCGCGCTCATGCCGGGCCTCCGCTTCGGGTCGCGACGCCGACGGGGGCCGTGGTCGCAAACGACGTCGTCGTCACGACGGGGGCATGGGCCGCGACGGAGCCGCACTTCAGGCGTGCGTTCTCCGTGTGCGTCGACTACATGGTCGTGAGCGAGCCGATCCCCGACCTGCTCGGCGAGATCGGCTGGCGCACGCACATGGGCATCGGCGACAGTCGCGAGCTCTCCTACTACCTGCGCCGGACCGAGGACGACCGCATCGCGATCGGCGGCGGCTCCCTCGGCGTCGCGTTCGGCGGGCGCATACGCGGCCGCGCGTTGACCTCGGCGCGTCTCGCCGACGTGGCGGCGCGCGGCCTCACCTGGCTCTTCCCGCAGCTCGACGGGGTCCGCTTCGACGCCGCCTGGAGCGGACCGATGGACCTGACGCCGCCGGGCGTGCCCTTCTTCGAATCGGCCCCCGGCGGCCACCTCCACGCCGGTCTCGGCTTCTCGGGCCACGGGCTCACGGCGACCAAGCTCGGCGGCCGTATCCTCGCGTCGCTGGTCCTCGGCGAGGACGACGAGTGGGCGAGGCTGCCGGTCGTCGGCCCCCCGCTGAAGCGCGTGCCTCCCGAGCCGCTGCGCTGGCCCATGGTGCAGGCCATCGCCCGGCTCATGGAGACCGGTGACCGCCGTGAGGAGGAGGGCCGCCCGCGTGGCCTCGTGCGCCGCGCCGCGGAGCGTGCCCTCGACGCCTACTGCGCGGCGTTGCCGCGCGACCGGCGGCCCGGCCAATGAGCCGCGTCTGCGGCCCCCTGCCGAGCCGCGACCGGCGCCGCCGCCGAGCAGCGTCTGCGAGGCCCTGACGTGCCGCCGCCGCTGAGCGTTGTCTGCGCGGCCTGACGGGCCGCCGCCGCCGAGCGTTGTCTGCGCGGCCTGACGGGCCGCCGCCGCCGAGCGGCGCCTCAGTGCCGGCGCCGACGTGCTGGGGCGCGGCGTCGCCGTGATGCCCGTGCCGCCGCTCGGCGTTGCATCGGCCCCGCCACCCGCGGCCGCAAGGGAGTGCTCTGTCCGCGCGCGCCAGGGGGTGCTCTGTCGCTCAGTCATCGAAAGCGCGAACGTCACCCCGCGGAACGACGGTTTCCGCGGCTCGGCGGTCGCGCGGCAGCGGGAATCGCGACGATCGCAGGCGGATTCGACGCCCGAACACGGTGAACCGAGGTGCTGCGGACGGGGTCGAAGTGGTGCTGGCCGCCGCCGCCCGGGCGCCGACCCGCGCCGCCGCTGCCTCCGCGCCGCCGCCCGGGCGCCGACCGCGCCGCCGCCGCCCCGCGCCGCCGCCGCCTCCGCGCCGCCGCCGCCTCCGCGCCGCCGCTGCCTCCGCGCCGCCGCTCACGGTGCTGGCAGCTCACGCTCACCAGTCAAGACTGCTCTTCTCGATGTGAAGGATGAGGCTCAGATCGAGGTCGAGGACTCCCTCCGCGCCGCGGACGGCATCGACGACGCGCACGAGATGCTCGTGATCGTCGCACACGAGGTCGATGACCAGACTGTGACCGCCCGTGACGACTGCCACGAAGTCGGCTTCGGGCAGCGTGGCGAGCTCGCCGGCGACGAGAGCGGCGGCGCGACCGCCAATACGCAGCTGAAGGCGAGCGGCGAGCCGGCCCATCGCGACAGGGTCGGTGATGATCGTGATTCTGATGACGCCGTGGTTCTCGAGGCGCGTCACGCGGTGCCGCACAGCCGACTCCGACAGCCCTGTCTCGCAGGCCAGGCGCCGGTAGGAGCACCGTCCGTTCGCCCGAAGCAGCGCCATCAGGCGACGGTCTGTCAGGGTCAGCGGCACCTGGCGACCCGTCATCGCCGAGCGGACCCACTCGACTCCGCTCACTCGGGCCACTTCCGTTCGTTCACGTGGGTCATCCCCGATGGCTCCGTCCTCGACCGCTCACGCGTCCCGCCCACCTTCGACGCTCACCCGTCCCTCCCGCGATCGCGCACACGTGCGGACTAGGCAAGCGCGCGCGCAGACGCCTCGCAAGCGCGCAAGCGCAAACGCCTCGCCTACGAGCGCGCACTGGCTTGTCCCGCCCGCGACCGCGCACTGGCTTGTCCCGCCCGCGACCGCGCACTGGCTTGTCCCGCCCACGACCGCGCACTGGCTTGTCCCGCCCGCGACCGCGCACTGGCTTGTCCCGCCCGCGACCGCGCACCCGCTGGGACCGCTGTCGCTGGGCGGAGCAACCCCCGGCCTTGAGAGAAGCTTGCGATTCGGTGGTCGTCACGGGCCCATTTCATCGCGGATTCCGCGGCATGAGGAGGGTGACGATGCCGGGAAGAGGCGTACAACAGGCTTACGTTCGCGCTTTCGATGAGGCTCCCGGAGGGGTGCCCCCGCCGCCGCGGTCCGCGGTCCGCGGGCTGCCGCGGCAGCCGGGACGGCAGGCGGCGCCTGCCGCGGAGCCGGACCACGCCGCGCAGCCGGTGCAGCGCCTGCCGCGCGGGTGGCATAGGAAACTTCTTGACGGGGCAAGTACCCCCTGGAACCTAAGGGGTCGCGCACACATGGTGCCGGCCATGTCATGGGGGTCAAGAAATGACCGACGCACCAGACCAGACTACGCGGCGCCGCCTCGGCGCCCTGCGCTGGTGGAACATCGTCATCGGCCTCGTCCTCGCCGCGCAGGCGGTGGTGATGGGCGTCCTGATGAAGGACTTCTCGATCGACGTCACGGCGACGTACATGACGGGCCCGCCCGGCAGTCCGCAGGAGCTGATCGAGGTCTTCGGCATGCCGATCGGCTGGGGCGTGCTCTCCTTCGTCATCATCTCGGCCGCGGCCCTGCTGATCATGGGCACGGTCGCCTACGGCTGGTACACGCGCAATCTGCTCCAGAGCCGCAACTACGGACGCTGGATCGAGTACTTCTTCAGCTCCTCGATCATGATCGTGCTCATCGCCATGCTCACCGGCATCACCGAGATCGTGGCGCTGCTCGCGATCTTCGGGGTCAACGCGAGCATGATCCTCTTCGGCCTCCTGCAGGAGAAGTACGAGCGGCCCGGCGGCGGCAACTGGCTGCCGTTCCTGTTCGGCTCGTTCGCCGGGATCATCCCCTGGATCGGGGTGGCCCTCTACGTCTGGGCGCCGGGCTCGGCCAGCGACGTCTCGCCGCCCGGTTTCGTGTACGGGATCATCATCACCCTCTTCCTCTTCTTCAACGTGTTCGCCCTCAACATGCTGCTCCAGTACAAGAAGGTGGGGCCGTGGCGCGACTACCTGTTCGGGGAGAAGGTGTACGTGCTCCTCAGCCTGACGGCGAAATCGGCGCTGGCGTGGCAGGTGTTCTTCCCGGTGCTGATGGACTGAGCATTCGGGAGAGTGACCGCTGAGTGACGCGGGGGGCGGCGCGCCGAGGCGCGCCGCCCCCCGCCGTCCTTCCGACTGCCGCCGCCCCGTCGTCGCGCTAGACTCTCCCGGTGGACCTGTCCCGGCCCGAGACGTTCGACGATCTGAAGCGCCGACGCTGGCAGCTTCTCGCCCTGAGCAGCGTCGGCGCCTTCATGGGCCCGCTCGACGGGTCGATCGTCGCCGTCGCCCTGCCGGCGATCGGCGCCGACCTCGACCTCAGCTTCAGCGTCTCGCTCTGGGTGCAGGCCGTCTACCTGCTGACGATGGCGGTGCTCCTCATCCCGCTGGGCCGGCTGGCCGACCATCACGGGCGCGTGCGCTTCTACCTGATCGGCATCGCGATCTTCACGGTGGGCTCGCTGCTCGCCGCCCTGAGCGTGAGCGGCGCGTGGCTGATCGGCAGCCGCGTGGTGCAGGCCGTGGGCGCGGCACTTCTCTCGGCGACGGCGGCCGCGATCGTCGTCGCCGTCTTCCCGCGCGAGGAGCGCGGCCGCGCCCTCGGCATCAACGTCGCTGCCGTGTACCTCGGCCTGAGCGTGGGGCCACCGCTGGGCGGCTTCCTCGCCGACGGGCTGGGCTGGCGCTGGATCTTCCTCGTGAACCTGCCGATCGGCCTGCTCGTCCTGCTCTGGGGATGGCGGATGCTGCCGAGGGTCGAGCGGGCGACGGCGCGGGCGCCGCGCCCCGACGTCGTCGGCGCGGCGCTGCTCGCCGTCGCCCTCGGCGCCCTGCTCGTGCCCCTGACGTTCGCGGGGCAGTGGGGGTGGCTGGTCGTCCAGCACGCTCGGGTCGCTGGCGATCTCCGCGGTCGCCTTCGCCGCCTTCGTCGCCGCCGAGCGGCGCGTACGCGACCCGGTCGTCGACCTTGGCCTGCTGCGCCACAACCGGCTGTTCGCGGCGGCGAACGGCGCCGCCCTGCTCAACTACCTGGCGCTGACGGGCGTCGGCGTGCTGACGGTCGTGTATCTGCAGGTCGTACAGGGTCGATCGGCCACGGAGACCGGGTGGATCCTGCTCGCGCAGCCGCTCATGCAGGCGACCCTGAGCCCGCTCAGCGGGCGGTTGAGCGACCGCGTGGGGTCGCGCCTCCTGACGACCACCGGCATGCTGCTGACGGCGGCCGGGATGACACTGCTGGCGACGCTGGGCGAGGACACCGGCATGGCCGCCGTCCTCGCCATGCTCGCCCTCGTCGGCGTCGGCATGGCCTCCTTCAGCGCCCCCAACGCGAGCGCGATCATGGGCAGCGTGGCGCCGCATCAGCTCGGCCTGGCCAGCGCCTTCCTGGCGACGATGCGGGTGACGGGGCAGGCGCTGAGCGTCGCCGTCCTCGGCGGCATCGCCGCCAGCCAGCTCGGCCGCGTCGGCGGCCGCCTGCTCTTCTCGTCGGCGCGCAGCGGCGAGCTCGCCGCGTCGGCGGAGCGGATCGCCGACGACTACCTGCGCGGCTACCGATATGCGATGCTGACGGGGGCCGCGCTCGCCCTCGTCGGCGCGGCGGTCTCGCTGACGCGCGGGGCACACGTCCCGGCCGGCGGGGGAGAGGGCTGAGATGTCGAAGATCGTCAGCGCGGGGCTGCTCATCTACAGGTGGCGTCCGGAGCCCGGGGCGCGCGCCGGCGACCCGCCCAACGGGCGGCGTCTCGAGACGCTCCTCGTCCACCCCGGCGGCCCGTATTTCTCGAAGCGCGAGATCGGCGTCTGGAGCATCCCCAAGGGTCAGGTCGACCTGGGGGAGGACCGGCTTGCGGCCGCCCTGCGCGAGTGCCGCGAGGAGACCGGCTACGAGCCGGAGGGCCCGTTCACGCCGCTCGGTGGCGTCAAGTACAAGAATCACAAGGTGGTCTACGCCTGGGCGGTGGAGGGCGACTTCGACCCCGCCGACCTCGTGAGCATCACCTTCGAGATGGTTTGGCCGCCGCGCTCGGGCAAGGTCGCCGACGTGCCCGAGGTCGACCGCGCCTTCTGGTTCGGCTTGGCCTCGGCGCGCGCCGCGATCGTGCCCTCCCAGCGCCGCTTCATCGACGACCTCGAAGCGCTCGTGGCGCGGCCGCCCGAGGCGGAGGGCGAAGGCCCGGCGGACGGCGGCGAGCCGAGCCCGGACTGACAGCCGTGACCGGCCCGGACTGGCCGCCGTGACCGGCCCGGACTGACCGCCGTGACCGGCCCGGGCTGACCGCCGCTCCCTGGCGGCGTATCATTGTCGCTCGGCGCGCCGCAGGTCTCGGGCGCCGGAAGTCCGACCCCACGACCGCGAGGATCGCTCTTGTCGCTCTGGCCGACCCCGAACATCATCACGCTCGGCGCGCACGACCTCGACGCCCTGCGCGCCTTCTACACCCGGCTCGGCTGGGAGGAGGCGGCGGTCGCCGCGTCCGGCTGGGCCTCGTTCGAGGTCGGCGGCGCGTTGCTCACGCTCTTCCCCCTGGAGGACACCTCGGACGTGTGGTGTCGGGCGACCTCGGTCGCCGCCGCGGCCGGCTCCGCCGACGGCGGCTTCGCCGGCCTCACCATCGCCCTGAGCGTCGACTACGACGAGGACGTCGACATGCACCTCGAGATGGCGCGCGCGGCCGGCGCGACGGTGCTCAAAGAGCCGGACGTCGCGGCGTGGGGCGCGCGCAGCGCCTACTTCGCCGATCCCGAGGGCAACGTCTGGGAGATCGCCTGCCGACCCGAGTCGCCGCTCGACGACCTCATGACGGACGCGCCGGAGCTCTGACCGCGCCCGTACGGCGCAGTCGGCTCGCGGGCGCGGCGCGATGCCCGCGCCGAGGCGTGGCGCCTCCACGGGGCGGGCACGGTAGGGGAGTCGGGGGGACGACCGGCGTCGGGAGGGCGCACGCCGTGGGACGCGCAGACATCTACGCCATGCTGATCCTCCTCGCCGGCGCCGTGGCCTACGCGCTGGTCTGGCTTTGGCCTCCGCGTCCCTTCCGCCCCTCCGACCCGGGTCCACCGATCGGCGACCCCGACGGGGTCGGTGTGGCGCCCGCCGTCTGCGGCTTCCTCCTCCGCGGTTGCCGGCAGGCCGACGCCGACTTCACGGCCACCCTCCTCGACCTGATCGACAGGGGGGTCGTCGAGGTGAGCCCCCAGCCCGGCGATCGCGACGACCAGCTGCTCACGCTGCACAGCGGGCGGCTGCAGGCGGTCTGGCCCCACGAGGACGCCCTGCTGCGCCTCCTCTTCGAGGTCGCCGGCGAGCACGAGGCCGTCACCCTGCGGGGCTTCGACCGCTTCGCTCGCGAACGGCGTCGCGAGTACGAGCGCGGTCTTGACGCCTTCCGCCGCGCGTTCGCCGAGGCGACGCTGGGTCTCCAGGGCGAGCCGCTCGGCCGTTTCACGATCCCCGTGAGCTTCACGATGCCCGTGCTCGTGGTCTGGGTCAGCGTCTACACGGTCGCCTGGGCCGGCACGATCGTCTACCTGGTGAGCGCGTGCGCGCTGGCGGCGCTGATGTTCACGCACGGCGCGATCATGTACCGGCGGATCACGCAGACACGCACGTATCAGCTCCGCTGCGCGCAGGTGCGGCGCTTCCTCCTCGAGTTCGTCGAAGGAGGAGCCGCGCTCACCGGCGTGCATCCGCTATGGGGCCGCTACCTCGTGTACGCGACGGCGTTCGGGATCGAGCTCGAGATGCGGACGGCGCTGCGCGCGCGGCGGCTGGCCGCCGCCGACCTGGTCGCCGGCGGGTGGCCCTGGTGGCAGACGACCGTCGCCGAGCACGACTGGCGCGGCTTCCTGCTCGGCGGCGACGGGGCCGGCGGAGCGCGGCGCCGCCGACCGCGGCGGTGACGGCGCACGCCGCGGGCCAGAGGCCGCGGCCCCCGCACGTCTTCGTGCCGCGGCCCCCGCGGAACGTCGTCGACATGGTGCTCGCGTTCCCGTTCGTACGTCTCGTGCTCGCCTACGCGCTCGTCGTCTGGGTCGGGCGCGCCGTCGTGCGCCGCCTGACCGGCCCGCTCTACGAGGTCTTCGACTGGGTCGCGGGCCTCTTCGGCGGCGCGTATCCGCAGCTGCCCTACCCGCGGCTGCCCGAGGCGGTGCTGCTGGTCGTCGTGCCGTTCGCCCTCTACGTGCCCTACGTGCTGCTCGCGGAGCGGCGCCGGCCTTCGGAGCTCGGCGGCGGCCTCAAGGGGGCCGCCGAGCTCGCCACCGGCGCCGCCCTCGGTTTCGGCCTCTTCGCCCTCATCGTCGCCATCCTCGCCGCGGCCGGCGCCTACGAGGTCCTCGGCACGCAGAGCTGGACCGTCCTGCAGTGGTCGGCCGCGGCGGCCGCGGTCTCGGTGCGCGAGGAGATCGCCTTCCGCGGCATCGTCCTGCGCATCTCCGAGGAGCGTCTCGGGACGTGGCTCGCGCTCGCCCTGTCCTCGCTCTGGTTCGGCATCGTCCACATGGACAACCCCAACGCCGGCCTCTGGGAGGGTCTCGCGATCGCCCTCTTCGCCGGCCCGCTGCTCGGGGCGTGCTACCTGGTCACGCGGCGACTCTGGCTCGCGATAGGTGTGCACGCGCTGTGGAACCTCGCCGAGGGCGGCATCTTCGGGACGACCGTCTCGGGCTACGAAGTGCCCGGCATCCTGGTCTCGCGCACCACCGGGGCGGAGTGGCTCACGGGCGGGAGCTTCGGCCCCGAGGCCTCGCTGGTGACCTTGGGCCTGACCCTGGCGGCGGCCGCGGTGCTTCTGGCGATCGCGGCGCGGCGCGGCTATCTGCGCCCGCCGCGCCTGCGCCGCCGCGAGGCGGTCGACGAGCCCTGGATCGGGGACAGCAAGCGGGCACAGGGGGCCTGAGCGGCGGGCCTGACGGGCTTTGGCGGCCGGCTCCGGAGTCCACGGCGGCCGGCTCGGCGACGCCGAAAGGCCGGCCTCGGAGCGCCGCGCGACCGGCCACGGCAACGTCCACTCTTCGCAAGGCGTCCGGCAGTCGACGCCTTGCCGTCGCGTGGTGTATACTCCCGCGGCCATTGAAGCAGAAGCCGCGAGCTTCTCACCCTGCGCCCACGTAGGTCGACAGGGTCCCGGTACATCATCTCCGACTAGAGAAGGGAGATTGAGAGGGCTCGCTGCGGCGACCCTCTTTTTTATATGGGCAGACCTTTTTCGCCGAGAGACAGATTCAGGCGCGACAACGAGCCGCGCACCCGCATCAACGACGCGATCCGCGTCCGCGAAGTGCGGCTGGTCGATGAGAACGGTGAGCAGCTGGGCATCAAGCCCATCCGCTTCGCGCAGGACTATGCCAACGAGCGCGGTCTCGACCTGGTCGAGGTCGCGCCGCAGGCCGAGCCGCCCGTGTGCAGGATCATGAACTTCAGCAAGTACCGCTACGAGCAGGAGCTCAAGGCCAAGGCGGCGCGCAAACACCAGAGCCAGATCGTGATCAAGGAGATCAAGTTCCGGCCCAAGGTCGGCGTGCACGACTACGAGACCAAGAAGGGCCACGTGCTGCGCTTCCTCAAGGCCCGGGACAAGGTCAAGGTGACGATCATGTTCCGCGGCCGCGAGATGGTGCATCCCGAGCGCGGCGAGGCGCTGCTGATGCGGCTCTTCGAGGACATCAAGGAGTACGCCGTCATCGAGTCGCCGCCCAACCTCGACGGGCGCAACATGATCATGATGCTGGCGCCGACCAAGGAGCTGCCCGTCAAGGACGCGGCGGAGGGTGCGCCGGCGACGGACGCGCCGGCGACGGACGCGCCGTCGCGGACGCGGCAGCCGAGGCCACGCCGGCCGAGGCGCCGGCCGCGAAGAAACCGGCGAAGGCGCCGGCTGAGCCCGCGCCGGTGAAGGCGCCGGCCGCTGATGAGGCGGCGAAGGCGCCGGTGGAGGACAAGCCGGCGAAGGCGCCGGTGGAGGACAAGCCGGCGAAGGCGCCGGCCGCCAAGAAGACCGCCAAGGCACCGGCCGCCGACGCGGCGGCCGCGGAGACAACCGCGAAGTAGGACGAGGGGAGGTGCTGGATGCCGAAGATGAAGACCCACAGCGCGACGAAGAAGCGCTTCCGTCTCACCGGGAGCGGCAAGCTCACGCGTCGCCACGCGTTCACGAGTCACCTCCTGGAGAAGAAGACCGCCAAACGCAAGCGGCACGCCCGCGCACAGGACGTGGTCGCCGCGGGTGACCGTCGCAACATCAAGCGGCTGCTCGGGCTTCGCTGAAGGGCAGGCGGCCTGCCGGTCCCGACTTCGACCGGCAGGCTGAGCGTCAAGGAGAAACGACATGTCTCGAATCAAGCGCAGCACCGGCGCGCGCAAGAAGCGCCGCAAGGTGCTCGAGCAGGCCAAGGGGTACCGCGCCGGCAAGCACGCGAGCTACAAGCGCGCCAAGGAGCAGGTCCAGCGCAGCGGGCAGTACGCGTACCGCGACCGGCGCGTGCGCAAGCGCGAGTTCCGCCGGCTCTGGATCGTGCGCATCAACGCGGGCGCCCGTGAGCACGGCCTCTCGTACAGCCAGTTCATGCACGGGCTCCAGCTCGCCAACGTCGAGCTCGACCGCAAGATGCTCGCCGAGCTGGCCGTGAACGACCCGGTCTTCTTCGCCTCGCTGGCGCAGCAGGCCCGTGCGGCCCTCGACGCCGCCTGACCCGGGAGGGCGGTCGCTTGGGGTTTTCGCCGAGCCGATAAGCAGCGCGCAGAACGTCCTCGTCAAGAGGGCGTCCTCGCTGCGCGTGCGCAAGTTCCGTGAGCGCGAGCACGCCTTCCTCGTCGAGGGCGCGGACCTCGTCACGGCCGGGATGGCGGCCGGGATGCGGCCGCAGCTCGTCTTCGTGCGGCGCGGCAGCGCCGCCCACGAGGCGGCGACCGCCGACCGCCGCCTCGCCGACGTCGCGGTCTACGTCGTGACCGACCGCGTCGCCGCCAAGATCTCGACTCTCGAGGCGCCACCCGACGTGCTCGCCGTCTTTCCGCTCCCGGCCGCGCCGCCGCTCCACGGGCTGGCGGGTCCGGGCGGGGGCGTGGCCTCTACGCCGGGCGCCGAGGCCACCCGTGGCACCGGGCGGGCCGGTGCGGCGGCCGGCGCCCTCGTCGTCTACGCCGACCGGGTCGCCGACCCGGGCAACATGGGCACCCTGGTGCGCGCGGCGGCCGCCTTCGGCGCCGCCGCCCTCGCCGCCTCGCCCGGCTCGGTCGACCTCTTCGCCCCCAAGGTCGTGCGCGCCGGCATGGGCGCCGCCTTCGCCCTGCCGCTGTACCCCGAGATCGCCCTCGACGACCTCGTTGCCCGCACCGGCATCGCCGACGTGTACGGGCTCGTCGCCCACGACGGCGCCGACCTGGCCACGGCCGAGCTGAGCCGCCCGGCCGTGCTCTGCGTCGGCGCCGAGCGCGCCGGGCTCTCGCCCGAGACGCTCGCCGCCGTCACGTGCCGGCTCACCATCGGGCTGGCGCCCGAGGCCGCCGGCGCGGTCGAGAGCCTCAACGCCGGCGTCGCCGGCGCCGTCGCCCTCTACGAGTTCTCACGGCGCCGCCCGCCCGGCGCCCCCGACGACAGCACCCGGCGCCGCCCGTCCGGCGCCGCCGACGTTCCGCACCGGCGCCCGCCGGCGCCCGAGAAAGGATGACCATGGACGACGAGCAGCTGCAGATCCTCAAGGAGCGCGCCCCGGCGCTGGCTGCTCTGTACACGACGGGGCGCTCCGCGATCCTCGAGGCGCGCGACATGATGACGCTCGAGAAGGTCCGCGTCGCCGTGCTCGGCCGCAAGAGCCCGCTCACCGAGGTGCTGCGCTCGATCTCGACGGCGGCGCCCGAGGACCGCCCGCTGCTCGGCAAGGGCGGCAACATGGTCCGCCGGGTCCTCGAGTCGCTGGTCGAGGAGCGCGAGGCCGAGCTCAAGAAGGCCGCCCTGAGCGCCTCCCTCGAGCACGAGCGCCTCGACGTCACCCTCCCCGGTGTCCCCTTCCCGGCCGGTCACGAGCACCTCATCAGCCAGACGATGCGCGAGGTCGAGGACATCTTCACCGGTCTGGGCTACCGCATCGCCGAGGGCCCCGAGGTCGAGCTCGACTACTACAACTTCACCGCCCTGAACACGCCGCCCAGCCACCCCGCGCGCTCCGCTCACGACACCTTCTGGGTGCAGGAGCAGCGCGAGACCATGCCCGAGGCGGTCGTCGACGCCGACCGCGGCGTCCTCCTGCGCACGCACACCTCCCCCGTCCAGGTGCGTGTCATGGAGACAGCAGCGCCCCCCGGTCTACGTGCTCTGCCTGGGCAAGGTCTACCGCCGCGACTCCGACGCGACCCACACGCCGATGTTCCACCAGGTCGAGGGGCTCGTCGTCGACGAGGGCGTCACGCTCGCCGACCTCAAGGGCACCGTCCACTACTTCACCGAGGCGTTCTTCGGCGGCGACCGGGCGATCCGCGTGCGCCCGCACTTCTTCCCCTTCACCGAGCCGAGCATCGAGGTCGACGTGAACTGCGAGCTCTGCGCCGGCAAGGGCTGCCGCTCGTGCAAGCACTCCGGCTGGCTCGAGATCATGGGCGCCGGCATGGTCGACCCCAACCTCTACGGGTTCGTGGGCTACGACCCGGAGGCGGTGAGCGGCTTCGCCTTCGGCATGGGGGTGGAGCGCATGGCGATGCTCAAGCACGGCATCCCCGACCTGCGCCTGTTCTACGACAACGACGTCCGCTTCCTGCGGCAGTTCTGAGAGGAGACGGACGATGAGACTTCCGTTCAGCTGGCTCAAGGAGTACGTGGCCTGGGAGGGCACCCCGGAGGAGCTCGCCGAGCTGCTCACGATGTCGGGCACCGAGGTCGAGGGCATCGACTGGGTCGGCGCCCCGCGCGACCCCGAGAACCTCAGCCGCTTCGTGGTCGGCAGGGTCGTGACCCGCGACCGGCACCCCAACGCCGACAAGCTCAGCCTCTGCACCGTCGAGGTCGGCGAGCGCAACGGCGGCGTGCGGCAGATCGTCTGCGGCGCCGACAACTTCGCCGCCGGCGACGTCGTCGCCGTCTCGCTGAGCGGCGCCGTGCTCGAGAACGGCCTCAAGCTCAAGAAGGCCAACCTGCGCGGCGTCGAGAGCGACGGCATGATGATGAGCGAGCAGGAGCTGGGCTACGAGGAGAAGAGCCCCGGCATCGTCGTGCTGCCCTCCGACTGGGAGGTCGGCGCGCCGCTGCAGCGCTACCTGCCGGTGAGCGAGGCCGTGCTCGAGCTCGAGCTGACCTCGAACCGCCCCGACTGCTTCAGCGTCTACGGCATCGCCCGCGAGGTCGCGGCGGCGCTCGGGCGCGGCGCTGGCGCCGCCGCCCACGGCCGGACCGGCGGTGACGGGCGGTGCCCCCGCCGAGGCGTCGATCGCCGTCGAGGTCGCCGACCCGGACCTCTGCCCGCGGTACGGCGCCCGCGTGATCCGCGGCATGACGGCCGCCGAGTCGCCGGCATGGCTCAAGGCGCGCCTCACGCACGCCGGCATGCGCCCGATCAACAACATCGTCGACGTGACCAACTACGTGATGCTGGGCTGGGGCCAGCCGCTGCACGCCTTCGACGCGGCCAAGATCGGGGGAGGGACTCTGATCGCGCGGCGGGCGAAGGACGGCGAGAAGATCGTCACCCTCGACGAGGTCGAGCGCACCCTCGACGGCGAGATGCTGGTCATCGCCGACGTCGAGCGGCCGCTCGTCATCGCCGGCGTCTTCGGCGCCGTCGACGCCGAGGTCGACGAGGGCACGACCGACGTCGTCCTCGAAGCGGCCAACTTCAGCGGCCCGAGCATCCTGCGCACCGAGCTGCACACCGGCATCCGCAGCGAGGCCAGCAACCGCTTCGAGAAGGGGCTCGACGCCCAGCTCGTCCCCGGAGGGCTCGACTTCGCCGCGCGGCTCTTCGCCGAGCTCTGCGGCGGGACCGTCGCGCCGGGCATGGTCGACGTCTGGGGCGGCGCGGCGGAGCCGCGCCGCCTGCGGTTCCGCCCGGCCGCCTGTGACGGCCTGTTGGGCTACGCGGTGCCGGCCGAGGAGCAGGCCGCGATCCTGCGGCGGCTCGAGTGCACCGTCGACGACGGAGTCGACTCGTCCGACGCCGGCGCAGCGGCCGGACGCGCCGGCGGCGGACCCGCCGGGTCCTCCCCGGCGAGTCCGAGTGGACGGTCACCCCGCCGAGCTTCCGTCCCGACCTCGAGCGCGAGGTCGACCTCATCGAGGAGGTCGGGCGCATCGCCGGCTACGACCGCTCGCCCGAGACCCTGCCGCACCACCGTGTGGCCGGGGGGCTGACCGGGCCGCAGCAGGTCAGGCGCGCCGTGCGGCGCGCCCTCGCCGGCTGCGGCCT
Source organism: uncultured Thermoleophilia bacterium (assembly GCA_963791345.1). GTDB lineage: Bacteria > Actinomycetota > Thermoleophilia > UBA2241 > UBA2241 > UBA2241. The sequence goes on along the minus strand of CAWBRS010000019.1, from coordinate 19,945 downwards.
CGACGAGGCCATCACCTACACCTTCGTCGGTCCCGAAGCCCTGACCGCGCTCGGGCTGCCCGAGGGCGACGTCCGCCTCGAGCCCGTCCGTCTCGCCAACCCGATGAGCGTCGAGCAGTCGGTGATGCGCACGTCGATGCTGCCCGGGTTGCTGGCCACGGTGCGCGCCAACGTCGACCACCTGAACGACCCGCCCAACCTCTTCGAGCTCGGGCGCGTCTACCTCTGGGACGACGCGGCGATCGAGGCGCCGGCGCACGCCGCCGAGCCCGGCGCCCTGCTGCCGCACGAGCGCGAGGAGGTCGCCGTCGTCCTCGCCGGTCCGCTGCAGAGCGAGCACTGGACCGGCGGCGCCCGGCCGACCGACTTCTTCGCGCTGAAGGGCGTCGTCGAGACGCTGCTCGGCGCCCTGCGGCTGAGCGGCTCGTACGCACCGCTCGGTGAGGCGGCCGCCGCGCATCCGTACCTGCACCCCGGCAAGGCGGCCACCGTGAGCGTCGCCGGCGCCGGCCCTCTCGGCTTCCTCGGCCTGCTGCGCCCCGACGTCGCGGCCGCGTTCGGCCTCGAGGATCTCGAGGTGCACGTGGCCGCCCTCGAGCTCGAGCGCCTCGACGAGGTGGCGATGCGCGGCGCGGGCTTCGAAGACCTGGGCACGTACCCGCCCGCCGAGCAGGATCTCGCGGTCGTCGTCGGCCGCGACGTGCCGGCAGCCGACGTCGTCGCCGTCGGCCGGCCGCGCCGGCGGCAAGCTGACGCGCAGCGTGCGCGTCTTCGACGTGTACGAGGGCGACCAGATCCCGGCCGACAAGCGCTCCCTGGCGCTACGCGTCGTGATGCGCTCGCCGGAACGCACGCTGAGCGAGAAGGACATCGCCGGCGTGCGCGCCAAGATCCTCAAGGCGCTCGAGCGCGAGTTCGCGGCGACGCTGCGGTAGGCGTCTCCGACGGGCGCGGTCGCCGGCAAGGGCACGAGGTTCGAGCGGGGCGGGCGGCGTGAGCCGCCCGCCCCGCTCGTGCTTCGACCTGACCTCGCCGCGCCCCGTCGCAGCCGATCGCTGATCATCGGGGATCGACAGTCGTGCTGCAGCGCGGTCACAGGATCGTCGCGCGGGGGCAGGATGTCCTTATGGACGCCGTCGCGATCGTCAGGATGATGCGTGAGGCCGAGCTGCGGCTCGCCTTCGCGGCCGCGACCTCCCCGGAGGACGGCCGGTGGGCGAGGGCCTGGGAGCTCTTGGTCGGATCCCCGCCGGCGCCGGATGGATCGGGAGCGAACGACCGGGTAGAGGGACGGAGAGACCGGCCGGCTCCGCGATGCATTTCATGCACCAACGGCGGCGGAAGGTTGCATTTGTTACGTCGTCCCGCTACAGTGCCCCGACGATGCACGGCACGGGCCACATCGAGTTCGTCTCCGCCGCCGGCGCTCCCCGCGCCGGTCGCCCGCTGCCGCTCCCCGGTCGCCGCACACGACGTGTGCGACCGTGCGTCGCCGGCGTCTTCGCCTGAGCCCGGTCCCCGCCCCTCGGCGGGCCCATCGCTCCCGACGCCGGCGGCTACCCGCACAGTCCGCGTCCTTCCCGACGTGCACCCGGAGACCGACATGCATCAGACCGCCAGCATCACCACCGAGATCGCCTCAGCCGACGCCGTCGACGCGGCCGCCGGCGACGCCGCGCTCGCGAGCGACGGCGACACGACCGAGGGCACCCACTTCGCCTTAGAGGCCGCCGCCTCCGGCCTGGAGGCGGCGGCCCCGACATCCACCGGCAGCCACCAGCAGGCTGTGACGACGGCCGTAGCCGGAGTCGCCGTGAAGGCCGCCGTCGTCGGCGGCAGCGGCTACACCGGCGCCCTGCTCGCCGAGCTGCTCCTGCGCCACCCGCACGCCGAGCTCGCGGCGATCAGCTCCGAGGCGCTCGCCGGTACGCCGGTGAGGGCCCACGCGCCGCGGCTGCGCACCGGCCTCTCGTTCTGCAGCGTGGCCGAGCTCGGCGCCGCCGACGTGGCCTTCGTCTGCACGCCGCACGGCGAGGCGGCGCCGGTGGTCAAGCGCCTGCTCGACGACGGCGTGCGGGTGATCGACCTGAGCGCCGACTTCCGTCTCGACGCGGCCACCTACGCCGAGTGGTACGGCGAGCACCCGTTCCCCGAGCTGACGCCCGCCGTGTACGGGCTGACCGAGCTGCACCGCGACGAGGTGGCCGGCGCCGACCTCGTCGCGAACCCCGGCTGCTACCCAACGGCGACCCTGCTCGGGCTGGCGCCGCTCAAGCGGCTCGGTCTCGTCGACGTGGTCGTCGACGCCAAGTCCGGGGTGAGCGGCGCCGGCAAGGCGCCCAAGGCTGCGACGCACTTCTGCAGCGTCGACTCCGACCTCGTCGCCTACGGCGTCGGCACGCACCGGCACACCCCCGAGATCGCCGCGGGGCTGGCGGGCGAGGCGGCGGCCGTGAGCGCCTTCGGCGCCGGCCCGGCCGCCGCCGGTCCCTCGCTGACCTTCGTCCCTCACCTGGTGCCCCTGCAGCGCGGCATCACGGCCACGATGTACGTGCGGCTCGGCAGCTTCCCGCTGCCGGACGCGGCCGAGCTGACCGCCCTGTACCGCGAGTTCTACGCCGGCGAGCCCTTCGTCGAGGTCTGCGAGGCGCCGCCGCAACTCAAGGACGTCACCGGCACCAACGACTGCCGCATCCACGTCACCGTCGACGGGCGGTCCGGCCGTGTCATCGTCATCAGCGCGATCGACAACCTGATGAAGGGCGCCTCCGGCCAGGCCGTGCAGAACATGAACGTGATGCTGGGGCTGCCCGAGACCGAGGGGCTGCTCTGATGCTGCCGGTGACGCGCTTCGTCGAGCTGCCCGCCTTCGCCCGCCAGGCCCAGCGCAGCGTGACGTTCCCCGCGGGCTTCGCGGCCGCGGGAGTGGCGACCGGGGTCAAGAAGCGGGGCAAGCTGGACCTCGGGATGCTGGTCTCGGCGCAGCCGTGCGTCTCGGCGGCCACGTTCACCGGCAACGCCGCCGCCGCCGCGCCGGTGCGCCTCACAAGGGCGTCGGCGGACTGCGCGCACCTGAGGGCTGCCGTTGTCAATGCAGGCAACGCCAACGCGTTCACCGGCAAGGACGGGCTCGCCGACGCCGCCCGGATGCGGCTGCTGACGGCGCAGGCGGTGCGCCTGCCGGTCGAGCAGGTGGCCGTGGCCTCGACCGGGGTCATCGGCGCGCGCCCTCGAGATGGACAAGATCGAGCGTGGCATCGCCGAGGCGGCGACCGCCTTGAAGCGGGGCGGCGGCGAGCACTTCAGCCAGGCGATCAGGACGACCGACGCCTCGCCCAAGCGCGGCGCTCTCGAGCTCGAGCTGCCCGAGGGTGTCGTGCGGCTCGGGGCGGCGGCGAAGGGCTGCGGCATGATCTCGCCGCGCATGGCGACCATGCTCGCCTTCGTGACCTGCGACGCCGAGCTCCCGGTGGGGGCGTGGGGGAGCTGCTGCGCGCCGCCGTCGCGAAGAGCTTCAACCGCATCACCGTGGACGGTCAGGAGTCGACCAACGACATGGTCCTCGGGATGGCCAACGGGGCGTCGGGTGTGCGCCTCGGCGAGTCCGGGCTCGCCGGCCTCGCCGAGGCGCTCGACGCCCTCCTTCTCGCGTTGGCGGTGGCGATGGTCGCCGACGGCGAGGGGGCGACCAAAGCCATACGACTCAACGTCGACGGCGCGCGCGACGCGCGCGAAGCGGAGCGCGTCGCGCGCGCCGTAGGTACGTCGCCGCTCGTCAAGACCGCCTTCTACGGCCGGGACGCCAACTGGGGCCGCATCGTGCAGGCCGTCGGTCAGGCGATCGGCGAGAACGGGGCGGCCGCCGGCTCGTCGGGCGCCGGCTCCGCCGGCGCCGCCCCGGCGGCCGCCCCCCATACCGTCGAGGCCGCCGCGTCCGGCGGCCCCGTCGCCGCCGCTTCGGTCGGCCCCGCCGCCGCCTCCGCCGCCGCTTCGGTCGCCGCCGCCGTCCCCGCCGAGATCCTCTACGAGGACCTCGCCGTCGTGCGCGGCGGCGAGCCCGTCCCCCTGAGCGAGGGCGCCCAGGAGCGCCTCGCCGACATCATGGCCCAGCACGAGATCGACGTGCGCGTCGTGCTGAACGGCGGCGCGGCGGCCTCGACCCTGTACTTCAGCGACCTGACCCACGAGTACGTGACCCTGAACGCGGAGTACACGACGTGAGCGCGCCGCGTCTGTATCGGCTCGTTCACGCGGTCGGCGCTTCGGGCTCGCGTCGTGCGCGTCACCTCGTCCACGAAGCGGCGCGCGCCGCCCGCGGCCCGCGCGCCGCCCCGACCCTGGAGGCTTCATGACGGTGCGCCAGCAGAAGACGGTCCGGACCCTGCTCGAGGCGATGCCCTACATCCGCCGCTTCTGGGGCGCGACCGTCGTCCTCAAGTACGGCGGCGCGGCGATGACCTCGCCGCGCCTGCAGGAGGAGTTCGCCGAGGACATGGTCCTCCTGCGTCTCGTCGGCATGAAGCCGGTCGTCGTGCACGGCGGCGGGCCCGACATCACGCGCTACATGAAGCGCCTCGGGTCTCGAGGTGAAGTTCGTCGACGGTCACCGGGTGACCGACGCGGCGACGATGGAGATCGCCCGCATGGTCCTCGTCGGCAAGGTCAACAAGGACATCGTCGGCCTCATCAACCGTCACGGCGGGACGGCCGTCGGCCTGTCGGGCGAGGACGGCCGCCTGCTGCGCGCGCGCCCCAAGCAGCATCTGGACGCCGCCGGCAACGAGGTCGACCTCGGCTACGTCGGCGAGGTCGTCGAGGTCGACACCGAGGTCCTGCGCACGCTCGCCGAGGGCGCGATCCCGGTCGTGGCCAGCGTGGGCAGCGGGGAGGACGGTCAGGTCTACAACATCAACGCCGACACCGTCGCCGGCGAGCTCGCCGCGTCGCTGGGCGCCGAGAAGCTCGTCTTCCTCACCGACGTCGAGGGCCTCTACGAGAACCAGGACACCGAGGAGACGCCGGTCTCGGAGTGCGACCTGCGCCACCTGGGCACGCTGCAGGCCGCCGGGCGCATCAGCGGCGGCATGCTGCCCAAGGTGGCCGCCATACGTCGCGCCCTCGAAGCCGGCGTCGCCAGCGCACACATCATCGACGGCCGCGTCGAGCACGCCGTCCTGCTCGAGATCCTGACCGACGCCGGCTGCGGGACCAAGGTGACGCGTTGACCGCTCCGGGGACGCATACCGTCTCCGGCACTTGCATATTGTCCGAGGAGGTGATGTATTCTATGCACTCTCTGTTCGCCGCCGGAGCGGCGACGGCCGGCGTGTCCACGCCGGTGATGCCGAAGGAGGAGCCGGTGGCCCGCACCACCAAGCGCGTGCCGATGAGCAAGGCCGAGCGTCAGCGCCTCATCCAGACCGTCGTGCAGCAGCGCGACATCGCGACGCAACGGGAGCTCGTGCACTCCTTGAGCGCCCTCGGCTGCGACGTCACCCAGGCCACGGTCTCGCGCGACATCCGCGAGCTCGACCTGCAGAAGGTGCGCACCCACCTCGGGCGGGCCAAGTACGTGCTCTCCTCGCGCGAGCGCCCGAAGGACCCCGAGCAGGCCGCGCGACACGTGCTGCACGACTTCGCGCGCTCCGTGCTGGTCGCGCAGCACACCGTCGTCGTGCGCTGCGAGATCGGCACCGCCTCCACGGTGGCGCGCCAGATCGACAACCTCAACCACACCGACATCATCGGCACGCTGGCCGGCGACGACACCTTCGTCGTCATCGTCGCCGACGTCGAGACCGCGCACGAGATGAAGCGCTATCTCGATCGTCTCCGAGAGGCCTAGCGCGCAGGCACCACTTCGCGCGCACGCCATCCCTGGTCTGACGGCCGGCGGGCCGGCTTCGCCCGCGCCGGCCGCGGCCTTCCTCCGACGTCTTCCGCGCCGGCGAGCCGGCGAGAAAGGACCGACCACCATGGACAACGGAACCGCCGTCCTCGCCTACTCGGGCGGCCTCGACACCTCGGCCCTCATCCCCTGGCTGAAGGAGAAGTACGGCTACGACGTCGTCGCCTGCCTCGTCGACGCGGGCCGCGTCAAGGACATCCCCGGCATCATCGCCCGCGCCAAGGCGGCCGGGGCGGTCGAGGCCCTCGCCATCGACGCCAAGGAGGAGTTCGCCGAGCACTACTGCCTGCCGGCCCTCATGGCGAACGCGCTCTACGAGGACAAGTACCCCCTGGTCTCCTCGCTCTCGCGGCCGCTGATCGCCAAGAAGCTCGTGCAGACGGCGCACGCCTTCGGCGCGACGGCCGTCGCCCACGGCTGCACCGGCAAGGGCAACGACCAGGTGCGCATCGACGTCGGCGTGCGCAGCCAGGACCCGTCGCTCGAAGATCATCGCCCCGGCGCGCGACGCCGACTGGCCGAGCCGCGAGGAGCTCCTCGACTACGTGGCCGCGCACGGCATCCCCGTCGCGCTGACGAAGAAGAGCCCCTACTCGATCGACGAGAACCTCTGGGGGCGCAGCAACGAGTGCGGCGTCCTCGAGGACCCGTGGGTGGCGCCGCCGGACGACGCCTTCCAGTTCGTCATCGACCCGAAGGACGCGCCCGACGAGGCGCAGCACGTGATCGTCTCGTTCGAGAAGGGCAAGCCGGTGGCGCTCGACGGCAAGGCCATGGGCCTCGTCGAGCTCATCGAGGCGATCGACGCGATCGGCAACGCGCACGGCTTCGGGCGCGTCGACATGATCGAGAACCGCCTCGTCGGCATCAAGAGCCGCGAGGTCTACGAGGTCGCCGGCTCGCTCGCCCTCATCACCGCCCACCGCGAGCTCGAGGACCTCGTGCTCACGCGCGACCTCCTGCACTTCAAGCGCACCATCGAGAGCAAGCTCGCCGACATGGTCTACGAGGGCCAGTGGTTCGACCCGCTGACCGAGGCCTGCAAGGCGTTCCTCTTCCAGAGCCAGGAGCGGGTCACCGGCGACGTGCGCCTCAAGTTCTTCAAGGGCACCTGCGCGGCCGACGGTCGGCGCAGCGACTACTCGCTCTACAGCTACAAGCTCGCCACCTACACGACCGAGGACGAGTTCTCGCACGAGGCCGCGGCGGGGTTCATCCAGCTCTGGGGCCTGCCCATCGAGATCTGGGCGCGGATCGGCAAGGAGCACGGCATGATGCAGGAGCTGAGCGACGAGGGCGAGCTGGCGGTGCAGGCGCCGTGAGCGTCGCGCGCTCGGGTCGCTTCGCCGGCGAGCGCGACCCCGCGTTCGTGGCCCTCAACTCGTCGCTGGCCCTCGACTGGCGCCTCTGGCGCGAGGACATCGAGGGCAGCGTCGCGCACGCGCACGCGCTCGAGAAGGCCGGCGTGCTCGACGCGGCGGAGCGGCGAGCCGTCGAAGAAGGGCTCGCCGCCGTCGGCCGCGAGATCGAGAACGGCACGTTCGTGCCGCGCGACGAGGACGAGGACGTCCACATGGCGATCGAGCGCCGGCTCACCGAGCTGGCGGGCGACGCCGGGGCGAAGCTGCACACCGGGCGCAGCCGCAACGACCAGGTCGTGACCGACGTGCGCCTGCACCTGCGGCGCGTCGTCGAGCGGCAGGACGCGGCGCTGGGCGCGCTGCAAGGCGTGCTGCTCGAGCGGGCGGCAGGGCACGTCGAGACCCTGCTGCCCGCCTACACGCACCTCCAGCGCGCCCAGGTCACCTCGCTCGCCCAGCACCTGCTCGCCTACGTCTGGATGCTCGACCGCGACCGCGGCCGCCTGGCGGCCGCGCGCGAGGCGTGTCTCGAGCTGCCGCTCGGCGCCGGGGCCGCGGTCGGGCTCAACTACGAGCTCGACCGCGCAGCCGTCGCCGCCGAGCTCGGCTTCGACCGCGTCGCCGAGAACTCGATCGACGCGGTCGCCTCGCGCGACTTCGCGCTCGACTACCTCGCCGCCGCCGCCCAGCTCGGCGCCCACCTGAGCCGCCTGGGCGCCGAGCTCGTGCTCTGGGCGAGCGCCGAGTTCGGCTTCGCGCGCCTGCCCGACGCCTTCTCCGGCAGGCTCGAGCATCATGCCGCAGAAGCGCAACCCCGACGCCGCCGAGCTGATGCGCGCCGCGGCGCCGCGGCTCGCCGCCGATCTCGGCGGCCTGCTCGGCGTGCTGCACGGCCTGCCGCTCGCCTACAACACCGATCTGCGCGAGGACAAACGTTACCTCTTCGACGCCGTCGACTGCCTCGACATGCTGCTGCCGGTCGTCGCAGGGCCTGCTCGCAGGGATCGAGTTCGACGCGGCCCGCATGGCCGCCGCCTGCGACGCCGCGCTGGCGGCCACCGACGTCGCCGACTACCTCGTCGGGCGCGGCGTCCCGTTCCGCGAGGCGCACCACGTCACCGGGTCGCTCGTCCGGCGGGCGCTCGAGACCGGCGTCGAGCTCGGTCAGGTGCCGCTCGACGACCTGCGGGCGCTCTCCCCGGCCTTCGACGAGGGCTACCGCGAGCTGCACGACCCGGCCGCCGCCCTGGCGCGCAAGCGCTCGCGCGGCGGCTCCGCCCCCGAGCGCGTGCGCGAGCAGCTCGAGCTGGCGCGCGCCGCGGTCGCGGCGCGCGCCTGAGGCCGCCGCGCACGGCGCACCCGACGCCGCCGCGCGCCGGCCACGCCGCCGCGCAGAGCGCGCCGCAGAGCCGGCTCCTCGCCTTCACACGTTCTTGATGCCGGCGCGCCCCGACTTCACGCGACCTTGCGCCGCCCCGGCGTACTCTGCGGACGCTGCTATGAGTCCGTTCGCGGAGTCGACGTTGGAGCATCTCGTGCTGAACATAGCCGTCGTTGTCGGGTTCTTCCTTGCGGTGAAGGCCGGGCTGCGTCTCGCGGACCGTTTCTGACCGGCGTCCCGCGCTTCCTCCGCCTGCCTGCCCGCCGGCAGGCCCGACCGCCCGCCCGACGCGTCCCTGAAACGCCGCGCGACGGGGGCGGGTCGCCGCTCTGTCGCTCTCGTGTCACCCGGCTCCCCGTCTGCGCCGGCTCCCCGTCTGCGCCCGGCATTTCGCCGGCGCCCGGCTCCCCGTTCGCGGCGCCTCAGCCTTTCGCCGTCGGTGTCTCGGCCTCCCCGGTGACCCCGCCGCCGGGCTCTTCGTCCGGCAGGGAGGCCGCGAACCTGAAGCCGACGCCCGGCTCGGTGATCACGAAGCGCCGTCCGTCCGGCCGGCGTTCGATCTTGTGTCGGAGATTGCTCACGTGGACACGCAGCGTCTGGCGGTCCTCGGCCCACTCCGGCCCCCACACCGCCTCGAGGATGGTCCGGTGCGTCACCACGCAGCCCGCGTTGCGCGCGAGCAGGGCGAGGATGTCGAACTCGGTCGGCGTGAGCGCCACGGGCTCGCCGGCCACGGTGACCGAGCGGCGGGCGACGTCGACGGTCAGTTCGCCCGTCGTCACCACCGGGGGCGGGGCGTAGCGGTCGGCCGCGCGGCGCAGCAGGGCACGGATGCGCGCGAGCAGCTCGCCGGCCGAGAACGGCTTGGTCAGGTAGTCGTCGGCGCCCTCGTCGAGGGCGCGCACCTTGTCCTCCTCCTCGGACCGCACGGAGAGCACGAGGATCGGCGCCGCGAGCCACGTCCGCAGCTCGCGGCAGACCTCGATGCCGCTCATGTCCGGCAGCATGAGGTCGAGCACGACGAGGTCGGGTGGATGGTCGATCGCCGTGATGAGCGCCGCCTCGCCCGTCGCGGCCTCGTCCACGACGTAGTGGCGCGTACGCAGGATCGAGCGCAGCGCTCGCCTGATCTGCTCCTCGTCGTCGACGACCAGCACGCGCGTGGGGCGCTCGGGGATGGTGGTCATACCTCGCTCTCCTGTCCCGTGGTCTGTCGCAGTCTCTCGGCCGGCAGGGAGATGACGAACCTCGCCCCGCCCGAGGCCGCCCGCCCGACGGCGATGCTGCCCCCGTGCGCCGCGACGATCTCGCGTGCGATGGCGAGTCCGAGGCCCGTGCCCGAGGGCACCCGGGCCCGGGCCTCCCGCCCTCTGAAGAACTTCTCGAACACCGCGTCGCTCTCCTCCGGGGGTACGCCGGGCCCGTCGTCTTCGACCCAGACGGTCAGGCCGCCGGCGCCGGCCCCGGCGCCGACCCGCACTTCGCCGTCGGGCGCATAGACGAGGGCGTTCTCGACGAGCCCCTGCACGACGCGGACCCACTGCTCGATGTCGACGAACACCGGCGGGAGGTCGGCAGGGAGCAGCACGCGGAGCCGGCCGCGGCCCCCGGGAGGCATGCGCTCCATGGCCACGTCGACGATCTCCGAGAGGTCGTACCAGTCGGGGTGCGGCTGCCAGGTGCGGGCCTCGAGTCGCGAGAGATCGAGCAGCGAGGTGACGCCGTTGTTCAGCCTCGTGATGTCGCCGACGATCGCTTCGAGCTCCGCTCTGGTGGCGTGCTCGTCCCAGGTCGTGTCGCTCTCGAGCAGGTTGCTCACCGTGGCCGTCAGGGCTGCCAGCGGTGTCTTGAGCTCGTGCGAGACCGACGAGAGGAGCGACGACTTGAGCTCGTCGGCCTCGCGCTTGGCCTCGGCGCGCGCGAGCTCGGCCCGCAGGGCCCGCTCGCGCGCCTGTCGCTCTTTGAAGCGCCCCGTCTGCACGCCCATCACGACGCCGGCCACGAGGAAGGCGAAGAGCGAGACCAGGTCCTTGTCGTCGTGGATGCGAAGGGTGTGGTAGGGCGGCAGAAGGAAGAAGTTCCAGGCGAAGAAGGCCAGCGCCGCGGCGAACACGGCGGGGCCGACGCCGCTGACGCCTGCGACGAGGACCACGACGAGCAGGTAGAGGATCGCCCACTGGCCCTTGGCGAAGAAGTCGCGCCCGGGGAGGAAGACGAGGGTCGAGAGCGCGACGGCGCCCACGGCGAGCAGGTAGCCGTGCCGGGAGATTCTCTCGACGAAGGTGTGCAGCATCTCAGGTCTCCGCTCCGGTGTCTCACTCTACGCTCGGCGCGTCGGCTACACTAGCGCCCATGCCCGCCCCGCGCGACGCGCCGCTCGCTCCGTCCTTCTACGACCGCCCCGTCCTCGAGGTCGCCCGCGACCTCGTCGGCTGCACCTTCCTCTTCCACGGGGTCGGCGGGCGCATCGTGGAGACCGAGGCCTACCGCGAGGACGACCCGAGCAGTCACTCCTACCGCGGCCGGACGGCCCGCAACGCGGTCATGTTCGGGCCGCCCGGCCATCTCTACGTCTACTTCACCTACGGGATGCACTACTGCGCCAACCTCGTCTGCCAGGGCGAGGGCGAGGGGGCCGCGGTCCTGCTGCGGGCGCTCGAGCCCGAGCACGGGGTCGAGCGCATGGTCGAGCGTCGCGGCCCCGTCGTCCGCCGCAGCGACGGCCGCGCCGACCTGCGCCTGCTCTGCAGCGGCCCCGCCCGCCTGACGCAGGCGCTGGCCCTCGGACGTGCCGAGAACGGGCTGCCGGCGTACCGCGCGCCGGTCGTCGTCCTGCCGCGCGGCGCCGCGGCGCCCGCCCCGCGCGTCGTCGCCACCCCGCGCATCGGCGTCGGTGACGACGACAAGCCCTGGCGCTTCGTCGACGCCGGCAGCCGCTTGCTCTCGCGCCCGCTCCGCGCGTCGCCAGGCTGACGGCCCCGGCGCCGACGCGCCGCCGCCCGCGCTGCGCGGCCGCTCGTCCGCCTGCCGAGGTGTCCCCACTATCCAAATGGGAGAGAATGGCGGCGATGACGGGACACCGCGCGGCTCTTGCCGCGCGTGACGAAAGGGAGACGGCGTGAAGCTACGCGAGATCTACGAGACCGCCGTGCGCATGGGGATCGAGGTCGATCCCCGAGGCAAGGAGGGCGTCGAGGACTTCCTCGAGCGCACGAAGCGCCGGCACGAGCAACTGCCCGAGCACCTGAAGGCGCTGGCCGACCCCGAGGAGCTCAAGAACCCGTTCAACGACACGCGGATCTACTGGGGCGACCCGGAGACCGAGGTGGGGACGATCCTCGGCGGCATCGACATGAACCCGGGCGAGATCGTCCTCGCCGATCGTCTGCGCGAGAAGGGCGTGGCGATCGACGCGGTCTACACGCATCACCCCGAGGGCTGGGGTCTCACGAGGCTCGACCAGGTGATGGCCGTCCAGGCCGACATCTGGGAGACGCTGGGCGTGCCGATCCAGGCGGGGGAGAGGTTCATCGGCGAGCGCATGGACGAGGTCAAGCGCCGGCTCATGCCGCTCAACTACGACCAGGCGATCGACGTGGCCCGGCTGCTCGACATCCCGTTCTTCTCGGCCCACACCCCGACCGACAACCTGGTCGTGGATCACCTGACGAAGCACTTCGCCGAGCGCGAACCCAAGCTCATCGAGGACGTCGAGAAGGCGCTTCTCGAGATCCCCGAGTACCGCATCGCGGCGATGAAGGGCGCGGGTCCGTACGTGGGCAAGAGCAGCGGCACGGCGCGCGCGGGCAAGGTCTGGGTCGACATGACCGGCGGCACCGAAGGGCCGAAGAAGGTCCTCGAGAAGCTCGCCGACAACGGCGTCGGCACGATCGTCGGCATGCACATGAGCGAGGACCTGCGAAACGAGGCCGACAAGCAGAACATCCACGTCGTGATCGCCGGTCACATGTCGAGCGACTCGGTGGGCATCAACCTGCTGATGGACGAGCTCGAGCGGCATGGGGTCGCGACGATCGCGACCTCCGGCCTGATCCGCGTGCACCGCGACGCGGACGGCAAGGTCACGAAGGAGGAGCCGGGGGCGCTGCCGGCCGGGCTGTAAGAGCGGCCGCGCGAGGCGGCGGGCGGGGCCGGCGGCAGTCGCCGCCGGCCCCGCCCGCCGCTCGTCGTTCGGCGCCCCCCCCCCCTCGTCTCGGCGCGCCGGGCGACCCGCCGCCGGGCCGTCGCCGTCAACGTTCCCCGCGCGACCGCATCGTGAGAGGATGCGCCTGTCAGCTCAGTGCGGACTCGGGAGGGTCGTGCGGTGGACAGCGTCTACAAGGTCATCGAGATCGTCGGCACCAGTGAGACCTCGTGGGAGGATGCGGCGAAGGTCGCGGTCGACAAGGCGGCGGGGCACCTCGAGGACCTGCGCGTCGCCGAGGTCGTCCAGCTCGACATGAAGCTCGAAGAGAACAAGGTGGTCGCCTACCGCACGAAGCTCAAGGTGTCGTTCAAGTACCACGAGAACATCGACTGACGGCCGGGGTCGCGGGGGGCGGCGGCGCGTCACGCCGCCGCCCCCCGCTTCACGCCCCGCGCCGCCCGCCACCTGCCCGCGCCGCCCCGCCACCTGCCCGCGGCGCCCCACGCTTCACGCTCCGCGCCGCCCCAGGCTTCACGCCCCGCCACCCGTCAGCGCTGCCCGACGGTTCACGTCTCGCGGCGCCTCCTGCTCCACGCCTCGCGTCGTAGCTCGCCGAGCCCCGACCGTTCATCTCGACAAGCACTCGCCACACCTCGATGGCACGGCGCTTCTCGCGCGGGGCCGTGCACCCGACCGCACGACGTGTACGATGCGTGCTGGTGATCGCGCGATGAGCCCAGTCACGACCCCCGAGCTGCTCGCGCCCGCCGGCGACCGGCGGGCGCTGCGCGCCGCCCTGGCGGCGGGCGCCGACGCCGTCTACTTCGGCCTCGAACGCTGGAGCGCTCGCGCCTTCGCCGGCAACTTCGCGCCCGAGCACGCGGTCGAGGCCGTCGAGACTCGCTCACCTGTACGGCGCCCGGGCCCACCTGGCCCTGAACACCCTGCTCAAGGACGACGAGGTCGAGCCGGCTCTGGCGGCGCTGCAGGCGCCGTACGCCGCCGGCCTCGACGCCCTGATCGTCGCCGACCTCGGCTTCGCCGCGCGCGCGCGCGACGAGTACCCGGACCTTCCCCTGCACGCGAGCACCCAGATGGGCACGCACTCGTCGGCGCAGCTCGCGGCGCTCGCCGGTCTCGGCTTCGACCGGGCGATCCTCGCCCGCGAGCTGAGCCTCGACGAGATCGCCGCCCTCGAGCCGCACGGCCTCGAACTCGGAGGCCTTCGTGCACGGCGCGCTCTGCTACGGCTACTCGGGCGACTGTCTCCTCTCCAGCATGGTCGGCGGGCGCAGCGGCAACCGCGGCCGCTGCAGTCAGTCCTGTCGGCATGCGCTACGGGATGAGCGTCCCGGGCTCGAGCGGCGAGGGGCCGGCTGCGGCCGACGCCGGGGCGGTGCACGGTGTGCCCGCGACCCGGGTCATGTCGACGGCCGACCTCTGCGCCATCGGCGCGCTGCCGCAGCTGCTCGTCGCCGGCGTCCGCTCGTTCAAGATCGAGGGCCGCATGAAGGACGCGGCGTACGTCGCCGTGACCACGTCCGTCTATCGCGAGGCGCTCGACGCGGCTGCGGCCGACCCCGATGGCTACCGCGTGCTCCCCGTGTGGCTCGACCGTCTCGAACAGGCCTTCTCGCGGGGCTTCACCACCGCTCACCTCGAAGGCCGTCATGACGAGGTGCGCAGCGGGGGGCGGGGAGGGCACCGTGGGGTCCTCGTGGGCAGAGTGGAGCGCCTCGACGAAGGTGGGGGCGCGATCGTCGTGCGGCTGGCCAGACCGGTCGCGGAGGGCGACATGCTCGCCGTGTACACCCCATGGGGCCAGACGGAGCCCTTCCGGGCGCCGGAGGCCGCGGCCGACCGGCTCACGCTGCGTGCTGCGCGAGCGCGTGGCGCTCAAGGATCGCGTCTTCCGGCTCGCCGCCGGCGAGGTCGACGCGCTCGCTCGCGACCTCGTCGCCGGCCGGTCCGTCGCACGGCCGGTCCGCTTGACGGCGCGCCTCGAGGGCCGCGCCGGCGAGCCGGCGCGGCTGACCCTGCGCGCCGAGCCCGACGGCCCCGAGGTCGTGGCCGAGTCCGGCGCGCTGCTCGCGGCGGCGCGCCGCGCCGCGCTCGACGAGGCCCGCGTGCGCGACGCCCTCGCCGCGCTCGGCGGCACGCCGTACCGCCTCGTGGCTCTGCAGGTGGCGCTCGACCAGGGTCTCTTCCTGCCCGTCGGCGAGCTCAAAGGGCTGCGACGTCGGGCGGTCGCGGCGCTGGACGGTGAGCGTGTCGCCGCGCGGCGGCGGGCGTCCGGCCAGCACGCCCCCGCGCCCGCCGTCCGGGCCCCCGCGCGAAGCGCCGCGCCGGCCCCGCGCCGCCGTCCGGGCCCCCGCGCGAAGCGCCGCGCCGGCCTCAGAGCCGGTCGCCTCCTCCGCCGGCGCGTCACCGGCCGAGCGTCCCGTTATCCCGGCCGTCCTCGTGCTGCGTCCCGGCGACGAGCCGCTCTCCGCGCCCGGCGTCACCGCCCTCTGTCTCGATCTCCAGACTGCGGACGCGCCGGAGGACATCGCCGCCGCCGCCCGGCGCTACGCCGGTCTGGGGCTACCGCTGCGCTGCCGCCCGCCGGAGGTGCTCTTCGACGCCGATGTCGCCTGGTGGCGCGCGGTGGCGGGGGAGGGATGGTCGGCCGTGTACGTGCGGCACCTGGGGTTGCTTCGCGCCGTGCCGCCGCGTCGGAGGCGATCACTCGAGTATCCGCTGCAGGGCCTGAGTGCGGGCGTCGCGACGGTCGTCCGCCGGCTCGCGGTCGAGTCGGGTGAGCCGGCGGGGCCGGCCCCGGCCGGCGTCGTCGCCTCGCCCGAGGCGTCGCTCGACGAGATCGCGCGTCTCGCGACCGAGCTCGGGCGCCTCGACCCGCCGGTCGCCGTCGAGGCGCTCGCCTTCGGTCGTCAGCAGGTCCTGCGCGCCCGGGACCAGCTGGGCCGGGCGGAGGGCCTCTTCGAGGCGCCCGGCCCTCGCGAAGAGATCGCGCTCGTGCTCGAGGACGCGAAGGAGTACCGCTTCCCTGCGGTCGTCGACGCCGCCGGCACACGGCTCTTCAACGCGCGCGTCACGAACCTCGGCGCTAACCTCGGCGAGCTCGCCGCCGCCGGAGTGTCGGCGGTCCTCGTCGTTCAGACGGACATGGACGCCGCGGAGCGGCGCGTGTTCGCCGCCGGCGGCCTGTCGGCGCTGGCGCCCTTCGCGACGCGCGAGCGGGCGACGACGGGACACCTCTTCCGCGGAGTCGCCTGACTCCGGAGCGGACCCCCGGCGTCATTCGCGACACGGCCGGCACCGCGGGCGGCATGCATTCGGCCGGAGCTGGACCCCGTGTGCTCGCAGCCGTCGACGAGCGGGCCGGCGGGGGCCTGCGGAGTGGCGCAGACGGAGACGCGTCCCGCGTCGATCTCGCTGTCACGGAAGGACGCTCAAACGACGGAAGTCGTCGTTTGTCAGACCTCGCACGCCGGAATCGGTCGGATCGCGGGGTGACGTTCGCGCTTTCGATGACACCCCCGACGAGGTCCCCCGGCCCGCCCCCGCTCCCGGCCCGCCCCCCGCCCGCCCGCCCGCGCTCCCACCGGGCCGGCCGGCCCCCTGTGGTATCATCCCGCCGGCCCCCGGGGCCGCTCGCCCTCCGGGCCTTTCGCCGGTCCGCCGGGCTCGTCTCGTGCCCCGGCGGACCCTCGAGCGCCCGAGCGAAAGGACCGCGTGCCAGACCGCCGCCTCATCGACGACCTCATGATCGGCGCCGTCGACGTGCTGCCCGAGGGCGCCCTCGAGGAGAAGCTCGCCCTCGCCGAGCGCGAGGGCCGCCCGCTGCGCGTCAAGCTCGGCGTCGACCCCACGGCGCCCGACATCCACCTCGGCCACACCGTCGTCCTCAACAAGCTGCGCCAGTTCCAGGACGCCGGCCACGTGGCCGTGCTCATCATCGGCGACTACACGGCCCGCATCGGCGACCCCTCCGGGCCGCTCCAAGACCCGGCCGCGGCTCGACGGCGCGGTCATCGACGCCAACGCGAAGACCTACCAGGAGCAGGCCTTCCTGATCCTCGACGACGACCCGGCCAGGCTCGAGGTGCGCTTCAACGGCGAGTGGCTCGCGCCGCTCACCATGGAGCAGCTCTTCGAGATCACGGCGACGACCACCGTCGCCCGCATCCTCGAGCGCGACGACTTCGCCAAGCGCTGGGCGGCCCACCAGCCGATCTGCATGCTCGAGATGCTCTACCCGTTCGCGCAGGGCTACGACTCGGTGGCCATCGCGGCCGACATCGAGCTCGGCGGCACCGACCAGATCTTCAACCTCTTCATGGGGCGCGACCTGCAGCAGCACTTCGGCCAGGCGCCGCAGGCGATCATGACGCTCGACATCCTGCCCGGCACCGACGGCGTCGAGCGCATGAGCAAGTCGACGGGCAACTACATCGGCGTCACCGACGACCCGCGCGACATGTACGGCAAGGTCATGAGCATCCCCGACGACGTGATGATGACCTACTACCGGCTGCTCACCGCGCACCACGCCGACGAGTTCGCGCGCCTCGAGGCCGACCTGCGCGGAGGGCGCCGTGTCGCCGCGTGACGCCAAGGCGCGCCTCGCGCGCGAGATCATCACGCG
>CAWBRS010000018.1:0-17976 GCA_963791345.1 uncultured Thermoleophilia bacterium | reverse complement strand
TCCTCCTGAGTCTGGCCTCCGTACACGGCCAGCCCGTAGATGACGAGCACGTCGACGACCATGATGGCCAGCGCCCAGAACGGGTACGCGGGCAGGAAGATGAACTGGAAGAAGAGGTTGACCGAGGCGGCGATGATACCGAACCAGCGCCCGAACCGCCCCCACGGTACACGCCGAGGGCGGCGAGGAGCAGCAGGACGCCCCAGACGAGCAGGATCCAGCCCCAGGTGCGCAGGTCGCCGTAGAAGATGACGGAACCGTAGTCGGTCCAGAAAGCGGTCTGATCGAGTGCCGCGATGCCCTTGATGATGTTCATGACGCCGGCGCTGATCAGCAGCAACCACGCGAACATGATCCAACCTAGACCCTTCTCCATACCAGTACCTCCTTATCGGTGACCAGTTGGTCACATTCGGTCGTCGAGCCGTTCTTCCTTCACCGCGGACTGTGTAAACTCGTCCGACGGCAGATCACTGCGACATGGAAGTGAGCGAAGCGATGAACGACACGGCACGACGAACGGCTCCCGCGGTCGCACCCCCGCCGGAGAAGATGCCGCCGGAGCGCGTGTCGCTGCGGGTCCGGCCGCTGCACATCGTCGTCAAGCTGGTCGTCGCCGCGATCGCCGTCTACGTGGCCGCCTGGCTGCTGCCCGGCGTCGACGTGGCAGGGCCGGGCGGCGCCCTCCTCGCGGCGCTCCTCATCGCCGTCCTCAACGTCATCATCCCGCCGGTCGTCGCGTCGCTGCGACTGCCGTTCACGCTCGCCCTGGGCTTCTTGCTCGCCATCGGCGGCGACGCGGTCGTCCTGCTGCTCGCGGCCGAAGTCTCCGACAGCGCCTTCGACGTCGACTCGGTGCTCGCGGCGATCCTCGCCAGCCTGATCATCGCCGCCGTGAGCATCGCCCTCGAGGTCGTCCTCGGCACCAACGACGACGACACCTACACGCTCCGCGTCATCCAGCGCATCGCGCGGCGCACGGGCGAGCGCGCCGCACCGACGTGCCGGGCATCATCTTCCTCGAGATCGACGGGCTCGCCGCTGCCGGTGCTGCGCCGGGCGATGCGCGACGGCAGCGCGCCCGAGATGGCGCGCTGGGTCGCAGGAGGGCTCCCACCGGCTGGTCGAGTGGGAGACCGACCTCTCCTCGCAGACCGGCGCCGAGCCAGGCGGGCATCCTGCTCGGCTCGAACGAGGACATCCCCGCCTTCCGCTGGGTCGAGAAGGAGACGGGCGCGCTCATGACCTGCTCGGCGCCCGGCCGACTGCGCCGAGATCGAGCGCCGCCACGCAGCGGGGACGGGCCTGCTGCGCGACGGCGGCGCGAGCCGCGGCAACCTGCTCTCGGGCGAGGCCGACGAGATGATCCTCACCGTCAGCCGCATCGAGGCCGAGAAGAAGGCCAACCCCGGCTACCGCGCCTTCTTCGCCAACGGCTTCAACGTCACGCGCGCGCTCGTGCTGTTCGTCTGGGAGGTCGTCCTGGAGTGGATCGCGGCGATCGCGCGCGGCGCGCCGCGACGTGCGCCCGCGCGGGCACCGCGGCGGCATCTACCCGTTCCTGCGCGGCGGCGATGTGCGTGGTCGTGCGCGACCTGGTCGTGCTTCGGCGTGCTCACCGACATGATGCGGGGCGGCCGGCGGTCTACGCGACCTTCGCCAGCTACGACGAGGTGGCCCACCACTCCGGCCTCGAGCGCGCCGACACCCTCGAGGCGCTGCGCAAGCTCGACCAGCAGTTCGGGCGCATCGACCGCGCCCGCCGCTACGCGCCCGCGCCCCTACGAGATCGTCGTGCTCTCCGACCACGGCCAGACCCAGGGCGCCACCTTCCTGCAGCGCAACGGCTACGGCCTCGACGACCTCGTGCGCGCGCTCGCTGCGCACGGCGAGGTCGCCGGCCCTGCGCGCGCGGCGACGAGAACGACACGGCCGTCGGCCGGGCCGTCGAGGAGGCGACCGGCCGCAAGGGCAAGGAGCGGGCGAAGAACGACGTCAGCGGCGAGGACGTCGTCGTGCTCGGCTCCGGCAACCTCGGCCTGATCTACCTCATGGACGAGCCGCGGCGGCTGACGCTGCGAGGAGATCGACGAGCGCCACCCGCGAGCTGCTGCCCGCGCTGCGCACCCACCCGCACGTCGGCTGGGTGCTGGTGCGCTCGGCCGAGCACGGGCCCCGTCGCGCTGGGCGCGCGCGGCGCGCACTACCTGCCGACGGCCGCGTCGAGGGCGAGGACCCGCTGGCGCCGTTCTCGCCCACCGCGGCGCGCCACCTGCTGCGCACCGACGGCTTCCCCCACGTCGCCGACATCATGGTCAACAGCTTCTACGACCCCGCAGCTCGACGAGGGCTGCGCCTTCGAGGAGCTGATCTGCTTCCACGGCGGCATGGGCGGGCCGCAGACGCGGGCCGACGTGCTGCACCCCGTCGACCTCCCGTTCCCCGACGAGCCGATCGTCGGCGCCGAGGCGCTGCACCGGCGTGCTCATGGGCTGGCGCGAGGCGCTGCAGGGCGACGGCGGCGCCGACGCGGCGGTGGCCGACGCCGAGCGAAGCCGAGCCGCCGGCCCCTGTCACGGCAGACTAGGACGCGCGGAGAGGGCTCATGAGGGGCTGCGGCTGCATCCTCGGCGTCGTCGTGCTGGTCGTCCTGGCCCTGCTGCTCGTGCTCTTCGCGAGCGTGTCGCACTGGGGCCTGGACGAGCTGACGGGCACCTGGGCGTCGTCGAAGGCGACGTCGGGCGACCGCGAGGGCCTGCGCGGCGCCCAGGATCGACTGCGCGTCGAGTACGTGGGCGACTCAGGCGGGCTCTTCGGAGGGCCCACCCATGTCGATGTTGACGGCACGGTCGGGGGCCGACGCTTCGCCGCCCGGGTCGAGGTCGGCGACTGGTCGGTGCTGTGGCAGGAGCTGCGCCTCGACCTCGACGACGGCCGCTGGACGCTCGAGGTCGATGACGGACGCTTGGTCGTCACCGACCCCGACGGTCGCGAGACGAAGCTCGCCCGGATCCGCTAGACCCCGCGTCCCGTCGCCTCGCCTCCGCTTGGCGCTTCGCACCCCCGCGCTGCGATCCGTCCTGCCGCAGCACGCCGAGCTAGGGACGCGGTCGCCGCCGCTTCTCGACGTCGACGCGCCCACGCCCGAACGCGTCCATCCTGCCCCAGCGCCCGGGGATGTCGAGCAGCTCCAGACGGCCGATGCTGCTCGGCAGCACCGGGTCGACGATGAGGTGCTCACCGCTCGGCTCGAGACCGAGCATCGTCCGCAGGAGCAGCAGCGGAGTCCCCGTCGACCAGGCCTGCGGGCTGCACGCCGTCGGGTACTGCACCGGGTACTTGGTGAACTCGCGCGCGTAACCGCCGAACGCCTCGGGCAGGCAGCCGTCGAAGCACTGGGCCGCGTCGAGGATGCCGGCGGCGATGCGCGCCGCCTCCTCTTTGAAGCCGTACCGCCTCAGGCCCCAGGCGATGAACGAACAGTCGAACGGCCAGACCGTACCGACGTGATAGCCGATCGGGTTGTAGCGCCCCTGCCCCTCGGCGAGCGTCCGCACACCCCACCCGCTGAACATCGCCGGCGACATGAGGTGCCGGGCGACGGCCTTCGCCTTGGACTTGTCGACGATGCCGCTCCACAGCAGGTGACCGATGTTCGAGGCCAGGGCGTCGACCTGGCTGCCGTCCGCGTCCAGGGCCAGGGCGTAGTACTGGCCGTCGGCGACCCAGAAGTCGCGGTTGAAGCGCCGCTTGAGCGCCGCCGCCTCCTTCTCGAGCCGGTCGGCGTAGGCGGGGTCGCGCCACACCTCGCGCGCCAGACGGGCGCCGCGCACCTTGGCGTCGTAGGCGTACCCCTGGAGTTCGCAGGTCGCGCGCGGGAACCCGGGAAGCCGCCCGTCGCGGTACGAGATCGAGTCCCACGAGTCCTTCCAGCACTGGTTCTCGAGCCCCGTCGTCTCGTTGCGCCGCTCATAGGCGACGTAGCCGTTGTGCTGCAGGTCGGCGTAGTCGTCGATCCACGCGAGGGCGGCCCTCGCCACCCCCTCGAAGGTGCGCACCAGCTTGGTGTCGCCGGTCCAGCGCTCGTACTCGTCGAGGAGCACGACGTAGAGCGGCGTCGCGTCGACCGAGCCGTAGTAGGGCGAGTGCGGGCGCTCCTCGAACGCGGTCATCTCGCCGAAGCGCAGCTCGTGCAGGATCCGGCCCGGGTCCTCGTCGCGGAAGTCGTCGCAGCGCGACCCCTGCCAGATCCCCAGGGCGGCCAGCGTCGTGCGCGCGAGATCGGGCGCGAACGGCAGCGCCTGCAGGCTGGTGAAGATACTGTCGCGGCCGAACATCGTCATGAACCACGGCAACCCCGCGGCGGGCAGGTAGTGGCCGGGCAGCGCCACCGGCGAGAAGCGCAGGGCCGCGAGGTCGACGAGGCTGCGCCGGTAGGTCTGCTTGAGCGGGTCCCAGTCGCAGTCCAGGCGCGGGGCCTCGTCGAGCCATCGTTCGAGGCTGAGCTCCATGTTGGGGCGAGCCTTCTTGGCCGTGCGTCCGTACTTGGGGCGCTCCGCGCTCGTACCCCGGACGCCGCGCCCGAGGGCCACGTCCAGGTCGGTCGTCCACTGTCCGTGGGGCTCGACGTGCACGGCGAACGTCAGGCCGCACTCGTCGATCGCGCACGCTTCGGACGCCGAGATCCAGGTCTCGCGCACGAAGGTCTCGCGGCGGTAGCCGAGGACCAGCTTGCCGTCGTCGACGCGGGTGAAGTACTCGCCCTTCTTCTCGAGCGCGTCCTTCACCTCGAAGAGATCGGCGAAGTCGGAGGCCGCCTCGACGCGCACCTCCAGGTCGACGGCTTCCTCGCCGTGATTCATCACCGTGAGCTCCTCGTGGAAGCCGCCGCCCACGGCCCTCTCGCGGATGACCGACAGCTTGGCGTCGACGTACACCGTCGCCGACCCCGGCACCAGGAAGAACCGCGCCTCGAAGTACTGCAGGTCGTCCACCGACAGCGAGTTGAGGCGCTCGCCGTTCACGGTCAGCACCCACTTCGAGAGGAAGCGCGTGTCGAACGAGAACAGACCGGTCGGGTCGGTCGACGACGCCTCGACGTCGCCGCTGGCGTCACTCACGACGAACGTGTTGCCGTCGAGGATCTTCACCTCGTCGCTCACGACTGCCTCCTCGCGTAGCCGGCAGCGGGTACATCGGCGCCCACGGTCGCGCCGGGCGTGAGCCGCTGGAGGACGACCAGCAGCAGCACCCGGCCCTCGGCCTCGAGGGCGCCGCGCAGCAGCGCGGCCATCATGTTCGTCTCGCCGCTCAGTACGGCGGCGAAGGTGGCGGCGTCGGCGCGCAGGACACAGTCGGGCTCGCCGCCCTCGCTGGTCGCGGTCACGGCGCCCTTGCGAATGGTGAGGTACCACTCTTCGCTGCGCCCGGCGTCCTCGACGTCCAGGCGAAGGACACCGTTCACGGCAGCCGGCAGCGGCCGCTCGCGCGACCGCGACGCCAGCGCCTCGAGAAGATCCTGCACTCCTGCAGTCATGGTGCTCATCTCCTCCTAGAGACCCTTGTTCCACTGGGACATGCCGCCGTCCACGTAGTAGGTGCTGCCGGTGACGTAGGCCGACTCGTCCGAGGCGAGGAAGACGGCGACCGAGGCGACCTCGTCGGGCTCGCCGAGACGGCCGGCCGGGATCACCGCCTGCAGCTCGTGCAACAGCTCGCCGTCGCCCAGGGTGCGCTTGTTGATCGGCGTCGCGATGGCGCCCGGGGCGATGTCGTTGACGGTGATGCCGTGCCCCGCGAGCTCCTGGCAGACGGTGCGGGTGAACATGCGCATGCCGCCCTTGGAGGCGGTGTAGGTGCTGTAGTGCAGGAAGGGGACGTCCTCGTGGATCGAGGACACGTTGACGATACGACCGCCGCCGCCGGCGTCGATCATGAGCTTGGCGGCGGCCTGCGCGGCGAAGAAGGCTCCCTTGAGGTTGACCCCGAGCACCAGGTCGTAGTGCGCCTCGCTCACCTCGAGGAACGGCTCGCGGACCTCGACCCCGGCGTTGTTCACGAGGATGTCGAGGCGGCCGAGCGCCTCGTGAGCTTCGCGCACGAGGCGCTCGGCCTCCGCCGCCTCGCCGACGTTGGCGCCCGAGCGCGACCGAGGTCCGCCCCATCGCGGCGATCTCGGCCGCCACCCGGCGTGCGTTGTCGCCGCCGTGATGGTAGTGCACGGCCACGTCGGCGCCCTCGCGCGCGAAGCGCAGGGCGATGGCCTGGCCGATCCCGCTCGAGCTCCCGGTCACGAGTGCCGCCTTGCCTTCGAGTCTCATCTTCATCCTGCCTTTCTGCGCTCAGCCGGCGAACGCGTGGGTGGGAAGGCCGGCGACGCCGGCGTCCAGGCGCAGCACGGCGCCGGCGAGCGGTTGTTCGGCCGCCTGAGCGGGGCTGAGGCCCTCGCGCCGCGTCGTCACGTACAGGTCGCGCAGCTCCGCTCCGCCGAAGCAGCAGCTCGTGACCTTGGCCACGGGCAGTCGTACCTCGGCGGCGAGCTCGCCGTCGGGCGTGTAGCGATTCAGACCCCAGCCGCCGTGCAAGGCGACCCAGACGCCGCCCTCGGCGTCGACGGCGAGGCCGTCGGGGACGGCGCCCGCGACCTCTACGGCGGCGAAGTGCCGACGGTCCTCGAGGGCCCCCGTCGCCGGATCGAGGTCGAAGACGTCGACGCGGCGGGTGGGACTGTCGATGAAGTAGAACCGGCGCCCCGAGGGGCTCCAGCCGAGCCCGTTCGAGATCGTCGTCCCTGTGAGGACGGTCGTCACGCTCAGGTCGGGGTCGACCCGATACAGCGCGGCCACCGGCGAGCGCTCGTCGAGCGCCATGGTGCCGACCCACAGCCGCCCCGCCCGGTCGCAGGCGCCGTCGTTCGTGCGCGTGTCGGTCCGCTCGGGTTCGATCGCCACGAGCCTCCGGGAGCGCCGGCCATCGAGAAGGTGCAGGCCGTCGGGCAGCCCGATGACGACGCCCCCCTGCCGCCGCGGCAAGGCGAGGCTCACGACGTCAGCGACCTGCTGCGTCGCGTCCGTACCGGTCGCAGGATCGTAGCGGTGGACGAGCTTCGCCGGGATGTCGACCCAGAGCAGGGTCGCCGAGGCCGCGTCCCACCGCGGTCCCTCGCCGAGCTCGGCGGTGGGCAGCACGGCGATCTCGAAATCTGTCCGGTGAGCTGCACTCACACTGTCCCTCCTGTGAGGTGGCGCGGCATGGCCCGGCCGGGAGGAGTGCTACACCTGCATTCCCGTCGGCGACGATGCACCGAGCTTGCCGGCGTTGGCGGCCTGCCGGCGGCGGCGGCGTACCGGCCCTCGTTTGGCCCCGAAGCATGGGGCTCGGCGCCATCGGGGGCACACCATGCGCGGTGCGCGCCGCCGCAGGGCACCCATCGGACACTACCCGCGATGCCGAGGGCTGTGACCTCGGGAAAGTACGAGCCTGTCGCTGGAGAACTACTAGGGCCGCCCGTCTGAGACCGGGCCTGTCTGAACCGGAGGACCTGCCGGAGTCCGCACGCGGACCCTGCCGGCAGGGCTCGAGCCCTGCAGGTCTCGTGTCTCGTACTTTTTCGGCGACCGGCCCCGTAGTATCCCGAGGTCACAGCCTCCCCGATCCCGGCTACTCTGCCCGTGACGACCCACGCCGCGGGCCGGCGGCGGACGACAGACCGCGATCCGGCGGACGCCGGAGTCCTGCACGACGGTCTCGATGGGTTTCGACGGTGACCGGCTACCTGGTCCGGCGAGCGCCGGGCAGTGCGCTGTTGCCATGGCGCAGCTCCGTTCGGGAGCCGCCGACACGCGATCCCCGAGGACCGCCCTCACGAAGGAGGCAGACAATGAAGGTGATCATCGTCGGAGGAGTCGCCGGCGGCGCCTCCTGCGCGGCACGCCTGCGCAGGCTGGACGAGAAGGCCGAGATCGTCATGGTGGAGCGCGGACCCTACGTCTCCTACGCGAACTGCGGGCTGCCGTACTTCATCGGCGGCGTGATCGAGCAGCAGTCGAGCCTCCTCGTCGCCACCGCCGACACGTTCCGCGACCAGTTCGCCGTCGACGCCCGCACGGACTGCGAAGTGGTCGGGATCGCGCCACGCGAGAAGACGGTGGAGCTCAAGGACCGGAAGACGGGTGACGTGACCACCGAGCGTTACGACAAGCTCGTGCTCTCACCCGGGGCCGCTCCCATCCGTCCGCCTCTGCCGGGCATCGACCTTCCCGGGATCTTCGGGGTGAGGACCGTGCCGGATGCCAGCCAGATCCGCGCCTGGGTCGACGAGCGCCGCGCCACGGTGGGAGGCCTGGATTCCTACAGCGGCATCCAGGCGCGCCGGCGCAGCCTGCGCGCCGTCGTCGTCGGCGGGGGCTTCATCGGCATCGAGACGGCCGAGAACCTGGTCGGGCTCGGCTTCGAGGTCACGCTGCTGCAACGCGGCGCGCAGATCATGTCGCCGCTCGATCCCGAGATGGCGCGCTACCTGGAGCGTCATCTGGAGAAGAACGGGATGCGGGTCCTGCTGAACGACCCGGCGTCCGGGTTCCGGGAGGCCGCCGACGGGTCACTCGAGGTCCTCTCGCGGTCCGGCCAGGTGCACCCGGCGGACATCGTGATCCTCGGCATCGGGGTGCGTCCCGAGACCGCGCTCGCGGAGATGGCCGGTATCGAGGTCGGTCGGCTCGGCGGCATCCGCGTCGACGACCAGATGCGCACGAGCGACCCGGACATCTTCGCCGTCGGCGACGCGGTCGAGAAGACGGACTGCATGACCGGCGAAGACTGTCTCGTCGCGCTGGCGGGGCCGGCGAACCGGCAGGGTCGCATCGTGGCCGACGTGATCGCCGGGCGCGACTCGCGGTTCCGCGGCACCCAGGGCACCGCGATCCTCGGTGTCTTCGGCGGCGCGGTCGCCTGGACCGGTGTGAACGAGAAGACGCTCAGGCGCCTCGGCGACGAGGACTTCGAGAAGATCTACCTCTACCCGAACTCTCACGCCGGGTACTACCC
This sequence comes from uncultured Thermoleophilia bacterium, assembly GCA_963791345.1. Classification (GTDB taxonomy): domain Bacteria; phylum Actinomycetota; class Thermoleophilia; order UBA2241; family UBA2241; genus UBA2241. The sequence continues at coordinate 8,931 of CAWBRS010000018.1, read as the reverse complement.
CGGCGCCACCCTGCTCGCCATCAAGGTCATCTTCCGCAAGTCCGACGGGCGGCTCCTCGGGGCGCAGGCCGTGGGGAGGCAGGGCGTCGACAAGCGGATCGATGCCCTCGCCATGGCCATCCAGATGGGCGGTACCGTCTACGATCTGGAGGAGTGCGAGCTCTGCTACGCGCCCCAGTTCGGCATGGCGAAGTCGCCGCCCAACTTCGCCGGCATGGTCGGCGCCGGCGTGCTCCGCGGCGACATGCCGATCGCCCACTGGGACGCTCTCGGCGATGGCTTCCTGCTGGACGTGCGCCATCCGGAGGAGCTCGCGCTCGAGCAGCTGCCGGGGGTCGTGAACATCCCCCTGGACGAGCTCCGCAGTCGTCTGGATGAGCTGCCCGGCGATCGCGAGATCCTCGTCATCTGCAGATCGGGCCAGCGGGCGTACTACGCGACGCGGATCCTGGTGCAGAACGGCTTCTCTGCCCGGACCGTCGCCGGCGGCATGCTCTCGCACGAGATCTTCGCGACGCTGTGACGGGGACCGACACCATGCGATGCCACGGTTCGGGCGTGACGCCCGGACGAGCGAGGAGGGACTGATGGCCGGCAGGATCGAGGACTACGCCATCATCGGCGACACCAGCACCGTCGCGCTGGTCGACCGCAGCGGCTCGATCGACTGGTGGTGCGCCCCGCGCATCGACTCGGGCGCCTGCTTCGCGGCGCTGCTCGGCACGGCCGAGCACGGGCGCTGGCTCATCGCTCCGCGCGGGCCGATCACCAAGGTCACCCGCAGGTACGAACCGGAGACACTCGTCCTCGAGACGCTGTTCGAGACGGCCGAGGGCAGCGTGGCCGTCATCGACTTCATGCCGCCGTGCCGGCCTCACCCGACCATCCACCGCATCGTGGAGGGTCGGTCCGGGAGCGTCACGCTGGACATGGAGCTCGCGGCCCGCTTCGACTACGGCTCGACCGCCCCGTGGCTGCGACCGACGGGAGAGGGGCTCGTCATGGTGGCCGGGTGCGACGGACTCCGCCTGCACAGCCCCGTCCCCCTCGAGCACGACGAGGCCACCGCGACGGCGACCCTCGCGGTCGACGAAGGCGACCGGCAGTCGTTCTCCCTCACCTGGTTCCAGTCGGACACCGAGACACCGCTGCCCCTCGAGAGCCTGGCGGCGCTCGACGGCACGAGGGGGTGGTGGCGCGAGTGGGTCGGCACGCTGCACCTACGAGGGTGCCTGGCGGGACGAGGTCGTGCGCTCGCTCATCACCCTGAAAGCCCTCACCTACGCGCCGAGCGGAGCTGTGTGCGCAGCGGCCACGACGTCGCTCCCCGAGGCGATCGGCGGCGCGCGCAACTGGGACTACCGCTACTCGTGGCTCCGCGACGCCACCCTCACGCTGCGCGTCCTGCTCACGTGCGGGTACGTCGACGAAGCGGCCGCGTGGTCGCACTGGCTGCGTCGCGCCGTCGCCGGCAACCCCGGCGACTTCCAGATCATGTACGGGGTCGGCGGAGAGCGCCGGCTCACCGAGCTCGAGTTGCCGTGGCTGCCGGGCTACGAGGGTTCCGCGCCGGTGCGCATCGGCAACGACGCCTCGACCCAGTTCCAGCTCGACGTGTTCGGCGAGGTCATGGACGCGGTGCAGACTGCGGCGGACGCCGGGCTGCCGGCGCAGCCGGGGTACGGCCCGGCGATCCTCATGGGCCTGATGGCGCGCCTGGAGCAGGTCTGGAGCGAACCCGACGACGGTATCTGGGAGGTGCGCGGGCGGCCGTCGTCACTTCACCCACTCGAAGGTGATGGCGTGGGTCGCCTTCGACCGGGCCATCCGTAACGCCGACAGGATCGGCGCCGACCAGAGCCAGGTCGAGCGCTGGACACGGCTGCGGGACGAGGTCCACGCCGAGGTCTGCGACAAGGGATGGAACGCCGAGAAAGGCAGCTTCACGCAGTACTACGGCTCCTCGAACCTCGATGCCAGTCTCCTGCTGCTCGCCCCGGTCGGCTTCCTGCCTCCCGACGATCCGCGGATCGTCTCGACGGTCGAGGCGATCCAGAGAGAGCTGGTCGTCGACGGCTTCGTGCGCCGCTACGAGACCGAAGGCGCCAACGTCGACGGCCTCGCCGGCGGAGAGGGCGCCTTCATGCTGACCACGTTCTGGCTCGCCGACAATCTGGCGCTCATCGGCCGGCACGAGGAGGCGCAGAAGCTCTTCGACCGCCTGCGCGGGCTCTGCAACGACGTCGGCCTGCTCTCCGAGGAGTACGACCCCGTGGACGGCCGCATGCTGGGCAACTTCCCCCAGGCGTTCTCTCACCTGGGCCTCATCAACACGGCGGCCAATCTGTCGCCGGTGGGCCACGCCGCGGGCGCGGCGCCGGTGGACCGCGTGGAGCGGGCCGACCGGGCGTGAGGGTCTGGCCGCCGGCCTGAAGGCGCGACGCGACGTCCGTAGAACACGGAACCATCATGAGCGACCAAGCCGACGCGACGAGCACCTCCGGGCAGGCGCCGCCGGCAGGCGCCTCGTCTCCCGGCGGGCGCCTGCTGCCCACCAACCGCCTCGAGGCGTTCTCGGACGGCGTGTTCGCGATCGCGATCACCCTTCTCGTCCTCGAGCTGCACGTGCCGGCTCCGGAGGAGCCGCTCGCCGCTGCCTTGACCAGCGAGTGGCCCGCGTACCTCGGCTACTTCGTGAGCTTCGCCTTCATCGGCGGTTCCTGGGTCGCGCACAACGACCTCACGCGTCTCATCAAGGCCGCCGACGCGGCCTTCCTGCGCCTGAACCTCCTGTTTCTCCTCTTCGTCTCCCTCCTGCCGTTCACCACGAGCCTGATGGCGACCCACCTGGGTGACGCGGGAGAACGGCTCGCAGTCGTCCTCTTCGGCCTGAATCTCACGCTGGCGGCACTCATGATCGATGTGCTCATCGGCCACACCGTCCGCACGGAGGGGCTCGCCGACGACGCGGTGGCCGACGAAGAACTCCGGCAGTTCGAGAAGGAGCGCCGAGCGGCCCTGATCTCGCAGGCCGTCGCCACGGCCGGCGCGATGCTTCTGCCCAAGGTCGCCGTCGTGGCGTTCCTCGTGGTCTCCGTCGTGTTCCTCGTCGAACCGCTGTGGCGCGCCTACCGGAGGCGACGGCGCTCCTCGCGGGGGCGCTGACGGTGGCGCGCCCGGACGCCTGCAGGGCCCCGGTCGCGGCGCCGTCGGCCCACGGCGGTCACGAGGCTCGCCTCGGGAGCAGGTGGCCGCGGTGACCGACGGTCTCTTCCTCGGCCTCGACGTCGGTTCCTCGAGCACGAAGGGGGTCCTCGTCGACGGGGACGGCGGCCTGGTGGACAGCGCCCGGCTGCGGCACGGCATCTCGCGACCGCGCCCGGGCTGGGCCGAGCAGGACGCCGAGCGAGACTGGTGGGGGAGCGTCGTCGACGTGTGTCGCCGCCTGGTCGCAGGCCGCGCCCGGCGCGTGCGCGCCGTCGGGGTCAGCGCTCTCGGGCCGTGCCTGCTCCCCGCCGACGAGAACGGGCGTCCCTTGAGACCCGCCATCCTCTACGGCATCGACACGAGGGCGAGCGCCCAGGTCGAACGGCTCACCGTCGAGCTCGGCGCCGCCGACATCCTGGCGCGCTGCGGGGCGCTGCTCTCGAGCCAGTCGGTCGGTCCCAAGATCCGCTGGCTCGTCGAGGAGGAGCCGCCGGTGTGGGCGGCGACCCGGCGCGTCTTCGGCGCCGGCTCCTACCTGATCGGCCGCCTCACCGGCGAGTACGTCCTCGACCACCACAGCGCGAGCCACTGGGCGCCTCTCTACGACGTGCGCCGCAACGAATGGATCGAGGAGTGGGTCGCCGGCGTCGCCCCGGGGCTGCCGCTGCCGCGCCTCGTGTGGCCGCAAGAGGAGTGCGGGAGGGTGAGTCGAGCGGCGGCGACCGCGACGGGGCTTGCCGAGGGCACCCCCGTGGCCGGCGGCACCATCGACTCGTGGGCGGAGGTGGCGGCGTCGGGGTTGCGCGGGCCCGGTCGGGGCCTGCTGGTCTACGGGACCAGCATGTTCCTCGTCGAGGTCGACAGCCCCGCGCGTCCCGATCCGCGGCTGTGGAACACCGTGGGCTTCGTGCCGGGGTCGCGCAACATCGCCGCCGGGGTGGCCTCGGCCGGGGCGCTGACGGAGTGGCTGCGCGAGCTGAGCGGCGGGGCGCCCTACGACGAGCTGTACGAGGAGGCCGCCGGCGCCGGGCCCGGCGCCGGCGGCCTCCTCGCCCTCCCCTACTTCGCCGGAGAACGCACGCCGCTCTTCGACCCCGACCTGCGCGGCGCCGTCTTCGGCCTGACGGCCGCGCACCGCCGCGGGCACGTGTTCCGTGCGCTGCTCGAGGCCTCCGCCTTCGCGGTGCGCCACAACCTCGAGACGATGCACGCGGCCGGGGCGACGATCTCCAGTCTGCGCGGCAGCGGCGGCGGGGCGTCACGCACGCTGTGGCCGCAGATCGTCAGCGACGTCACCGGGCTGACGCAGGAGGTGCGCGAAGGCCCGGAGCAGGCGAGCCGCGGCGCGGCGCTGTTCGCGGCCATGTCCATCGGCGCGGCGTCGCTCGACACCGAGTGGCTGCAGCCGGCGGTGCAGGTCGTGCCGCATGAGGAGACGCGACCGCTGTACGACGAGCTCTACGGCCGATTCCGCGAACTGGCGCAGGCGACGCAGACCCACGCCCACGCCTTGGCCGCGTGGCAGCGAGAGCGCCGCGAGCCGGGCGCCGGGCGCGCCACTCAGGCGGAGCAGGACGGCAGACCCGACTGACCGACGAGCGGCGATCCGCCTGCAGCGAAGCGCGACTTCGTCACTCCACCCGACGGGACACCGGTGGTCCGCCCCTGTCGAAGCGCAGATTCACCACTCCACTTCATCGACGCCCGGCGGTCGGCCGGTGCCGAAGCGCAGCTCCGTGACGTTCGCGTAGCGCTCCCCCGGCCCGAGCCGGGCGGAGCCCAGCTCGGGCCGGTTGGGAGTGTCCGGGAAGCACTGTGTCTCGAGCGACACGGACCCATGCGTGCCGAACGGGTCGCGCAGGTTGTTGCCCGTGTACAGCTGCACCCCGGGCTGGTCGGTCCGCACCGCCATCCACCGGCCGGAGGCCGGCGCGTCGAGCACCGCCGCCGCACGCAGAGTGCCCGCCGGGCCGGTGACGGCGAAGCAGTGGTCGAAGCCCGGCGGGTGGGACGCCATGGCCGGCCCGAGCCGAGTGCGCGCCCGCAGGTCGAAGACCGTCCCGGCCACCGGCCGGAGCGGACCGCTGGGGACGCCGGCGTCGTCGACGGGGAGCACCAGGTCGGCGGCGAGCGCGAGGTGGTGCTCGTCCACCTTCGGCGACCCCTCCAGGTTCCAGTATCCGTGGTTCGTGAGGTTGACCACAGTCGGCGCGTCGGCGATCGCCTCGTAGGCGATGCGCAGGGTGTCGCCCGCGACCGTGTACGTGGCGGTGGCGGTCACCGTGCCGGGGAACCCCTGGTCGCCGTCGGGGCTGACCAGGCGGAACCGCGCCGTGCCGCCGTCGTCCGCGCCGTCGGCCGCGAGCAGCTCCCAGACACGGCGGTCGAACCCGTCGCGCCCGCCGTGCAGCTGGTTGGACCCTTCGTTCGGCTCCAGCACCACGTCACGCCCGTCCAGCGGGAAGCGAGCCCCGGCGATGCGGTTGGCGTAGCGGCCTATCGACCCGCCCAGATGGGGGTTCCGGGCCGCGTCCTCGTAGTCGGCGAGCGTCGGCAGCCCGAGATGCACCGGCCCGAGGCGCCCCCGGGCGTCGGGCGTCTCGACCGACCGGATGGCGGCGCCCAGCGTGAGCAGCCGCACCGTGAGGACGGTGCTCGCGAGGACGACCTCGGCCACCTCGAGCGCGGGGCGCCCGGGCGCAGCGGTCGTCGTGCCGATGTCGTGGACCTCGAGCATAAGCCGCTCAGAGTGTAGCCGGTCACGACGGTGTCGCGCCCGCGGTGGGCCGGGCGCCGGTCGCGCGGCGAGCCTGAGGCCCACGGGGCGGGCGCGACAGACTCTCCCCGGCTGCTGCCGAAGGCAGACGTCTCCACCGCCCGCCGTGTGCCTGGGCGTATGCTGGGGCACACGCCGAAGGAGGCGTCCGCCATGCGCAGAAGCGTCAGACTCGGATTCCTGGCGACTGTCGTCGTGGTTCTCCTCGGCCTGGCCGCCTACGCCGCGGCGACCACCGGGGACGCGCCGGACGTACCGGCCGACGTCGAGGCCGAGCTCCGCCAGGCGGTTCTCGCCTTCACGGTCGAGGCGCAGCCCGTGATGCCCGAGGAGTACTACGGGCGAGTGCTCACGCTCGCGCGCTGCACACGGCTGTTGCGCACCCACACCGAGAGGATCAGGACGGTCGCCGACGGCGAGGCGGTCCTGCACGGCAACGTCGGCTGGACGTACCTCGCCGGCATCCGTCAGGAGATCCGCGACCTCTCGGGTGCCCTCCCCGTCGCGTGGGACGGCGAGATCGTCTACTGGCAGGTGACGGCGTTCGAGGAGGACAGTTGCGTCGTCCGCGCCGCCGTCCAGATGACACGCACCTCGGCGTACTGGGACGAGCACGCCGGGGAGCTCGGCCCGCGCACGAGCAAGACCTACTCCTCGACCTCGGCCGACCAGTACACGCTCGAGCGCATCGACGGCGCGTGGAAGATCACCCAGGTGGACGGCTGGATGCTCTACGACGTTCCCGGCGGGCTGAACACCGCGCCGTGACGAGACTGCGGGCACCCCACACGGGTGCCACCGGCACGACAGCCGATAGCGCTCATCCGGCTACGCCTGTTTCCCCGACCGTCGCGGACGCTGCCGCTGGCGATAGTACGCCTTCACTTCCTCTTCGGGGACGAGAGCCAACTCCGCCTCGAGGAAGTCGCGAAGGTTCCGCACGGTGGGGTTACGCATGTCGAACTCGAACAGTCTCGTTCTCCCGATCATTCGGCTGAGCAACACGCCCTCACGCTCGAGCCGCCGCAGTTGGCGCTGGATCGGACTGACGGAGACGGAGTACGTGGTAGCGATCCGGAGCGCATGGCCCGAGCCGTAGGCTTGCAGGAACAGCAAGACCTGAGCCGCCGACCGGCTGCCGAAGATGGCCTCAAGTGACGGTGTCACCTTCCGCCCTCCTTCCGGGCTTGCGGCCTCATTACCTCACTTCAAGGTAATATTACCTCATAGTGAGGTAGCGTGCTGAAGCGTCGAGGATGGGTCTATCGAGAACGGCGACCCGCTGTCAGTGCGTCAGCGACGCGCGCAGCGCGCCGGCGCAGCTACTCCGTCAGCGACGCCCGCAGCGCCCCCGAGATGCCGGCGAGCCCGCCGCGCAGCTCGTCGAGCGTCGGCCAGCCGAAGCCGAGGCGGAAGTGGCGGCGCGACTGCTCGAACCAGTGGCCGGGGCCGACGTAGGTGCCGAAGTCCTCGGTGAGCACCCGGTAGAACTGGTCGACGTCGACCGGCGCGTCGAGCTTGATCCGCGGGAAGCTGACGACGCCGCCCTTCGGCTCGACCCACTCCATCAGCTCCTCGCCGTCCATCCACTCACGGGTGACGGCGAGCGCCTCCTGGATGCGGCCGTTGATCTCGGGCAGCCAGGCGTCCCTCTGGCGCAACGCCTGGTAGGCGATCTCCTCGTCGACGACGCTGCCGCAGATGCCGATCTGCTCCTTGGCGCCGAGGAAGGTCTGCATGAGGTCGCGGTCCTTGCAGATGAGCCAGCCGGTGCGGATGCCGGGGATGCCGTACGTCTTCGAGAGCGAGGAGACGCTGATGGCCTTCGGGCTCAGCGTCGCCGTCACCGGCAGCGGCCCGCCGAAGGTCATCTCGCGGTAGGTCTCGTCGACGAGCAGGCGGCAGCCGCGCTCCTCGACGATGCCGAGCAGGCGGCGCAGGTCGGCCTCGCCCATCATCTGGCCGGTCGGGTTGTGCGGCACGGTGATGCTGACGTACCGGGTGCGCGGCGTCATGAGCGCGACGAGGGCGTCGACGTCGACGCGCCACTCGTCCTCGAAGGTCAGCTCGAGGTAGCTGATGTCGGCCTCGATGGCGCGCGGGGTGAAGATGTTGGTCGCGTAGTTGGGGCGCACGACGACGAGGTGGTCGCCCTTCTCGAGCAGGGTCGTGGCGATGATGAAGAGCGCCTGGGCGGCGCCGGCGGTGACGAGGACGTCGGCCGGCTCGGCTGCGCCCGCCGGCCCGCTGCTCGCCTGCGCGATCAGCTCCATGAGCCCCTTGTGGCCCATGTGCTCGCCGTAGTAGAGCACCATGTCGCCGAGCTCGATGCCGACGTCGCTCAGCGTGCGGTCGCGCACCGAGCTCTCGGAGAGGTTGTACTTGATCTTGTCGTAGCCGAACTCCTCGGGCGACTCGACCTCGATGGGCATGCGGACGTACTTCACGGGGACCTCCTTGGGACTGCGGCCAAGCCTACCCCGCACGGCGCCGCGCCGCCTCCCGAGCGGGGCGGGCGACACCGCCGAGGGGTAGACCTCCGCCCAGCGGGTACACCGTAGCCTTAGTCGTGTGCTCCCGACGAGCGCGTCTCGCCGGTCTCACACGAAGGGGGGAAGGAGGAGGGATGGAGGAGCCGCTGTTCCCGTTCTTCAGCGAGGGCGACGAACACGAGCAGCAGCACTGTTACGACTGCGGCATGCCCCTGCCCGACGAAGGCGACCCCGAAGTCATCTACATCCCGGTGGAGGGGCCCAAGGGCGAGTGGCACCTCATGCCGGCGTGCCGTCGCCACTGGCGCGAGACGCAGCAGGACGAGACGGCGGAGACGTCGTAGGCCCGAGCCGGCCCGCCTCCGAATTGCCGCACCGGCCCTCCTCGGCCGGCGTCGGCCCGACCTCACGTGGGGCACGCGCGCAGACAGGTATAATCCTTCGGCTGCGCGCGTG